>NZ_JAOTNY010000008.1:0-302852 GCF_036346455.1 Pseudomonas sp. AM14(2022)
ATGCCGAAAACTGCGTAACTCATTGAATCTCAAGGAGTTTTCCGTTTCGACTGCGCCGGAAGTGGGGCGAATTATAGACCTCCTGAATCTGCCGTCAACCGTTAATTTCAGTTTTATTGCAAAACCTGCTTTTTAGTCAGCAAACGCGGGATTCGACGCGCAACCGCAGGTACACGCATCAGTAAAAGCACCGCACCTATAAAGGCATAGATCGCCCACTCCTTGAGATCAGCACGCACGATCCACAACATATGCAGCAATCCCAGCCCGAGAATCACATACACCAACCGATGCAATTTCTTCCAGCGCACACCCAAACGGCGCTGACTGTAGCGATTGGAAGTCACCGCCAACGCCAACAGACCAAGAAAACCCAGCGTACCCACAATGATGTACGGCCGCTTACGCAACTCCACGCCCAACTGCGACCAGTCGAAGCCGAGGATAAACGCCATATAGCTGAACAAATGCAGAACCACATAGGCAAAACACCAAAGTCCCAACTGACGGCGCACAGCAACCCAGCCCGCCCACCCCGTCAATTTCTGCAGCGGCGTCATGCTCAAAGTGATCAGCAGCAATACCAGCGTCCCCAGCCCCAATCGATCAACCAGGACTTTGCCAGGATCCGGCCCGAGCAAATCGGCGAACGCCTGATAAAACCAAAGCAATGGCCAGATCGCCGCCGCAATGAACACGCCTACACGCCAGAACGGATATCGCATCAGTAGTTCTTCCGCAGATCGAGCCCTGTATATAAAGAAGCGACTTCATCCGCATAGCCGTTGAACATCTGTGTATCACGCACATTCGGCTTGAACAGACTGTTCGGCAGACGCCGCTCCCGTGCCTGAGTCCAGCGCGGGTGATCAACCGTCGGATTCACGTTGGCATAAAACCCGTACTCATCTGCCGCGATGCTCTGCCAGGTAGTTTTCGGTTGCTCGCTGACCAGACTGATCCGCACAATGGACTTCACACTCTTGAAGCCGTACTTCCACGGCACTACCAGGCGCAGCGGCGCACCGTTCTGATTCGGCAACTCACGGCCATACATGCCAACCGCCAGAATCGCCAGCGGACTCATCGCCTCGTCCAGGCGCAAGCCTTCTACATATGGCCAGTCGATCAGGGCGAAACCTGAGCGCTGACCCGGCATGCTTTTGGGATCCTGCAGAGTCTCAAAGCGAATGTACTTGGCGTTGGAGGTGGGTTCGACCTGTTTGAGCAGCGCAGAAATCGGAAAGCCAATCCACGGGATGACCATCGACCACGCCTCAACACAGCGAAGGCGATAGATACGCTCCTCCAACTGGTACGGCTTCATGAAGTCTTCCAGCTCGTAACGCCCTGGCTTACCCACCTCCCCGTCCACGACCACGCTCCACGGCTCGGTTTTCAGCGAACCGGCATTGGCCGCCGGATCACCCTTGTCGGTGCCGAACTCATAGAAGTTGTTGTAATGGGTCGCGTCTTTATAAGGCGTGATTGCCTCATCCTTGACGTTGACGGCGCCCCACTTGGTAGAAGGGAGCTTCTCAGCAAACCAGGCAGGCGCCTTGCCCGGCTCGACATCGGCATAACGCGCCGCATCCCCGGCACTGGCCCAACGCGGCAGGCTGCTCACGGCGATACCGGCAGCGGTAGCTCCGAGCAATTGGCGACGAGAAAGATAAATGGATTCAGGCGTGACATCCGACTCATGGCAGTCGGACGCTTTGGGGATTTTGATCAGCATGGCAACTCCGCAGCTTTGGAGGACAGATGCACCCATAGACTGCGGAGTATGCGGGAAATTACATCATTCGGCGTTTTTGTGACGACGAAGACGCAACAGGTATTGCACAGGGCCGGAAGCGGCGTAACCGAGGAACACCAGCAGTAGAATTCGCGGTGGATCGCTGAACACCACGGCGAACACCAGCACCACGGCGAGGATCGCCACGAACGGCACGCGCCCCTTCAAGTCCAGCTCCTTGAAGCTGTTGTACTTGATGTTGCTGACCATCAGCATGCCGGCAGCCGCCACCATCAAGGCGACCAGGAACGACATCTTCGAACCCTGAATGCCGTAATCGCTGAACGCCCAGACGATTCCCGCGACCACGCCGGCAGCTGCCGGGCTGGCCAGACCAATGAAATAGCGCTTGTCCGCAGTTCCGACCTGGGTATTGAAACGCGCCAGACGCAATGCCGCGCCGGCGACATAGATGAAGGCAACCATCCAGCCGACCTTGCCCATGTCACCCAATGCCCAGCCAAAGGCCAATAGCGCCGGTGCGACACCAAAAGCGACCATGTCGGACAGCGAGTCATATTCGGCGCCGAAGGCACTTTGCGTATTGGTCATGCGCGCTACGCGACCATCGAGACCGTCGAGCACCATGGCTACAAAGATTGCGATCGCGGCAAAGGCGAAATACTTGCTCGCATTCGCAGAGTCCCCGGCGCTCAAGGCAGCCTGGGCACTCATCGAGTTGATGATGGAATAAAACCCTGCGAACAGGTTCGCAGTGGTGAACAGATTCGGCAGCAGATAGATACCACGATGCCGGACTTTACGACCTTCTGCGTCGTGCCCTTCCTCGACATGTTCATCGATGGGCAGCAGGCTTTCGGCGTCAGAAGCCTGGTTCGGCTCTTCGGGACGTTCGCTCATGGACATTACCTTGCAACGGTTTGGAAAGTTTCGACAGGTGCCTGTGACGACGGTTCGGCCACAAACGATGCAGCTTTATACCAGAACCATCGGTTTCAAACGAAAAAACGCGGCCGAGGCCGCGTTTTTCGTACAAGGATGACGACTTAGTTTTTGGCTTTGTCGACGATCTTGTTGGCACCGATCCACGGCATCATGGAGCGCAGTTTCTCGCCGATGATTTCGATACCGTGAGCGGCGTTGTTACGACGCTTGGCGGTCATCGAAGGGTAGCCGGTCGCGCCTTCGCTGATGAACATTTTGGCGTATTCGCCGTCCTGAATACGTTTCAGGGCATTGCGCATGGCCTGACGGGATTCGGCGTTGATCACTTCCGGGCCGGTCACGTACTCGCCGTATTCAGCGTTGTTGGAGATCGAGTAGTTCATGTTGGCGATACCGCCTTCGTACATGAGGTCAACGATCAGCTTCAGTTCGTGCAGGCACTCGAAGTAGGCCATTTCCGGCGCGTAGCCAGCTTCAACCAGAGTTTCGAAACCGGCTTTCACCAGCTCAACGGTACCGCCGCACAGTACGGCTTGTTCGCCGAACAGGTCGGTTTCGGTCTCGTCCTTGAAGGTGGTTTCGATGATGCCGGTACGACCGCCACCCACGCCAGCTGCGTAGGACAGTGCAACGTTTTTGGCGTTGCCCGAAGCGTCCTGGTAGATCGCGATCAGGTCAGGGATACCGCCGCCCTTCACGAACTCGGAACGCACGGTGTGACCCGGCGCTTTCGGCGCGATCATGATCACGTCGAGGTCGGCACGCGGAACAACCTGGTTGTAGTGGATCGCGAAACCGTGGGAGAAGGCCAGGGTGGCGCCTTTCTTGATGTTCGGCTCGATTTCGTTCTTGTACAGCTGGGACTGGAATTCGTCCGGGGTCAGGATCATGACCAGGTCGGCGCCGGCAACAGCGGCGGCCACGTCGGTCACTTTCAGGCCGTGAGCTTCGGCTTTGGCAACGGTAGCCGAACCTTTACGCAGACCGACGGTAACGTCGACACCGGAATCTTTCAGGTTGCATGCCTGGGCGTGGCCCTGGGAACCGTAACCGATGATGGCAACTTTCTTGCCCTGGATGATCGACAGGTCGCAGTCTTTATCGTAGAAAACTTTCATGAATTTCCCCTATATATCCAGGCCGTTCAGGCCATTCGCTAATTTGGTTTAGATGCTGAGTACTTTGTCGCCGCGGGCAATGCCGGTCACGCCGCTACGGACGGTTTCCAGAATCGATGCGGTGCCGATGGACTGAATGAAGCTGTCGAGCTTGTCGCTGGTACCGGTCAGTTGAACGGTATACACGCTGGCGCTGACGTCGACGATCTGTCCACGGTAGATATCGGTGGTGCGTTTGATCTCGGCGCGCTGGGCGCCAGTGGCCTTGACCTTGACCAGCATCAGCTCGCGCTCGATGTGAGCGCTTTCCGACAGGTCCACCAGCTTGACCACTTCGATCAGCTTGTTCAGGTTTTTGGTGATCTGCTCGATGATTTCATCGTGGCCAACAGTGGTCAGCGTCAGACGCGACAGAGTCGGGTCTTCGGTTGGCGCCACCGTCAGGCTTTCAATGTTGTAGTTGCGCTGCGAGAACAGGCCGACTACGCGAGACAAAGCGCCGGGTTCGTTTTCCAGAAGCAGGGAAATAATGTGCCGCATGATTAAGTACGCTCCGTCTTGCTCAGCCACATATCGCGCATGGAGCCGTCTTTGATCTGCATCGGATAGACGTGCTCGCTGGTATCGACCGAAATATCGATCACCACCAGACGATCTTTCATGGCGAACGCCTCTTCCATCTTCGACTTCAAATCTTTCGAATCAGTGATGCGCACGCCGACGTGACCGTAGGCTTCAGCCAGTTTGACGAAGTCAGGCAGCGACTCCATGTAAGAGTGCGAGTGACGGCTGCCGTAGCTCATGTCCTGCCACTGACGAACCATCCCCAGAACGCCGTTGTTCAGGATGACGATTTTCACCGGCAAGCCGTATTGCAGGCAGGTCGACAGCTCCTGGATATTCATCTGGATGCTGCCTTCGCCAGTGACGCAGGCAACGTCGTCATCCGGGAAGCTCAACTTGATGCCCATGGCCGCAGGGAAACCGAAGCCCATGGTGCCCAGACCACCGGAGTTGATCCAGCGGTTAGGCTTGTTGAACTTGTAGTACTGCGCAGCGAACATCTGGTGCTGGCCCACGTCGGAAGTGATGAAGGCATCGCCCTTGGTCACTTCACACAGGGTCTCGATCACGGTCTGCGGCTTGATCAGGCTGCCGTCGCCCTTTTCATAAGGGAACAGGCCGCGATCACCGCGCCACTCATCGACTTGCTTCCACCAACTGGCGACGGACTCCTTGTTCGGGGTCTCGCCGATTTCCTTGAGGATCGCGACCATTTCGGTCAGGACGCTCTCCACCGGGCCAACGATTGGCACGTCAGCCTTGATGGTCTTGGAGATCGAAGCCGGGTCGATGTCGATGTGGATGATCTTGGCGTTCGGGCAGAACTTCGCCGCGCCGTTGATCACCCGGTCATCGAAACGCGCGCCGACAGCGAGGATCACGTCGGCATGGTGCATCGCCAGGTTGGCGGTGTAGCTGCCGTGCATGCCGAGCATGCCGATGAACTGCCGGTCGGTGCCTGGGAAACCGCCCAGGCCCATCAGGGTGTTGGTCACTGGCAGGTTGAGCATTTTCGCCAGTTCGGTCAGCGGTGCGGAACCGTTGCCGAGGATCACGCCGCCACCGGAATAGAGCACAGGACGCTTGGCCGCCAGGAGCATTTCTGCCGCCTTGCGGATTTGCCCGGAGTGGCCGCGAACGGCCGGGCTGTAGGAACGCAGCTTGGCTTTTTTCGGGAAGACGTATTCGAACTTCTCGGCCGGGTTGGTCATGTCTTTCGGGATATCGACCACGACCGGGCCCGGACGACCGGATTGCGCCAGGTAGAACGCCTTCTTCATGACTTCCGGGATTTCCGAAGCGTGCTTGATCATGAAGCTGTGCTTCACGATCGGCCGGGAGATACCGATCATGTCGGTTTCCTGGAACGCGTCGGTGCCGACCATAGTGCTTGGCACCTGACCGGAAATGATCACCATTGGAATCGAATCCATATAGGCGGTGGCGATACCGGTGATGGCGTTTGTGGCGCCAGGACCTGATGTCACCAGTACCACGCCGGCTTTACCGGTGGCACGGGCGTAGCCGTCAGCCATATGGGTAGCCGCTTGTTCATGACGAACCAGGATGTGGGTCACTTCCGGTTCTTTGAACAGGGCATCGTAAACATGAAGGAGAGCACCACCCGGGTACCCGTAGATATATTTGACGCCTTCGTCACGCAAAAAGCGGACGAGCATCTCACCGCCAGATAAAAGCTCCACGTTGTTCACCTCTAAAACGCCAGAATACCGTCCACACAAAAGGGGCGGGTCTTAATAGGTTTACTTCTCGGCAGAGCATGAGCGACGGTGGTCGCCGACTACGTCAGCACTGACTGAGCAAGTATTGGGATCGTCCCAAGTGTTGCGGGCCTTTCCCACCCAGCGCGAGGTAACGCGTTGCGGGTGTAACAGGTCGACGCGGATATGCGCCTCATGATCTACCGAGTGGGTCTGCTTCTGGCAGTCCCTCTACAGCGGACTTTGGATTCTTCTGTTTCGCCCTCTCCAAGTCAAGCCGTCAATGTGCTTAATTGTGGGTAAGCACATGAGAACGCAAGAAAAAACCTGAAAACAGCTACTCTGTTAGCGTCAATTGCGCAATTTTGCCAAGGAATCAGCATGCGAACGCTTCTGTTAACTCTGCTGATCGGCCTCAGCCCATGGTGCTCGGCCGCTCAGATCTACAAATGGGTCGATGCCCAAGGCGTCACGCACTTCGATGCGCAGCCACCGCAAGGGCTGCCGGCGACGACTGTGCAGACGCCCTCCTCGCCCCCACCGAAACCTGCCGCCATGCCTGGCAGTGGTACGCTGGGCGATCAGAAAGCCATCGACGACAAGGTGAAGAAACAGGTGGCGGAGCAGCAGGCGCAGCTCAAGGCATTTTGCGAACAGTCACGGACGAACCTGGCGCAATTGCAGAACAATCCGCGGTTGAGGGAGGAAGTGGAGGGACAATTACGGCGGCTGGATGATGCGCAGCGTCAGGAGCGCATTGTCGAAGCGCAGAAGCAGATTGCGCAGAACTGCGAATAGTCACCTGTAGGAGCTGCCGCAGGCTCGGGCCGCGATCGGACGATCTTTTGATCTTTGAAACCAAGATCAAAAGATCGCAGCCTGCGGCAGCTCCTACAGAGGCTTAGCGCGAGGCGGTAATCAGCAGGTCAAACTCTTTGAGCAGCACCTGCAGCTGTCGATCCTTGCCCTGCAGATTACGCTGGGCAAAGACCATTTCGGCCATTTCCTGAATGCCCGAGGCATTGGGCAACGGCAGATCCTGCTCAAGGATCATTTTCATCCGTGGCAGGAAGATCCATTGCAGCCATTGCTCGAAATCCAGCGTGTCGACCGAAAACGGCTCCACACTGCTCAAAGCCTCGGCGGACGGCTGAACGTCATCCCACCAACCCTGCGTGCGCAGTTCGCGCTCGATCAGCAGCAACTGATCAGCGATTTTCGGGAAACGGGAATCCATCACAGCGAAACCTTGGCCTTCTGACGAGCCAGCGCTGCGCCGGCGGAATCGCCTTGTTTCTCACGGGACTGCGCGATGATCTCCCACAGGTTGGCCTGCAAGTCCGGACGACCGTTGGCCATGGTCAGTGCACGACGGGCGAACTGCTCGGCCTGCGGCGCGTCGCCTTGAGCCATGCGTACTTGCGCCAGACGATAGAGCACTTGCGGTTCACGCGGGGCAACACGTTGCGCGCGCTCGAGGCTGGAAGACGCACCGTTGAGGTCGCCACCGGCCTGTTGCTGCTGTGCGGTGGTCAGCAAGGCGAGCACCGGACCGTCCAGTTGCTCGTCCGCCGACAGACCACCGCCACTGCTGGCCGAAGGAATCCCGCTTGGCGTCGAAGGCATGCTGTAGCTGCCGGTGTTGATCGGTGCCGACTCAACCGGCGACGGGTTGTACGGCCCTGCGGTGATACCGCCAGACGCCGGGCCCGGCACGATCGGCGAGGAGCTGATCGGCGCCGATGTCGTGGCGCCACCACCCGGCACCATCACCACCACGCCGGTATCGCCTTGTGGGATGGCCTGGGATTGCGCCTGGCCCTGGACTGGGCGTGTGACTGTCGTCTTGCGGAAACCGCCGTTGGCCGACAGCCGTTCGCTGTTGGACACGGCGGTGCCGGCGTCCACCACCGGGATCGAACCACGCTGTACGGTAGAGCAGCCACTGAGCAAAGCCACGGCAGTCACCGCTGGAATCAACCACTTGTTCACTTGAAACCCTCTTTGCTTAATTCATCCAGCCCTTGACCCAATCCATCACCGACTCCGGCGAGGCAGGCGTTTCGCTTGCACACGCGGCGCCGGGTAGCGGTTCGCTGCCGCGAATATACGGCATCTGCACCGCCCCCGGACAGTTGGCATCGGAGCCTTGCCCGGTACGCGAATCGACCCACGCCTGCACGATGTTGTCCGGCTGTGGCATGTCCAGCGGCAGCGGATCGGCCTTGCGCATGAAACTGGTCCAGACCTGCAGCGCACCGGTCGCCCCGGTGAATGGGGTCTTGCCGTTGTCGTCACGGCCCAGCCAGACCACCGCCAGCAGATCCTGACTGAAACCGGCGAACCAGCTGTCACGCGAATCGTTACTGGTACCGGTCTTGCCGGCCAGCGTCAGGGTCTTGGGCAGCACGTTGTAAACCGAGCTGCCGGTACCTTCACGCATCACACGCTGCATGGCGTTCTGGATCAAGTAGATGGACGCCGGATCAAATCGCTGCTCGATCTGGAACGGATAACGCTTGAGCGGCTCGCCCTCGGCGGTCAGCACACTGCGAATCCCGCGCATCGGCGTATTGAAACCACCGTTGGCGAGGGTCTGATACATGGTCGCCACTTCGATCGGGGTCATGCCGCCAGCCCCGAGCAGCATCGACGGGAACGCCGGGAATTCCCGGGTCACGCCCAGACGCGCAAGGGTCTTGAGCACATTCGGCACACCGACTTCCAGACCCAGGCGCGAGGTCGACAGGTTGTACGAATGCGCCAGCCCTTGATAGAGGAAGACTGTGCCGTGGGAGCGACGGTCGTAGTTCTGTGGCTTCCACACCTGGCCGTCCGCGCCTTTGATCGACAGCGGATCATCCGACAGCCAACTGGTCAGCGTGTAACGGCTCGGTTTTTCCAGTGCGGTCAGATACACCGCTGGCTTGACCAGGGAACCGATCGGCCGCACGGCGTCCAGCGCCCGGTTGAAACCGGCGTAACTGGCCTGACGGCTACCGATCATCGCCTGCACTTCGCCGGTTTCCGGGTTGGTCACGACCATCGCCGCTTCCACGTCATCGGAGCCCTTGCGTCCAGCCAGCCGTTTGAAGGTGTCATTCACCGACGCTTCGGCCTTCATCTGCAGAATCGGGTCGAAACTGGTGAAGATCCGCAAGCCTTCTTCGGTCAAGTCCTCGTCGCGATAGTCTTCGCGCAACTGGCGTTTGACCAGATCGATAAAGCCCGGGAACGAGCTGTCGGCAAGCTTGCCGCGCGTGGTCACACCCAGTGGCATTTTCTTCGCCGCTTCGACCTGTTCGGCAGTCGCCACGCCTTGCTGCTCAAGCACGTCGAGCACCAGGTTACGCCGTTCCAGCGCACGCTCGGGATTGCGGCGCGGGTTGTAATAGGACGGGCCCTTGACCATGCCGACCAGCAGCGCGACCTGATGCAGCTTCAGCTCGGACAGTGGCTGACCAAAGAAGAACTGGCTGGCCAGACCAAAACCGTGCACGGCACGCTGACCATCCTGGCCGACAAAGACTTCATTGAGGTAGGCCTCAAGAATTTCCTTTTTGTCGTAGTGCAGTTCCAGCAGCATCGCCATCATCGCTTCGGTGAGCTTGCGGCTCAGGCTGCGCTCGTTGGTCAGGTAGAAGTTCTTCACCAGTTGCTGGGTCAGCGTACTGCCGCCCTGGGTCATCTTGCCGCCAGAGGTGTTGACCCAGATGGCCCGGGCAATCGACTTCGGCGACACGCCCCAGTGACTGTAATAGTCGCGGTCTTCCACTGCTACCAGGGTTTCCAGCAGGTACGGTGGCACCTGATCGAGCTTGATCAGGATGCGGTCTTCAAGGTTTTTCGGGTAAATGCCGCCGATCATCAGCGGCTCGAGCCGCACCACGGACAATTTGCCGCCATTGAGCCCCGAGAGTTCGGCCACATAGTCGCCGGAGAAGCGCACGCGCACCGGCTGGGCTTTTTCCAGGCCTTCATAGAACTGGAAGCCACGAGTGTTCAGATCAACGGTATTGCCGTTGACGGCAGCAGCGCCGGGGCCATTGCTCACGGCTTCGCGGCGATAGCCCAGGGCATCGAGCTCGGTGAGGAAATCTTCCTTGCTGAGCTTTTGTCCGACGAACAGCTCAAGCGGACGCGCGTATACCTTGGCCGGGATGGTCCAGCGCTTGCCGGAGAACTTCTCCTGCACCACGGCATCGAGGTAAACGGCGAAGCCGGCCAGCACCACAAGGCCGACCAGGCTGAGTTTAATGGCCCAGCTCAACCACGGGCTGAGGCCCTTGGAGACTGGTTTTTTCTTGGTACGGGGGGATCGAGTTCGAGTCATGGCGGCGGATTATACGCACTTTATTCATACTCAACAGGAGCGCTCCGAGGTTTGCGTCAGGCTGGCGAGCGGCCATAATGGCGACCTCGAATTTCCCAGTCTCTGAAGGATCGCCCGTGAGCCAGTCCCTGATCGCTGCCCTGCAAAACCCGGCCCTCTACCCGCACCCCGTCGAAGGGTTCCAGGTCATCGAAACCCATATCTCGTGGGTGATCCTCACCGGCCCGTTTGCTTATAAAGTGAAGAAGCCAGTGAATTTCGGCTTCCTTGACTTCACCGGCCTCGAATCACGCGCACATTTCTGTGCTGAAGAGCTGCGCCTGAACCAGCGTCTGACCGACGATTTGTATCTGGACGTGTTGCCGGTGACCGGCAGCGTCGAGGCGCCACAACTGGGTGGCGACGGCCCGGTGATCGAATATGTGCTGAAAATGCGTCAATTCCCGCAGACCGGCCTGCTCAGCACCCTGCAAGCCAACGGTGAACTGACCACCCAGCACATCGATGAAATGGCCGAGCAGATCGCCAAATTCCACCTCAGTGCGCCAAAAGTCCCGGCCGAACACGAGGCCGGGACCCCGGACAGCGTGATGGCCCCGGTGCGCCAGAACTTCGAACAGATCCTGCCGTTCCTCAGCGACAAAAATGATCTGCTGCAACTCGAGGCCCTGAAGGCCTGGGCCGAGAGCAGCTTCGATCGTCTCAAGGCACTGTTCAGCCAGCGCAAGGCCGAGGGTTTCACTCGCGAATGCCACGGTGACATTCACCTGGGCAACGCGACTGTCATCAATGGCAAAGTGGTGATCTTCGACTGCATCGAGTTCAACGAACCGTTCCGCTTCACTGACGTCTGGGCCGACATCGGTTTCCTGGCGATGGACCTGGAAGACCGTGGCCTGAAATCCCTCGCCCGCCGCTTCATCAGCCAGTACCTGGAGCTGACCGGCGACTATCAGGGCCTGGAAGTGCTGAACTTCTATAAAGCCTACCGCGCACTGGTTCGCGCCAAAGTCGCGCTGTTCAGCATGCCGGCGGATGCCACCCCGGTGCAGCGCGCAACCACCCTGCGCCAGTACCGCAACTACGCCAACCTGGCAGAAAGCTACAGCACCATCCCATCGCGCTTCATGGCCATCACCCACGGCGTATCGGCTGTCGGCAAGAGCCACGTGGCGATGCGTCTGGTCGAAGCGCTGGGCGCGATTCGCCTGCGTTCCGATGTCGAGCGCAAGCGCCTGTTCGGCGAGCAGACCGTAGCCAACGACGTGCAGGCGGGGATTTACAGCGCCGACGCCAGCGTTGCCACCTATGCCCGCCTGCATGAGATTGCCGGAGTGATCCTGCACGCCGGTTTCCCGGTGGTGATCGATGCGACCTACCTCAAGCGCGAGCAACGCGACAACGCCGCTCAGGTGGCCGAAGCCACCGGCACGCCGTTCCTGATCCTCGACTGCAACGCGCCTCAGGCGGTGATCGAAAGCTGGCTGGCGATTCGTCAGGCTGACAAGAAGGACCCTTCCGACGCCACGCTGGCCGTGATCGAGGCCCAGCAGGCCAGCCGCGAGGCGCTGACGCCAGAAGAGATTCTGCGCAGCAAACGCGTGCAGACCAATGAAAGCGGGACCCTCGACACCGTAGTCGCACAGATCCGTCAGCGTCTGCCAGGCCTGTAAGAAACTATTTCGGCCGTGAAGCCCTCGCTTGCTTCACGGCCGTCAAATAGTGGCACTATACTGGCGTCATAAAACCAACAGGTGATGTGACATGAGCCAGCCGAAACTTCTCGACACCCCGCTTTTTGCCTTGCTGCACAAAGACGACATCACAGGCTTCAACAAGGAACGCCCGAACGACGGCCCGATCGACATGGTTGGTGGCGACTTCCGTGGCCTCGATCTGCGTGAACTGAACGCCGATGGCGTGGATTTCCGGGACGCCTACTTCCGTTCTGCCGATTTGCGTGGCATCGATTTCCGTAATTCATCGCTCGAAGGCGCGAGCCTGGCGCATGCACAGATTTCCGGAGCGTACTTCCCGCCAGAGCTGAGTGCTGACGAGATTTTGATGTCGATGAATTTTGGTACACGGTTGCGTTATCGCACACGCTGAGCACCATCGGCAGCCCCTGACACAACACCCTCCCCTTGTAGGAGTGAGCCTGCTCGCGATAGCCGACTGACATTCAAAATGGATGTCGGCTGTTACGCCGCTATCGCGAGCAGGCTCACTCCTACAGTTGTATGCGTCACACTCCTTACTATTGCATTCGCCAGATCTCATCGCCTTTCTTAGAAGCGTTTGCGTCTAATCCGACCAAACAACCACGCTTTTCCTACTGATGGCTACACTCCTGAGAAGATCGCCCACGCTCCATTCGGCCGTCGCAAGGAGGCTTGATGAATGATGAACTGCAACACCTGAAGAATCTTGGCAAGACGTCGGCGCAATGGCTGCATGCCGTGGGCATCCACAGCGCCTCGGACTTGCGTCGCCTGGGGGCGGTGGACGCCTATCGGGCCGTGCGTACCCGCGGGTTTCGCGCATCAAAGGTGTTGTTGTACGCGATCGAAGGGGCGCTGATGGATGTGCACTGGAACGACATCCCGGCCGAACGCAAAGACGCCTTGAACAAGCAGCTCGAAGCCATCTCCTCGCGTCACAAGAACTGAACAGGCGCTGACGGCCATGTATCTGCTCGGGGAACAATCGGCACTGGTCGATGCACTGATCAATCGCTTGCAGAGCTTGCCCGCGCGTTGGCTGGAAGGCCTTGCGCCGTGCGGGCCAGCCTTTGAGCCAGAAATCTCTGACAACCTGATGGAGCAGCTCCCACACGATCAGCTGTTTCTGCTGACAGAAGGCGTAATCAACGGCTACATCGGTGGCCGTGCGCTGTTTTACTGGCAGGAAGGCGATCTGATCGGTCTGCAGCAAGGTGACGCCTGGGCCGATTGCCGACTGCGCAGCGACGGACCATCGCGCTTGTTGCCCTATCGGCGAACCGATCTGTTCCAGCATTTTTATGCCGAGCCGGGCCGGGCCGAGCAATGGCTTGAGTATCTGCTGGGGCAGATGGCGCTGCTGGCTCATGCGGTGGCCGAACTGAAACCGCGGGAGTTTCGCAGCACCAATGGCTTCAAGCGGGTCGAGAGCGGTGAAGTACTGATCCAGCAGGGCGATGCCGCCGATCACGTCTTCGTGATCATCGATGGGCATGCCGAAGCATTTGTTGACGGGCACAAGGTTGGCGAAGTGCCCAAGGACGAGATTTTCGGCGCCATGGCGGTGTTCACCGGCGAGCCGCGTAACGCTACCGTCATTGCTCGCGAGCCGAGCACAGTGATGCTGATTCCCGGAGAGCAGTTTCTGAACATGACCCGCAACAATCCGAAGATTGCCCACAGCCTGATCGAGAGCATGGCCCGCCGCATCGGCCAGCTCAACCAGCAGATCACGCAACTGAGCGCGGTGAAAGCTGCGCGTTAAGTCCCTTGTTTCCGGGACATTCCGGCCATTTGCACGACTAAATCAAGCAAATGGAAAAACAGTGGTTGACTCGCTAATGAGAATCGCTATGATTATCACAACTGGTCGCGAGATCAGTCGATATTCTGAAAAGCCCTTGGTTCGGACTCTCAGATTATCTCCTCATCAGGCTAATCACGGTTATTTGACCCGGTTTTTACCGGGTCTTTTTTTGCCTGTGGAAAAGTCATTGCCCGAACTGTTTGCGCATCTGTGCGCAGTAATCCTGCGCGGGCGCGGCCGGGGTGTACCAGACGTAATCGGCCATCGCCACAGTAACCTCGGCGCCCTGCTCGGCCAGCATCAGCACCGTTGGCGCTTGGGCTACGCCCAGATCCAGAACATGCAGCGGCACGCCAGCATCCTTGCGCGCATGCCAGGCACCCGCCAACAGTAACGCTGGCGTCGGCGCAGCCATCAAGCGTTCGGCCATACGCCGATCCCGCTGTTGTTGAACAGCAAGCATCGCCGGCATCTGTGATTTGGGCAGCAAGCCGCAATGTGAGTCGCTGATCTGTTCGAGCAGCGTGGCTTTCACCAATGCCGCATTGCTGCGAACACCGCTCAGGGCGGGCGACTGGCGATAGACAGCGCGGATTTCGCCGTCATCCAGATTGGCCGCCAACAGCGGATAGGGTTGCGTGAGGGCGAACCGAACGATCGGTCCATAAAGATTCCAGTCCCAGCCATCCTGCCAGGCCAGTGCGGCGGCAAGATCGCTGGGCGGCGTTGCCGCATGACGAACCTGATCAACCTTCGGCTGTTGGTCCGGCGTGAGCATCTCCAAAAGCAGGCTGCCTTGGGGCCGCTGCTCACCCAGCGCCTGCATCAGCCATAACTGCACAGCGTGATGATCGGCGTTGTCATGTTGCTCGCCAATGATCAGCTGTTGCGGCTTGGCCAGACGCGCCAGCAGTTCCTGCGCCGTCAACACCTGGCCGCTGTGCAGATCGCGTATCTCACCACTGACTGGTGGTGGCGCAGCAACATGCTGACACCCCGTCAGCCACAACACCGCTAACAACCAGATCCCGCGCATACCATCACCTCGATGAGAAATCAGCGGGCGATGATCAGCGGATGCCCACGCTCCGGGTGCGGCTGCACCAATACTTCGAGACCGAACACGGCTTTGAGCGCGTCCGGTCGCAAGACCTGCTGCGGTGTACCCAGCGCCACCGGGCGCCCGCCCTCAAGCAGCAACACCCGGTCACAATAGCGCGCCGCCAGATTCAGATCATGCAGGATGACCAGCACTGCCGCGCCACGGTCGGCAAATTCACGCACCGCTTGAAGCGTCGTATGCTGATGCAGTGGATCAAGCATCGAGGTCGGCTCATCCAGCAACAGCGTTTGCCCGGCCTGCCCCGGCCATAACTGCGCCAGCACCCGCGCCAGATGCACGCGCTGGCGCTCGCCACCCGACAATGCCAGATAACTGCGCCCGCTCAGATGCCCGGCATCCGCAGCGGCCAGCGCTGCCGCAACGATCTCGTCGTCGCGCGCCCGACCGCTTTGATAAGGCAGGCGGCCCATGCCGACCACTTCTTCCACGCGAAAGGCAAAATCCAGCGTCGACACCTGCGGCAACACCGCCAGGCGCTGAGCGCGCTGCGTACCGGTCCAGTGACTCAGCACCTTGTCGTCGAGCAACACCTCGCCCTCACCCGCAGCCAGTTCACCGCACAAGGCACCGAGCAAGGTACTTTTGCCGGCACCGTTCGGCCCGAGCACACCCAACACCTCACCGGGTTCAAGCTGCAGGGTGACGTCGCTGAGGACAGTCTTGCGTCCGCGACGGATGTGCAGATTGTGCGCACGCAGCATCAGGCACGACCTCGCAGCAACAGGTAGAGGAAGAACGGCGCGCCGATAAACGCCGTGACGATACCGATCGGCAACTCCGCCGGCGCCAGCGCCAACCGCGCCACCAGATCCGCCAGCAACAACAGGCTCGCCCCCGCCAGTACCGACGCTGGCAGCAACACCCGGTGATCGGGCCCGGCCAATAAACGCACCAGATGCGGCACCACCAGCCCAACGAAACCGATCATCCCGGCTGCCGCTACCGCCGCGCCAACACCCAACGCCGTGCAGAACACCAATTCACGTTTGAGCCGCTCGACATCGATCCCCAGATGCCCCGCCTCGGATTCACCGAGCAACAACGCATTCAGCGCCTTGGCACGCCGCGGCAACCACAACGCGACGCCAGTGCTGATAATCAGCAACGGCCACAAACGCGCGTAACTGGCGCCATTGAGGCTGCCCAGATTCCAGAAAGTCAGCGTACGCAAAGTCGCGTCATCCGCCAGATAGGTGAACAGACCCACCGCCGAGCTTGCCAATGCCGTCAGGGCGATCCCGGCCAGCAGCATGGTCGCGACGTTAGTCTGGCCGTTGCGCCGACCGAGCCGATAGACCAGCGCCGTCACCCCCAGTCCACCGAGAAACGCGCACGCCGACAACAGGTACGGCCCGAACCACTCCGGCAAACCGCCAAAAAATGACCCGCCGACAATCGCCACCGCCGCACCCAGCGCTGCCCCACTGGAAACCCCGACCAACCCGGGATCGGCCAGCGGATTGCGAAACAAGCCCTGCATCGCCACACCCGACAGTGCCAGCACACCGCCGACGGCCAGACCGAGCAAGGTGCGCGGCAGACGGATCTGCCCGAGGATCAGCTCGGCCTGCTCCAGACCGTCCGGCGCCAACGGCACACCGACCATGCGCAATGCAGCGCGTAACGTATCGAACAGCGGCAGGCTCACCGGCCCCAGCGCCAACGACAGCCAGATGGCCAGCAAACACAGGAGCGTCAGGCCGATAAACAGGCTTCGTGGTTTGACCAGTACGGTCATTGGCCGCTCGCGGTCGGGTAGAAGCCGTCAGACAAATTCTTCAGTGCCGCCGGTAAACGCGGCCCGAGCCCGCCGACCAGCAGCGTCGGATCCAGCTCCAGCACCCGTCCGGCCTTGGCCGCGCGGCTTGAATTGAGAATGGGGTTTTCCTTGAACAATGCCGCTTTTGCCGCCTCGCCGCTCAACGCGCGATCAGCAAACACCAGTACCTCAGGATCGAGCCCGGCCAGCGACTCCACGGAGAACGGTTTGTAACCGGTATGCGTCGCCAGGTTATGTCCCCCGGCCCGTTGCAGCAGCCAGTCGGCGGCAGTGTCCTTGCCGGCAATCAAAGGTTTGCCGCCGGCATGCCCGATCAGCACTAGCACACCGGGCGCTTTATGCCTGGTCTGCAACTCAGCGACTCGCGCTTTCTGCTCGGTAAGCTGCTGTTGATAACTTTCCAGCAACCGAGTCGCCTGCGCTTGCGCGCCCAGCAACTGTCCGAGATGCGTAACGTTTTTTTCCAGGGTCGGCAGATCCGGCTGCGCCGAGAACAGTTCGACCTGCACCTTGGCGCTCTTCACCTGAGCAATAACCGGTGGCGGGCCCATTTCTTCGGTGCCAATGAGGATGTCCGGGCGCAGACTGAGAATGCCTTCTGCCGAGAGACTGCGTTGATAGCCGATGCTGGGCAGCTTCTTCAGCGATTGCGGATGCTGGCTGGTGGTGTCGACGCCGACCAGTTTAGATTCGCCACCCAATGCACTCACCCACTCCGAAAGCGCCCCACCGGCGCTGACCCAACGTTGTGGCAAATCGGCAGCTGTCGCCTGAAGGCTGGCGAGCAGTCCGACACACAGCACGGCAACGCGGGTAATCAGGCGCATACGCAGCTTTCCTTGAAAAGTTTTCCCGGGCAGCGAACCGGCGGGCCAAGTATCCTTGACCGCGGTTGCGCGCAGTGGGCGAAGGCGGCCATTTGATAATTGTTTGCATTTAAACGTCAAGCTCGGACATTTCCTGAAACGAGCTGACATTTGAGGATAGCCATGAAGTTTTTGTGCGCCGGTACCGATCTCGCTGAGGCCGGCAGCCGTGGGTTCGACATCGACGGCAACAAACTGTTTGCCGTGCGCCGCAATGGCCAGGTCTATGTTTATCTCAATCGTTGCCCGCATCGCGGCGTCGGTCTGGAATGGCACCCCGACCAGTTTCTCGACCCGAGCAACAGCCTGATCCAGTGCGCCACCCACGGCGCACTGTTTCTGATCGAGGACGGCGAATGCGTCGCCGGGCCCTGCGCCGGGCAATTCCTGACCACCATCCCCTGCCGCGAAGACGCACAGGGGCTGTGGATAGATGTTTAACCGCTGAGCAAAACGTCCAGCCGCCGGTCGATCACCATCTCTTCGTGGTTCAAGCGCACACCGTAGGCCAACACCTCGACCCCGCACGCCACCGCTTCACGCAGGGCATCCGCGTACGCCGAATCGATTTCTTCGGCCGGTCGCACCGCTTCAATCCCGCTGAGATTGACGCAATACAACTGCACCGCACGAATACCGTCACGGGCCAGATGCGCCAGCTCGCGCAGATGCTTGGCGCCGCGCTGGGTAACTGCGTCGGGAAACGCCGCGACATTCGTCCCGTCGAACCCCAAAGTGACACTTTTAACTTCCACATAAGCCGGCCCGCTCGGGTATTCAAGGCGGAAATCGATACGGCTTTTTTCCTGACCGTATGCCACTTCGCGTTTAAGCGCCGTGAAGCCGTTCAACTCGCTGATGACACCGGCCTGCAGCGCCTCTTCAACGAGGGCGTTGGCGCGGCCGGTGTTCACGCAGAACAGTCGACCCTGCGGCGTTTCCCCGATTTCCCAGGTGCCGGGCAGTTTGCGCTTCGGGTCGTTTGAGCGACTGAACCACACTTGCCCGCCTTCGACCTGGCAGTTGAGCATCGAGCCGGTGTTCGGGCAGTGCAGGGTCAACAACTCGCCATTGACCGTTTCAACGTCCGCCAGAAAACGTTTGTAGCGACGAATCAGCCGCGCCTCTTCCAGAGCCGGATAAAAGCGCATCAGCCTTGCCAGCTCTTCAAGCCGCGAGCGATACGTTCCACCGCTTCCTGTAAGCGAGGGAGGTTTTGCGTGTAAGCAAAACGCACATGGTGGCTGGCCTGATAACGGCCGAAATCCAACCCCGGGGTGAAGGCAACGTGCTCGGTTTCGAGGAAATGTCGGCAGAACGCGAAGGCATCACCGCCGAACTGGCTGATATCGGCATACAAGTAAAATGCACCTTCAGGCTCGACGGCGATGTTGAAACCCAACTCGCGCAACGCCGGCAGCAGGAAGTCGCGGCGGCGGCCAAATTCGGCGCGGCGCTCTTCGAGGATGCTGATGGTGTCCGGCTCGAAGCAGGCCAAAGCGGCGTACTGCGCCATGCTCGGGGCGCTGATGTACAAGTTTTGTGCGAGTTTTTCCAGCTCACTGACCGCAGCCTCCGGCGCCACCAGCCAGCCGAGCCGCCAACCGGTCATGCCGAAATATTTGGAGAAACTATTGAGGACAAAGGCACTGTCATCGACTTCCAGCACGCTCGCGGCATCAGTGCCGTAAGTCAGGCCGTGGTAGATCTCGTCCACCACCAGGTGCCCGTAGCGCGCTTTGATTGCGGTGGATAACCCGGCCAGTTCATCGCGGGTCAGGATGGTACCGGTGGGGTTGGCTGGCGATGCCACCAACGCACCAACGCTGTCGTGATCCCAGTGACGTGCCACCAGATCCGGGGTCAGTTGGTAACGCACCTCCGGCCCGACCGGCACCAGTTGCGCCGCGCCTTCGACCAGTCGCAGAAAGTGCCGGTTGCACGGGTAGCCAGGATCCGCCAGCAGCCAGTGTTTGCCCGGATCGACCAGCAAGGCACTGGCCAGCAACAGCGCACCGGAGCCACCCGGCGTGATCAGGATCCGCCGCGGATCGATGTTCAAACCGTAACGCGATTGATAGAACCCGGAAATCGCCTCGCGCAGTTCAGGAATACCGCGCGCGGCGGTGTAGCGGGTCTTGCCCGCCGTCAGCGCAGCCTGCCCGGCACGGATGATCGGCTCGGCCGTGGTGAAGTCCGGCTCGCCGATTTCCAGGTGGATCACGTCGTGACCTTCGGCCTGCAGTTCGTTGGCCCGCGCCAGCAGCGCCATTACATGGAACGGTTCGATCGCACGACTGCGCGCACTGTAAGGCTGAGCCATTGGTTTTCCTTCGACGGGGAAAAAGAGACGATTCTACCCATCTGCCGGAACGAGCGAGAACCCGTCGCGGTCACAGCCTCAAGAACGCTGGACTGTAACGATATGCGCGTACGCTCCAGGATTGACTAAAATCAGAGATTGATCAGGTCTCCATCACTGTCAGACATGGCTTGCCAGACTTCTGCAAGCGCCACCCGCCGGGGCCTCGACATCCGGGAGTAGCGCGGGCCGAATTGATCTGGTAAGTTCGCCCGCTTGCAGCCGCAGGGCCGGCAGGTGTCGGTGATGGAGCAATCCTGCGCAATGGATTACAAGAGTAGAGGCGGTCCATTTCATGCCCACCCAAGCAAAGCAACAGCAGCAAGTGACGATCAGCGGCTTCGAACCTTACGTTCCGAAGGAAGGCGAGGAGTACATGGGCGCCCCGATGCGCGCGCACTTCACCAAGATCCTGAACAAGTGGAAACAGGACTTGATGCAGGAAGTCGACCGTACTGTTGATCACATGAAAGACGAAGCGGCCAACTTCCCTGACCCGGCCGACCGTGCCAGCCAGGAAGAAGAATTCGCCCTCGAGCTGCGCGCCCGCGATCGCGAGCGCAAACTGATCAAGAAGATCGACAAGACCCTCGAACTGATCCAGGACGAAGAGTACGGCTGGTGCGAGTCCTGCGGCATCGAGATCGGCGTCAAGCGCCTCGAGGCCCGTCCTACCGCCGATCTGTGCATCGACTGCAAGACCCTGGCGGAAATCAAGGAAAAGCAGGTCGGCAAGTAATCTCGACCTGAATGAAAAACGGAGCGTGCGAACGCTCCGTTTTTGTTTCTGCCTTTTGCCTTTGCCCTTTATGCCTCGCTTTTGTGGGAGGGGGCTTGCTCCCGAATGCGGTGTGTCATTCAACATCAAAGATGTCTGAGCCGACGTTTTCGCGAGCAAGCCCGCTCCCACAAGGGTAATGTTTCTGCCTTTTGCCCTGTTTGCGCTTTTGTGGGAGGGGGCTTGCTCCCGAATGCGGTGTGTCATTCAACATCAAAGATGTCTGAGCCGACGCTTTCGCGAGCAAGCCCGCTCCCACAAGGGTAATGTTTCTGCCTTTTGCCCTGTTTGCGCTTTTGGTGGGAGGGGGCTTGCTCCCGAAGGCGGTGTGTCATTCAACATCAAATATGTCTGAGCCGACGCTTTCGCGAGCAAGCCCGCTCCCACAGGGGTAATCTGCGCGAATCCTGAAAAGTTATATTGTCCACATGACTGCCAAAACCGCTTCCGCCTACATCGGCCGCTTCGCCCCGACCCCCAGTGGCCATCTGCACTTCGGCTCGCTGGTTGCCGCCCTCGCCTCTTATCTCGACGCACGCGCGGTCGGCGGGCGCTGGCTGGTGCGCATGGAAGATCTCGATCCACCCCGGGAAGAGCCCGGCGCGCAGGCGGCCATTCTCAAAGCGCTGGAAAGCTACGGTTTCGAATGGGACGGCGAAATGGTGCGTCAGAGTGACCGGCACGACGCCTACGCCGAAGTCCTCAACAGTCTGTTCAATCACGGCCTGGCCTACGCCTGCACCTGTTCGCGCAAGCAACTGGAGCCGTACCACGGGATTTATCCAGGCTTGTGCCGCAATGCCGGGCATGAGCAGCAAGACGCGGCGATCCGCCTGCGCGTGCCGGAACTGGAATACCACTTCATCGACCGCGTGCAGGGCGAGTTCCGCCAGCATCTGGGGCGCGACGTCGGCGATTTCGTGATTCGCCGCCGCGACGGCCTCTACGCCTATCAACTGGCCGTGGTGCTGGATGACGCCTGGCAAGGCATCACCGACATCGTGCGCGGTGCCGACCTGCTCGACTCCACGCCACGCCAGCTCTACCTGCAAGAACTGTTGGGCCTGCGTCAGCCGCGCTATCTGCACTTGCCATTGATCACGCAGCCGGACGGCAACAAACTCGGCAAATCCTACCGTTCGCCGCCGCTTGAGGCGGATCAGGCCACTCCTTTGCTGCTGCGGGCCCTGCGAGCGCTGGGACAAAACCCCGGTGCCGAACTGGCCCATGCCACACCCGAGGAATTGCTCAAATGGGGCGCAGCCCACTGGGATGCGACAAAGATCCCGCGCACACTGACCCTGCCCGAAGCGCAACTGCAATGACGACACTTGCAGTGGCGCGCCCATCCGTTACCATCGCCGCACGTTTTCGGGCACGCGCATAAAAAAGAGAGGCCGGGATGTACATCTATCGCTTGGTCCTGCTTCTGGTCGTGGGAATCTATCTGTTTTCGCCAGCCATCATGGATTGGTGGATCGACGCCACGGGCGCCTGGTATCGGCCGTATCTGCTCTGGTTGATCCTGATTGTCGTGACCTTCATCCTGCAGAGCCAAAAAGATGCCGATGAGCTTTAGCCTGACCCAGATGATCCTGGTCAGCGCCGCGTACCTGACGGTGCTGTTCGGCGTCGCCTGGATCAGCGAACGGGGCATGATCCCGCGAGCGATCATTCGCCATCCGTTGACCTACACCCTGTCGCTGGGGGTCTACGCCAGTGCGTGGGCGTTTTACGGCACCGTGGGCCTGGCCTATCAGTACGGCTACGGCTTTCTCTCCAGTTATCTCGGGGTATCCGGCGCGTTTCTGTTGGCGCCGGTGCTGCTGTATCCGATCCTGAAAATCACCCGCACTTATCAACTGTCGTCGCTGGCGGATCTGTTCGCCTTCCGCTTCCGCAGCACTTGGGCCGGCGCGCTGACCACGATCTTCATGCTGATCGGCGTACTGCCGCTGCTGGCGTTGCAGATTCAGGCGGTGGCCGATTCCATCGGCATCCTGACGGGCGAACCGATCCAGAGCCGCGTCGCGCTGGCGTTCTGTGCGCTGATCATCCTGTTCACGATTTTCTTCGGTTCCCGACATATCGCCACCCGCGAGAAACACGAAGGGCTGGTGTTCGCGATTGCCTTCGAATCGGTGATCAAACTGATCGCCCTCGGCGGCGTCGGCCTCTATGCGCTGTACGGCGTGTTCGACGGCCCGCAACAGCTTGAACTGTGGCTGCTGCAAAACCAGACCGCCCTCGCCGCGCTGCACACGCCGCTGCAGGAAGGGCCGTGGCGCACGCTGTTGCTGGTGTTCTTCGCCTCGGCGATCGTGATGCCGCACATGTATCACATGACCTTCACCGAAAACCTCAATCCGCGCTCGCTGGTCAGTGCCAGTTGGGGCCTGCCGCTGTTCCTGTTGCTGATGAGTCTGGCGGTGCCGTTGATTCTCTGGGCCGGCCTGAAGCTCGGCGCCACCACTGATCCGGAATACTTCACCCTCGGCATCGGCATTGCCGCCAACAGCAAACCGCTGGCCTTGCTGGCGTACGTCGGCGGACTGTCGGCCGCCAGTGGCCTGATCAT
The DNA here is from genome assembly GCF_036346455.1 of Pseudomonas sp. AM14(2022). Taxonomy (NCBI): domain Bacteria; kingdom Pseudomonadati; phylum Pseudomonadota; class Gammaproteobacteria; order Pseudomonadales; family Pseudomonadaceae; genus Pseudomonas; species Pseudomonas sp. AM14(2022). The sequence continues at coordinate 23,456 of NZ_JAOTNY010000008.1, forward strand.
CGTCACCACCCTGGCGCTGTCGGGCATGGCGCTGAACCACTTGGTGCTGCCGCTCTATCAGCCACCAGCCGAAGGCAATATCTACCGCTGGCTGAAGTGGACCCGCCGGGCACTGATCGTCGCGATCATCATGGCCGGTTTCTGCTTTTACCTGATGCTCGGCGCCGGTCAGGACCTGGCCAACCTTGGCATCGTCGCCTTCGTCGCCACCCTGCAGTTCCTGCCCGGCGTGCTCTCGGTGCTGTACTGGCCGACCGCCAACCGGCGCGGCTTTATCGCCGGCTTGCTGGCGGGGATTCTGGTGTGGGTGGTGACCATGCTGTTGCCGCTGGTCGGCAACCTGCAGGGTTTCTACATTCCACTGCTGAACATGATCTACGTGCTGGACGACACCAGTTGGCACATGGCGGCCATTGCCTCGCTAGCGGCCAACGTGCTGATGTTCACCCTGATCTCTCTGTTCACCAACGCCAGCCCTGAAGAAGCCAGCGCCGCCGAAGCCTGCGCGGTGGATAACGTGCGCCGTCCGCAACGTCGTGAACTGCACGCCGCCTCGCCCCAGGAGTTCGCCACGCAACTGGCCAAACCGCTAGGCGCCAAGGCGGCGCAGAAAGAAGTCGAGCAGGCCCTGCGCGACCTCTATCTGCCTTTCGACGAACGCCGTCCTTACGCCTTGCGCCGTTTGCGTGATCGGATCGAAGCCAACCTCTCCGGCCTGATGGGCCCGAGCGTGGCGCAGGACATGGTCGAAACCTTCCTGCCGTACAAGGCTGGCGGCGAGAACTACGTAACCGAAGACATCCACTTCATCGAAAGCCGTCTCGAGGACTACCACTCGCGCCTCACCGGGCTGGCCGCCGAACTCGACGCCTTGCGCCGCTACCACCGCCAGACCCTGCAGGAACTGCCAATGGGCGTCTGCTCGCTGGCCAAGGATCAAGAGATCCTGATGTGGAACAAGGCCATGGAAGAACTCACCGGCATCGCCGCGCAACGCGTGGTCGGCTCGCGCCTGAGCACCATCGCCAATCCGTGGAAGCAACTGCTGCAAGGCTTCATCAACCTGCCCGACGAACACTTGCACAAACAGCACCTGGCCCTCGACGGCCAGACCCGCTGGCTGAATCTGCACAAAGCGGCGATCGATGAACCGTTGGCCCCGGGCAACAGCGGCCTGGTGCTGCTGGTGGAAGACCTGACCGAAACCCAAATGCTCGAAGACAAACTGGTGCACTCGGAACGTCTGGCGAGCATTGGTCGACTGGCGGCAGGTGTGGCTCATGAAATCGGCAACCCGATCACCGGCATCGCCTGTCTGGCGCAGAACCTGCGCGAAGAGCGTGAAGAAGATGGCGAACTGACGGAGATCAGCGGGCAGATTCTCGAACAGACCAAGCGCGTGTCGCGCATTGTGCAGTCGCTAATGAGCTTCGCCCACGCCGGCAGCCACCAGCACAGCGACGAACCCGTCTGTCTGGCCGAAGTCGCGCAGGATGCAATTGGCCTGCTGGCGCTGAACCGGCGCAACTTCGAAGTGCAGTTCTACAACCTGTGCGACCCCGATCACTGGGTCGAAGGCGATCCGCAGCGCCTCGCCCAGGTGCTGATCAATCTGCTCTCCAATGCCCGCGACGCCTCGCCGCCGCACAGTGCCGTACGGGTCAAGAGTGAAGCCGGCGAACACACGGTCGATCTGATCGTCGAAGACGAAGGCAGTGGTATTCCGCAGAACATCATGGACCGATTGTTCGAACCTTTCTTCACCACCAAGGATCCGGGTGAAGGTACCGGTCTGGGCCTTGCACTGGTCTATTCCATCGTTGAAGAGCATTATGGACAAATCACCATCGACAGCCCGGCTGATGTACAAAGCCAGCGCGGCACCCGTATCCGGGTGACCTTACCGCGTCATGTCGAAGCGACGTCCGCTGTGAACTGAGACCGTCGAGAGTATCGAATCAATGCCGCACATTTTGATCGTCGAAGACGAAACCATTATCCGCTCCGCCTTGCGCCGCCTGCTGGAACGTAACCAGTATCAGGTCAGCGAAGCCGGTTCTGTGCAGGAAGCACAAGAACGCTTCAGTATTCCCACATTCGATCTGATCGTCAGCGACCTGCGCCTGCCTGGCGCCCCCGGCACAGAGCTGATCAAGCTTGGCCAGGGCAAACCGGTGCTGATCATGACCAGCTACGCCAGCCTGCGCTCTGCGGTCGACTCGATGAAGATGGGCGCGGTGGACTACATCGCCAAGCCTTTCGATCACGATGAAATGCTTCAGGCGGTCGCGCGGATCCTGCGTGATCACCAGTCGACGCCTGCCGCCGGCGAAGTGCCTGCCGGCAAAGCAGCCAATGGCAGCGGCAAGTCGTCTGTCGACAACAGCAACGGCGAGATCGGCATCATTGGCTCGTGCCCGCCGATGCAGGATCTGTACAGCAAGATTCGCAAAGTCGCGCCGACCGATTCCAATGTCCTGATCCAGGGCGAGTCCGGCACCGGTAAAGAGCTGGTGGCCCGCGCCCTGCATAACCTGTCCAAGCGTGCCAAGGCACCGATGATTTCGGTGAACTGCGCTGCCATTCCGGAAAGCCTGATCGAGTCCGAACTGTTCGGCCACGAAAAAGGCGCGTTCACTGGCGCCAGCGCCGGTCGCGCCGGTCTGGTGGAAGCGGCGGACGGCGGCACGCTGTTCCTCGACGAGATCGGCGAACTGCCGCTCGAAGCCCAGGCCCGTCTGCTGCGCGTGCTGCAGGAAGGCGAGATTCGCCGCGTGGGGTCGGTGCAGTCGCAAAAGGTCGATGTGCGTTTGATCGCCGCGACCCACCGCGACCTCAAGAGCCTGGCGAAAATCGGCCAGTTCCGTGAAGACCTGTATTACCGCCTGCACGTGATTGCCCTGAAATTGCCGGCCCTGCGTGAACGTGGCGCCGACGTCAACGAAATCGCCACCGCGTTCCTCGCTCGCCAGAGTGCGCGCATCAACCGTACCGACCTGAAATTTGCCGCCGACGCCGAACAGGCCATCCGGCACTATTCCTGGCCGGGTAACGTGCGCGAGCTGGAAAACGCAGTCGAGCGCGCAGTGATCCTGAGCGAAAGCCCGGAAATCTCTGCCGACCTGCTGGGCATCGACATCGAGTTGAGTGATCTGGAAGACGACGAGTTCATCGGCTTGCCTGCGCAAACCGCAGGTAACACCAGCAACAGCAGCCATGAGCCGACCGAAGACCTGTCGCTGGAAGATTACTTCCAGCACTTCGTTCTTGAGCATCAGGACCACATGACCGAAACCGAACTGGCGCGCAAACTGGGCGTCAGCCGCAAGTGCCTGTGGGAACGCCGTCAGCGCCTGGGCATTCCACGGCGCAAGACCGGGGTCGCCAGCGAGAGCTGAACGTTACCTGTCGAGTGTGCGCGTAACGCTTGAAGATGTGAAAAAACTGTTACCTCAGTCCTTTCACGTAACAGAAGCCGGGGTTATCGGTAACGAAACCCCGGCTTTTTTTCGCCCCGAGAAAACCGTTATATCGACCTAACCCCTTGTTTTATTGGGCTTCGCAAAAGTTGGCACGGCACCTGCTATATGTTTGGTACAAGAACAATAACAAGCAATGCACAAGACAATAAAAATAAGACGAATCGACTCACGCACAATAAAAACAAGACGGCGAGAGGCGCAGCTAACTGATTCTTTTGGAGAGGCGTTGTATTTGGGGCTAGCCCCACGACCAGGCCGAGAACAACAAAAACTGTCCTAAGACAGAGCCTGTACTGGTTGGATCGCAAGATCACTGCAACACAGCGACCAAAGCAATCCGTTTGCTCTTGGCTCCCGACTGGGAGGGTCATGAAGGAAAAGCTTCATGGCGAGGGCACTCAACAAAAACAAGAAGCCCGAATCAATAATAAAAAGAGCACGCAACTACTTCTGGGGGAGCTTCGGCTCCCCTTGTAGTTTCTTCCCCCCCGCAAAAACCCACCCCCAAAGCCTTTAGCCTGCGACTTACAGCGCAAATCCGCTGCGTCCTACACCATCCCCCGACTAAATGCTAGAATCTGCGCCCATCATGCGGTCATTCTTTGGTATGGCCGAACATTCCTTCAAACAGTGCATCCCATGCTGAAGAAGCTGTTCCAGTCATTCCGAACTCCCGTGCGTCGTACGCAACACATCCGCAGCACCCCTGAAGTGCTCAACAGCGGCCAACATTCGCTGCAGAAGGGGCAATTCAGCCGCTATGCGGTCAATATCGTCGAACGCTTGCAGGGCGCCGGCTACCAGGCCTATCTGGTCGGTGGTTGCGTGCGTGACATGCTGTTGGGCATCACGCCCAAGGACTTCGACGTCGCCACCAGCGCCACCCCCGAGCAAGTCCGTGCCGAATTCCGCAATGCGCGGATCATCGGTCGCCGCTTCAAACTGGTGCACATTCATTTCGGTCGCGAAATCATCGAAGTCGCGACCTTCCGCGCCAATCACCCGGTCAATGAAGACGACGAGGACAGCAACCAGTCTTCGCGCAACGAGAGCGGGCGGATTCTGCGCGACAACGTCTACGGCACCCTGGAAGAAGACGCGCAACGCCGCGACTTCACCATCAACGCCTTGTATTACGATCCGGTCAGCGAGCGCATTCTCGATTACGCCAACGGCGTACACGACATCCGCAATCACCTGATCCGCCTGATCGGCGATCCGAAGCAGCGTTACCAGGAAGACCCGGTGCGCATGCTGCGTGCCGTGCGTTTCGCCGCCAAGCTGAATTTCGGCATCGAAAAACACACTGTGCAACCGATCCGCGAACTGGCGCCGATGCTGCGCGAGATCCCGTCGGCCCGCCTGTTCGAGGAAGTGCTCAAGCTGTTCCTCTCCGGCCATGGCGCAATCACCTTCGAGATGCTGGTCGATCTGCAGCTGTTTGCCCCGTTGTTCCCGGCCAGTGCCGACGCACTGGAGCACAACCCGGAATACACCCACACGCTGATCAGCGAAGCGCTGACCAACACCGACCTGCGCATCAAGCAGAACAAACCGGTAACCCCGGCATTCCTGTTTGCCGCCCTGCTCTGGCCTGCCCTGCCGGCCCGCGTGTTGCGTCTGCAAGAGCGTGGCATGCCGCCGATTCCGGCGATGCAGGAAGGTGCGCACGAGCTGATCGCCGAGCAGTGCCAGCGCATCGCCATTCCAAAGCGTTTCACCATGCCGATCCGCGAAATCTGGGACATGCAGGAACGCCTGCCACGCCGCAGCGGCAAACGCGCCGATCTGCTGCTGGACAATCCACGCTTCCGCGCCGGTTACGACTTCCTGCTGCTGCGTGAAAGCGCTGGCGAGCAGACTGACGGTCTCGGCGAATGGTGGACGGATTATCAGGACGCCAACGACAGCGAGCGTCGCGAGATGATTCGCGAACTCAGCGGCAAGGGTGATGACGCCAGCGGCGCGCCGCGCAAACGTCGCCGCAGCAGCGGTTCCAAGCGCAAGCGCGCCGGAGCTCCGAGCGCCTCGGGCGAATAAGGCATGGAACGCATCTATATCGGCCTGGGCAGCAACCTCGCTGACCCGGCCGAACAATTGCGCAGCGCGCTCAGCGCGCTGGGGCAATTGCCGCAGACTTCCCTTGCTGGTGTTTCGGCGTTCTATCAGAGCGATTCACTGCTGCCAGGGCAACCGCGTTACACCAACGCGGTCGCCGCCCTCGACAGTGATCTCGCGCCGCTCGATCTGCTCGATGCGCTGCAAGCGATCGAAAACGATCAGGGTCGCGAGCGTCTGGAACGTTGGGGGCCGCGTACGCTGGATCTGGATATCCTGCTGTTCGGCGATCGGCTTATCGACGAGCCACGCCTGAAAGTCCCGCATTATCAGATTCAGGAACGGGCGTTCGTGCTCTATCCCCTGGCCGAACTGGCTCCCGCCGATCTGCGCCTGGCCGATGGCCGCGCGCTGTCCGATCTGCTCGCCGCCTGCCCGTTCGTAGGCTTGGAACGCCTCCCGACAGATTGATTACAATCCCCTGTGGGAGCGGGCTTGCTCGCGAAAAGGTCGTGTCAGTCACTCAATCAGTCAACTGACCCACCGCTTTCGCGAGCAAGCCCGCTCCCACATCGAGTATTCCAATTCTGATTTTTTGTCGGACAAAAAACCCGCCAATCAGCCCCGCCGCACCGCTGAATCGCATCAGTAACGCCGGTAACACTCCCCTCGTAACAATGCGGTAACACACGCAATTGACTTCCGCTTGGCTCCTCACGACTATAGGCGTCCCGCTGCCACCAACCCGGCACATACGGGCGCAATCCAGGCCTTATAAGCACGACAAAAGAGCGTGCGCCTGAGTAGACGAAGAATCACGCGCGTTACTCGCAGTAGTTTCCAGAGCGCCTGAACGAGGATTTTTTACATGCCAGCCATCACCCTGACCACGCTCCAGAGCCTCAAGCAGAAAGGTGAAAAGATCACCATGCTGACCTGCTATGACGCGACCTTCGCCCACGCCTGCAACGAGGCCGGTGTCGAAGTGCTGCTGGTGGGCGACTCCCTCGGCATGGTTCTGCAAGGGCACGACAGCACTTTGCCGGTGACCATCGCAGAAATGGCCTACCACACCGCCTGCGTCAAACGCGGCAACACCGACGCCCTGATCCTGGCTGACCTGCCGTTCATGGCCAACGCCACTATCGAACAAACCCTGACCAACAGCGCCACGCTGATGCAGGCCGGCGCGCACATGATCAAGGTCGAAGGCGCGCTGTGGCTGGCGGAGTCGATCCGCCTGCTGGCCGAGCGCGGTGTGCCGGTCTGCGCGCACATGGGCCTGACCCCACAGGCCGTGAACATTCTTGGCGGCTATAAAGTGCAGGGCCGCAACGAGAACCAGGCGCGGCAGATGCGTGCCGACGCGATCTCGCTGGAACAGGCTGGCGCAGCCATGCTGCTGCTCGAATGCGTGCCGAGCGAACTGGCCGCCGAAATCAGCCAGGCCGTGAAGATTCCGGTCATCGGCATCGGCGCCGGTAGCGATACCGACGGCCAGGTACTGGTGCTGCACGACATGCTCGGCCTGTCGATCACCGGCCGCGTGCCGAAATTCGTCAAGAACTTCATGCAGGGTCAGGACAGCATCCAGTCCGCACTGAAGGCCTACGTCAACGAAGTCAAAGGCGTTACTTTCCCTGGGATCGAACACGGATTCTCTGCATGAACACCGTTAAAACCGTACGCGAACTTCGCGCCGCCGTGGCGCGCGCCCGCAGTGAAGGCAAGCGCATCGGCTTCGTGCCGACCATGGGTAACCTGCACAGTGGCCATATCGCGCTGATCACCAAAGCCACTCAACGCGTGGATTTCGTGGTCGCGAGCATTTTCGTCAACCCGCTGCAGTTCGGCGCCGGCGAAGACCTCGACAAGTACCCGCGCACCCTGGCGGCGGATCAGGAGAAACTGCTGCAAGCCGGCTGTCATTTGCTGTTCGCCCCGACCGTCGAAGAAATGTACCCCGACGGCATGGCCGGGCAGACCCGGGTCAGCGTGCCGCAACTGTCTGAAGGCCTGTGCGGCGCTAGCCGTCCGGGGCACTTCGAGGGCGTGGCGACGGTGGTCAGCAAGCTGTTCAACATGGTGCAGCCGGATCTGGCGATCTTCGGTCAGAAAGACTTCCAGCAATTGGCGGTGATCCGCGCGCTGGTGCATGACCTGAACATGCCGATCCAGATCATCGGCGAACCGACCGTGCGCGCGGCTGACGGCCTGGCGCTGTCATCGCGCAACGGCTTCCTCAACGAAGATCAACGCGCGGTGGCGCCGGTGGTCTATCGCACCCTGAGCGCGATTGCCGAGTCGATCAAGCAAGGTGAACGCGACTACCCGGCGCTGATCGCAGCCCAGGTGCAACAGCTGGAAGCCGCCGGCCTGCGTCCGGATTACCTGGAAATCCGTCATGCCCTGACCTTGCGTCCGGCAACGGCTGAAGACCGCGATCTGGTGATTCTGGTGGCCGCGTTCCTCGGCACCACACGGTTGATCGACAACCTGCACCTGAACCTCGATACCCCGGCTTAAAAAACAGCGCAATACCCCTGTAGGAGTGAGCCTGCTCGCGATGAGGGCCTGACTTTCGACACCTTTGTTGAATGACAGTCCGCTATCGCGAGCAGGCTCACTCCTACAGTGTTTTTCAGTGTTCTGAAATTTGCATTTCAAGCCATATTGCCGCCCCCAAAGCCTTCGGGCACACTGCCCGCCGTTTGCTTCCAACCCGGGAAATCCCTCATACACGCCATCATGCTCAAGGCCAAGCTGCACCGCGCCGAAGTCACTCACGCGGTACTCGATTACGAAGGTTCCTGCGCCATTGATGGCGAGTGGCTGGACTTGTCCGGCATCCGTGAGTACGAGCAGATCCAGATTTATAACGTCGACAATGGCGAGCGTTTCACCACCTACGCGATTCGTGGCGAAGAAGGTTCGCGGATGATTTCGGTCAATGGCGCAGCCGCGCACAAAGCCAAGGTCGGCGACCGCGTGATCATTTGCGCCTACGCCCATTACAGCGAAGCGGAACTGCTCAATTTCAAGCCGCGCATGCTGTACATGGCACCGGGCAATGAGCTCAGCCACACCAGCAACGCCATTCCGGTTCAGGTGGCCTGAGCCGCTTCGACGCGTCACTCCCCTTCCGTTGGTCGGCCCGTTCCCGGTATTGATGTTAAAAAAGTACAGGGAACAGGTCAGAAGAAGTCAAGACAGATCGCAGCGCGAGGTTTACTGTATTCGCCCTGCGTTGAAAAATCGTGTCGACGCATTTGACCCTCGCCCAAACATGGCGTATCGGTCTGTTCTGTGTTCAAAAGGCCGTTCAAGTAAAAAGGAAAACCGCAGCGATGGCGTACTACCGCACTCCTCATGACGTTACCGCTCTGCCTGCCTGGCAAGCGTTGAAAGATCACCGCCAAGCCATGCAGGATTTCAGCATGCGCGAAGCCTTCAACGCCGATCCGCAGCGCTTCAATCAATTCACGCTCAGCAGCTGCGGACTGTTTCTCGATTATTCGAAGAACCTGATCAACGCCGAGACCCGAAACCTGCTGGTGGGTCTGGCCAATGAAGTCGATCTGAAAAGCGCGATCAAAGCGCTGTTCGACGGCGAAATCGTCAACGCCTCCGAAGGCCGCCCGGCGCTGCACACCGCTCTGCGCCGCCCGGTGGGCGACAAGCTATCGGTCAACGGCGTCAACGTGATGCCGGAAGTGCACAAGGTGCTGAACCAGATCACGGATCTGGTCGGCCGTATCCACGATGGCCTGTGGCGCGGTTACACCGAGAAGCCGATCACTGACGTGGTCAACATCGGCATCGGTGGCTCTTTCCTCGGCCCGGAGCTGGTCTCCGAAGCGCTGTTGTCCTACGCGCAGAAAGGCGTGCGTTGCCACTACCTGGCGAACATCGACGGCAGTGAGTTCCACGAACTGACGCAAAAGTTGCGCGCCGAAACCACACTGTTCATTGTTTCGTCGAAATCCTTCAACACCCTCGAAACCCTGAAGAACGCGCAGGCCGCCCGCGCCTGGTATCTGGCTCAGGGTGGTTCGGAAGCCGAGCTGTATCGCCACTTCATCGCGGTATCGAGCAACAACGCTGCGGCCGTTGCGTTCGGCATCCGTGAAGAAAACATCTTCCCGATGTGGGACTGGGTCGGCGGTCGTTACTCGCTGTGGTCGGCCATCGGTCTGCCGATTGCCCTGGCCATCGGCATGTCCAACTTCAAGGAACTGCTGTCCGGTGCCTACACCATGGACCAGCATTTCCAGAGCGCACCGTTCGAACAGAACATGCCGGTGCTGCTGGCCCTGCTCGGCGTGTGGTACGGCAACTTCTGGGGCGCGCAAAGCCACGCGATCCTGCCGTACGACCACTACCTGCGTAACATCACCAAGCACTTGCAACAGCTGGACATGGAATCCAACGGCAAGAGCGTGCGTCAGGACGGCACCTCGGTGTCGACCGATACCGGCCCGGTGATCTGGGGTGGCGTCGGCTGCAACGGTCAACATGCGTATCACCAGTTGCTGCACCAGGGCACCCAACTGATCCCGGCCGATTTCATCGTGCCGATCGTCAGCTTCAACCCGGTCTCCGACCACCATCAGTGGCTGTACGCCAACTGCCTGTCGCAGAGCCAGGCGCTGATGCTCGGCAAGACCCTGCCGGAAGCCGAAGCCGAACTGCGCGAAAAAGGCATGAGCGAAGAGCAGGTGCACAAACTCGCACCGCACAAGGTGATCCCGGGCAACCGTCCGAGCAACACCATTGTGGTCGAGCGCATCAGCCCGCGTCGTCTGGGCGCGCTGGTCGCCATGTATGAGCACAAAGTGTTCGTGCAAAGCGTGGTCTGGGGCATCAACGCCTTCGACCAGTGGGGCGTGGAACTGGGCAAGGAACTGGGCAAAGGCGTTTACAACCGTCTGGTCGGCAGCGATGAAACCGTTGCTGACGATGCCTCCACCCAGGGCCTGATCAACTACTTCCGCGGTCGTCACCGCGGGTGATTTGAAAGCAAAACCCACAGGATTTGGATCAACCAGAATCCTGTGGGCAAGCAAATTCCCTTGTAGGAGTGAGCCTGCTCGCGATAGCGGTATGTCTTTAAGCATTGATGTTGACTGACACCCCGCTATCGCGAGCAGGCTCACTCCTACAGTTGTTTTGGGTACACCTGAATTCAATACCAGCCATCAGATTCCTGATGCGGCTTGAACCCTTGGCCCTCTCGGCGCATCTTTATTCTTCGCACAACAAGAATAAGGAACCGTCATGTTCGATATCAGCACGTTCCCCAAAGCCGATGCCGTCCGCCGGGCTGCGCAGTTGAGTCAGGACGACTATAAGCGTCTATACCGCGAATCGATTGAACACCCCAGCGCCTTCTGGGCCGAACAGGCCACCGGCTTCCTCGACTGGAGCACACCGTGGCAGACCGTCCAGCGCTACGACCTGAAAACCGGTGAAGCGTCCTGGTTTGCCGGCGGCCAACTGAACGTCAGTTACAACTGCATCGATCGTCACCTGGCGCAGCGCGGCGAGCAGACCGCGATCCTCTGGGAAGGCGACGACCCGGCCGAATCAGCGCAGATCACCTACAAAAAACTCCACCATCATGTCTGCCGCCTGGCCAATGTGCTGAAAAGCCGTGGAGTGAAAAAAGGCGACCGGGTGTGCATCTACATGCCGATGATCCCCGAGGCGGCCTACGCCATGCTCGCCTGCGCGCGAATCGGCGCGATTCACTCGGTGGTGTTTGGCGGCTTCTCCCCGGACTCATTGCGTGACCGCATTCTCGACGCCGACTGCCACACGGTGATCACCGCCGATGAAGGCGTACGCGGCGGCAAGTTCGTGCCGCTCAAGCACAACGTCGACAAGGCCCTGCAAAGTTGTCCGGACGTCAGCACCGTCGTCGTAGTCGAGCGCAGCCAAGGCAAAGTCGATTGGGTCGAAGGCCGTGACCTCTGGTATCACCAGGCCGTGCGTGACGTCAGTGATGACTGCCCACCGGAGCCGATGGACGCCGAAGATCCGCTGTTCATCCTCTACACCTCCGGTAGCACTGGCAAACCCAAGGGCGTGCTGCACACCACCGGTGGCTACCTGCTGCAGGCGGCGATGACCTTCAAATACGTGCTCGATTACCGCGAGGGCGAGGTGTTCTGGTGCACCGCCGACGTCGGCTGGGTCACCGGCCACAGTTACATCGTCTACGGCCCGCTGGCCAACGGCGCGACCACGCTGATCTTCGAAGGCGTGCCAAGTTATCCGAGCACCTCGCGCTTTTGGCAGGTGATCGACAAACACCATGTCAACATCTTCTACACCGCGCCCACCGCCCTACGTGCGCTGATGCGCGAAGGTGCCGGGCCGTTGCAGGAAACGTCGCGCGCCAGCCTCAGATTACTCGGCAGTGTCGGTGAGCCGATCAACCCGGAAGCGTGGGAATGGTATTTCAACGTGGTCGGCGAGCAGCGCTGCCCGATTGTCGATACCTGGTGGCAGACCGAAACCGGCGGCATCATGCTCAGCCCGCTGGTCAGTGCGCAACGAATCAAGCCGGGTTGCGCCACGCAGCCGATGTTCGGTGTGCAACCAGTGCTGCTCGACGAGCACGGCAAGGAAATCAAAGGCGCCGGCAGCGGCGTGCTGGCGATCAAGTCGAGTTGGCCGGCGCAAATCCGCAGCGTCTACGGCGATCCGCAAAGAATGGTTGACACCTATTTCAAACCCTACCCCGGCTATTATTTCACCGGTGACGGCGCACGCCGCGACGAGGACGGCGATTACTGGATCACCGGGCGCATCGACGACGTGATCAACGTCTCCGGCCACCGTATCGGCACCGCCGAAGTGGAAAGCGCGTTGGTGCTGCACGACAGCATCGCCGAAGCGGCCGTGGTCGGTTACCCGCACGACGTCAAAGGCCAGGGCATCTATGCCTTCGTCACCCCCATGAACGGCGTCGAGCCGAGCGATGAGCTGAAGAAAGAACTGCTGGCCCACGTCAGCAAGGAAATCGGCAGCTTCGCCAAACCGGACCTGATCCAGTGGGCGCCGGCCTTGCCGAAAACCCGTTCAGGCAAGATCATGCGCCGCATCTTGCGCAAGATCGCCTGCAACGAACTCGACAGCCTCGGCGACACCTCGACCCTGGCCGACCCTAGCGTAGTCCAGGGCCTGATCGACAAGCGCCTGAATCAGTAACATTCGTGGCGCGGTCAACCGGCCGCGCCCGTCCACCACCAATGAGTTGTCATGGAATTCATCCGCAGCCGCATCGAAAACCAACTCATGAGCCTGACCGGGCTGTCCCTCGGTCAGCTCGACCTGGAAAATCCCAAGGGCGATCCCGGGCTGTTCGGGCCGAACTCGGTCAGTTGGCAAGTGCATGGCGATTTCAGCAGCATGCTGATCGGCGGCATCAGCGCGTTGTTGCTGCAAGCCCTGCATCCGCTGGCGCTGGCCGGGGTCTGGGACCATTCGAATTTTCGTCAGGACATGCTCGGACGTTTGCGCCGCACCAGTCAGTTTGTCTCCGGCACCACCTTCGGCTCGCGCCGCGACGCCGAATGGCTGATCGACAAAGTGCGCACCATTCACCTGCAAGTGGTCGGTACCGCACCGGATGGTCGGCCGTATGCCGCCAGCGATCCGGACCTGCTGACCTGGGTGCATGTGGCCGAGGTCAGTCACTTTCTTGCCGCGCATCTGCGTTACCGCAACCCGCATTTGTCAGCGGCGGATCAGGATCGTTACTACGCGGAAATCGCCGTGGTCGCCGAGCGCCTGGGTGCGCGGGACGTGCCGAAATCGCGGCAGGCCGTGGCCGACTATCTGCAACGCATGCGCCCGCAATTGCTCTGTGATGAACGCAGCCGCGAAGTTCTGCGCCTGCTGCTCGACGCCCCGGCTCCGAGCGTTCTCGCGCGGCCGTTTGGCGACCTGATGATGAAGGCCGGCATCGACCTGTTGCCGGAGTGGGCCAGCGCCATGTTCGGCATACGGCAGAACCCACTGCAACGCCAGCTGATCCGTGCCAGCGTCAAGCGCAGCGCGCCGATGCTGCGCTGGGCGATGCGCAACGGTTCGGTGCAGCGGGCCAAGCGGCGGATGGGAGTGCTGACCTGAAAAGCTTCGCGAGCAAGCCCGCTCCCACAGGGAATCCATGGTGTAAATCAGCCCCCTTGTGGGAGCGGGCTTGCTCGCGAAGGGCTTAACTCGGTTGCCCGCCAAACTGCTAAACTCCCGCGCCCCCATTCTCACCAGCAAGGCGCACGCATGTCTTCCTTGAATCAGGCGCTGCGCGCCGCCCTCGATAAACGCCAGAACCTGCTCGCTGAGCTGCACAGCCAGGGCACCGATTGCTATCGGCTGTTCCACGGCAGCCAGGAAGGCGCCGGTGGCCTGACCGTCGACCGCTACGGTCCGCAATTGCTGGTGCAAAGTTTTCACCAGACCCTGGAGCGTGACGACCTGCTGCAACTGCACGCCATGGTCAATCAGACCCTGGGCTTCGAAACCCTGCTGGTCTACAACGACCGCTCCCGCGGCAACTCGCGCATCGATCGCGAAGACAGCGTCTACAAGGCCGACGACGCCGCGCTGGCGGATCTGGTCGGCCACGAATGGGGCCTGAACTATCGCGTGCGCGGGCGGCATGCCGGGCAGGATCCGCTGCTGTTTCTCGACCTGCGCAACACCCGTGGCTGGGTCAAGGATCACGCCAAGGGTAAAAGTGTGCTCAACCTCTTTGCCTACACCTGTGGCGTCGGCCTGAGCGCCGCTGCCGGTGGTGCGCGTGAGGTGTGTAACCTCGACTTCGCCGAAGGCAATCTGGCAGTCGGCCGAGAAAACGGCCTGCTCAACCCGCAATTGCCCGAGATGCAATTCATCCAGTCCGATTACTTCCCGGCGATCCGTCAGCTCGCCGGCCTGCCGATCAGCCAGCGGCGCGGGCAGAAACTGCCGAGCTATCAGCGCCTCGAACAGCGCCAATACGATCTGGTGCTGCTCGACCCGCCCGCTTGGGCCAAGAGCGCCTTCGGCACCGTCGACCTGCTGCGCGACTATCAGAGCCTGCTCAAGCCGGCGCTGCTGACCACCGCTGACAACGGCGTGCTGATCTGCTGCAACAACTTGGCAAAAGTCAGCATGGACGACTGGCGCGAACAGGTTCTGCGTTGCGCCGAGAAAGCCGGGCGACCGGTCCGCGAATGGAGCGTGATGACCCCGGGCGCGGACTTCCCGTCGCTGGATCAACAGCCACCGCTGAAAACCCTGATCCTGCAGTTGTAACCCTCCTCTGCGGCTGACAGCTACCCACTGTGGGAGCGAGCCTGCTCGCGAAGGCGGCGTGTCAGTCAGCATATTTCTCGACTGATCCACCGCTTTCGCGAGCAAGCCCGCTCCCACAGGGTTTTGCGATCCTACAGAACAATCTGAACAATCCTGCCCCCCACGAGGTACTTCGGAACCAGAATCGCGTGCCATACTCCAAGGCACTCCGATTCAGACAGATGAAGCCGCACATGCCCAAAGGATTGATTCGCGCGATTGGCGCCTTGTTGACTGCTCTGGCCCTCTACAGCCTGCTGGGGTTTCTGATTTTGCCGGGCATTGCCCTGCGTATCGCCAACCAGCAACTGGCGAACTACGCCACGGTGCCCGCGCATATCCAGCGCATCGAACTCAATCCGTTCAGCCTGGAAGTCACCTTGTGGGGCCTGGTCGTCGGTGAGCCGGGCAAGGAGCAAGTCGGCTTCGAGCGGCTGTACGCCAACCTGCAACTCGACAGCCTGTGGACCAAGGCGCTGCATCTGGCTGATATCGAGCTGGACAAGCCGAAGACCGAAATCCTCTTCGCCAAGGACGGCCAGCTCAATCTGCTGGGCCTGTTCAAGATTCCCGCCAGCGAACCGACCCCGGCCGATCCGAATGCCAAGCCGTTCCCGCTGCGCATCGATCGCATCCAGCTGGCCGGTGGCAACGTACATTTCCAGGACGCCCGGCCGAGTGAACCGATCGAGTTCATCTACGACAAACTCGACTTCGAGCTGAAAAACCTCAGCACCCTCCCCGACGACAACGCCGACATGACCCTGGTCGCCGCCGGCCCGGCCGGTGGGCAGATCGACTGGAAAGGCAACTTCAGCCTGATCCCGTTCACCTCAGAGGGGACACTGAAAGTTACCGACGGCAAGATGAAATCCTTCTGGCCCTATGTGCGTGACGCGGTGCCACTGGTGCTCGAAGACGGCGTGCTGAATCTCAGCACCGAGTACAAACTGAATCTGTCGAAAGAAACCGAACTACAGCTGAACAACGTCGCGGTGAGCATTGCGCCATTCGCGATCAAGGCGCCGGACGGACGCCCATTGGCGAAACTTGAACGTCTCGACGTCAGCGAGACCTCACTGGACCTGGCCAAACAGCAAGTAGTGGTCGGCAAGATCCGCAGCAACAAACTGGAAACCTGGGCCGCGCTCGAAGCCGACGGCCAGCTCGACTGGCAGAAGCTGTTCGCCAGCCAGCCATCGAAACCTGCCGCCAAGGCCGCCGCCGAACCCAAGACCACTCCGGCCGCCGCCGACTCGCCGAAAGAGCCGGCCGCGCCGAGCAAGCCCTGGCAAGTGCTGCTCAAAGACGTCCAGTTACGCAACTACACCGTGCATCTCGCCGACCGTTCGGCCAACCCGCCGGTGGCGCTGGATGTAACGCCGCTGAACATTGATCTGCAGGATTTCGACAGCCTCAACGGTTCGCCCTTCAAGGTCAGGCTCGACAGCGGCTTGGGCAAACAAGGCAAGATCAACGCTGACGGGGTGGTCAACCTCGCGCCGGTCACCGCCCAGCTCAATGTGAAAACCCAGGACATCGACCTGCGCGTTGCACAGTCCTACATCAATCCGTTCATTCGCCTTGAGCTGCGCAGCGGCATGCTCGGCAGCGACCTCAAGGTCAACCTCAAGAGCACCGAACCGCTCGCACTCGGCGTGACCGGGCGCGCGCAGATCGATCAACTGCACACTCTCGACACCCTGAAAACCCGCGACTTCCTCAAGTGGCAGCAAGTGGTGGTTGAAGGCATCAACTATCAACACGGTGACAGCCTGTCGATCGACAAGGTCAACCTGTTCCAGCCGTACGCGCGGTTCATGATCAACGACGACCGCACCACCAACATCGACGATCTGCTGATCCCGCAGCCCGTCGACAATGGTGCGAAAACCGCAGCGGCGAAACCGGCCAGTAAAGACAAACCACTGGGCATTCACATCGGCGCGATTGCGATCAACGACGGCTCGGCCAACTTCGCCGACTTCAGCCTGACGCCGAATTTCGCTACGGCGGTCCAACAGCTCAACGGCCAGATCGGCACCATCGACAGTCGTCAGGCGAAACCGGCCAGCGTCGACATCAAGGGCAAGGTCGACCGCTATGCCCCGGTGACCATCAAAGGCGCGGTCAATCCATTCGACCCGATGGCCAGCCTCGACATCGCCACCAGTTTCAAACGCGTCGAGCTGACTACCCTGACCCCGTATTCCGGCAAGTTCGCCGGTTACCGCATCCGCAAGGGCCGGCTCAACCTCGACCTGCATTACCTGATCACCAAGGGCCAGTTGAAGGCTGAAAACAAAGTGGTGGTCGAGCAACTGCAACTCGGTGAAAAAGTCGACAGCCCGGATGCCGTGAGCCTGCCGCTGAAACTGGCGATTGCCCTGCTCAAGGACGTAGACGGCAAGATCTCCATCGAACTGCCAGTGACCGGCGACCTCAACAACCCGCAGTTCAGCGTGATGCCGATTGTCTGGCAGACCCTGCGCAACCTGATCGTCAAGGCCGCCGCCGCACCGTTCAAGATGATTGGCGGGCTGATCAACGGTGGCGGCTCCGAAGACCTCGGTACCGTGTCCTTTGCTGCGGGCTCAAGCGATTTGAGCAAGGATGCCGAAGCAGCGCTGGATAAACTGTCCCAAGCCCTTAAGGAACGTCCAGCCCTGCGCCTGGAAATCGAAGGCACTGCCGCACAGAGCAGCGACGGCCCGTTGATTGCCGAGCAGCGTCTGGAACGCGAATACCAGTACAACTACTACAAGATGCTCCAGCGCCGTGGCGACAAGGTGCCGGCCCAGGCTTCACTGCTGCAAGTGCCGGACAGCGAGAAAGGCCCGCTGCTCGAAGGCATCTACCGCACCCGTCTGAAAACCCAGCCACCGTCCGAATGGAAGGATCTGGGCAAGGAAGAACGCACGGCGAAAATGCGTGATGGCGTGATCAAGTTCTGGAGTTCCAGCGATGTACTGCTGCGGCAGCTGGGTCAGGAACGCGCCAGCAGCATCAAGGACTATCTGGTCGACAAAGGTCAACTGGCCGATGATCGGGTGTACTTCATCGATGCCAATCTGGGCGAAGCCGAGAGCGATGGCCGAGTGGTGACGCAAATGCACCTGGACGCCGAATGATGAACCACAAGTGGCTGCTTGCGCTGATGCTGGTGCTCGCCGCCAGCCCGGCTCTGGCCTCTGACACGCTGCGTTGTGGCAGTCAGTTGGTCAGCCTCGGTGACCGCGCCAGCGAAGTACTGCAGAAGTGTGGCGAACCGGTGAGCCGCGATGTCCTCGGCTACAAGCGCAGCGCCAACCGCCGCGAAGAATTTCAGGTCGAGGAATGGACATACGGCCCGAGCAACGGCATGTATCAATACCTGCGCTTTGAAGGCAATCGCCTGCGGCAGATCAACAGCAAGCGCGGTAATTGAACCAAAACCTATATCCCTGTGGGAGCGGGCTTGCTCGCGAATGCGGTGGGTCAGTTAATGAATATGCCTGCTGACACACCGCATTCGCGAGCAAGCCCGCTCCCACATTTCGTTTTTTATCACCTGAAAATAGAACAGGCCCCGACACAAGTGCCGGGGCCTGTAATGGTCACATCCGTGTGACCGTTCGCATGAACTCTAAAGTTGCGGCAGACGTATTGCTCGGCCCGTCTGTCGCGCCTTCTCCCGGTCCAGGCGAGAAGTCATGCCTTACTCGGCTTTCAGGCCGTCAGCGGAGACCGCTTTGACGCCTTTGATTTTCTTGGTGATGTTCACAGCGGTGGTTTTCTGAGCTTCGGTGACAGCGACGTCAGAAGACAGGGAAACCACACCTTTGTTGGTTTCGACTTTGATGTCGGTACCAGGAATGCCTTTTTCGGTTACCAGGTCGCTTTTGACTTTGGTAGTGATCCAGGTATCGGAAGTAGCTTCTTTAGCCTTGGTCATTTCACCAGCAGCCAGAGTCATTGGAGCCTGAGTAGCCTGGGTGGATTGTGCGAAAGCACCGGAAGCCATGGTCAGGGTCAGCGCGGTAGCAGCAGCGGCAGTGATAGCGAACTTCTTCATACGAGTAACTCCTGTTTTTCTGGAAAGTCTGCTGGTTGTCTTGTCAGCAGGGTTACTGGGTATATTGCGAAGGCTGTGCCAACTTTTCGAAAGGCAATAAATCGTTGTAAATCAAATAGTTACGAATTCAGCAAATTTTCGAAATCATGCAATTTGCATGACAAGTGCATTATCGACATGCAAGTTGCGGCTTTTCGGAAAGTTCCTAACACGCTGAAATTCTTGAAGCTTTTTCCAGTGCCAAAACACAAAAAAATGCCCCGCAAAGCAGGGCATTTTCCTTCAGACCATCGCATCAAGTGCCGCTGGCGGTGCAGCCTTTTGGCGAATAGTCAGCATTGACTGTTGTGGCGCAGGTCCACACACCAGAGGTGTTGCCTGTTGCGGCACCCGAACGGCTGAGTGTGATGGTTTTGCCCAATACCGGACCCGGTGCGTTCACCAATGTGCAAGTAATCGAGCCGGCACCGGTCGAGGCAGTTCCCGACGCCGCCAGCGTGCAGTTGGAGGTAGTGGCTGAAGCGCCCCCCGCCACCAGTGTCAGCGTAGGGTCAGTACCTTGATTAATGGTGTCCTCGAACGGCACCTTCAGCGCACTGATTTCGGCCAGACCTGCCGTCACTTTCGAACGCGCCTGGTATTTTGAGTATTGCGGCAAGGCGATGGTCGCCAGAATCCCGATGATCGCCACCACGATCAGCAGCTCGATCAGAGTGAAACCCTTTTGGTTGTTCATAGACAGGCTCTCCATGCATGAGTCGGAATCTCATGATCTGCAAAGGGCTCAGCATAGGCCGTGCCAACCGCTTGCAGACCCCGCACGCTCAGCATAAAGGTGCCGTGTCGCGCTTTCCTACAACCCGTAACCGCACTATCTGACACTTTTTGTCACCTGTACCGGGCGTGTTTGGCGCTGTCACTTGACTAGGCTATAAGTCATGAACTGTCAGCATCCGGAATCCCCATGAATGACATCGCTCTGAGCGGTCTGGCCAAGCAATTGGTGCAGGCCGAACTGCTTACGGAAAAAAGCGCCCAGCAGGCCTGGCAACAGGCGCAGCGCAATCGGCTGTCGCTGGTCAGCTACCTGGTGCAGAACAAACTGGTGAAGAGCTCACAGGTGGCCGAGATCGCTTCCGAGCATTTCGGTATGGCCTTCATGGACCTCAATTGCCTGGACAAGGAAACCCAGCCCAAAGGCCTGGTCAGTGAAAAACTGGTGCGCCAGCATCACGCCCTGCCCTTGTGGCGCCGTGGCAACAAACTGTTCGTGGGCATTTCCGACCCGAGTAATCATCAGGCGATCAATGACATCCAGTTCAGCACCGGGCTGAGCACCGAAGCCATTCTGGTGGAGGACGACAAGCTCACTGATGCCATCGAGAAATTCTTTGACACTCACGCCAGTGGTCTCGAAGACATGGCCGACGTCGATCTCGACGGCGTGGATGTCGAGTCCGTCGACGACAGCCGCCAGGACGCCATTGGCGGCCTCGACGCCGACGACGCGCCGGTTGTGCGCTTCGTGCACAAGATGCTGCTCGACGCGATCAAGAGTGGCTCGTCGGACTTGCACTTCGAACCCTACGAAAAAAACTTCAGGGTACGGGTGCGCACCGACGGCATCCTGCGTGAGGTGGCCAAACCGCCGATCCAGTTGGCCGGGCGAATCGCCGCACGCCTGAAAGTCATGGCCAGCCTGGACATCTCGGAACGCCGCAAACCTCAGGACGGGCGGATCAAGATGCGCCTGTCGAAGACCAAGTCGATCGACTTCCGGGTCAACACCTTGCCGACCCTGTGGGGAGAAAAAGTGGTGATCCGGATCCTCGATCCGTCCAGCGCGCAGATCGGCATCGATGCATTGGGTTACGAACCGGCGCAGAAAGAACTGTACATGGCCGCGCTCAAGCAGCCTCAAGGGATGATTCTGGTTACCGGGCCTACGGGTTCGGGGAAAACCGTATCGCTGTACACCGGCCTGAATATTCTCAACACCGTCGACATCAACATTTCCACCGCCGAAGACCCGGTGGAAATCAACATGGAAGGCATCAACCAGGTCAACGTCAATCCGAAACAGGGGCTGGATTTTGCTCAGGCTCTGCGTTCGTTTCTGCGTCAGGATCCGGACGTGATCATGGTCGGGGAAATCCGCGATCTGGAAACCGCCGAAATCGCGATCAAGGCGGCGCAGACCGGCCACCTGGTGCTGTCCACGCTGCACACCAACAGTGCCGCTGAGACTCTGACCCGCCTGCACAACATGGGCATCCCCGGGTTCAACATCGCCACCTCGGTCAGTCTGATCATTGCCCAGCGCCTGGCGCGCAAGCTGTGCAGCCACTGCAAGAAACCGATCGAGATCCCCCGCGAAACGCTGATCAAGGAAGGTTTCCCGCCGGAACAGATCGGCAGTTTCACGATCTATGAGCCGGTCGGTTGCGACCTCTGCAACGGCGGCTACAAGGGACGCGTGGGGATTTACGAAGTGGTGAAAAACACTCCTGACCTGCAACGGCTGATCATGGCCGAAGGCAATTCGCTGGAAATCGACAGCCAGATGCGTCGCGACGGCTTCGACGATCTGCGCACCTCCGGCCTGCACAAGGCCATGCAAGGCATCACCAGCCTGGAAGAAATCAACCGGGTCACCAAGGACTGAACATGGCGGTCAAGGCAGCGAAAATCAGCATCTACGCCTGGGAAGGCACGGATCGCAAAGGCAGCAAAGTCACGGGCGAGTTGAGCGGGCAGAACCCCGCGCTGATCAAGGCCCAGTTGCGCAAGCAGGGGATCAACCCGGGCAAGGTACGGAAGAAATCCACCTCTTTGCTCAACCTCGGCAAACGCATCAAAGCGCAGGACATCGCCCTGTTCACCCGGCAGATGGCAACCATGATGAAGGCCGGCGTACCGCTGTTGCAGTCGTTCGACATCATTGGCGAAGGCTTCGACAACCCGGCGATGCGCAAAGTGGTAGACGAGGTGAAGCAAGAGGTAGCGGCCGGCAACAGCTTCGCCGCCGCACTGCGCAAGAAGCCGCAGTATTTCGATGAGCTGTATTGCAACCTGGTGGATGCCGGCGAGCAATCCGGCGCCCTCGATACGTTGCTCGAACGGGTCGCGACCTATAAGGAAAAAAGCGAAGCACTCAAGGCCAAGATCAAGAAAGCCCTGACCTACCCCAGCGCCGTGGTGCTGGTGGCAATGGTCGTTACCGGGATTCTGCTGGTAAAAGTGGTGCCGCAGTTTCAATCGGTATTTTCCGGCTTCGGCGCCGAATTGCCGGCCTTCACCCTGATGGTAATCAGTATCTCGGAGTTCCTGCAGCAATGGTGGTGGGCGGTGCTTGGTGCGCTGATCGCGGCGGTGTTCGGCATCCGCCATGCGCTGAAGAAGTCCCAGGCCTTGCGCGACCGCAAGGACACCTGGCTGCTGAAGCTGCCGCTGGTGGGCACGCTGATGTACAAATCGGCAGTGGCGCGATTCGCCCGCACTCTGTCGACTACCTTTGCCGCTGGCGTACCGCTGGTGGAGGCACTGGATTCGGTGGCGGGTGCCACCGGTAACGTGGTGTTCAAACGCGCGGTGCTGCGCATCCGTCAGGACGTCGCCACCGGCATGCAGCTGAATTTCTCGATGCGCAGCACCGGCGTCTTCCCCAACATGGCGGTGCAGATGACCGCCATCGGTGAGGAATCGGGCGCGCTGGATGACATGCTCGACAAGGTCGCCGGTTTTTATGAAGAGGAAGTGGATAACATGGTCGACAACCTCACCAGCCTGATGGAGCCGTTCGTCATGGTGGTGCTCGGGGTCATCGTCGGCGGGCTGGTCGTGGCCATGTATCTGCCGATTTTCCAGCTTGGCTCAGCGATCTGACATGCCTATCGACGAACTCTTCAGTCTGTATCCGCTGGCCTTTGTGTGCACCGCCCTGCTGTTGGGTCTGGTGGTCGGCAGTTTCCTCAACGTACTGGTCTGGCGCCTGCCGAAAATGCTTGAGCGCGATTGGCGCCAGCAGGCGCAGGATGTCCTCGGCCTGCCGACCGAAACGCCACTGCCGACCTACAACCTGATGCTGCCGCACTCCCAGTGCCCACACTGCGGCCACCGGATTCGGGCTTGGGAAAACATTCCGCTGCTCAGTTACCTGGTGCTGCGCGGACGCTGTTCGGCGTGTGCCGCGCCCATCAGCAAACGTTATCCCCTGACCGAACTGGCCTGCGGCCTGCTTTCGGCATTCGTTGCCTGGCATTTGGGTTTCGGCTGGCCGGCGGGCCTGTTGATCGTCCTTACCTGGGGGCTGCTGGCGATGAGCCTGATCGACACCGAACATCAACTGCTGCCCGATGTGCTGGTGTTGCCGTTGTTGTGGCTGGGGCTGATCGTCAACAGTTTCGGGCTGTTCGTCTCGCTGCACGCGGCGTTGTGGGGTGCGGTGGCCGGTTACATGGCGCTGTGGTCGGTGTTCTGGCTGTTCAAGCTGCTGACCGGCAAGGACGGCATCGGCCACGGCGATTTCAAGCTGCTGGCGCTGCTCGGGGCCTGGGGCGGCTGGCAGATTCTGCCGCTGACGATCCTGCTGTCATCGCTGGTGGGGGCGATTGTCGGGGTGGTTCTACTGCGTCTGCGTGAGCAGAAAACCTCGACGCCGATGCCCTTCGGCCCGTATCTGGCAATTGCCGGCTGGATTGCCTTGCTCTGGGGTGGTCAAATAACCGACTTCTATTGGCAGTTTGTCGGTTTGAAATGAATACCCCTGTGGAAAAACCCTGGATTCTCGGCCTGACCGGCGGCATCGGCAGCGGCAAAAGCGCCGCGGCCCAGCACTTCATCGATCTCGGGATCCATGTGGTCGACGCCGATCACGCAGCGCGCTGGGTGGTCGAGCCGGGGCGTCCGGCACTGGCGAAGATTGCTGAACACTTCGGTTCCGGTGTCCTGCAAGCAGATGGCACGCTGGACCGTGCGGCCCTGCGCAAGTTGATCTTTGAAGTGCCTGAAGAACGCCGCTGGCTCGAAGCCCTGCTGCATCCGTTGATCGCCGAGGAAATCGCTCACCATCTGGCGCTGGCAAAATCGCCTTACGCGATTCTGGTTTCACCGTTGCTGATCGAATCCGGGCAGTACGCGATGACTCAAAGAATTCTGGTGATCGATGCCCCGCAACAACTGCAGATCGAACGCACCTTGCAGCGTGACCAGACCAGCGAACAGCAGGTCCAGGCGATCCTCAAGGCCCAGTCCAGCCGTGAAGACCGCGTGAGCCGTGCCGATGATGTGGTGGTCAACGACCGCGACCTCGCCTGGTTGCACAGCGAAGTCGAGCGCCTGCATCACTTTTACCTGACTTTATCCGGAGGCCAGTCATGAGCCCTACAACCGTCGAATGCCCAACCTGCGGCGCCCCCGTGGAATTCACCCCCGAGAACAAATTCCGCCCGTTCTGCTCCGATCGCTGCAAGCTGATCGACCTCGGCGCCTGGGCGTCCGAAGAGCACAAGATTCCGGTCGCCCCGGATGCCGAAGACGAAATGTTCTCCGGCGATTTCGACCCGCGTCACTGATCGCGATCAGGGCCGCATGAAGCCGTAGTCCTGATCGTCGTCGAGGTTTTCCGCGAGAAAGCGCAACTCGTCGGCCAGGTCTTCGGCGTTGCGCACCGTCTTGCTCTGTTGCACCACCGCGCTGAGCAAGGCGCGCAAACTCAGGCCCGGATCGAAACCCACCTCCAGCGCCATGTCCAGACTCTGCCGCGTTTCCTGCCTCGCCCACTCGTACACACTCATGCCGCTGCTCCTGAAGGAATTTGGCCGAGCATGAAATGCTGCGTGGATGACGGATTTGATGTGGATCAAGACTTGGGATCGTCGTCCTTCCACGGCGCCGAAAGGTAGCGGGTGCGGTTGAAGGTTTCCAGCCACTCCGGGCTGAACACCACCAGCGCGCTGATCACCATGCCGTTGATAAAGGCTTCGGGGAAAATCAGCAGCCACAGGTAGCCGATAAAATCTTCCAGCCATTCCGGCATGGCGAACAGACCGTCGTACCAGAGCAGGCCCAGACTCAGCGTCAGACACAGCAATGCGGACAACGCTGCGGCAAAGAACCCGGAACAGAAGATGTACACAAACAGATTTCGCGGCTGGGCACGCTCGACGAGGATCGCCACGCACTCGGTGATCAACACCGGCAACAGGATCAGCAACGTACCGTTGACCCCGACCGCCGCCAGATCCTGGCGCCCGAGCAACACCAGCCCGAGCTGCGCCACCAGCCCGCCGATGATCGCCAGCGGCCAGTCGAGCAGCAACGTCACGGCGGTCATACCGATGAAGTGATAAGAAACCCCGGTGTCGAAATCCCTGCGCACCATCCACAGCAGAAACAAGGCGAACACCGTGCCGAACAGCAGATGCTGGCGGCGACTGTCAGCGAACAACTCGACCCACGGCGCACGACAGATCGCCCACAACAGCACCGGCAGGTAAATCAGCCAGCCGAGTGTCAGGCTCGTCGAGGACAGCAGTTCTGCACCGATCATGAATCCCTTACCTTCTCCATGGGTTTGATTCCTTCATCGGAGTCTACACCGCCCTCTTCCGGGCATCAGCCGATGCAAAGCTTTCTGCTTGTCGCATTTGAACGCTAAGCTTGGCCTATGGATGACTCAGATTACTTACGCCTGCTGACCATTGCGGCCGAGCAAGCCAACGCGTTCCTGTCCAATGCCCGCAAATGGGAGCGTGAGCGTTGGGTCTGCCAGCGCCTGCTGCAAGGCTTGAACATTCCCTACCGTGTCGATGAGTTCGCCCCCGCCGGCGAGCCGCCGGACGTGCTGTTTCGCGATGCCAATTTCGAAGTGTTCTTCGTTCTCGATGAAGGCCGTCGGCTCAACGACGAATGGCGCGATGAACTGCAACGCCGCCGCAGTGCGTTTTCCCTCAGCCAGTTGGTGCGTCGTGAAGCCAAGCCACGGCGGATCCCGGCCAATGAATTCTTGCTGCGACTGGCGCCGACCTTGCGCAAAAAAGCGCACAACTACAAGGAACGCGGCATGGATCTGGGCGAACTGGACATCATCGCCTTCGCTAGCCTCAAGCGCGAAGTGCTGGACCTGAACAGCCATTTTCCACCACCGACCGAGTATCTGCGTCAGGGTTGGCGCTCGCTGTCGCTGGTCGGCCCGACCTTCGCCCGGGTGCTGTTCGCCCATCCCGATGCGCCGGACTTTCTGC
This sequence comes from Pseudomonas sp. AM14(2022), assembly GCF_036346455.1. NCBI lineage: Bacteria > Pseudomonadati > Pseudomonadota > Gammaproteobacteria > Pseudomonadales > Pseudomonadaceae > Pseudomonas > Pseudomonas sp. AM14(2022). Next base: position 49,639 of record NZ_JAOTNY010000008.1, read on the forward strand.
GCAGCAACCTCGGTCGCAGCATCGTCTTCGATGTCGGGATCAGCCTGTGACGCCGCTGCAGCAGTTGATTGCCGACGTCCCGCAGACTGGCCGCGTACGCTGGATCGGCGTGCGCCCCGAGTCTCGCGGCCCGATGATCGAGCTCGACGCCGTCGAGGCACGGCTCGAAGCCGGATTGACCGGTGACCACGCCCGCCCCGGCGTGCGCAACGCGCGGCAAGTAACGTTGATTCAGTTCGAACACCTGGCGGTCATCAGCGCGCTGATGGGCCGGCCTGAAGATCAACCCGTGAGGCCTGAAGACCTGCGGCGCAATCTGGTCATCAGCGGTATCAATCTGTTTAGTCTCAAGGGTCGGCGCTTTCGCATCGGTCAGGCAATATTCGAGACCACCGGTTGGTGCCAGCCCTGTGCGCGCCTGCAAAACAACCTCGGTCCCGGCACCTTTCAAGCGGTGCGCGGGCATGGCGGAATAACCGCGCGGGTGTTACAAAGCGGGATCATTCGCCTCGACGACGGTGTGTCTGTCGAACCGGTTCCGGACAGCGGCTATGCTGCGTTCAACCCCGGTTGAAAACCGCTGTAGCTTCTGCACATTCAGCAACGTCTACCTGACGAGGCCTTTATGACCAGCCGCCTGAACCCCGAAGACCAAAAGCATGTCGAAGAGTACCTGCAACTGTCCCAACACCGTGTCGAGCGCCGGCCTTTTCGGCCGTGGATGCTCCTGGTGCTGGTGCTGGCAGTGACCATTGGTCTGGGCCTGCTGAGCCGACTTATCAGTTACCTGACGCTATGAGCAGCATTGCGCTCGCGAAGGTGATTGCACCGATTTCCTTTAAAAACCTTGCGAGTGATCCCTATGTCCCATCGTATTGTTATTGTCGGCGGCGGCGCCGGCGGTCTGGAGTTGGCTACCCGTCTGGGTAAGACTCTGGGCAAGCGCGGCACGGCCAGTGTGATGCTGGTCGACGCGAACCTCACGCACATCTGGAAGCCCCTGCTGCACGAAGTGGCCGCCGGATCGCTGAACTCTTCCGAGGATGAACTCAACTATGTTGCCCAGGCGAAATGGAACCACTTCGAGTTCCAGCTGGGACGCATGAGCGGGCTCGATCGCGCGCAGAAGAAAATCCAGCTGGCGGCCACCTACGACGAAAACGGCGTGGAACTGGTTCCTGCGCGTGAAGTGGCCTACGACACGCTGGTGATCAGCGTCGGCAGCACCACCAACGATTTCGGCACCCAGGGCGCAGCGCAGCACTGCCTGTTCCTCGACACCCGCAAACAGGCCGAACGCTTCCACCAGCAGTTGCTCAACCACTACCTGCGCGCGCATGCCGGGCAGACCGATGTGATCGAGCAGATCAGTGTGGCGATCGTCGGGGCCGGCGCCACGGGTGTCGAGCTGGCGGCAGAACTGCACAATGCCGCACACGAACTGGCGGCCTACGGTCTGGACCGAATCAAACCGGAAAACATGCACATCACCCTGATCGAAGCCGGCCCACGGGTGTTGCCAGCCCTGCCGGAGCGCATCAGCGGCCCGGTGCACAAGACCCTGGAGAAACTCGGGGTCAATGTGATGACCAACGCTTCGGTCAGCGAAGTGACCGCCGACAGCCTGATCACCGCTGATGGCAACGTGATAAAGGCCAGCCTGAAAGTCTGGGCCGCCGGGATTCGCGCGCCGGGTTTCCTCAAGGACATCGACGGCCTGGAGACCAACCGCATCAACCAGCTGCAAGTGCTGCCGACGTTGCAGACCACCCGCGACGAAAACATTTTCGCCTTCGGTGACTGCGCCGCCTGCCCGCAACCGGGTTCGGATCGCAACGTGCCGCCGCGTGCGCAAGCCGCGCACCAACAAGCTTCGTTGCTGGCCAAGTCGCTGAAGCTGCGTATCGAAGGCAAAACCCTGCCGGAGTACAAGTACACCGACTACGGCTCGCTGATTTCGCTGTCGCGTTTTTCGGCTGTGGGTAACTTGATGGGTAACCTGACCGGCAGTGTGATGCTGGAGGGCTGGCTGGCGCGGATGTTCTACGTGTCGCTGTACCGCATGCACCAGATGGCACTGTACGGACCGTTCCGCACGGCGATGCTGATGCTGGGCAGCAAGATCGGTCGCGGCACCGAGCCACGCTTGAAGCTGCATTGATTTAAAAACGGTGGGAGCGGGCTTGCTCGCGAAGAGGTCGTGTCATTCAACATTCATGTCGACTGATACACCGCTTTCGCGAGCAAGCCCGCTCCCACACTGTTTTGCGCAGCTCAAAAATCCAGCAATCGATCTCTGCACATCAGAGCTGGAAGCGCCGTACCATGCCTTGCAGCGCGTTGGCCAGTTGCGACAGTTGGTGACTCGACGCGCTGGTCTGATCGGCTCCCGCTGCCGAACGCACCGACAGGTCGCGAATATTCACCAGATTACGATCCACTTCCCGCGCAACTTGCGCCTGCTCCTCCGCCGCACTGGCGATCACCAGATTGCGCTCATGAATCTCATGCACTGACGCGGTGATGGTTTCCAGCGCCTCCCCGGCGCGCTCGGCCAACGCCAGCGTGGTCGTGGCCCGCGCAGCGCTGGCCTGCATCGAATCCAGCGCCAGGCTTGAACCGGTGCGCATGCCCTGCACCATCTGCTCGATCTCCTGCGTCGATTGCTGAGTGCGATAGGCCAGCGCCCGCACCTCATCGGCAACCACCGCAAAACCGCGTCCGCTCTCCCCTGCGCGGGCTGCCTCAATGGCCGCGTTGAGCGCAAGCAGGTTGGTCTGCTCGGCAATCGCACGGATCACATCCAGCACTTTGCCGATGTCCTGTGACTGGTTGGCCAGCGATTGCACCAACTCGCCGGTGTGCTGCACGTCGCTGGCCAGCGCATTGATGGCCGACGCGGTGTCACCGACCCGCGCCTGCCCCAGTTGCGCCGACTCACTGGATTGACGGGTGGCATCGGACGTCGACACCGCGTTGCGCGCGACTTCTTCAACCGCCGTGGTCATTTCATTGACCGCCGTGGCGGCCTGTTCGATTTCGTTGTTCTGCTGCTGCAGGCCTTGTGTGCTGTCGAGCGTCACCGCGTTGAGCTCATCGGCAGCGGTGGCCAATTGCGTGGCCGAACCGCTGATGCCTTGCAGCGTTTCCCGCAGGTTCTGCTGCATGGTTGCCAGCGCCTTGAGCAAACGGCTGACTTCATCGTTACCGTGGGTTTCGATCGGTCGGGTCAGATCGCCACTGGCCACGCTTTCGGCAGCGCTGACAGCGCTGCTCAGCGGACGGACGATGCTACGGGTGAGCAACATGGCCAGCGCCACGGTGGCCAGCGCCGCCAGCGCGATGAACAGACTGACGATGGTGCGTGAGGTCTGGTAGTGGTCAGCGGATTTCTGGCTCTCCGCAGCAACCTGTTTGGCGAACAGATCCGCCAGGTCATTGAGCTGCTTGCCGGAGCCGTCGACCACGGTTTTCATATCAACCAGCAACAATTTGGTCAGTTCGTCACGCTGGCCTTGATCGGCCAGGGTGAAGGATTGCGCGATGCCGGTGCGATACGCGGCGAAGGTTTTTTTGAACTGGTCATAGAGCTGCTGGCCTTCCGCCGTGGTGACCAGTTTGTCGTAGGCGGCGATCTTCTCGCTCAGCTCCTTGTCGCGGGTATCCATCTGGCTGCGGTAAGTCGCGACGTTCTTCGGATCCTGATCAAGCGCCATGCGCAGGGAAATCGTGCGGATCCGCAGCATCAACTCACGAATCTCGTCGCCGCCGCGAATACTCGGCAGCCACTGGCTCTCTACCGCAACTTCACTGTCACGGATGCTCGACATCTGCCCCAAGGCAAATACCCCAAGCAACGCCACCAGTACCGCGATCAGGGCAAAACCCAGTGCGGCACGTGGAGCAATATTCAACTGACGAAGCAACATGACGGACGCCCTTATTCTTGTATTGGCCAGATTGAAGGGGCGAACAGCGGCAGTCCCCTCTCGTTAGCGGGCTATCGGCAAGTTGTACGATGACTTGAAGGGAATTGTCTTTCGCGAGGACAAAAAAAATCCCCGTATCTTTCGATACGAGGATTTTTAATATGGTCGGGGTAAGGGGATTCGAACTCCTGACATCCTGCTCCCAAAGCAGGCGCGCTACCGGACTGCGCTATACCCCGGTAAAAAAAAGGCGACCTTTCAAAGATCGCCTTCTTCGATCAGCGCTTTTGGCCTCTGATCTTAAGATTCGATCCCAGTGTTACCTGGTTTCAAAAATGGTGGGTCGTGTGGGATTCGAACCTACGACCAATTGGTTAAAAGCCAACTGCTCTACCAACTGAGCTAACGACCCAAAAATGGTCGGGGTAAGGGGATTCGAACTCCTGACATCCTGCTCCCAAAGCAGGCGCGCTACCGGACTGCGCTATACCCCGGTTTGAAATTGGCTCCGTGACCAGGACTCGAACCTGGGACCCAATGATTAACAGTCATTTGCTCTACCGACTGAGCTATCACGGAACTACATATTTCAATTTACAACGGTGAAACTTACAGCTCTTAGACTTCCGTTCGCATCGCTGCGTTCGTGTGTCTGAGGCGCGCTATTCTACAACCTAGAACACCTCTGTCAACCCCCTAAATCGCTTTCAAGTTAATGATTTGCAACTTATTTCAGATTTCAGCTCAGTGAGCTGAGATGCTGCGGGTGACTGACTGCGGGGCGCACTTTACAAGCCTTTTCCTTAGACTTCAACAGCCTAACGAAAAAAAGGCCTCGCAAAGCGAGGCCTTTCTTATTTCATTGGCGTTGCCGCTCAGTCGAAAACGATTTCGTCGTTCACGACCTTGCCGGTTGCTGTATCGCCCGGCAGGAAATGCCCCGACAGGATCAACTGCGCCAACGGGTTTTCGATCCAGCGCTGGATCGCACGTTTGAGTGGACGTGCGCCATAAACCGGGTCGTAACCAACGGCAATCAGCTTGTCCATCGCTTCCGGACTCAGTTCCAGCTTCAGCTCGCGCTCGGCCAGACGACTGCGCAGACGGCCCAACTGGATCTCGGTAATGCCCGCGATCTGATCCCGCGCCAGTGGCTCGAAGATCACTACTTCGTCGACCCGGTTGATGAACTCGGGACGGAAGTGCGACGTCAGCGCGTCCATCACCGCTGCACGCTGGGCCTCACGATCACCGACCAGTTCCTGGATCTGCGACGAACCGAGGTTCGAGGTCATGACGATCACGGTATTGCGGAAATCCACCGTGCGTCCGTGGCTGTCGGTCAGCCGTCCATCCTCAAGCACTTGCAGCAGGATGTTGAACACGTCCGGATGCGCTTTCTCGACCTCGTCCAGCAGGATCACCGAGTAAGGCTTGCGACGCACCGCTTCGGTCAGGTAACCGCCCTCCTCGTAGCCAACATAGCCTGGTGGCGCACCGATCAGCCGCGCCACGGAATGTTTCTCCATGAACTCGGACATGTCGATCCGCACCATCGCCTCTTCGGTATCAAAGAGGAATTCGGCCAGCGCCTTGCACAGCTCGGTTTTACCGACACCGGTAGGGCCGAGGAACATGAACGAGCCGCTCGGACGATTCGGATCCGCCAGTCCGGCACGCGAGCGCCGTACCGCGTTGGCGACCGCGACCACCGCCTCGTCCTGACCAATCACACGCTGATGCAACAGGCTTTCCATCTTCATCAGCTTGTCGCGCTCGCCTTCGAGCATTTTCGACACCGGAATACCGGTCCACTTCGACACGACTTCGGCGATTTCCTCTTCGGTCACCTTGCTGCGCAGCAACTGGTTTTCGCTCTTGCCGTGCTGGTCGACCATTTGCAGGCTGCGCTCCAGATCCGGGATCACCCCGTACTGCAATTCGGCCATGCGGTTGAGGTCGCCTTTACGGCGCGCCGCTTCCAGCTCCTGACGCGACTGCTCGATCTTTTGCTGAATCTGCGCCGAACCCTGTACCTCGGCTTTTTCCGAGTTCCAGATTTCTTCCAGATCCGAATATTCACGCTCGAGGCGGACGATTTCTTCCTGGAGTTTTTCCAGGCGTTTCATCGCCGCTTCATCGCTTTCTTTCTTCAGCGCCTGGGATTCCACCTTGAGCTGAATCAAACGACGTTCCAGACGATCCAGCACTTCCGGCTTGGAGTCGATCTCCATGCGGATACGGCTGGCGGCCTCGTCGATCAGGTCGATGGCCTTGTCCGGCAACTGCCGGTCAGTGATATAGCGATGGCTGAGCTTGGCCGCGGCGATGATCGCGCCGTCGGTGATCGCCACTTTATGGTGAACCTCATAACGCTCCTTGAGGCCACGCAGAATGGCGATGGTGTCTTCTTCGCTCGGCTCGTCCACCAGCACTTTCTGGAAACGCCGTTCGAGGGCCGCATCCTTCTCTATATATTGGCGGTACTCGTTGAGCGTGGTAGCGCCGACGCAGTGCAGCTCACCGCGCGCCAGTGCCGGTTTAAGCATGTTGCCGGCATCCATCGAGCCTTCGCCCTTACCCGCGCCGACCATGGTGTGCAGCTCGTCGATGAACAGAATGATCTGCCCTTCCTGCTTCGACAGCTCGTTGAGCAGCGCTTTCAGGCGTTCCTCGAACTCACCGCGATACTTTGCACCGGCAATCAGCGCACCCATGTCCAGCGACAGCAGACGTTTGCCCTTGAGGCCGTCCGGCACTTCGCCGTTGATAATGCGCTGGGCCAGACCTTCGGCAATCGCGGTTTTACCTACGCCAGGTTCACCGATCAGCACCGGGTTGTTCTTGGTGCGACGCTGCAGAACCTGAATAGTGCGGCGGATTTCGTCATCACGGCCGATCACCGGATCGAGCTTGCCGTCTTCGGCGCGCTTGGTCAGGTCGACGGTGTATTTGTCCAGCGCCTGACGCGACTCTTCGTGGTTGGCGTCATTTACCGCCTCACCACCGCGCAGATTGTTGATCGCGTTTTCCAGGGCTTTCTTGCTCACGCCCTGACCGAGCAGCAGTTTGCCGAGTTTGCTGTTCTCGTCCATCGCGGCGAGCAGCACCAGCTCGCTGGAAATGAACTGGTCGCCCTTCTGCTGGGCCAGGCGATCGGCCTGATTGAGCAGACGCGCCAGATCCTGCGACATGTTGACGTCGCCGGTCGGGTTCTGGATTTTCGGTAATTGATCGAGCTCTTTGGTCAGCTCTTTGCGCAGGCTGTTGACGTCGAAGCCCACTTGCATCAACAGGGGTTTGATCGAACCACCCTGCTGTTCAAGCATGGCCTGCATCAAGTGCGCCGGCTCGATGGCCGGATGATCATGGCCAACGGCCAGGGATTGGGCGTCGGACAACGCCAACTGTAATTTGCTGGTTAAACGGTCTATACGCATGGGGTCACCTTCCTTTTGAGCAGGCCGGACCTAAAAACCATCCTGAATAAAGAAACCTGCCAGATACCACTGTAGATGCGGTCGATTCTGGGAGATTCAAGCGTCAGCGAGTTGATTCAGGTCAGGCAAGTCTAGCGGGTGAGCCAGACAAGGGAGGCGAAACGGCCAGTGCGCGACGCACGGCGGTAAGAAAAGAAGCGTGGATCGGTCACAGTGCAGAAACCGCCGCCATAAACCGCAGTGACACCACGTTCAGCCAGACGCAGGCGCGCCAGAAGATAGATGTCAGCCATGAACTTGCCAGCATTGTGGCTGGGGGCGAAGGCGGATGCTGCTTCCGGCAATTGATTGACGAAGACTTCGCGTACCTCCGGGCCGACTTCGAAGGCTTTCGGGCCAATGGCCGGGCCGAGCCAGACCAGTACGTCCGCCGCAGCGGTGTCGAGATGATCGAGAGTGGCTTCCAGCACGCCCGCCGCCAAACCGCGCCAACCGGCGTGAGCCGCCGCGACGCGAGTACCGGCACGGTTGCAGAACAATGCCGGCAGACAATCTGCGGTCATCGCCGTGCAGGCAATCCCGGGAGTCGCCGTCCAACTGGCATCGGCGGTGGCAACCACGCCCGGATCAGCATGGGCCACGGCAATCCCGTGTACTTGCTGCAACCAGGCAGGCTGAATAGAGAAGTGTTCGGTCAGACGCCGACGATTCTCGGCGACTGCTTCCGGGCGATCATCGACATGATCACCCAGATTGAGGCTGTCGAATGGCGCCTCGCTGACACCCCCCTCGCGGGTGGTGACACAGGCCCTGACGCTGGCCGGCGCCGGCCAGTCCGGCGTCAGCCAGTTCATCCGACGAATGCCTCGCGATCCTGCTTGAGCAGGGTCAGCAGCCAGACGAAATCTTCCGGCAGCGGCGATTCCCAGCTCATGCGCTCACCGGTGGTCGGATGATCCAGCTCGAGGAAACGCGCGTGCAGGGCCTGACGCGGGAAGTGCTTGAGCGACTCGACCATGGTCGGGTTCGCGGCCGGCGGAATGCGGAAACGACCGCCGTACGCCGGGTCGCCGACCAACGGGAAGTTGATGTGCGACATGTGCACGCGAATCTGGTGGGTCCGACCGGTTTCCAGCTTCACCCGCACATGCGTGTGGGACCGGAAACGCTCCAGCACGCGGTAGTGACTGACGGCCGGCTTGCCGCCTTCCATCACTGCCATGCGCTGGCGCTGCTGACCATGACGGCCGATCGGGGCGTTGATCTTGCCCCCAGCGGTCACGACACCGATCACGATGCACTCGTAGATCCGGCTGACACTGCGGCTTTGCAACTGGGCAACAAGCTTGGTCTGCGCCTGGATGGTCTTGGCCACCACCATCAGACCGGTGGTGTCCTTGTCCAGGCGGTGCACGATACCGGCGCGCGGGACATTGATTATGTCCGGCACATGGTGCAGCAGGGCATTGAGCAAGGTGCCATCGGCGTGGCCGGCAGCCGGGTGCACCACCAGGCCCGCAGGCTTGTTGATCACCAGGATGTCGTCGTCTTCATAGACGATGTCGAGCTCGATGTCCTGGGCGATCCACTCGCCCTGGGCTTCCTGCTCGGCAGTCAGCTCAAGGATGGCACCGCCGTGCACGATGTCGCGCGGGCGGATGACCGCCCCGTCCACAGTCAGGCGACCTTCTTTGATCCAGGCGGAAAGGCGCGAGCGTGAGTGCTCAGCGAAGAGTTGGGCGGCGACTTGATCGAGGCGTTGGCCGCCCAAATCGGACGGCACCTCTGCGCGAAGTTCAATTTTATCGGACATGCTCTGACTGGGCGTCGGCACAGCCTTTGGTTTCGGCTGCGCGCTTGTGGTTAAATACGGCGTCTTTTGCCCCGAGGCTTTTCAACGGGGCGCTCATCATAACAGGACGGCCCCGCCCAAGACAGCGGCCGTCATAGGGACGCAAGCCGCCATGCAAGTGAAACACCTGCTGCTGATCGCCATCCTCGCATTGACCGCTGCTTGCTCATCGAAGGAAGTCGTAGACGAAAACCTCAGCGAAGCCGAGCTGTATCAGCAGGCTCAGACTGACCTGGACAACAACAGCTACACCAGCGCCACAGCCAAGCTGAAGGCCCTGGAGTCGCGTTATCCGTTCGGTCGCTACGCCGATCAGGCACAGCTGGAGTTGATCTACGCCAACTACAAGAACGCCGAGCCGGAAGCTGCAAAGTCCGCCGCCGAGCGTTTCATTCGTTTGCATCCGCAGCATCCGAACGTGGATTACGCGTACTACTTGAAAGGTCTGACCTCTTTCGACCAGGACGTCGGCCTGCTGGCGCGCTTCCTGCCGCTGGACATGACCAAGCGTGACCCGGGCGCTGCCCGCGACTCGTACAACGAGTTCGCGCAGCTGACCAGCCGCTACCCGAACAGCCGCTACGCACCGGACGCCAAGCAGCGCATGATTTACCTGCGCAACCTGCTGGCGGCCTACGAAATCCACGTAGCCGACTACTACCTGACCCGTCAGGCCTACGTCGCCGCCGCTAACCGTGGCCGTTATGTAGTGGAAAACTTCCAGGAAACCCCATCGGTCGGCGACGGCCTGGCGGTGATGACCGAGGCTTACCAGCGTCTGCACCTGGACGATCTGGCCGCCACCAGTCTGGAAACCCTGAAGCTCAACTACCCGAACCACCCAAGCCTGCAGGACGGTCAGTTCGTGCCATCGGTCGCCGAAGCCGACAACCGCTCGTTCCTGAGCAAGGCGACGCTGGGTCTGATCGAATCGCGTCCACCGCTGCCGCCGGGAGAAACCCGCGCCAACCAGGACGTGCAGAAGCAGTTCCAGGACGCGAAAGACGCAATCCCGAACGAGCTCAAGCCTAAAGACGAAAACGGTGACGTGATCGAGGAAGAACATCACGAGGCTGAAGGCAACAACGATGACCGTTCGTGGTTCAGCTACATGACCTTCGGCGTGTTCGACTGATCACACCGGGCGTTACAAAAAAGGGAGATCTGCGGATCTCCCTTTTTCATGGCTGCGCATTAATAGTCTGTGCGCTTGCCGGCGCCTTGGCTAAACTGCCGAATCATTAGCCGAAAAGCCGCCCATCATGCTTCGTTTACTGTTCTGGATTGTCCTGATTTTCGCTGCGGTATGGCTGTGGCGCAAATTCAAGGCGCCCGCCTCGTCTGCCCAATCGCCCCGCGAGCAAGACGCCGCGCCGATGGTGCGCTGCGCTCACTGCGGCGTGCACCTGCCCCGCGACCGCGCGTTGAACCTTCAGCAACAATGGTATTGCAGCCAGGCTCACCTTGAGCAAGGCCCGGGCACCAGTGGTCGCTGAGGTCGCCAACGCCGACCGTAAACAGGCTCAGCGCCTGCTGCGCCTGTATCATCTCTACCGTTTGAGCGTCGGCATCACCCTGGTGTTGCTGATCTCCAGCAACATGGACAACCGCCTGCTGACGTCAGCCGACGACGATCTGCTGCGCAGCGGCAGTTGGTTGTATCTGGTGCTGAACATTCTGCTGGTGGTGTTTCTGGAGAACACCCGCCGCCCGGCGCAGTTGTTCACCCTGGCCTTGGTCGATGTGCTGTTGCTGTGCGGCCTGTTCTACGCGGCGGGCGGCGTGGCCAGCGCCATCGGCAACCTGTTGATTGTCTCGGTGGCGATCGCCAACACCCTGCTGCGCCGGCGCATCGGCCTGCTGATTGCCGCCATCGGCGCACTCGGCATAGTCGGCTCCAGCTTTCTGCTGGGCTTCAGTCACCCCCTGAGCGCCAATGACTATCTGCAAGCCGGGACCCTCGGCGCTTTGTGTTTTGCCGCATCGCTGCTGGTTCAGGGCCTGATCCGGCGTCTGGAAGTCAGCGAAAATCTCGCCGAACAGCGTGCCAGCGAAGTCACCAGTCTTGAAGCCCTCAACGCCCTGATTCTGCAACGCATGCGCACCGGCATCCTGGTGCTCGACGAACAGCGCCGGGTACAGCTGGCCAATCACAGCGCGAAAAATCTGTTGGCCCAGTCGCATCTTGAAGGGCATTTGATCAGCGACTACTCGCCGGCATTAGTCGAGCGTCTGCAGCTGTGGCTGAGCAACCCGACCCTGCGCCCGCAGAGTCTGAAGATCCCCGGCAACGGCCTGGAACTGCAACCCAGCTTCATCGCCCTCGACCAGAGTCCCAACCAGCAAACCCTGGTGTTCCTCGAAGATCTGGCGCAAGTCGCTCAGCAAGCCCAGCAGCTCAAACTCGCCGCACTGGGGCGTCTGACTGCCGGCATCTCCCATGAAATCCGCAATCCACTGGGCGCCATCAGTCATGCCGCGCAGCTATTGGCGGAGTCCGAGGAACTCGATAGCGCCGATCGGCGTCTGACGCAGATCATTCAAGACCACTCCCAGCGCATGAACCGAGTCATTGAAAACGTCCTGCAACTGTCGCGTCGCCAGCAGAGCGCTCCGCAACGGCTGGATCTCAAACCGTGGCTGGAACACTTTGTTGCCGAGAGCCGCGAGCAGGCGAGCGAGCGCCAGTCGATTCATTTGCGGATCAATTCCGGGGACTTCATCACGTTGATGGATCCCGACCAGCTCACGCAGATTCTCGACAATCTTTTACGCAACGGCTGGCGGCACAGCGCCCTGCTGCACCAGCAGGCCGAAGTCTGGCTGGCGCTGTTCGTCGACCCCGACAGCCAGTTGGCGGTGCTCGAAGTACAGGACAACGGCCCCGGTGTCCCGTCCGATCAGCAGGCGCATCTGTTCGAACCGTTCTTCACCACCAGCAGCCAGGGCACCGGCCTTGGGCTTTATCTGTCCCGTGAGCTGTGCGAAAGCAACCAGGCGCGCCTAGACTTCAAACCACGCCAAGGCGGCGGCTGCTTTCGCATCACCTTTGCTCACGGACGGAAACAAAGTTGAACACGAGCCCACGGCAAAAAATCCTCATCGTCGACGACGAACCGGATATCCGCGAACTCCTGGAAATCACCCTGGGACGGATGAAACTCGACACCTTCAGTGCTCGCAACCTCGGCGAAGCCCAGGCACTGTTGCAACGCAATGCGTTCGACCTGTGCCTGACCGACATGCGTCTGCCGGATGGCACGGGGCTGGACCTGGTGCAGCACATCCAGCAACGTCATCCACAACTGCCGGTGGCGATGATCACCGCCTATGGCAGTCTGGAAACCGCGATCAATGCGCTGAAGGCCGGGGCCTTCGACTTCCTCACCAAGCCGGTTGATCTCACGCGCCTGCGCGAACTGGTCAGCACCGCACTGCGCATGCCAGCGGCGGGGGGCGTCGCATCGTCGATAGATCGGCGCCTGCTCGGCGACTCGCAGCCCATGCGCGACCTTCGCAAACAGATCGACAAATTGGCGCGCAGTCAGGCACCGGTCTACATCAGCGGCGAATCGGGCAGCGGCAAAGAGCTGGTCGCCCGGTTGATCCACGAACAAGGGCCGCGCGCGCAACAGCCGTTTGTACCGGTCAATTGCGGGGCGATCCCTTCAGAGCTGATGGAGAGCGAATTTTTTGGCCATCGCAAAGGCAGCTTTACCGGCGCGGTGGACGACAAACCGGGGCTGTTTCAGGCCGCGCACGGCGGCACCCTGTTTCTCGATGAAGTGGCCGATCTGCCGCTGTCGATGCAAGTCAAGCTGCTGCGGGCGATTCAGGAAAAAGCCGTGCGCAGCGTCGGCGGCCAGCAAGAAACCGTGGTCGATGTGCGCATTCTGTGCGCCACACACAAAGACCTGGAAGCGGAAGTCGCCGCCGGGCGCTTTCGCCAGGACCTGTATTACCGCTTGAATGTGATCGAACTGCGCGTGCCGTCCCTGCGCGAACGGCGCGACGACATCGAAGTGCTGGCCACGCACATGCTCCAGCGTCTGGCCAGCAACAGTGGCCAGCCGGCAGCCCAATTGCACCCGCAAGCGCTTGAAGCACTGAAGCGTTATCGTTTTCCCGGAAATGTGCGAGAACTGGAGAATGTCCTCGAACGCGCGCACACGCTGTGCGAAAACCAGGTGATCGAGGCTGCGGATTTGCGCTTGAGCGAAGGCAATTGCGCAGTCGAGGACGGCATTGCCGACCTGACGCAAATCGACAACCTTGAGGATTATCTGGAGAACGTCGAGCGCAAGCTGATCCTGCAGGCGCTGGAGGAAACCCGCTGGAATCGTACAGCGGCAGCGCAACGCTTGAGCTTGTCGTTTCGGTCGATGCGCTACAGGCTGAAGAAACTCGGTCTGGATTGAGGCCCCTTCGCGAGCAAGCCCGCTCCCACAGTAGATCTCGGTTGCTCACACAATTTGTGTTCACCGCAGATCCAATGTGGGAGCGGGCTTGCTCGCGAAAGCGATCTGCCAGGCTACAGAGAAATATCTGACTAAATGCGACCTTCAGGCGCATACGGCGCCGGATCAATAATCGGCGCACGCCCCAGCATCATATCGGCAAACAACTGACACGACGCCGGCGCCAGCACCAGGCCATTGCGGTAATGCCCGCAGTTCAGCCACAACCCCTCAAACCCCGGCACGCGGCCGATATACGGGATTCCCTCAGGCGAGCCCGGGCGCAAACCGGCCCAGTGCCCCACCACTTCGGCCTCCGCCAGCGCCGGCAGCAGCTCGACCGCCGAAGCCTTGAGGCTCTGCAACGCGACATCGGTCGGCGTCTTGTCGTAGCCTTCGTGCTCCAGCGTACTGCCGATCAGAATGTGCCCGTCGCGACGCGGAATCGCATAACGCCCCTTGGCCAGTACCATGCTCGGCAGGAAATCCGCTGCACACTTGTAGAGAATCATCTGGCCCTTGACCGGCTCCACCGGCAGCGTCAGGTTCAGCGTCTTGAGCAGATCACCGCTCCACGCCCCGGCCGCCAGCACGATCTGCTCGCTGCGGATCAAGCCCTTGGACGTCTCGACGCCAACCACCCGCTCGCCTTCGCGAACAAACCCGCTGACTTCGCATTGCTCGTGAATCGTCACGTTCGGCAGCGCCAGCAAAGCGGCTTTCAGTGATTTGACCAGACGCGGGTTACGCACATTGGCCACATCGGCCATGTAGATCGCCTGGGAGAACCCGCCGCCCAACACCGGCACCGCGTCGTGCGCCGCCGAGATATCCACAGCCCGCAGCGGACGGTTTTCCCGCTCGGCCCAAGCCAGCGCCTCGGCTTCATCCTCCAGATCCAGCCAATACAGGCCGGTGGTGTGCACTTCGGGGTCAACCCCGGTATCGGCAAACAGCCGCTCGCCCAGCTGTGGATAAAAATCCTGCGACCAATGCGCCAGCGCGGTGACTGCCGGGCTATAGCGCCACGGGTACAGCGGCGAAACGATACCGCCGCCGGCCCAGGACGATTCCTGGCCGACGTTCGAGCGATCCAGCAGCACCACGCTGCGCACTTCGGAGGCGAGGTTGTAGGCGGTCAGCAGGCCAATCACCCCGCCACCGACAATCACCACTTGCTGTTGCCTGGTCATATTTGATCCAACCGTAAAAAAGACAGTGGGCGCAAAAAGGCGCCCTTAAGAAGGTACCTCAGCGGCCCCAGCAATCCTTGGTGGTCAGCCCGGTGGTAGCGTTGTTCATGCTTCTGACGCCGGTGTTGGACAGGGTGAAGTCCCCGCACTTGTCGGTGGCCATGGCAGTGCCAGCCTTGCGTGTGGCGGTCAGCAGGAAGGTCTGATCAGCGATCGTCGGGGTGATGGTGTAGAAATCATTGCCCGTGCTCAGACCAGTGATGCCGGTGTAGACGTTGTTTTTGGTATAGAAGCGTTCGAGGCTCTGCGCCTGCTCCGAGAGCAGCGACACCACTTCGGCGCGCCGGCCCTTTTTCAGGTATTCGGTGTAGCTCGGTGCGGCGATGGTGATGATGATCCCGATGATCGCAATCACGATCATGATTTCGATCAGGGTGAAACCTCGGTTGAATCTGCGCATGCCTCAAACTCTCACTTACTGTATTTGTCGCCACATGATACGCCGGCTGCCGCCGCCGGATTTTTCCACCAGTGTGGTGACAGTGCCACTGGAATCGTTGACGATCTTGCGCGTCGCGCCATTGACGATGGCGTTCAGGGTCGGAATCCCGCCGGTGAACACCACGCCGCTGGAAATCGTGTCGTTGCTGTCGACCACGCCATCGGCGTTGGTGTCGAGCACCGCGTAGTTGAGCATCTTACCGCTGAACGCATCGAGTTCGACCAGTTTGCCGGTGCCGAAACTGGCACACGGGTCGGTGGTATCGACACTGGCGGTGGTAAACACGATGCGTCCGAGCACCAGACTGGCCTGATTGATCACCCGCTCGCCGGTCAGCACGTTGTTGTACACCAACGGCAGGTACCAGCCCTTCTCCGCCGGATAGGTCGTGTCGTTCTGGCTGGTGGTGATGAACTGCCCGGTGCTGCCGGAGAACACTCCAGTCACTGCCTGCGCCTGCAGGCTGCTGACCGTCAGTTGCCCGGAACCGCCGTCGGCATCCCACACCGAATAAAATGCCTGCAGATCCTTGTTGGTCTTGTCGGCGGTCTCGTTGAATTTGCCGGTGCCGACGAAGATCTGTTTGCCCCCCAGCGAATTGTCCGCCAGCAGCGGCTGCGCGGTGATCGGTTGAGTCGCCCCGCCCGCCGTGGTGAACAGCGGCTTACCGGAAAACGCCACGCCCCAACTGTCGGTCGATGTCGCGCTTAGATCGAATTTCCACAAGCGCCCTTTCAAATCACCGCCGTAAGCGGCCTGCACCACGTTGGAAGAATTGACCTTGAGCTTCACCGACGACAGGCCATTGGTGGTTTCGGTGCTGTCGATCACGATCTTCTTGATCAACGATCCGTCACGCACATCCAGCACATACAACGCCGCCACCCCGGAGCTGCTGCCATAACCATTGGCAATGAACGCCGCCCAGCGACCATCGGCCAAGCGTGCCACTTCCGGCCGGGCATAGGCGTAACCCAGATCATTGAATGCGTTGGCGGTGTTAGCCGTGGCAGGTGCACTGACTTCCCACAGGGCATTGAGCACATTGCCCGCCGACGCGTCGAACAGTTGCAGCGCATAGAAAGTCTTGCCGCCAGCACCGGTACCGCCGATGGCCAGGGTTTTCCAGGCGCTGTTGATTTGCGCGTCATACACACCGACCTGACCGTCCACCAGAAACTTGTGGCTGACGCCATTGATGTAAGCCGGGTCGGCAATCAGCCGCAGCGACGGCAACACGCTGGACGGCATGTAGGCATAACGCCGGGTGCCGTTAGCCGAGTTGATCACGTTGACGAAACCGTCGTTGGCATTCACCACCAGATTCGAATTCATGTTCGCCGCTTTGGTGGTCAGGTACGTAGTGTAGGTGGTGTCACCCGAAAGGTCGGAGGCGGTTTTGTCGCTGGGCGAGGCCAGCACCAGCGGCGAGTTGATGATGTCGCCGAGCAATACGCTGCGCACTTTCAGCCCGGTCTTGTTGGTGCCCTTGCTCCACTCCACCAGATCGCTGCCGCTGATACCGGTGGGCAGGCTCTGGCTGAGCGTCGTCTGTTGGGCTGCGGAAAAGTTGCCATAGGCCAGGGTGACGGCGGCGTTACTGGAGGTGTTCCACGATTGATAGGTTGGAGCGGTCGCGCCCGGCACGATCGTGGTATCGGTGGTCCACAGGGCTGTCGAAGTATTCACCGCGCCGGCCGAGGTGAAGCCGAAAGACTTGATCGTCCCGCGCCAGTCCTTGGGATCGTAGCTGGTCTGGAAATAACTGGTGCCACTGGCCAGCGTGGTACCGCTGGTGACCCCGCTGCCGCCGGAACCGGCCTTGGAAGTGATGTCGCTCAACGCCGAGGACAGCGCGGTGTTGAGACCGGCGCTGTCGGTGGCTTGGTAATACCTGCCCTGCCCGTAAGCGGCGGCGTCCGACAGCATGTCGTTGTCGGCGGTAAAACCCACGGTGTAGGTGTTCATGTTCTGTTTGGGAAAATCCACGGCATTCCAGCTTTTGCCAGCGGCGTCAGTCCCCGTGGAACGCATGTCGATGTCGAAGGCGAATTTGGCAATGTCATCCAGATACAGCGTGTCACCCTCGTTATCGCCATTGAGGTTGTTGCCGTCATTGTTGATACCGTCCCAGTTCGGCAGGCGACTGCCACCCAACGGATCATTGGTGGGAAACGTGCGGTCGTAGGTCGGCAAACCGTCGGTGATCACCACGCCGTAGTTCTTTTGGCAGCGGTACTGAATCGGGCTGGTGTAGGTCGTCGGCGTGCTGTTGTAGTACGGCGCCATGCCGCGCATGTAGCGAGTGATTTCATAATAAGTTTCCGCCAGCGGCGTATTGGCCACGGCGCTCAAACCGTTGATCGAAGAAATCAGCGCGTTGTAGTTGGCGTCGGCCTGCGCCTGGGTCACGCTGCCGGAGACCGGGGACAGGTCGCTGATCGATCGCGCGATATATCCGCCATTGCCCGAATTGTTACTGGTGGCCGGATTGAAGGTCGACAGGCCCATGCGCAAGGTACGGTTGCTGGTGACCAGCGCGGTGGACACATTGCGCGCGACGTTGATCCGATAGTCGTTGGGAATGGCCCCGTTGGTGAAGTCGCGGGTGCCGTTGTTGATCGCCAGCCCGACAACGTAGGCGATGTAGTCCCCGGTGTAGCGGGTGTTGCCGCCACCCACCGGATCCGGCAGTTTCAGGCATAGCGGCGCGATACTGTTGTTGTAAAAGGCATAGGCCCCACCGGAACAACCCGAGGTCGGCAGGCTCGAGAGAAACACCGAATCACCAGTGATGGCAGTAGAACTCAGGCACAGTCCGAGCAACGCGTTGCACTGCCGGGCGGGTGTGCGATCAACGCCGGGGTCGAATCCTGCCGCATAAATAATGCTGTTCATACTGCCGGAATCATCGATCAGCAACATCACGTTGGGCGGCACCGCTGCAGCGCTCAACAGTGGCGAGTCGGACGGCGTGAACGCGTAGGCCGGTGCCGCCAGATACAAGCTCAGCAGCATGCCGGTCAATAACGTCCAGCAGCGCTTAATACTTCGCATAGACGCTCTCCACCACACTGCGCGAAGTACCGGCGATGCCGACTGCCGTAACTCGATACAGCGTCGCCGAAGTGTTGCTCGGCACGTTGACCGCCGTCAGGGTGGTGCCAATGTTCTGCACACCATAAAAGCCGTTACCGGCAGCGATCCACGTAACTCCGGAAGTCGAATTGAACCCCGCCGCGCTGACCACAGAAGACTCCGCCGGCGGCGCACATTGCGTGGTACTGGCACACACCGCCAGCGAATAACTGTCGAGTTGCACCGCACTCTCGCCGATGCGCAACGCCGCCTCGGCGGTCTGGAACGACTGATTGCGCAGGCTGACACTGCCGGCCATTTTCTCCTGCAGGTTGGCACTCTGCATCGAGGACAGCCCGATCAAGGTCAGCAGCAACAGAAACACCAGACTGACCAGCAACACCATGCCGCGCTGGGTTTGCCTCTGGTTGAACGTGATCCTCATCATTCCGGCCTCACTGCAAGCGGTTGCGCAAAGCGGCAACCACGTTGAAGGTTTGATTGGCCACCCGGTTGTTCGGGTCGGTGAGGGTCAGGCTCAGGCGCACACTGCGGATGCGCGCCGGGTCACTGGGGTTGGCGCTGTAGGAGGACGCCGCGACGTCAGTGGCGGACGTCGCCAGACCGAACATAACGCTGAACGCACTGACATTGTTCACCAGCACCTGCTGGGTCGGAGTGCCGCTGCCGGTGCCCATGAGAATCTGGTTGTTGCTGAAGCTGTAGATCAAGCGGCGGATCGGAAAAGCGATCTGCCCGCTCGCTGCCGCCCGCAACCCGGTATAGGCCGTGGCACTGTTGCGGCAATCGGAGACCACCGTCCAGGTCGGCGTGCCACCACTGCCGCCGACATCGGCGGTAACCAGAGTCAGCTTGAGGTTGCTGTTGTCCCAACTGATCGGGATGATCTGCGCCGCGTTGAAATCCCCCGCCGAGCTCGCGTCAGTAATCGTGCCCAGACAGCCGAACATGCCGACCATGCGCAGTTCCTGAATCATCTTGCTCAGGACAAAACGTGCGTCTTCCTGCATCGCAGCGGCGGTGTTCTGGCTGACGTAAGTGTTTTTGGCTGCAAGGAACGTCTGCACCACCCCCAGTACGATGATCAGCCCAAGCGCTAGCGCGATGAGCATTTCGATCAGGCCGAACCCCCGCTGATCATGCTTCATGGCGTGGCCACCGGATCGACCGTTGCACGGCTGGTCAGGACGAAACTGCGCGTGGTACCGGTGGCATTCGCGGCCCGTGAGTCATTCCAGTTGATGGTGATGGTGTACACCCGCTGATTGCGGGTGATCGTGCCGGTGGCGGTTGGCCCGCCGAAATTGACGATGTTGGTGGTGAAATCGTAGAGATCCTGATCGCGCGCCACGCTGAGGTTGCCCGAGGTCGGCGGCGTGACGGTGTAATCAGCGGCGGAGTTGGCACGGATGCGGTCCATCATGTCGTAGGCGATGAAGCTGGCCTGACTGGTCATTCGCGAACTGTCGGTGTACTTCAGCGCATTCACTTGAACAGCAGCCGCGCCCAATATCCCGACGGTCAGAATCAGCAACGCGACCAGCACTTCGATCAGCGACATGCCCTCCTGTGCCTGTGTGCTCCCTGCCCTCATCCGCAACTTCCACCCAATTGAATTCGTCCATTCAGACACACGTTCAGCGTCCTGCTTTGCGTTCCCAGTACGTAACTGATGACCACCGCTGTCGACGGCGCCGCCAGGCCACCCAGATTATTGAAATCCAGTGCGGTCACTCCTGAGGGTAGCGTCAGAGTCGCGCCGCTGCTCATCGCTGGAACAACCCGCAATACATTGGCCGGTGTTCCAGTACTGTCGTAGACCGACAATTCGCCGGTCCACACGCCGCCGCCGGCGCTCGGGCGCAAGCGCGTGGTCACGCCGCGATCAATCGCCTCCAGCCGGGCATAGTTGATGGCGCGCTGCAGGTCGCCCATTTCCGTGTCGGCCTTGCTGCTCTGGATCGAGCGGGTAAAACCCGGCACCGCCAGGGTGATGAGGATCACCATCACCGCTACCGCAGCCAACAACTCGGGCAGCGTGAAACCTTTTGTACGAAGATCCATCGATGCCCTCCGTTGCCGTCGGCTATACCTGCTTCTACAAACTAGAACATTCAACCGGCCCGCGTCGGTTGATTTGCCCTGCACGGCGAAAAGGATCGCGCCGGGCTTCATGCTCCACGGAGGGAGTTGTCATGCCGCAACAGGGTTTCAGCCTGCTCGAATTGCTTATGGGACTGGCAATTGGCGCAATTGTTCTGGCGCTGGTCAGTCCGGCGTTCGCCGCCTTCACCGAGTCGACTCAGCGCGACCAGGCGGCGCGGTCACTGGTTGAAGGCATTCGCAACGCCCGCACCCTGGCCATCACGCGCAATCAGAGCGTGGTGATCCATGGCATCAATGGCGACTGGAGTCAGGGCTGGCGGATCATTCTGGATATCAGCGGCAAGGGGTCGCTGGACAGCAGCAACCCACTGCTGCTGGAGCACGCGAGTGACGGGCGGACACCGATCGTCGGCAATTGGCTGGTCAGTCGTTATGTACGTTTCAGCAGTCTTGGACAACCGCTGATGCCCGGGCGGGCGTTTCAGGCAGGGACTTTACATATCTGTTCGGCACGCGAGCCGGTCAGCCAGCGCCAGGTGGTGCTGGCGGCAACCGGCCGGGTGCGCCTGACCAGCGCGAAGGCTGAGCAGGCGCTGTGCCTGAAGGCGAAGAGCGTCAGATCGAGCGGACGCGCAGCTCTTTCGGCATCGAGAACGTGATGTTCTCTTCGCGGCCGGCCAGTTCATCGGCACCGGTCGCGCCCCAGGCTTGCAATTGCTGGATCACGCCGCGCACCAGCACTTCCGGCGCGGAAGCACCGGCGGTGATGCCGATGCGCTCGACACCCTCGAACCAGCTCTTCTGCAGGTCTTCGGCGCCGTCGATCAGGTAGGCCGGCGTGGCCATGCGTTCGGCCAGCTCACGCAGTCGGTTGGAGTTGGAGCTGTTCGGACTGCCCACCACCAACACCACGTCGCATTCGTCGGCCAGTTGCTTGACCGCGTCCTGACGGTTTTGCGTGGCGTAGCAGATGTCGTCCTTGCGCGGGCCACCGATGGCTGGGAAACGTGTGCGCAGGGCATCAATCACGCGACTGGTGTCGTCCATCGACAGGGTGGTCTGGGTCACGAACGCCAGTCTTTCCGGGTCACGCACTTGCAGTTCGGCGACGTCTTTCTCGTCTTCGACGAGGTAGATCGCGCCGCCATTGCTGGCGTCGTACTGGCCCATGGTGCCTTCGACTTCCGGGTGACCGGCGTGGCCGATCAGGATGCACTCACGTCCGTCGCGGCTGTATTTCGCGACTTCGATGTGCACCTTGGTCACCAGCGGGCAAGTGGCGTCGAAAACCTTCAGGCCACGGCCGGCGGCTTCGCTGCGTACGGCTTGAGAAACGCCGTGGGCACTGAAGATCACGATGACGTCGTCCGGCACCTGATCCAGTTCCTCGACGAAAATCGCGCCACGGCTGCGCAGGTCTTCGACCACGAACTTGTTGTGCACCACTTCATGACGCACGTAGATCGGCGGCCCGAAAACTTCCAGGGCGCGGTTGACGATTTCGATCGCCCGGTCCACACCGGCGCAGAAGCCACGGGGGTTGGCGAGTTTGATTTGCATGCTGTGCCTCGTGTCTTGCGCGCGAAATAAATTTACGTCCTGCTGATCGAGCACAATTGCTCAAATCCAGCAAAAATCCAATGTGGGAGCGGGCTTGCTCGCGAAAGCAGTGTGTCAGACAACTTCTATGTTGAATGTCAGTCAGCATTCGCGAGCAAGCCCGCTCCCACCATTGTTCTGCGGTGTACTCAGATCGCTTTGACGCTGATGATCTCGACGTCAAAGGTCAGCGTCTTGCCGGCCAGCGGGTGGTTGAAGTCGATGGTCACTTGCGCGTCATCGAACTCTTTCACCACACCCGGCAGCTCAGTATTGGCCGCATCATTGAAGATCACCAGCAAACCCGGCGACAACTCCATGTCGACGAACTGCGAACGCGGGATGATCTGTACGTTTTGCGGGTTCGGCTGGCCGAAAGCGTTTTCCGGCTCGACGGTCAGCGTACGCTTGTCGCCGGCCTTGAAGCCGAACAATGCCGCTTCGAAACCCGGCAGCAGGTTGCCGTCGCCGACCTTGAAGGTCGCCGGAGCCTTGTCGAACGTGCTGTCGACCGTGTCGCCGTTCTCCAGGCGCAATGCAAAGTGCAAAGTGACTTCCGTGTTCTGGCCGATGCGTTGCTCAGCCAATACCTGTTCAGTCATGAACGGCTTCTCCGGTTTTCTTACTTTTGAACATGTCCAGTGCCAGCATCACCGCACCGACGGTGATGGCGCTGTCGGCAAAGTTGAACGCCGGGAAGTACCAGCGGTTTTGCCAGTGCACCAGAATGAAGTCGATCACATGGCCCAGGGCAATGCGGTCATACAGATTGCCCAGCGCACCGCCCAGCACCAGTGCCAGTGCGACAGCCAGCCAGGTATCGTTGCGGCCCAGACGCTTGAGCCAGACCACCAGCACCGCACTGACCACAATCGCGATCAGGGCGAACAGCCAGCGCTGCCAGCCGGAGCTGTCAGCCAGGAAGCTGAAGGCCGCGCCGGTGTTGTAGGCCAGCGTCCAGCTGAAGTAATCGGGAATGATCACGATCTGCTGGAACATTTCGAGCTTGCCTTCGAAGTAGAACTTGCTGGCCTGGTCGATGACCAGAACCAGCAAACTCAACCAGAGCCAGCTCAACCGTCCGAAACGGCCAACGGCGTTAGGCATAGTGACGAACCTCGCCGGCGCCGCTGATGTTGTCGACGCAACGACCGCAGATTTCCGGATGCTCCGGGTTCACGCCGACGTCTTCGCGGCAGTGCCAGCAACGGGCGCATTTCGGGAAGGCCGATTTGACGATCTTCAGTTTCAGGCCGCTGACTTCGGTGGCTACCGCGTCCGCAGGTGCCTGAACGAAAGGTGCCACGCTGGCAGTGGAGGTGATCAATACAAAGCGCAGCTCGTTGCTCAGCTTGGCCAGGTCGGCACTCAGCGCCTCTTCGGCGAACAGCGTCACTTCGGCCTGCAGGTTGCCACCGACGGCTTTGGCCGCACGCTGGATTTCCATCTCTTTGTTGACCGCTACCTTCACTTCCATGATGCGATCCCAGTACGCGCGACCCAGCTCGAAGCCTTCCGGCAACTCGGTCAGACCTTCGTACCAGGTGTTGAGCATCACCGATTCGTTGCGCTCGCCCGGCAGGTACTGCCACAGCTCGTCGGCGGTGAACGCCAGGATCGGCGCGATCCAGCGTACCAGCGCTTCGGAGATGTGGAACAGCGCGGTCTGGCACGAGCGACGTGCCTTGCTGTCGGCACCGGTGGTGTACTGGCGATCCTTGATGATGTCGAGATAGAAACCACCCAGCTCCTGCACGCAGAAGTTGTGGATCTTCGAGTAGACGTTCCAGAAACGGTATTCGCCGTAGTGCTCTTGCAATTCGCGTTGCAGCAGCAGCGTGCGATCCACCGCCCAGCGATCCAGTGCGAGCATGTCTTCAGCCGGCAGCAGGTCGGTGGCCGGGTTGAAACCGGTCAGGTTGGAAAGCAGGAAACGCGCGGTGTTACGGATACGACGATAGGCGTCCGCGCTGCGCTGCAGGATCTGCTCGGACACGGCCATTTCGCCGGAGTAGTCGGTCGACGCGACCCACAGACGCATGATGTCGGCGCCCAGGGTGTCGTTGACTTTCTGCGGCGCAATCACGTTGCCCAGCGATTTGGACATCTTGCGGCCGGACTCATCGACGGTGAAGCCGTGGGTCAGCAGCTCGCGGTACGGTGCGTGGTTGTCGATGGCGCAACCGGTCAACAGCGACGAGTGGAACCAGCCGCGGTGCTGGTCGGAACCTTCCAGGTACAGGTCGGCGCGCGGGCCGGTTTCGTGACCCATCGGGTGCGAACCGCGCAGCACGTGCCAGTGGGTGGTGCCCGAGTCGAACCACACGTCGAGGGTATCGCTGATCTTGTCGTACAGCGGCGCTTCGTCGCCCAGCAGTTCGGCGGCGTCGAGCTTGAACCAGGCTTCGATGCCTTCGACTTCAACGCGCTTGGCGACTTCTTCCATCAGCTCGACGGTACGTGGGTGCAGTTCGCCGCTTTCCTTGTTCAGGAAGAACGGGATCGGAACGCCCCAGTTGCGCTGACGGGAGATGCACCAGTCCGGACGGTTGGCGATCATCGAGTGCAGGCGCGCCTGGCCCCAGGCCGGAACGAACTTGGTGTCTTCGATGGCTTTGAGCGAGCGCACGCGCAGGGTGTCGCCGCTGACCGGCTCCTTGTCCATGCCGATGAACCACTGCGCGGTGGCGCGGTAGATCAGCGGGGTTTTGTGGCGCCAGCAATGCATGTAGCTGTGTTCGATGACGGTGGTGTGCAGCAGCGCACCGACTTCGGTGAGTTTTTCGACGATGGCCGGGTTGGCCTTCCAGATGAACTGGCCGCCAAAAAACTCCAGCGACGGCACGTACACGCCGTTGCTTTGTACCGGATTGAGGATGTCATCGTTGACCATGCCGTACTTCTTGCAGGTCACGAAGTCGTCCACACCGTAGGCCGGGGCGGAGTGAACCACGCCGGTGCCAGCGCCCAGTTCGACGTAGTCAGCCAGGTACACCGGCGACAGGCGGTCGTAGAACGGGTGACGGAAGTTGATCAGTTCCAGCTCTTTACCGGTGGTGGTCGCGATGACCGAGCCTTCAACGCCGTAACGCGACAGGCAGGATTCAACCAGCTCTTCAGCCAGCACCAGCAGCTTGTCGCCGATATCAACCAGGGCGTAATTGAACTCAGGGTGAACGTTCAATGCCTGGTTGGCCGGGATGGTCCACGGGGTGGTGGTCCAGATCACGATCGAGGCAGGCTTGCCCAGCGACGGCAGACCGAACGCGGCGGCCAGTTTGGCTTCGTCGGCGATCGGGAACGCCACGTCGATGGTCGAGGACTTCTTGTTCTCGTACTCGACTTCGGCTTCGGCCAGCGCCGAACCGCAATCGAAGCACCAGTTCACCGGCTTGAGGCCCTTGAACACGAAACCGCCCTTGACGATTTCGGCGAGGGCGCGGATTTCACCGGCCTCGTTCTTGAAGTCCATGGTCTTGTACGGGTTGGCGAAGTCGCCCAGCACGCCGAGACGGATGAATTCGCTCTTCTGCCCTTCGATCTGCTCGGTGGCGTAGGCACGGCACAGCTCGCGGGTCTTGTCCGCGCCCAGGTTCTTGCCGTGAGTCACTTCAACCTTGTGCTCGATCGGCAGGCCGTGGCAGTCCCAGCCCGGAACATACGGCGCGTCGAAACCCGACAGGGTCTTCGAGCGGATGATCATGTCCTTGAGAATCTTGTTCAGTGCGTGACCGATGTGGATCGTGCCGTTGGCGTACGGAGGGCCGTCGTGCAGGACGAACTTCGGACGATCCTTGCCAATCTCGCGCAACTTTCCGTACAGGCCAATACTGTCCCAGCGCTGCAGGATCTGCGGTTCGCGCTGTGGCAGGCCGGCCTTCATTGGGAAGGCGGTGTCCGGAAGGTTTAGCGTGGCTTTATAGTCGGTCATTTAAGGCTCTTCATTAGCGATGGGCGCTAGGTGCGGCTAGTGCACGGGCGGCGGCGACATCCGCGTTGATCGCCGTTTTCAGTGCCTCCAGGGAGGCGAAACGCTGCTCTTCACGCAGCTTTTGGTGGAAAACCACCGTCAGACGCCGGTCATACAGATCGCCGGCAAAATCCAGTAGATGAACTTCAAGGTGGGCTTTGCCGTCACCTTGGACCGTAGGCCGCACGCCGATATTGGCGACGCCGGGCCAGGTCTTGCCATCGATGTCCACATCCACCAGGTAAACCCCGGTGAACGGTACGCGACGGCGCTTGAGTTGAATGTTGGCAGTGGGCGTACCCAGTTGCCGGGCCAGTTTCTGACCGTGCAGCACGCGACCGGCGATCCGGTACGGGCGGCCGAGCAAGCGTTCGGCCAAGGCAAAATCGGCCGCGGCCAACGCGTTGCGCACCTGAGTGCTGCTGACGCGAATGCCGTCCAGCTCGACGGTTTGCGCGGCTTCCACGGTAAAACCGTGAACCTGGCCGGCCTGCAACAGGAAATCGAAATCGCCGAGGCGATCGCAGCCGAAGCGGAAATCGTCGCCGACTTCCAGATGCTGCACGCCGAGACCGTCCACCAGGATGGTATCGACGAATTCACTGGCACTGAGCTTGCTCAGGCGCTGGTTGAATGCCAGGCACAGCACCCGGTCAACGCCTTCGGCGGCCAGCAGCTGCAGCTTGTCACGCAAGCGGGCCAGACGCGCCGGAGCGGTCTCCGGGGCAAAGAATTCCCGTGGCTGCGGCTCGAAAATCACCACGCAGCTGGGTACGCCCAACTCGAGCGCACGCTCACGCAGCCGGGCCAGGATAGCCTGGTGACCACGGTGAACACCGTCAAAGTTGCCAATAGTGGCGACGCAGCCCCGATGCTGGGGGCGCAAGTTGTGGAGGCCTCGAACCAGCTGCATAACGCGCTTCTTGCTCATAAAGTGGTCGATTATAACCACACCCGACGGTCGACGACAGGCAACACCGTAACGCAAAGTGATCGAGCCGACAAAACTGCCGGCCCGTGCCCGGTTATAAAGGCTGAAACCTCAGCTCAACGCCTTGCGATTGAAATCGCGCAGACGGAAACCGAGCAGCAGCAACATACCGAAATACGCCACCACACCAGCAACCACCAGCGCCCCCAGACGCAGAAAGCGCTCCAGCATGTGCCCCTGATCCCAGGCCGGCATGAAATGCATGCCCAGCAGCAATACCGCCGACATCACCGCCACTGCCACCACCAGCTTGAAGCCAAATGTGTACCAGCCTGGTTGCGGCTGATACATCTTTTGCTTGCGCAGTTGATAGAACAACAGCCCGGCATTCAGACAGGCACCGGCACTGATCGCCAGCGCCAGGCCGGCGTGAGCCAGCGGGCCGATCAGCATCAGGTTGAACAGCTGTGTGCACACCAGGGTGAAGATTGCGATTTTTACCGGGGTGCGGATGTTCTGTTGCGCATAAAAGCCCGGCGCCAGCACCTTGATCACGATAATCCCCAGCAGACCGACAGAATAGGCAATCAGCGCACGCTGGGTCATGGACGCATCAAACGCGCTGAATTGACCGTACTGGAACAATGAGACGGTCAGTGGCTCGGCGAGAATTCCCAGAGCCAGTGCACACGGCAACACCAGCACGAAGCACAGGCGCAGCCCCCAGTCGAGGATCCGCGAATATTCGTGGCGATCCTTGCTCGCATAAGTCTTGGCCAGCGTCGGCAGCAAAATCGTGCCCAACGCTACGCCGAGCACGCCGGACGGCAATTCCATCAATCGGTCGGCGTAATACATCCACGACACCGAGCCGGCGACCAGAAACGAGGCAAAAATGGTGTTGATGATCAGCGAAATCTGGCTGACCGAGACACCGATGATCGCCGGCAGCATTTGCTTCATCACTCGCCAGACGCCGCTATCGCGCAGATTCAGGCGCGGCAGCACCAGCATGCCGATCTTTTTCAGGTGCGGCAGTTGATAGAGCAACTGCGCCAGACCACCGACCAGTACCGCCCAGCCGAGGGCCATCACCGGCGGATCGAAATACGGCGTGAGGAACAGCGAGAACACAATCATGCTGACGTTGAGCAGGGTCGGCACGAACGCCGGCACCGAAAAGCGGTTCCAGGTGTTGAGGATCGCCCCGGCCAGCGAGGACAGGGAGATCAGCAATATATAAGGGAACGTCACCCGCAGCAGGTCGGAGGTGAGCTGGAATTTTTCCGGCGTGTCGGCAAAACCCGGCGCCGTGGCCCAGATCACCCACGGCGCGGCGATCATGCCCAGCGCGGTGACCAATGCCAGCACCAGCGTCAGCAGGCCCGATACATAAGCAATAAAAGTACGGGTCGCCTCTTCACCCTGCTGACTTTTGTATTCCGCCAGAATCGGTACGAAGGCCTGCGAGAACGCGCCCTCAGCGAAGATTCGCCGCAGCAGGTTGGGCAATTTGAAGGCAATGAAGAAGGCGTCCGTGGCCATTCCGGCGCCGAACGTGCGAGCGATGAGCGTGTCACGGACGAACCCGAGAACCCGGGAAAGCATGGTGATAGAGCTGACGGCGGCCAACGATTTGAGCAGATTCATTGAGGGAATGTGTGCCTGTCGATAAACAGCAGGCGAACAATGCGCCTACTTGTGCGATACTCTGCGCCGCAACAGCACAGAGCCAAAGCTCGCGAGTTTACAGGTCAAGCGCCGGAAATAAATATCCCGCCTCTTTACACCTACCACTTAGCGGAACGTTTCAAGCGCCCTTGACAAGACTTCTCTTCATCGGCATGATTCGCGGCCTATTTTGTTTGCTATTTCCTAAAAAGTCTTTCGAGGAGCTCGACGGTGGCCAACTCACCTTCCGCCAAAAAACGTGCAAAACAGGCTGAGAAGCGTCGCAGCCACAACGCCAGCCTGCGTTCCATGGTTCGTACCTACATCAAGAATGTAGTTAAGGCCATCGACGCAAAAGACGCTGAAAAAGCTCAAGCTGCATACGTTCTGGCTGTGCCAGTTATCGACCGTATGGCCGATAAAGGCATCATCCACAAGAACAAGGCTGCTCGTCATAAGAGCCGTCTGAATGGCCACGTCAAGGCACTGAAAGAAGCTGCTTAATCGACGTAGTCATTAAAAAACCGACCTTAGGGTCGGTTTTTTATTGCCTGCGATTTGGTGAATCCCGCACTCAAAAAAGTGGGAGCGAGCTTGCTCGCGAATGCAATCTGTCAGCCGACATCTCTAGCGACTGACACGACCTCTTCGCGAGCAAGCCCGCTCCCACGCTCTGGATTTGCGGTGTTATTGCTGGACGGGCACCCACGGCACGATCGGGATCGCGGTCACCGCATTCTGCGGGCTGCCTTCGATCACGCGATCGCTGTAAACCAGGTACACCAGCGTATTGCGCTTCTTGTCGAGGAAACGCACCACCTGCATGGTCTTGAACACCAGCGATGTGCGCTCCTTGAACACCTCATCACCATCCTTCAATTCGCCCTTGAACTTGATCGGACCGACCTGACGACAGGCGATCGACGCCTCGGCGCGATCCTCGGCCAGACCCAGACCCCCCTTCACCCCACCCGTCTTGGCGCGAGACAGGTAGCAGGTCACACCGTCGACCTTCGGATCATCGAAAGCCTCGACCACGATCCGGTCATTCGGGCCGACGAACTTGAACACCGTCGACACCTGACCGATTTCCTCGGCCGAGGCCAGCAATGGCAGCGCCATCAGCAGACCCAACAATCCTTTAGCCATGCGCATGCGTATTTTCCCTTAGACCAGAATCAGATTGTCACGATGAACCAGTTCCGGCTCAGCCATGTAGCCCAGCACGCCGACAATTGCATCTGACGACTGACCAATGATTTTTTGCGCCTCAAGCGCACTGTAGTTGGCCAGGCCACGGGCAATCTCACGACCGTCCGGCGCCACGCAGACCACCATTTCGCCACGGCGGAAGCTGCCCTGGACCAATTTGACGCCGACCGGCAACAGACTCTTGTTGCCCTGCGACAACGCCGACACCGCGCCTTCGTCCAGCACCAGCGTGCCGCGCGTTTGCAGATGCCCGGCCAGCCACTGCTTGCGCGCCGCCAGCATGCCGCGCTCAGGCGACAGCAGCGTACCGATGCGCTCGCCAGCCTTCAGGCGATCGAGTACTCGCTCCAGACGCCCACCAACGATGATCGTGTGCGCCCCGGAGCGCGCCGCCAGACGCGCCGCACGCAGCTTGGTCTGCATACCGCCACGCCCCAGCGCGCCACCAGTACCGCCCGCCACCGCATCAAGCGTCGGATCATCGGCGCGCGCTTCGTAAATCAGCTGCGCATCGGGGTTGTTGCGCGGATCAGCGTCGAACATGCCGTCGCGATCGGTGAGGATCACCAGCAGATCGGCCTCGACCAGATTGGCCACCAGCGCCGCCAGCGTATCGTTGTCGCCGAAACGGATTTCGTCGGTGACCACTGTGTCGTTTTCGTTGATCACCGGGATGACTTTCAGCTCGACCAGCGCACGCAGGGTGCTGCGGGCGTTGAGGTAGCGCTTGCGGTCGGACAGGTCATCGTGAGTCAGGAGAATCTGCGCGGTGTGCCGGCCATGCTCGGCAAAGCTCGACTCCCAGGCCTGCACCAAGCCCATCTGGCCGATTGCAGCAGCGGCCTGGAGCTCGTGCATCGCACTGGGTCGTGCGGTCCAGCCCAGACGGCTCATGCCGGCAGCCACCGCCCCGGAGGACACCAGCACCAACTCGACACCTGCCTCATGCAGGGCGACCATCTGCTCGACCCAGACACTCATTGCCGCACGATCCAGCCCTTTGCCATCAGCTGTCAGCAAAGCGCTGCCGATCTTCACGACCCAACGCTGCGCACCTGTCACTTTGCTCCGCATCATCTTCAACCTTAGCCTGAGGGCAGCGCGACCCAGCGCCG
Organism: Pseudomonas sp. AM14(2022); assembly: GCF_036346455.1. NCBI lineage: Bacteria > Pseudomonadati > Pseudomonadota > Gammaproteobacteria > Pseudomonadales > Pseudomonadaceae > Pseudomonas > Pseudomonas sp. AM14(2022). The sequence continues at coordinate 80,715 of NZ_JAOTNY010000008.1, forward strand.
CCCATGTCGTTATTTGTGACTTGCGATTTCCAGATACTAAAACGCCGCTCGATTGAGCGGCGCTTAAGTTTACTGCAACGAATCAGTCGCGCACGTAAATGATTTCCGGACCGTCTTCATCATCCACATCTTCTTCGTCCCAGTCATCGTCGCCGATGTCGTGGACCGACTTCACGCCGCTGCGACGCAGGGCACGCTTGTCATCCAGCGCCTGCAACTGCGCACGGGCTTCGTCTTCGATGCGCTGATCGAGATCGGCCAGCTCTTCCTTGTACGCCGGGTCGTTAGCCAGGCGATCGGCACGATCTTCCAGATAACGCATGATGTCGCGGGTCAGGCGCTCGGTGCCTTCTTTGGCGATGGCCGAGATCACGTAGACCGGACCTTCCCACTGCAGGCGATCAACGATTTCCTTGACGCGCTCCTCATGTTCTTCTTCGAGGATCTGGTCGCACTTGTTCAGCACCAGCCAGCGATCACGCTCAGCCAGCGACGGACTGAATTTGACCAGCTCGTTGACGATCACTTCAGCCGCATCCGGTGCGCTGGTGTCATCCAGCGGCGCCATGTCGACGAGGTGCAGCAACAGACGCGTACGCGCCAGGTGCTTGAGGAAGCGAATACCCAGGCCGGCACCGTCGGAAGCGCCTTCAATCAGACCCGGAATGTCGGCGATGACGAAGCTTTTCCAGCGGTCAACGCTGACCACACCCAGGTTCGGCACCAGCGTGGTGAACGGGTAGTCGGCGACTTTCGGCTTGGCCGCCGACACCGAACGGATAAAGGTACTTTTACCGGCATTCGGCAAGCCCAGCAGACCAACGTCAGCCAGCACTTTCATTTCCAGTTTCAGGTCACGCTGCTCACCCGGCTTACCCGGAGTGGTCTGGCGCGGCGCACGGTTGGTACTGGATTTGAAACGGGTATTGCCCAGACCGTGCCAACCGCCCTGCACCACCATCAGTTTCTGGCCGGCCTTGGTCAGGTCGCCAATCACTTCCTGGGTGGCCGAGTCGATCACGGTAGTACCGACCGGCACGCGCAGGATCAGGTCCTCACCTTTCTTGCCGGTGCAATCGGTGCTGCCGCCGTTGGAGCCACGCTCGGCATCGAAGTGCCGGGTGTAACGGTAGTCGACCAGGGTGTTGAGGTTTTCGTCGGCCATCATGTAGATGGAACCGCCGTCACCGCCATCACCGCCGTTCGGGCCGCCGTTTTCAATGAATTTTTCCCGACGGAAACTCATGCAGCCATTGCCGCCGTCGCCAGCTTTTACGCGGATCGATACTTCGTCTACAAACTTCATAACTCAACGCCTCTCGCCATACGGACGAGCCGAAAAACAATCAAGACATAAGACTCTTGCAAAAATGAGCGCAGCGACCCCAAAACACGACCTGCATCGCACGCCGACAGCCCATACAAACAGTTTTGCAAGAGACTCACCCCACAAACGAAAAAGCCCCGTCGCAAGACAGGGCTCTTCCAGCGATCTCGCGATTAAGCCGCGACAACGCTCACGTAACGACGACCGAAGGCGCCTTTTACTTCAAACTTGATCACGCCTTCGATTTTCGCGAAGAGGGTGTGATCCTTACCCATGCCAACGCCGTAGCCAGCGTGGAATTGGGTGCCGCGCTGACGCACGATGATGTTGCCGGCCTTGATGACCTGGCCGCCATACATCTTCACGCCAAGGCGTTTGGCTTCTGAGTCGCGACCGTTACGGGTACTACCACCAGCTTTTTTGTGTGCCATGAGTTCAATTCTCCTAGTGAGGAATTAGGCTGTAATTAAGCCTGAATACCGGTGATTTTGATCTCGGTGAACCACTGGCGGTGGCCCATACGCTTCATGTGGTGCTTACGGCGACGGAACTTGATGATGCGGACTTTATCGTGACGACCTTGGGAGATCACTTCAGCCTTGACGGTTGCGCCAGCAACAACAGGTGCGCCGATGTTCACGTCGTCGCCATTGGCGACCAGCAGAACGCGGTCAAAAGTCACGGATTCGCCAGTAGCGACTTCCAGTTTTTCGATCTTCAGGTATTCACCTTCAGCGACCTTGTATTGCTTACCGCCGGTAACGATTACTGCGTACATGGTATTTCTCCGATAATCCTGCTCACCCAGCTCTTTATAAGAAGAGGTATTGGCTGGCATGGCTGCATGGGGCTGGAACGGCCCAAGTGCAATTGCGTAAGGCAGGTGCTGCCCAGGAAGTTCAGGGTGCGCGATTGTACGCAAGCCGCGAGAGTCACGCAAGTGGCCGTCCATCGCGCCTTGACAGGCCCCGGTGTGGGTCCTAGCATGCCGCGCAACCCTTCTGGAGCAACTGTCGCTGATGCAACCCCAAGCTTTCTACCGCGCGGTGGCGGACGATTTTAACGCCGTCGACGGCATCATCAAGAAGCAGCTGACTTCCCGAGTGCCGCTGGTATCGAAAATCGGCGATTACATCACCTCGGCCGGCGGCAAACGCCTGCGTCCTTTATTGGTGCTGCTGTGCGGCAAGGCCCTGGGTCGCGAAGGCGACGACATGCGCCTGCTGGCCGCCACCATCGAATTCCTGCACACCGCGACCCTGCTGCATGACGACGTGGTCGACATGTCCGGCATGCGCCGTGGCCGCTCGACCGCCAACGCCATGTGGGGCAACGCCCCGAGCGTGCTGGTAGGCGACTTCCTGTACTCGCGCTCGTTCGAAATGATGGTCGAGCTGGGCTCGATGCCGGTGATGAAGATCCTGTCCCAGGCCACGCGCATCATCGCCGAAGGCGAAGTGTTGCAACTGTCCAAGGTACGCGACGCCAGCACCACCGAAGAAACCTACATGGAAGTCATCCGCGGCAAGACCGCGATGCTTTTCGAAGCCTCGACCCACAGCGCCGCCGCACTGGCCGGTGCCACCGCCGAGCAGAGCGAAGCCCTGCGCACCTTCGGTGATCACCTCGGCGTGGCGTTCCAGCTGGTCGACGACCTGCTGGACTACAAGGGCGATGCCGAGACTCTGGGCAAGAACGTCGGTGACGATCTGGCCGAAGGCAAGCCGACCCTGCCGCTGATCTACACCATGCGCGAAGGTACGCCGGAGCAAGCTGCTCTGGTACGTCAGGCGATCCAGAAAGGCGGGATCGAAGACCTCGAAAGCATCCGCATCGCCGTGGAAGCCTCGGGTTCGCTGGAGTACACCGCGCAACTGGCCCGCGACTACGTAGCCCGTGCGATCAAGTGCCTCGACGCGCTGCCGGCCAGCGAATACCGCGATGCACTGGTGGAACTGAGCGAATTTGCGGTCGCCCGCACGCACTGATCTGCCTTCTGTGGGAGCGGGCTTGCTCGCGAAAGCAACCTGTCATTCAACATTAATGTTCAATGACACACCGCATTCGCGAGCAAGCCCGCTCCCACAGTTGTTTCTGCGCTATGCCCTCCTGCGCGTAAAACCCTATACAATGTGCGACTTTTAGCGATCCCCTATCAAGGAGCCTTAGTGAGCACGTTGCCACCCTGCCCGAAATGCAATTCCGAATACACCTACGAAGACGGTGCCCAACTGATCTGCCCTGAGTGCGCCCACGAGTGGTCGGCCAACGGCGAAGCCGAAGTGGCATCCGATGATGCCGTGAAGAAAGATTCGGTCGGCAACGTGCTGCAGGACGGCGACACCATCACCGTGATCAAGGACCTGAAGGTCAAGGGCACCTCGCTGGTGGTCAAGGTCGGTACCAAGGTCAAGAACATCCGCCTGTGCGACGGCGACCACGACATCGACTGCAAGATCGATGGCATCGGCCCGATGAAGCTCAAGTCCGAGTTCGTCAGAAAGGTCTGATCCTTCTGTCAGCCATCCCGCGCCCGCCGCGGGATGGTGCTCCGCCCTCCCCGCTTTCCCCTCCGCATTCTCGCGTAATAGCCAGACGCCAGCCGTTTTGACCTTACGCAATCTTTACCCGGAAAAAATCGCATTCCGCCAATAGGCACTTGCTATTTGACGAATAAGAATTATTCTCATTGAAACCTTTCAAGGAGATGAGACCCATGACTTATTTGATCGATGCCTGGCTGGACCGCCCACACCCGTACCTCAGGATCCTGCATCGGGAAACCGGCGAAGTCTGTGCGGTACTGGAAGAAGAAGCCCTGCATGAGCTGCAGGATCAGGGTGATCTGGACGTCAGCAGCCTGAATTCCAGCGAACCGCTGGTGCTCAAGGAGCTGGTGCGCAATCTGTTCCTGTTCTGCTATGCCCGGGCGTTGCGCCCGACCAATGAGCTGCATCACAAGATCGAAATATGAGTAGCGCGGAAAAAACTGTGGGAGCCAGCCTGCTGGCGAAAGCGCTGTGTCAGGCAACGGATGATTGCCTGAAAGGACGCCTTCGCGAGCAAGCCCGCTCCCACATTATTGACCTGTCACCGAGACAGGCCAGGCATTACAGAACGTCCAGCAGCTCGACGTCGAATACCAGAACGCTGTGCGGCGGGATGCTGCCAACGCCTTGAGCGCCGTAAGCCAGTTCGCTCGGCACGTACAGGCGCCATTTGCTGCCGGCATTCATCAGTTGCAGAGCTTCGGTCCAGCCAGCAATCACGCCGCCAACCGGGAATTCTGCTGGCTGGCCACGATCGTAGGAGCTGTCGAACACAGTGCCGTCGATCAGGGTGCCGTGGTAGTGGGTGCGCACCTGATCTTCACGGGTCGGCTTGGCGCCTTCGCCCTGGGTCAGCACTTCGAATTGCAGACCGGAAGCCAGAGTAGTGATGCCTTCTTTCTTGGCGTTTTCAGCCAGGAAAGCACGGCCTTCACCGGCAGCCGCTTCAGCTTTGGCGGCGGCTTCGGCTTGCATGATCTCGCGGATAACCTTGAAGCTGGCGGACATGGCTTCCTGATCGACACGGCTTGGCTTGCCGGCGAATGCGTCGGTCAGACCGGCCAGGATGGCGTCCAGGCTGACACCCGGTGGCGGGTTGTCGCGCAGCTGGTCACCCAGCTGACGGCCAATACCGTAGCTGACGCGGGTTTCGTCGGTGGACAGATTTACTTCGGACATGACACTGCTCCGCTGTGCGGACGGCCATCAGACTTGCCGTGCGTGCACAGCGCGTCCCGGCGCGCCCGGAACCAAAAGGGCGAGCAGACTAGCACAGATGCCCGGCGATGGGGCGCAAGGCCTATAGGGCCGAACGCCAGGCCAGTGGAACTTTCAGGCTTTCATCGACGCTGCCGCCCAGGCCGCACATTTCGTCGTGCACCGAGGTGTGCACAAGGTTGAACGGCAGCACCGGAAAGTTATGCAGCAAATCCCGCGCATGCTCCACCGAGCGCAGCTGCAGCATCTCGCCCTTGAGATCACTCAGCGGATACGCCGCCCCGTGCATCCGCGCTTCGAGCAGATAAATCCCGCCCTCCATGGAGATCAGGTTCAGCTCATCGACCTTTCTGGCGATGGCAAACGCATTCAACTCTTGCAGGTTCATGAACGTACCTCGTGCGGTGGCGAGCCAGAACCTTTACAGGGATATGCCCGCGCGCGCCAAAGCACAAGCCACAAACGACACCGCCCGTCTGTTTCGCAACAGACGGGCGGTGTTTTTGCAGCGATCAAACAATGATCAGTGCTTGGTGAGCTTGTCCAGGTAACCCATCGCGAACGCCGAAATCACGAAGGTCATGTGGATGATCACGTACCACATCAGGTGCTCGGGATCGACGTTCTTGGCATCCATGAAGATCCGCAGCAGGTGGATCGAGGAAATCGCCACGATCGACGCCGCCACTTTCATCTTCAGCGACGAGGAGTCCATGGTGCCCAGCCAGCTGAGCTTCTCTTTGCCTTCGTCGATGTTCAGCTCGGACACGAAGTTCTCGTAGCCGGAAATCATCACCATCACCAGCAGGCCGCCCACCAGCGCCATGTCGATCAGCGACAGCAGCACCAGGATCAGATCCGATTCGGCCATGGAAAACACGTTGGGAATGACATGAAACACTTCCTGGAAGAATTTCAATGCCAGCGCCAGCAGCCCGAGGGACAGCCCGATATAGATCGGCGCCAGCAGCCAGCGCGTGGCGTACATTGCATTTTCGATAAAGCGTTCCATTGACTCTCACACAATAAGGATTGAAATCGGCGGCGAGTATACCAGCCGCCCGTGACCGCCAGAAACCGCCCGGCTCGCACCTCCCATCACCGCAACCTGCGTGTGTGTGTGAATTTTTTTCTGCTACTGTCCAAACCATTGACCGCCTAGCGAAAGTGGACAGGACGACTGGAAATGCATGTGCGATTACCGTTGACGACTGCCGGAGTTTGCCTCGTTCTGCTGCTGGGTGGCTGCTCACCCGGCGATGAGAAAAAGCCCTCGGTCAGCCTCGACGCGAAGACGGCAACCTTCGAACACTCACTGGACGCCATTACCGACCCGAAACTCAAGGACGCCGTGACCGAACTCGGTGGTTCGCTGCTGCTGCTCGAACGCGCGCAGCTCAAGCTCGACAGCACCCCGCTGAAAACCGTCTACGGCGAAGACACCCTCGGCATCCTCAAGCACTACCCTTCGCCGCAGGCGCTGGTCGATACCTTTATCAACGGACTGTTCGTGCTGCACAAGGACGCCAGCTCCGATTACCTTACCGACCTGCAACCGGTATTCCCGTTCAACCTGAACATTCCCGGCGGCTTTCTATTCCCGCACGGCGTGGAATGGCAGTCGGTGACCCTGAGCAACAAGCGCGTGATCGCCTATCAGCCGGAGTGGTCGGAAACCGATCCTGGCGTTCAGTTGAGCCCGTCCAGCTCCAACGTCAACAACCCCGATGACCTGACCGTGACCTACCCGTTCATCGAAGGGCTGGACGTGGACAAGAAGAGCCAGCCACAACCGGTGAGCCTGCAAGGCAAAGTCGAAGTCATCGCGCCGCGCCGCCTGTTCAGCTTCAACCTGAGCCAGAAGGACGTCGGCCAGACCCGCACCGATGACAACCTCAGCGTCACCCTGCTGAAGCTTGAAAAGAACTACGCCGAAGTCGAATTCAGCAACAGCCTGCCACTGGCCCCTGAGGTCGAGGGTGCGCAGCTCAATCCAGTCATCGTTCAGGCCCGTGACACCAACGGGCAATACCTGGTGCGCGCCGGCTCAATCAATGAGAGCCCGGCACAAGTCGCTTTCTACGAGAAACAACTGGCGCATCTGCAACAGCAGAAAACCTGGAGCGAGGCGTTGGAAAAACAGCTCGAGGACGAACAGCAGACCTTCGAGCAGCAGCATCCGCGCCGCTACAACAAGGTCTACTTCAACGGCCCCATCGACACCCTCGAAGTCAGCGTGCTGGATTTCTCATCGGCAACCGTGACCCGCAAAACACTGGATCTGCCAGTGCGCACTTTCAGCCAGCACACCACCGAAAAAGCCATCCAACCGCTGGACCCGGCGGTGGTCCTCTATGACGATCTGGCGCCGAACTGGCTCAAGGGCGCGAGCCTCACCGAGGAAGCGTTGAAGGCCGGTATCCGCATCCATCAGTCCGTGGAGGATCCGAGCGCTGCACGCATCGAGTTCTCTCACCGGCGAACCTTCAACGATGAATTGCTCGGTGATGATTTCAGCCCCGGCGAGAGTCCCGTGACGTTCTTCACCGAGAAACGCAGCGGCAAACTCGACGAGCCGATCGAACTACCGCCCGAGGCCTATCAGGTCGATCCGCTGCAAGCGACCATCACTTACGATTTGAACCTGTTCCCGGAAACCCCGGCGATTGCCGTGGGGTCGATGCCGCTGTTTCTCGCCAGCGTGGAGAAAAAAGCCTACGACGCCAAATCCCTGCCCAAAGGCCTGGAGATCAAGAACAACACGTTGGTGGTGGACCTGAAACTATTTCCGGCCAACGCTTGGCGATTCTTCGTCAAGGACGACAGCGGCAACTACCTGAAACAGATTCTCTCGGTCAGTCATGACGCGAGTGCGGATGGCCCGGCGCTGTTCGGCGTGCATTACTTCTATGGTCGTCCAACGCACGTGGAGACCTATCAGCGGACCGAGCTCAATACCGTGCAATACGGCTTTGAGGTCAAACTCGACAAGGCGCAGCAGTCCGACACCGCGCCATGATTGCGCCTAGTGGTCGAACACGCCGACCGTACGCCCACGCCCGCCATTGATCTGGCGCAACTGTGCCTGCAGGTGCAGGCTCCAGATCTGCGGATCGTCGGCCAGCTCGTAGCCGTGCATCGTCAGGCTTTCCACAATAGTGTCGAGAATCGACTCGGCGGCGACCGGCCCGTGAAACGGGCCCTGGGCCTTGATGGCGGAGGGTTGTTCGCCGGCCATGCCGGCAGCGAAGAGCAAGGTCCACATGCCGTTATCGCCGGCCAGCGGTTTGATGGCGCATTCGATGCGGGTCACAAGACCCAGGCATTGACGGGTGAGGCAGAGGTTGCGCGACATGGCGGCGACCCTCGGTAAAGCCTGTATTCAGCCTTCACGCGAAGGCTGTTTCGATCCAGTGATACTGTCGATGTCCTTGAGCAGAGAATAGAAGAAAAGTCCGTCGCGCAAGCCGGATAGAACCAGAAGGCGCCGAATGGTCATTGTGTGAATTCTGACGTCAGAGTAGTGGCACTTTTCCCGAAGATCAGCGCAAAAATCAATCTGGAAAAACAACTGTGGGAGGGGGCTTGCTCCCTCCCACAGTTTTTACCGCGTTTGCGGTCAGGCTGGTTTGGCTTCGGCTAGTGCCTCCTGCGCCAGTTCCTTTTCCGCCTCTTTCAGATCGTCTTCACTGATCATCTCGGCAATCACCCGCAGACGCTCGACCACGCGCGCGTTGACGCTGCCTTCAGGGAACTGACCGTCAGCATCCGGCTCACCGGCCGGCTCGCCGACCAGCAGGCTCAGCGCTTCGTCAGCCTGACGCACCGCGTACACGTGGAACTGCCCGGCGCGCACCGCCGCCAGCACCTTCTCGTCGAGCATCAGCGTGGCGACGTTGGCCTGCGGAATGATCGCGCCCTGCTCGCCGGTCAACCCACGTGCTTCGCAGAGACGGAAGAAGCCCTCGATTTTCTCGTTGACCCCGCCGACCGCCTGCACTTCACCGAACTGGTTGATCGAACCGGTGATCGCAAAGCACTGCTTGAGCGGCGTCTTCGACAGCGCCGAAATCAGCGTGCAGGCCTCGCCCAGCGACGCACTGTCGCCATCGACGTAACCGTAGGATTGCTCCAGCGCAATGCTCGCGGAAATCGCCAGCGGGAACTCCTGGGCGTAACGGCTGCCCAGATACCCGGTGAGGATCATCACGCCCTTGGAGTGGATCGGCTGACCCAGGTTGACCTCGCGCTCGATGTCGACGATACCGCTGCCGCCCGGGTACACCGTGGCGGAAATCCGCGCCGGCACACCGAACGCCGAATCACCCACTTCGAGCACGGTCAGCCCGTTGCACTTGCCGACCGCGGCGCCGTCGGTGTCAATCAGGATGATCCCGGCGAGCATGTCGTCGAGAATCCGCGCCGAGACCCGACCGGTGCGAGTGGCCTTGGCTTTCAGCGCACGCTCGATGTGCCCGGCATCGGTCATTTCATCGCCGGCCAGATGACGGATGAAGTCCGCCTCGCTGACCAGTTGGAACAGATCGCCGATCCGCGCCGACAAACGCCCCTGATGCTCGGCCAGCCGTGCACTGTAGGTCGCCAGACGCGCCACCGCATCGGCGGTCAGCGGCGCCATGCCTTCTTCCGAAGTGCGGGTTTTCAGCAACTGGGCAAATTGCTCCAGGCTTTCGTCGACCATCGGGATGTCTTCGTCGAAGTCGACCAGCACGCGGAACATCTCCTGGAAGTCCGGATCGAGGTCCTGCAACGTGTAATACAACTGCCGCGCGCCGATGATGATGACTTTGACCTGCAACGGAATGTGTTGCGGGTTGAGGGTCACCGTGGCGAAACGGCCCATCTCGCCCAGCGGCGATTCCATTTTCAGCTTGCGCGATTGCAGGGCGCGTTTCAGCGCGTCCCACACGAACGGCTCGCTGAGCATTTTTTCCGCTTCAAGGATCAGGAAGCCGCCGTTGGCGCGATGCAAAGCACCTGGGCGCAACTGCCGGTAAGTGGTGTAAAGCGCGCCCTGATCGGTGGTGTACTCGATGCGCCCGAACAGGTTTTCGTAAGTCGGGTGCGGCTCGAACACCACCGGCGCCCCGCCGCTGGCCGGATGCCCGACCACCAGGCTCGGCGCGTATTGCTCTTCCAGCAGCTTGCGCGCCACGGCGTCGGTCTTGCTGTCGTCGACCAGTTGCTCGACCACAGTTTTCAGCAAGTACACCTGCATCGCTTGCAGGTAACCGCAGACCGCAGCGTTCTCCGCGTACTTCTCGGACAACGGCGAGAGCAACGGCTGCAAGGCCAGGGTGATGGTTTCCTCGTTGAGCTGACGCAGTTGATTGTTCGACTCACGCTTCCACTGCGGCAGGCTGGCGAGTTCTTCGTTCAGACGCTCTTCGAGGCCGGAGATGTCTTCGTGAAACCGTTCGCGCTCGGCTTCCGGCAATTGGGCGAATTCCGCTTCATCCAGCGCCTTGCCTTCAAGCATCGGCGTGAAGGCGATATTGCTGCTGTCGCGGTACAGGGCGACGTCCTTCTCCAGCGCCAGCCGCTCGATGATATCGAGGGCCTTGTCGTAGCGCTGGTTGAAGGCGCGGTCGATGGCGCTTTTCTTCTGCTGGTAGGACGGGTGTTCGAACACGGCCGGAAAGGTTGCCAGCAGGTTATCGATCAGGCCGTTGATGTCACCGATGAACGAAGCCGCAGTGCCAGAAGGCAATTCCAGCGCGCGGGGCTCGCGCGGTTCATCGAAATTATTGACGTAGACCCAGTCCGCCGGGGTCTGCAGGCGCTTGCCTTCGGCCTTCAGGTAGCGTTTGACGAACGAGAAGCGGCCAGTGCCGGGCTCGCCCATGACAAAGACGTTGTAACCGGGGCGTGGCATCGCCACACCGAACTGCAAGGCTTCGACCGCACGTTCCTGGCCGAGCACACCGCGAAAGGGCTCCAGATCATTGGTGGTAGTGAAGCTGAACTGTTCAGCGGAAAACGGACGAGTCAGCGCTTCGGGCGCTATACGCAGGCTGGCAGCAACAGGATCAGGCATCGGGCTTCCTTAACAATCAGGCGGGGCGGATAGCGGCATTCTGGCGCTGCCCGTGCCCCACTGGCAAGGCGCGCCACACGACAAAGCATAGACAACCGGGTGACCCTGCCCCGCCCCCCGGCAAATCGGGGTTATCGCCAAATCTTTTGTAAAAACTCACGGAACCCCTGGAACGTGCCTAAACTCCAAACTGCGCGGCTGGAACGAATACTGGCCCACTGGCACCGTCAGGTGTCAGAACCCTGTCCATTGGTATGCACACAAAGAGAACAAAGCTATGAAACGGATTCTTCTCGGTACTCTCTTCACCGCTGTTTCCATCAACGCCATGGCGCAAGCCCCGGGTGGCCCGGATTGCGGTTGGGGCAACATGCTGTTCGAAGGTCAGCGTGGCACCCCGGCACACTTCCTGGCATCCACCACTAACGGCACCTCCGGTAACGCTACGTTCGGTATGACTTCCGGCACCAACGGTTGCTCGACCAACGCGTCGCTGACCTACGGCGGTAAATCCTGGTTCGCCATGAATGGCATGATGAACGAGCTGTCCGAAGACATGGCCAAGGGCAACGGCGAAGCGCTGACGACCTACGCCGTGGTACTGGGCGTGGCGCCGGAAGACCGTGCGCACTTCGCTGCTGTCACTCACGAGCATTTCCAGCAGATCTTCAGCAAAGCTGACGTGACCGCAGAAGACGTGCATACCAACACCCTGGCCGTGCTGAAGTCGGACCCACGTCTGGCCAAGTACGCAACTCAGGCTTAAGCTCGACCCCACCCGCTTCTTTCGGGAAGCGGGTTTTGTTTTGAGTGCAATCACTCGAATGTGACGCTGAACCTGTGGTGAGGGGATTTATCCCCGATCGGCTGCGGAGCAGTCGTGAAACCATTCAATTCGGTGTATCTGATACACCGAGTTTTGCAGGTATGAGGGCCGCTTCGCAGCCCATCGGGGATAAATCCCCTCGCCACAGGGGAGTGATCGCAGCCCGATCCGGGTTTTATTTTCTTTCGACTTAAGTTGCCACTTATGCTCAAACGCCTTGCCTGGCTGGCGCTCTGTGTCTGCGCCCCGCTGTCCGCCGCGCCTCACATCGACCCTCAACGTTTGCAGCAACTGGCCAACGACCGCTTCTGGATTTCCCTCGGTCATTACGAAACCGCCAAGCTTGGCGGCTGGCGCAGCTATGTCAGCGACAGAAAATTCTTTCTGGCGCCCGATGGCAACGAACACCCCGACCATGAGCTGGCCGCCACCGTGCAGGCGCTGTACGCCCCGGCCAGTCTCGGCGAACAGCATGCGCAGTGCGTCTACCCGGCGCGTACGCGCTGGCTGAAAGCGCAGCTCAACCTCAGCGAACTGCCCGCCCCCGATTGCGCCGAATTCAAGAAGTGGTTCAAGGACGTCTCGCCGCACAGCGCGGTGATGATCTTCCCGGCGGCCTACCTCAACAGCCCGTCGTCGATGTTCGGCCACACCCTGCTGCGCATCGACCAGGCTGACGTGCAAAGCGACAAGACTTCGCTGCTGAGTTACGCGATCAATTTCGGCGCCTACATCGAAGGCTCGGACAACAGCATTCTCTACGCCTGGAAGGGCTTGATGGGTGGCTATCCCGGGCTGTTCGCACTGGTGCCGTACCAGGAAAAACTCTCCGAGTACCGCAGCCTGGAAAACCGCGATCTGTGGGAATACCGGCTGAACCTGACGCAAGCAGAAACCGCGCGCATGGTCGAGCATGTGTGGGAGCTGAAGCAGATCCAGTTCGACTATTTCTTCTTCGACGAAAACTGCTCCTATCGCCTGCTCGAACTGCTGCAAGTGGCACGTCCGAGCCTGCGCCTGACCGAGCAATTCCCGCTGACCGCCATCCCTACCGATACGGTCAAAGCGGTGAAAGAAGCCGGGCTGGTGGAAAGCATCGAATATCGCCCGTCCCGCGAGCGTGAACTGCTCAGCCGCGCCGAGCCTTTGAACAAGGAAGAACAGCAATGGGTGCTGAAGGTCAGTGCCGATCAACAGGTGTTGCAGGAGCCGACTTTCAAGGCCCTGCCCCGGGATCGTCAGGCGCTGATCATCGATGCGGCATATCGTCTGGAGCGCTACCGCGCCAACGGCCAGGAACGTGATGTGCAACGCGCTCAGCGCAGCTTCGATCTGCTGCGGGCGATCAACAAGAACCCGGCGCCGGAGTTGCAGATTCCACAACCGGGCCTGCCCGAAGACGGCCACGAATCACGCACCTGGCAGGCCGGCATCGGCACCCGCGGTGATCGTGCGTTCGGTGAGTACGGTTTGCGCATGGCCTATCACGATCTCAACGACAACGCCGAAAGCTTCCCCCTCGGCGCGCAGATCGAAATTCTACAGATGAAGCTGCGCCAGTATGAAGGCAACCAGTGGCAGTTCCAGCAACTGGACCTGGCGACCATCCGCTCGCTGACCCCGCGCAATGAGCTGCTGCAGCCACTGTCGTGGCAAGTCACCGGTGGCCTTGAGCGAGTGCCGGGCAAGCATGATGACGAGACGCTGGTCAGCCACGTCAATGGTGGTGGTGGCGGTACCTGGGCGTTAGGTGATGACGTATTGGGTTTTGCCCTCGGCACCGTGCGCATCGAGCACAACAATGACTTCGCCGGATTCGTCACGCCGGCAACTGGCTTCAACACCGGCGTGCTGTGGAAAAACCCGTTGGGCAATCTCAGCGTCGAGGCCAAGGGCGACTACTTCACCAACGGCGAAGTACGCCGCAGCCTGAGCCTGAACCAGCAGTGGGAATTGTCGCGCAACCTCGGTTTGCGCCTGACGGCACAGCGTGAGTTCAGTCATGTGGCGACACCGGAAACCGAAGTGATGCTTGAGGTGAAGTGGTACCACTACTGATCTGAAGCCTAATCAATACCCCCTGTGGGAGCGGGCTTGCTCGCGAAGGCGTCGTGTCAGGCGATTCAAATCTCGACTGACCCACCGCTTTCGCGAGCAAGCCCGCCCCCACAGGGTTCTCCGGTATTCAACGAATTACTTACATGTCTTTCACCAACGCCCGACGAATCCGCTTCTAGACTTTCCCTATCAGCCGAGAATCGGCGCGGGAGAGTGCGATGTGGCGGTGTGCGGGATTGCTGGGTGTTTTGCTGTTGCTCGGGGGTTGCCAGACCACCCACGAAGACTTGATCGCCAAAGGTTATCCACCGGCCTTCGCCGACGGTTTTGACGATGGCTGCGTCAGTGGCCGGCAAGCCGCCGGCTCGATCAGTGGCGAGTTTCGCAAGAACGTGCCGCGCTATCTCAAGGACAAGCAATACGCCGAAGGCTGGACCGACGGCTTCCGCCAGTGTCAGGCAATGCTGGAAAACAAGGATCGCGAAGAGTATCGCAACGAGCACTGGGACGAACGCGAGCGCGCCTGGCAGCAGCAGAAAGATCAGGACGCCGGGCGGGCTTATCGCTCGCAATAGGTCGTTTCCAGACATCCAGTGAAACCAAATGCCGGCGACCATGGCCCAAACTCTTTGCAGAGGAGGACAGCATGAGCCGCGCTTTCGTCAACGAAGATAACGCCGCTGCGCAAGCCGATCAGCCCGTCGAACGGCAGGTCAGTGCGCAGCCCAATTACGTCACCCCCCAAGGATTGGTGCAGTTGCAGGCCAAAGTCGCCGAACTGCAAGCCCTGCACGCCGAGCAATCGGCCAAGGGCGAACAGGCCGACAAGCAGCGCCAGGCCGATCTCGAAAGAGATTTGCGCTACTTCAACCAACGCCTCGCCAGCGCACAGGTCGCGGCCCCGGCGATCTCGACCGATAAAGTGCAGATCGGCAGCTGGGTGACCTACGCCGACGAACACGACACCGAAAGTCGGGTGCAACTGGTCGGCGAAGATCAGGCCGACGCCAGCCAAGGCCTGATCAACTGGGCTTCGCCGCTGGGCCGGGCGCTGCTCGGCGCCCGGCTCAATGACGAAGTGCTGTGGCAGCGCCCCGCTGGCGATCAGCTGATTGAAGTGATTCGCATCGAACCGGCTTAAACCACACCCTGCGCGAGCATCGCATCCGCGACTTTGACGAAGCCGGCGATGTTCGCGCCTTTGACGTAGTTGATCCGTCCGTTCTCTTCGCCGTAATGCACGCAGGCGTGGTGGATCGACTGCATGATCGCGTGCAGCTTGCTGTCCACCTCACCCGCCGTCCACAGCAGGCGCATGGCGTTCTGCGACATCTCCAGACCGCTGACCGCGACCCCGCCGGCGTTCGACGCCTTGCCCGGGGCGAACAGAATGCCGGCCTCGACGAAGATATCCACAGCCGCAAGCGTGGTCGGCATGTTCGCGCCCTCGGCCACGCATACGCAGCCGTTGCGCAGCAGCGTACGTGCGGCGTCTGCATCGAGTTCGTTCTGCGTGGCACACGGCAGCGCGATGTCGCACGACAGCGACCAGGGCAACTGACCGGCGCGGAACTCCAGACCGAACGCCGTGGCCAGTTCGCTGATGCGTCCGCGTTTGACGTTTTTCAGCTCCAGCAGCGCCTGCCACTGTTCTTCGCTCAAGCCCGATTCGCAGTACAGCGTGCCTTCGGAGTCGGACAGCGAAATCACCTTGCCGCCCAGGTCCATGACCTTGCGCGCCGCGTACTGCGCGACGTTGCCGGAACCGGAGATCGCCACGCGCTTGCCTTCAACGGTCTGCTCGCGGCGCTTGAGCATTTCTTCGGCGAAGTACACGCAACCGAAACCGGTGGCTTCCGGGCGAATCAGGCTGCCGCCATAGGTCATGCCTTTACCGGTCAACACGCTGGTGAACTGGTTGCTCAGGCGTTTGTACTGGCCAAACAGGAAACCGATCTCCCGCGCACCGACACCGATGTCACCAGCCGGCACGTCAACGTCCGCGCCGATGTGGCGGTACAGCTCGCTCATGAACGCCTGGCAGAAACGCATGACTTCGGCGTCGCTCTTGCCCTTAGGATCGAAGTCCGAACCGCCCTTGCCGCCGCCCATGGGCAACGAGGTCAGGGAGTTCTTGAAGGTCTGTTCGAAGGCGAGAAACTTCAGCACGCCCATGTTCACCGAAGGATGGAAGCGCAAGCCGCCCTTGTACGGGCCGATTGCGCTGTTCATCTGAATGCGGAAACCGCGATTGACCTGGACCTTGCCCTGATCGTCGACCCACGACACGCGAAACACCACCGCACGCTCCGGCTCGCAGATGCGCTCCAGAATGCCTGAGGTCAGGTAACGCGGATTGGCTTCGAGAAACGGCCACAGACTGCGCAGGACTTCTTCGACGGCCTGGTGGAATTCGGGTTGATCCGGGTCGCGTTTTTTCAGGCGGGCGAGGAAGGATTCGACGGATTCGATCATGGGAAAAGTCTCGGCAAATTTATTGTCGTTGGAAGCGATTGAGCCGGACTGTAGCAAACGATTTGCGCACAGGAACAGCGCAAAATGTCGCAGTTATGAAATTAAATGGTGCACAGGATATAAATAAGAGGGCTTTTTGGACTGATATTGCACCTGAATGGGGAGTTCAAATTGAAGTGATGCACCAACAGTTACACCGCTATCGCTGGCAAGCCAGCTCCCACAGTTTTCGTGGCGCTCACACATTCCAGGTACAACAAAAATCCTGTGGGAGCTGGCTTGCCAGCGATGAATTCAACTCGGTATTGCGGAAAAAACCAGGCAAAAAAAACGGAGCCCGAAGGCTCCGCTTTTTCATGCAACCAACCCGAATCAGGCCAGTTTCTTGTGGCGTACCCGATGTGGCTGGGCCGCCGCTTCGCCAAGACGCTTTTTGCGGTCGGCTTCGTACTCGGTGTAGTTACCTTCGAAGAACACCGCTTGCGAGTCGTCTTCGTACGCCAGGATGTGGGTCGCGACGCGGTCCAGGAACCAGCGATCGTGAGAGATCACAATGGCGGCGCCCGGGAAGTCCAGCAGGGCTTCTTCCAGCGAACGCAGGGTTTCAACGTCGAGGTCGTTGGACGGTTCGTCGAGCAGCAGGACGTTGCCACCCTCCTTCAGGGTCAGCGCCAGGTGCAGACGACCGCGCTCACCACCGGACAGGTCCTTGACGAACTTCTGCTGGTCGCCGCCCTTGAAGTTGAAGCGACCGACGTAAGTGCGCGACGGAATCTCGTAGTTGCCGATGCGGATCTGATCGGAACCGTCGGAGATCTGCTGGAACACGGTCTTGCTGCCGTCGAGGTCTTCGCGGCTCTGGTCAACGCAGGCCAGTTGCACGGTTTCGCCGACTTCGATGGTGCCGGAATCCGGAGTTTCCTTGCCCATCAGCATGCGGAACAGGGTCGACTTACCGGCACCGTTACCACCGATCACGCCGACAATGGCGCCCTTCGGCATGGAGAACGACAGGTTGTCGATCAGCACGCGATCGCCGTAACCCTTGGTGACGTTCTTGAACTCGATGACCTTGTCGCCCAGACGCGGACCGGCCGGGATGTAGATCTCGTTGGTTTCTGAACGCTTCTGGAATTCCTGCGACTGCATTTCTTCGAAGCGTTGCAGACGAGCCTTGGATTTCGACTGGCGGGCCTTGGCGCCTTTGCGCACCCACTCCAGTTCTTCCTTCATGGCTTTTTCGTGAGCCGACTGCTGCTTGGATTCGGCCGCCAGACGATCGGACTTGGCTTCGAGCCAACCCGAGTAGTTGCCCTCGTAAGGAATGCCCGCGCCGCGGTCGAGTTCCAGAATCCAGCCAGCAACGTTATCCAGGAAGTAACGGTCGTGCGTGATCGCGACCACGGTGCCCGGGAAGTCGTGCAGGAAGTGCTCCAGCCACGCTACCGAATCAGCGTCCAGGTGGTTGGTCGGTTCGTCGAGCAGCAGCATGTCCGGAGCGGACAGCAGCAGACGGCACAGGGCCACACGACGTTTTTCACCACCGGACAGGTGTTCGACCTTGGCGTCCCACGCCGGCAGACGCAGGGCGTCGGCAGCGACTTCCAGTTGACGCTCCAGGTTGTGACCATCGCTGGCCTGCAGGATCGCTTCGAGCTTGGCCTGTTCGGCAGCCAGCTTGTCGAAGTCGGCATCCGGGTCAGCGTAAGCGGCGTAGACCTCGTCCAGACGCGCTTGCGCATCCTTGATCACGCTGACGGCTTCCTCGACCACTTCACGCACGGTCTTGGTCGGATCAAGTTGTGGCTCTTGCGGCAGATAACCGATGTTCAGGTCCGGCATCGGACGGGCTTCGCCCTCGAACTCGGTGTCGACGCCGGCCATGATTTTCAGCAACGTGGATTTACCCGAACCGTTGAGGCCGAGCACGCCGATCTTGGCGCCGGGGAAGAACGACAGAGAAATGTTTTTCAGGATTTCCCGCTTCGGCGGAACAACTTTGCCCAGCCGATGCATGGTGAAGACGTATTGAGCCATGGAGAACCTTGGGTCAGTGACAGATGAATGATTGGAGCGCAGGCGATGCCCGGCCAGACCGATGCGCGTCGTTCACTTGATGGTCATCAATGCCTGCGCGCTGAAAAAGTCTGAGTCTAGGAGCTGGAACGCTCCCGCGTAACCGGCAAAGCTACCTTAATGACGGAAGGCAGTCCAGCCGAGTGGGGCTGGCACTTCGCCACAACTCAAGGCATGCTAGCCGCCCTTCGGGCGTCCGGCTTATAGTGCACGTCGCGCCAGTCCAGCCAAACCGCAGGATTTCAGCTTGTCCAACGTTACCCCGCCAGCTTCTGTGAGCGCGTCCAATCCGGGGACCGGCTCGCCCCTGCGCGGAACACTGAAGGGTGCATTGGCGACGCTGGTACTTTTGCTGCTGGCCCTGCTGTTCTGGCAACTGCTCGATCAATTGCGCGAGACCCAGAAAAACCAGCGTCAGTACACCATCGACTACACCGCCGACCTCGCCTCGCAGGTCAGCCTGAACATGTCGCTGAATGCGCAAATCGCCCTCAACCTGCTACCGATCGTCGAACAGCCGCAGTCGTCCGACGAACAGCAGGCGCTGCTGCGCAAGCTCCAGCAATCGCTGCCGGACCTGCGCAGCCTGGCCCTGCTCAGCCCGTCCGGGAAAATCCTCAACGACAGCGCCAGCGACAGCCACGACGCCGATTACCTCGCTGAACTGGTGCGCCGCAGCCGCGCCCAGGCGCATTACTTCAGTAACGCCGACGACGGCTCGGTGGTGCATCTGTTGTTGCATCAGGCCAGCGGCAGCACGCGCGGCTACTGGGTATTGCGCCTGACCCCGACCTTCTTCGACTCGCTGACCAAGCAGGGCGAAACCGGCATCCGTCCGTTGTGGCTGGTGGAAAACCGTCTCAACCATCAGATCATCAGCCGCGACGAGGCACGGCCTTCGGCCAGGCCTGGCGTCTTGAGCCCGGACGACATGGCCAACACCGTGCTGACCGTGCCGTTGAGCAGCAGCGACTGGCAATTGCGCGGGCTGTTCGACCGCCAGCGCGTGCTCGAAGAACTGCTGCCGGCGTTCATCGGCAAATGCCTGCTGGGCCTGGCGTTCTCGATGTTGCCGGTGATCGCGCTGCTGAACATGCGTCGCCGCCAGCGCCAGTTACATGAAGGCCGCCGGCGCTATCAGGACATCTTCGAAGGCACCGGCGTCGCCCTGTGCGTACTCGACCTCTCGGGCCTCAAGCAGTTGTTCGACAAGGCGCAGATCCAAACCAGCGACCAGCTCAAGGCTTGGCTCGACCAACCGGTCCAGCGCCAGCAATTGCTGCAGGAACTGCGCGTCACCGAGGTCAATCAGGTGGCACTGCAACTGCTCAATGTCAATTCCTGCGAGCACGCCTGGCAATTGCTGATCGACGGCCATCCGCACAGCCAGTGCGCCATCGGCAACCAGGTGCTCGACGCGGTTCTGCAGCAGCAAAAACAGCTGGAGCTGGAAATCAGACTGCCGGACATCAACGGCCGCGATCAGCACCTGTGGATGGTCCTGCGCCTGCCCGAGGAACAGCACGACTATAAAGCGGTGATCCTCAGCATCAACGACATCACCAGCCGCAAGCTGATCGAACTGTCGCTGCTGGAGCGCGAAGGTTTCTGGTCGGACGTGGTGCGCACCGTGCCGGACCATCTGTATGTGCAGGACGTGATCAGCCAGCGGATGATTTTCAGCAACCACCACCTCGGCCAAACCCTCGGTTACAACCGCTCCGAGCTGCACCAGATGGGCGAGTACTTCTGGGAAATCCTCCTGCACCCGGAAGACGCCGACTATTACCACCGCTCGCGGCAGATGCAGCGGCACGCCGGTTACAGCCAGTTGTTGCAGTGCCAGTTGCGCTTCCGCCATCGCGACGGCAAGTGGCGGCGCTTCGACATTCGCGAGCAGGCGCTGGCCCGCGACAAGCATGATCAGGTCACGCGAATCATCGGCGTGGCCAAGGACATCACCGAGCAGATCGAGGCCAGCGAATCGCTGCGCGACAGCGAGCAGCGCTACCGCATGCTCGCCGAAAGCATCAGCGATGTGATTTTCTCCACCGACAGCAAGCTGTCGCTGAACTACGTCAGCCCGTCGGTGCAGGCGGTGCTGGGTTACGACGCCGAGTGGATCTTCCAGAATGGCTGGCAATCGACGATCGCCAACCCGCAGCAGCTATCCGGCATCTACACCTTGATGGATCGGGTCAGCAAAGCGCTCGACAAACCTGAGCAACTCGCGCAACTGCGAAGCCAGGTACAGACGCAGATGTTCCTGTTCGACTGCCTGCGCGCCGACGGTCGGAAGATTCCAATCGAGCTGCGGCTGGTGCTGGTGTGGGACGAACACGGCGCGTTCGAAGGCGTGCTCGGCGTCGGTCGCGACATCAGCCAGCAGCGCCGCGCCGAGAAAGACTTGCGCATGGCCGCCACGGTATTCGAGCACTCGACCTCGGCGATTCTGATCACCGACCCCGCCGGTTACATCGTGCAGGCCAACGAAGCCTTCAGCCGGGTCAGCGGTTACGCGGTGTCGGAGGTGCTCGATCAGTTGCCGAACATGCTCACCGTCGACGAGCAACAGGACGCGCACCTGCGCTACGTGCTCAAGCAATTGCACCAGCACAGTACCTGGGAAGGCGAAGTCTGGCTCAAGCGCCGTAACGGCGAGCATTACCCGGCGTGGGTCGGCATCACGGCGGTACTCGACGATGAAGGCGATCTGGCCAGTTACGTGTGCTTCTTCAGCGACATCAGCGAGCGCAAGGCCAGCGAACAACGCATCCATCGTCTCGCTTACTACGACGCCCTGACCCACCTGCCGAACCGCACGCTGTTCCAGGATCGTCTGCACACCGCGCTGCAATCGGCCGAACGGCAGAAGTCGTGGGTGGTGCTGATGTTCCTCGACCTCGACCGCTTCAAGCCGATCAACGACTCCCTCGGCCACGCGGCTGGCGACCGCATGTTGAAAGACATGGCCACGCGGTTGCTGGCCTGCGTCGACGATGACGACACCGTGGCGCGCATGGGCGGTGACGAGTTCACCTTGCTCCTGCAGCACCGCTCCAGCCGCGAAATGGCGCTGAACCGGGCGATTCATGTGGCCGAGCAGATTCTCGCCAGCCTGGTGCGTCCGTTCGTGCTGGAAGGTCGCGAATTCTTCGTCACCGCCAGTATCGGCATCGCCCTGAGCCCGCAGGACGGCAACGAGCTCAGCCAGTTGATGAAGAACGCCGACACCGCGATGTACCACGCCAAGGAGCGCGGCAAGAACAACTTCCAGTTCTATCAGGCCGACATGAACGCCAGTGCGCTGGAACGTCTGGAGCTGGAAAGCGACCTGCGTCATGCGCTGGAGCAGAACGAATTTGTCCTGTACTACCAGCCGCAATTCAGCGGCGACGGCAAACGCCTGACTGGCGCCGAGGCACTGCTACGCTGGCGTCATCCGCGTCGTGGACTGGTGCCGCCGGGGGATTTCATTCCGGTGCTGGAAGAGCTCGGTCTGGTAGTGGACGTTGGCGACTGGGTGATCAGCGAAGCCTGCCGCCAGCTCAAGACCTGGCACCAGAACCGCGTGCGCGTGCCGAAGGTCTCGGTGAACATTTCGGCGCGGCAGTTCTCCGATGGCCAGCTCGGTACGCGCATCGCCACGATCCTGCGCGAAACAGGGTTACCACCGGCGTGTCTGGAGCTGGAGCTGACCGAAAGTATCCTGATGCGCGAAGTCAGCGAAGCAATGCAGATTCTGGCCGGGCTGAAAAACCTGGGCCTGAGCATTGCGGTCGACGACTTCGGCACCGGTTATTCGTCGCTGAACTACCTCAAGCAATTCCCGATCGACGTGCTGAAGATCGACCGTACCTTCGTCGACGGCCTGCCGTCCGGCGAGCAGGACGCGCAGATCGCTCGGGCGATCATCGCCATGGCCCACAGCCTCAATCTGGCGGTGATCGCCGAAGGCGTGGAAACCCATGAGCAACTGGACTTCCTGCGCGAGCACGGTTGCGATGAGGTTCAGGGCTATCTGTTCGGACGGCCGATGCCGGCGAGCCGGTTTGAAGCGCAGTTCAGCAATGATGCGCTGTTCATGTTCGACTGATTTTTTGCGGCACCACCAATGACGCCTTCGCGAGCAAGCCCGCTCCCACATTGGAATGCACATCCCTGTGGGAGCGGGCTTGCTCGCGAAAGGGCCGGTACAGACGCCGGAAAAATCTGCGGTGCAGCCATCCCCAGCAGGCTGGCTGCCACAGGGACTTGCCGTAGATCAGTATTCTCCGGTTGAAACGCGGCCATTGTGGAGCCAGCAAAAGCACCGCACATCTGGCATGAACGCCACTTGTCTGCGACATGATGTCGTTTCATATGCCATCCAAAACCCATTGGGTTAGAATGCCCCCCTTTTCTGCCCCCGATCCTTGAGGACCGCCATGTTCAGCCGTGATTTGACTATTGCCAAGTACGACGCCGATCTCTTTGCCGCCATGGAGCAAGAAGCTCAGCGCCAGGAAGAGCACATTGAGCTGATCGCTTCGGAAAACTACACCAGCCCTGCGGTGATGGAAGCTCAAGGCTCGGTACTGACCAACAAGTACGCCGAAGGCTACCCGGGCAAGCGCTACTACGGTGGTTGCGAGTACGTCGACGTTGTTGAACAACTGGCCATCGACCGCGCCAAAGAGCTGTTCGGCGCCGATTACGCCAACGTTCAGCCGCACGCCGGTTCCCAAGCCAACGCCGCTGTTTACCTGGCCCTGCTGCAAGGTGGCGACACCATCCTGGGCATGAGCCTGGCCCACGGTGGTCACCTGACCCACGGCGCCAGCGTTTCGTCCTCCGGCAAGCTGTACAACGCGGTGCAGTACGGCATCGACGCCAATGGCCTGATCGACTACGACGAAGTCGAGCGTCTGGCGGTTGAGCACAAGCCGAAAATGATCGTGGCCGGTTTCTCTGCCTACTCGCAGATTCTCGACTTCCCACGCTTCCGCGCCATCGCTGACAAAGTCGGTGCCTACCTGTTCGTCGACATGGCGCACGTGGCCGGTCTGGTCGCCGCCGGCGTCTACCCGAACCCGGTGCCATTCGCTGACGTGGTCACCACCACCACGCACAAGACCCTGCGCGGTCCTCGTGGCGGTCTGATCCTGGCGCGCGCCAACGCCGAGATCGAGAAGAAGCTGAACTCCGCGGTATTCCCGGGCGCCCAGGGTGGCCCGCTGGAGCACGTGATCGCCGCTAAAGCGATCTGCTTCAAGGAAGCGCTGCAGCCTGAGTTCAAGGCTTACCAGGAACAAGTGGTGAAGAACGCCCAAGCCATGGCCGAAGTGTTCATCGAGCGCGGTTTCGACGTGGTGTCCGGCGGTACCAAGAACCACCTGTTCCTGCTGTCGCTGATCAAGCAGGACAT
Organism: Pseudomonas sp. AM14(2022); assembly: GCF_036346455.1. Classification (NCBI taxonomy): domain Bacteria; kingdom Pseudomonadati; phylum Pseudomonadota; class Gammaproteobacteria; order Pseudomonadales; family Pseudomonadaceae; genus Pseudomonas; species Pseudomonas sp. AM14(2022). Next base: position 104,709 of record NZ_JAOTNY010000008.1, read on the forward strand.
CTCCGGTAAAGACGCCGACGCCGCGCTGGGCAAAGCGTTCATTACCGTGAACAAGAACTCCGTGCCAAACGATCCTCGCTCGCCGTTCGTGACCTCCGGTCTGCGCTTCGGTACTCCGGCTGTGACCACTCGCGGCTTCAAGGAAGCAGAGTGCAAAGAGCTGGCCGGCTGGATCTGCGACATCCTGGCTGACCTGAACAACGAAGCGGTGATCGACGCCGTTCGTGAGAAAGTCAAAGCCATCTGCAAGAAACTGCCGGTGTACGGCGCGTAATCGCGACGTTAAATCCGCAGCATGAGAAACCGGCCAAGTGATTGGCCGGTTTTTTTGTGCCCACATTTTTTCAAACGCCTGAACCGCTCAAGAATGGGACTCACCGCACAACTGGTCAGACCGGTCATGCCAATTCGTCAATTTTCACTTGCGATCCGCAAAAATCCGCGCCTAGACTGCACCCGCACTGGACATACCGGTAAGACCACAATAATTAAGTTCTGAATCTGATGCGCCCAAAGGCGCACGGCAGCCAGGACACCGACCAGGATTCCTCCCATGCTCAGATGGTGCTCGCGTTCAATCTTCCTCCAAGTGGTTCTCGGACTGGTGCTCGGCATCGTCTGCGGGCTGACCCTTCCCGAATATTCCGCTCAGCTCAAACCACTGGGTGACGGCTTCATCAAACTGATCAAGATGCTTATCGGCCTGATCGTGTTCTGCGTGGTGGTCAGCGGCATCAGCGGCGCGGGCGATCTGAAGAAGGTCGGACGCATCGGCCTCAAGTCGGTGATCTACTTTGAAGTGCTGACCACCATCGCCCTGGTGATCGGTCTGGTATTCGCCTTCAGCACCGGCATCGGCAGTGGCGCGAATATCCATCTGGAGCAGTTGTCCGCCGCCGACATGGGCGACATCGCCGAACGCGGCCAGCACATGCACACCACCACTCAGTTCCTGATGGATCTGATCCCGACTTCGGTGCTCGGCGCTTTCGCCGATAACAACATCCTGCAAGTGCTGCTGTTTTCGGTGCTGTTCGGCAGCGCGCTGAATCTGGTGGGCGAAGCGGCTTCCGGGATCTCACGGCTGATCAACGAGCTGAGCCATGTGATTTTCCGGATCATGGGCATGATCGTGCGTCTGGCGCCGATCGGCGTGTTCGGCGCCATCGCCTTCACCACCAGCAAGTACGGCCTCGATTCGCTGCAACACCTAGGCAGTCTGGTGGGCTTGTTTTACCTGACCTGCATGGCGTTCGTCAGCGTGATCCTCGGCGTGGTAATGCGCGCCTCGGGCCTGCGTCTGTGGCCCCTGCTCAAATACCTGCGCGAAGAATTGCTGATCGTCATGGGCACCGCTTCTTCCGACGCCGTGCTGCCACAGATCATGCGCAAACTTGAACACCTGGGGATTGGCAGCTCGACGGTCGGGCTGGTGATTCCCACCGGCTATTCGTTCAACCTCGACGGTTTCTCGATCTACCTGACCCTGGCCATCGTGTTCATTGCCAACGCCACCGGCACGCCACTGGCGATGACCGATCTGCTGACGATTCTGCTGGTGTCGCTGATCACTTCCAAGGGCGCCCACGGCATTCCCGGCTCGGCGCTGGTGATTCTCGCGGCGACGCTGACGGCGATCCCGGCGGTTCCGGTCGTGGGTCTGGTGCTGGTACTGGCGGTGGACTGGTTCATGGGCATCGGCCGGGCGCTGACCAATCTGATCGGCAACTGCGTCGCCACCGTGGCCATCGCCCGTTGGGAAAAGGACATCGATGTGCAACGCGCAAACAAAGTACTTAGCGGTCAGCAGGGCTACACCTTTCAACCGCGTAAAACCGGAACTCCGGCGCACCAGCAAGAGTTCTGATTTTCAACCCCGCAGGAGCTGCCGCAGGCTGCGATCTTTTGATCCTGTTTGCGGCAGCCCCAACGGGCTCACGGAGCAAGACAAGTGATCACCACATCAACCGTCGTCAACTCAGTCGTAGAAAAACTGCGCGCCGCCCTCGCCCGCGGTCAGTGGCGCTCCGGCGACATGCTGCCGGGTCAGCGCGAACTGGCCGAACAACTGGGCATCAGCCGCCCAAGCCTGCGCGAAGCAGTGATCGTCCTGGAAACCCTTGGCCTGGTGCGCTCGATGCCGGGCAAAGGCGTGGTGGTGCTCGACGCCCAACTCAGCGACAGCCAGAGCCACGACAGCGCGGTGGCCGGCGCCAGCCTCGAAGACGTGCTGCAACTGCGCTACACCCTTGAGCCTTTCATCGTCGGTCTGGTCGCGCAGTCGATCAGCAGCAAGGAAGTCGGGCAATTGCGCCTGACGTTGATGGACATGCGCGAAGCCCTCGAAGCGGGCGACAGCGAAGCCGGGGTCAGCGCCTACATCGCCTTCCACGAAGAGCTGTTCACCCTGACCTCGAACCCGATTTTCCAGAGTGTGGTGCAGCAAACGAGCAATGCCCTCAAGCAAAGCGCCGAAGTGCTGCGCAATTCGCCTGAGCATCTGGCCGAACGCCTGGAAGAAAACGAAGCGGTGGTGCGCGCAATCCGCAGCAAGAACAGCGCTCAGGCCAGCGCCGAAATGCGTCGGCACATTCTGCGCGAAGGCCAACGGATGGGCGTTGAATTGAACATTCCGGATGACAACCTCAGCCACTGATTGATTCACACTGGAGACCGGCCATGAACAGCCTTGCCACGTCGCCGCACACTCGTCAGATGTCGGCCCCCCTGCACTTCTCCCGCCTGCAGGCGTCGGCAGACGATCTGTACCCGCGGCTGTTCGACGCGATTCTGGACCGGCGAATCGACCCGGCCAGCCGCTTCACCGAAGACAGTCTCAAGCAGATGTTTGGCGTCAGCCGCGCCGATGTGCGCCGGGTGCTGACGCAGTTGTCCCATGAGCAGGTGATTGTGCTGCGCGCCAACCATCGGCCACGGGTGGCCGCACCGGATGCCGAGCAGACCCGGCAAACCCTGCACGCCCGGCGCCTGACCGAAGCGACGCTGGCGCGTCTGGCTTGTCAGAATGCCTCAGCGGAGGGTTTGAAACGCTTGCGCACGCTGGTCGAACGCGAACGTCTGGCCGTGACACAGGAACGGCGTGCGGCGGCGATTCGTTTGTCCGGCGAGTTTCATCTGCAGTTGGCACAAATGGCGGGGAATGCACCGTTGGCGCATTTTCTTGGCAGTCTGGTGCCGTTGACGTCGCTGGCGATTGCGCGGTGTGATGGATCGACGCCCGGTTGCTGCGCGTGGCAGGAGCATCTGGCGATTGTCGAGGCGGTCGCGTCTGGGGATATGTCCATGGCTGAGCGACTGATGAATCAACACCTGGATCATCTTGAGCAGACCTTGCTGGGTACAGCCCTTGAGCATCGTGTCGCCGGTTAGATCGCCTTCGCGAGCAAGCCCGCTCCCACAGTGAATTGCATTCCTCCTGACAGAATGCGACCTACTGTGGGAGCGAGCCTGCTCGCGAAGAGGCCATCGCTGACAACCAGGATCCATCAGGCAGAAGTCACTCTGGCAAACCCCGCCCGAATTTTCTCTTCCGGCAGATCATCGGCAATAAACACGATCACGCTTTCCCGCGCCTCACCCTCGGCCCACTCGGTGTCCCAGTCGAAACCGTAAAGTTTCAGTACGCCCTGAAACACCAGCCGCCGATCCTCGCCAGCGATGTTCAACACGCCCTTGTAGCGCAACAACTGCTTGCCATGTTCTTCCAGCAGCTCATTCATGAACTCGCTGAGCTGATCGATATCCAGCGGCTGGTCTGTGCGCAGCACCAGGCTGGAGATACGGTCGATGGAAGGCGCCTTGCTCACCGGACGCAGACTCACTCCGCCGCCCAGGTCGGCATTGAGGTTGAAGCCACGCACGTCGAGCAGTTCCGCCAGATCGATGTTGCCGTGCTCGACCACGCGGATTGGCGCACGACGGTTGATTCGCGTCAGGCGTTCGCTCAGTGCGTTGAACGTGGTCTCATCCACCAGATCGGTCTTGCTCACCAGCAGGCGGTCGGCGAAACCGATCTGCGCCTGAGCAATGGTCTGGGTCAGGTGCTGGTCGGCATGAGCGGCATCCACCAGGGTAATGATGCCGTCGAGCAGATAGCGTTCGCGCAGTTCTTCGTCAATGAAAAAGGTCTGCGCCACCGGAGCCGGATCGGCCAGCCCGGTGCACTCGATCACCAGCCGATCGAAAGCGATTTCACCGCTGTCCAGGCGTTCGAGCAGCAGGTACAGGGCCTTGGTCAGATCGGTGTGGATGGTGCAGCAGACGCAGCCGTTGGCCAGGGTCATGACTTGCACCGGTTCGACGCCGAGCAACTGGGTGTCGATGCCGGCGTCGCTGAATTCGTTCTCGATCACGGCGATCTTCAGGCCATGCTCGGCTTTGAGCAGATGGCGCAGCAAGGTGGTCTTGCCGGCACCGAGGAAACCGCTGAGTACCGTTACGGGTATGGGAGAAGACAACACACGATCTCCTTAAAGAAACACAAAACAAATGTGGGAGCGGGCTTGCTCGCGAAAGCGGTGTGTCAGTCACCACACGTATCAACTGACACTCCGTATTCGCGAGCAAGCCCGCTCCCACAGGGGGATTACCTCAACCGCAGGCTGTCAGCTCAACAGCACTTCGGCCCACCCTTGCCACCGTAACGCGCTTCCTGACGTTCGCGGAAGAACATCTCGTAGCTCATCACCGGTTTGTCCGGGTGTTTGGTTTGCATATGCTCGACGTAGGTGTCGTAGTCGGGCATGCCGACCATCAGGCGGGCGGCCTGACCGAGGTATTTGCCGAGGCGACTCAGGTCATTGAACATGGTGCAATCCTCTGGTTACGCGTCCGGCAGGGCCTGGAATGGCGATTCTTTATCCGTACGCTCTTTTTTGCCCCAGGCGGCAATGCCGACCTTGAGCGCATAGAACAGGATGCTGAAGACCACGAACAGGAACAGCGCAGTGAGCGTTGCGTTGGTGTAGGCGTTGAAGATCACGTGCTGCATCTGCTCGATACTCTTGGCCGGGGCAATGACTTGCCCGGCGGCCAGGGCATCGCTGTACTTCTTGGCCAGCGACAGGAAGCCGATCGCCGGGTTGGCGTCGAACAGCTTGATGAAGCCTGCGGTGGTGGTGCAGATCAGCAGCCAGGCGGCTGGCAGCAGGGTGACCCAGATGTAGCGCTGGCGCTTCATCTTGATCAGGACCACGGTGCCGAGCATCAGCGCGATACCGGCCAGCATCTGGTTGGAGATACCGAACAGCGGCCACAGGGTGTTGATGCCGCCCAGTGGATCGATCACGCCCTGATACAGCAACCAGCCCCACATCGCCACACAACCGGCGGTGGCGATCAGGTTGGCAGTCCACGATTCGGTGCGCTTGAGCGCCGGAACGAAGGAGCCGAGCAGGTCCTGCAGCATGAAGCGCCCGGCACGGGTACCGGCGTCTACAGCAGTCAGAATGAACAGCGCTTCGAACAGGATCGCGAAGTGGTACCAGAACGCCATGGTGTTTTCACCCGGCAGGACACTGTGCAGGATCTGCGCGATACCGACCGCCAGGGTCGGTGCACCGCCGGCCCGGGCCAGAATGGTGGTTTCGCCGATGTCGTGAGCCACCGCTTGCAGCGCCTCCGGCGTGATCGCGAAGCCCCAGCTGCTGACCATCTGCGCCACCGATGCGACGTCACCGCCGACCACGGCGGCCGGGCTGTTCATGGCGAAGTACACGCCCGGCTCGATCACCGAAGCGGCAACCATGGCCATGATCGCCACGAACGATTCCATCAGCATGCCGCCATAACCGATGTAGCGCGCGTTGGTTTCGTTATCCAGCAGCTTCGGTGTGGTGCCCGAAGAGATCAGCGCGTGGAAACCCGATACCGCACCGCAAGCGATGGTGATGAACAGGAAGGGGAACAGACCGCCCTTCCACACCGGGCCGGTGCCGTCGACGAACTGGGTCAGCGCCGGCATTTTCAGCTCGGGCATGGTCACCAGAATGCCGATCGCCAGGGCGATGATGGTGCCGATCTTGAGGAACGTCGACAGGTAGTCGCGTGGCGCGAGGATCAGCCACACCGGCAACACGGCGGCGACGAAGCCGTAACCGATCAGCATCCAGGTGATTTGCACGCCGGTGAAGCTGAAGGCCTTGGCCCACACCGGATCAGCGGCAATCTGCCCACCGAGCCAGATCGAACCGAGCAGCAGCAACACACCGATGACCGAGATCTCGCCGATGCGGCCCGGGCGGATGTAGCGCATGTAGATGCCCATGAACATCGCGATCGGGATGGTCGCCATCACGGTGAAGATGCCCCATGGGCTCTCTGCCAGTGCCTTGACCACGATCAGCGCCAGCACCGCGAGGATGATGATCATGATCAGGAAGCAGCCGAACAGGGCGATGGTGCCGGGGATGCGGCCCATTTCTTCACGCACCATGTCGCCCAGGGAACGGCCGTTGCGCCGGGTCGACATGAACAGGACCATGAAGTCCTGCACCGCGCCCGCCAGCACCACCCCGGCAATCAGCCACAGCGTGCCGGGCAGATAACCCATCTGCGCCGCCAATACCGGGCCGACCAGAGGTCCGGCGCCCGCGATCGCGGCGAAGTGGTGACCGAAAAGAATGTGTTTGTTGGTCGGCACATAGTCCAGACCGTCGTTGTTGAGCACGGCGGGGGTGGCCCGACGCGGATCCAGTTGCATCACATTGTTGGCGATGAACAGGCTGTAGTAACGGTACGCGACCAGATAAATGGCCACGGCCGCGACCACGATCCACAAGGCGTTGATCGCCTCTCCTCGGCGCAATGCCACTACGCCCAGGGCGCACGCTCCTACGATTGCCAGCACTAGCCAGGGTAAGTGGCGTAGCAGGCTATTATTATTTTTCATTTTATTATTCCAGCCAGGGTGGACAAGAAAGACAGCCACCCCGAGTTTAGCGCTTACGGCGCCAAAGGCCATACCCCGACGTTGGTCTAGACGGCTTGTCGATTGGCAGCCACCCAACGGTCGGGTCTATAGTCAGCGAACTCTTCCGAGGATTGCGCCATGAGCGAACACCCAGCCAATCGCCGTCGCTTCAAACGTATTGCGTTCGATGCCAGAACCGAGCTGAGTCAGGGCCAATTCATCTGGCCGGTGAAGTTGATCGATCTGTCGCTCAAAGGGCTGCTGATCGAACGGCCGGAGCCGTGGCTTGGGGATAGGGAGCAGGATTTCTTCGTCAACATTCATCTGAGCGATGATGTCGATATCGAGATGGATGTACACCTGGCTCACGAAGATCACGGACAACTAGGCTTCGTCTGCCGGCATATCAGTCTGGAGTCGATCCAGCGCTTGCGACGGTTGATCGAGCTCAACCTGGCTGACGAGGCCGAGCTTGAACGCGAACTCGGCGCCCTGATCGAAATCTAGCCATCAATACAAATCCCCTGTGGGAGCGGGCTTGCCCGCGAAGAGGCCGTGTCAGTCGACATTGCTTTCGACTGACACACCGCTTTCGCGGGCAAGCCCGCTCCCATAGGACTATTCGAAAAGTGCGTCGAGCGCCTGCTCCAACCGGGTCACGGCAACGATCTGTAACCCCGGCGGCGCCTCTTTCGGTGCATTGCCCTTGGGCACGATTGCGCGTTTGAAGCCATGCTTGGCCGCTTCCTTCAAACGCTCCTGCCCGCTCGGCACCGGGCGCACTTCGCCGGACAAACCGACTTCACCAAACACCAGCAAATCATGCGGCAACGGCCGGTTGCGCAGGCTCGACATCACCGCCGCCATCAACGCCAGATCCGATGCTGTCTCCAACACCTTCACCCCGCCGACCACGTTGAGGAACACGTCCTGGTCGTGAGTCGGAATACCACCGTGACGGTGCAATACCGCCAACAACATCGCCAATCGGTTCTGATCAAGGCCCAACGTCACGCGCCGTGGATTGGCCAGATGGCTATCATCCACCAGCGCCTGCACTTCCACCAGCATCGGCCGGGTGCCTTCCCAGGTGGCCATGACCACACTGCCCGGGACTTCTTCCTGGGCACGGGTGAGAAAAATCGCCGACGGGTTGGAGACTTCTTTCAGGCCCTTGTCGGTCATGCCGAACACGCCCAGTTCATTGACCGCACCGAAACGGTTTTTCACCGCCCGCAACAAACGCAAACGGCCATCGGATTCGCCTTCGAAATACAGCACGGTATCGACCATGTGCTCCAGCACCCGCGGGCCGGCGAGCGCGCCTTCCTTGGTGACGTGACCGACGAGGAAGATCGCCGTGCCGCTCTGCTTGGCATAACGCACCAGCAACGCCGCGCTCTCACGTACCTGCGAGACGCCACCCGGCGCTGATTGCAGCTGTTCGGTGAAAATGGTCTGGATCGAGTCGATCACCATCACCTTGGGTTTTTCCTGACGGGCGGTGGCAATGATGGTTTCGATGCAGGTTTCGGTCATCACCCGCAGTTGATCCTGGGGCAGCCCTAAACGTCGGGCGCGCATCGCCACTTGCTGCTGGGATTCTTCGCCGGTGACGTACAGCGCCGGCATGCTCTTGGCGAGGTTGCACAGGGTCTGCAACAGAATCGTCGACTTGCCGATGCCCGGATCACCACCGATCAGCACCACCGAGCCATCGACCAGACCGCCACCCAAAACCCGATCCAGCTCACCGGACGCGGTGGAGAAACGTGGAATCTCCTCGATGCTGACTTCGGCCAGGGTCTTGATCTGCGCCTGCTGCCCGGCCCAGCCGGTACGCCCGGTGGGCGCCGTGGCCCCGCCGCTTTCGATCATGGTTTCGGTCAGGGTGTTCCAGGCGCCGCACTCGCCGCACTGGCCCGCCCACTTGGGAAAGGTTGCGCCGCACTCGGTGCAGCCGTACATGCGCTTGGCCTTGGCCATCTGGATCCCCCGGCAAAAACCGCGATGATAACGCAGCCACCGCTCAGCGCGGCGCGGCGGTACGGATTTCGCCGTTGGCCAGACGCGCGGCGCTGTTGCCCAGCGGGTCTTCGGCATTAAGATCGGCGCCCTTGGCCTTGAGCGCGTCGAGCAGTTCGATGCGCTTGAACAACCCGGCGTACATCGCCGCAGTCTGGCCTGCGCCGTTGCGCTGATCGGGGCTGCAATCGGTGGCCATCAGCCTTCGAGCAATCTGCATCTCGCCTTTGAAAATCGCCCCCATCAGCGCTGTATTGCCACGTTGGTCCTGCGCGCAGGCATCAGCGCCCGCTGCCAGTAACCGGTCAACTGCCGCACCCTGGCCGTGATACGCCGCCAGAATCAAAGCCGTGTAGCCCTTGCTGTCGCGGGTATCGAGGGAATAACCGGACTCGATAAAGGTCTCGAGCATCGGCACATCACCACGCCGGGCGGCATCGAAATAGTAATCCTGCAACTGCGCCTTGATCGCCTCGGGGTTCTGTTCGGCCAGCGCTGTAAATGACAGGCAACCGAGCAACAGTAAAAGAAAGGCACGCATAAACGCTCTCCTTGGGCAGAACGGGGCCTGAATCAGGCCCCGCGTTGCATGGCGTCGAGATCAGTCGACCAGTTTCGCTGCCAGCGCCTTGACCCGGCTCAGGTCACCCTTGGCCACTTTGGTCACACCGGTGCCGTATTCCGGATCTGCCTTATAAAGAAAGGACAGGATGATGTGCTTGCTCTCGTCATCGGTGGTCGCCAACGAACCGCCGAAGCTGGCGATCAGGTCCTGACGCTCCTGCTGGCTGAACGAGCGATACAGATCCCCGGCCTGTTTGAAGTTCTGCTCACGCTGAATCTTCGCCTGCTGGGTGCTGCCCGACAGTGCCAGCTGGCTGTAACGCGCGCTCTGCGGCTCTTCACGCGGTTGCAGGCGGCTTGGCTGATAGTTCACGCCAGACGCCGTGGCACCGAAGTTCATCGCACCATCCTGATTGCCATTGTTGACCGCAACTTTTGGCGCGTTGATCGGCAACTGCAGGGCATTGGCTCCCAGACGATACATTTGCGTATCGGCATAAGAAAACACTCGGCCTTGCAATAGACGATCTTCTGAAGGTTCGATACCCGGCACAACATTGGCCGGGGCCATGGCAACTTGTTCGGTTTCCTGGAACACATTGGCCGGATTACGGTTCAACACCATTTGTCCAACTTTTCGCTCAGGAACATTCGGCCAGATCTTGGTAGCGTCCAATGGATCGAAATCAAACTTGGACAAATCTTGTGGATTCAGCACTTGGATGTACAAGTCCCATTTCGGGAAATCACCCTTGTTGATATGACCGACCAGATCATTAGTCATATGACTGTAATCTTTGCCCTGAACTTTCTCGACTTGTTCAGGTGTCAGGTTTTTGATGCCCTGCAAACTTTTCCAGTGGAACTTCACATAGTGCACTTCGCCTTTGGCGTTAACCAATTTGTAGGCATGCACGCCATTACCGTCCATTTCCCGATAACTGGCTGGAGTACCCGAATTGGAATACAGCTCGGTCAGCGTGCGAGTGGCTTCCGGCACGTGGGAGAAGAAGTCGAAACGACGCGAGTCATCGTCAAGGTTGGTGCGTGGATCGGGTTTGAACGCATGGACCATGTCCGGAAACTTGATCGCGTCGCGAATGAAGAAGGTCGGGAAGTTGTTGCCGACCAGGTCCCAGTTGCCATCAGCGGTGTAGAACTTGGTGGCAAAGCCCCGTGGATCGCGCAGGGTTTCCGGGGAGTGGTTACCGTGAACCACTGCGGAGAAGCGCACGAACACTGGCGTCACCTGCCCGGCAGCGAATACCTTGGCCTTGCTCAGGTCACTGAGGTCGTTGGTCACAGTGAACGTGCCATGGGCACCGGTACCGCGGGCATGCACCACGCGCTCGGGAATGCGCTCACGGTCGAAACGCTGGAGTTTCTGGATCAGTTGCACGTCTTGCAGCAGCACCGGGCCGTTGGCGCCGGCGGTTTGCGAGTTCTGATTGTCGCCCACCGCTGCACCGTTGTCCCGGGTCAGGGGCGCGGCGTGCACGGAGAAGGTCAACAGGCTGGCGGTGAGTACGCCGAGCGTACGGCGATGGGGAAAAGCCCCCAGTCCAAGGGTGGAATTCATATCAGGTTCCTCTGGTTCTTTTGGGCGCATCCAGGTGCGCCAACCAGAGGCTAGAGGGCTAAGTCCGCGAACATAAATAGAAAGTTCGTAACCCGACGATTGAAAATTTTGGCTTCCCGATCAGCGCGTTACGGCGTATTTCGCGCGCGATTAGTGGCACTTTGCAAACTAATTGCAGATTTATCGGTCGATAAAAACGGGCATTGTAAGAAGGTGTTTCACGCAGGACGCGTTTGCTGATTTACACTGCGTACACCAACCTCATCTGTAACAAGGAAATAACCTATGGGCGTGCTAAGTGAGTTCAAGGCCTTCGCGGTCAAAGGCAATGTGGTCGACATGGCCGTCGGTATCATCATCGGTGCTGCCTTCGGCAAAATTGTTTCGTCGTTTGTCGGCGACGTGATCATGCCGCCAATCGGCCTGTTGATCGGAGGGGTGGACTTCAGTGATCTGGCCATCACGCTAAAAGCCGCCGAGGGCAACGCCCCTGCCGTGGTCTTGGCCTACGGTAAATTCATCCAGAGCGTTCTGGACTTCGTGATCGTCGCCTTCGCGATCTTCATGGGTGTCAAAGCCATCAACCGCCTGAAACGCGAAGAAGCCGTGGCCCCTTCCCTGCCACCGGTTCCGACCAAGGAAGAAGAGTTGCTCGGTGAGATCCGCGATCTGCTCAAGGCCCAGAACAACCGGCCTTGACTGCTTGATGAATAAAGAACGGCGCCTGATGGCGCCGTTTTTTTACCAGTAGTTTTCCACCGCCACCTGTCCCGGCCGCCGCGTCAGGCTCAGGCTCATGTGGCGTTTCTTCAGCAGTGCCCGGGTGTCGTCGATCATCTGCGGATTGCCGCACAGCATGACGCGCGAGTGCTGGGGGGCCAGTTCAACGCCGGCTTCACGCTCCAGCTCGCCGCTTTCAATCAGGCTGGTAATACGGCCATGCAAGGCACCAGGAACCTTTTCTCGGGTAACGGTGGGAATGAACTGCAGTTTATGGGCGTGTTCTGCCAGGTAATCACGCTCGGACAGTTCTGCAATCAACGACTGATAGGCCAGTTCCCGCGCTTCGCGCACGCTGTACACCAGAATGATCCGCTCGAATCGCTCCCACACTTCGAAGTCCTGCAGAATCGACAGAAACGGCGCAACCCCGGTCCCGGTGGATAACAGCCACAAATCCCGACCGTCGACAAACCGATCCAGCGTCAGGTAACCAAAGGCCTGGCGTTCCACCAGCAGGGTATCGCCGACCTGCAAGCGACTAAGTTCACTGGTGAATTCGCCACCTGGCACCACGATGGAGAAGAACTCGAGAAACTCGTCGAAGGGTGAAGAGACCATCGAGTAAGCACGCCAGACCGTGCTGCCATCAGCCTTTGTCACCCCCAGGCGAGCGAATTGTCCCGCGCGAAACCTGAAGCCCGTATCGCGCGTGGTGCGCAGGGTAAACAGACTGGGGGTCAAAGGCTGCACGTCGAGCAAGGTCTGGGCAGTAAATTTATCTGCGCTGACAGTCATGGGGGCACTCCACGGAAAAGACCCTGACAGTCTCGCGCAAACTCAGAGCATAAACACCACTGCTTTTGTAGTGGTTTACCGTTCAGACCGCCCGAAAAAATGAGAATTAAACCCAAATGCCGTTAATACAGCTTTATTCAAAGTCCGATTGAATGACAGGTTAAATCCAACGCGTTATTGATGACTAATAACCTTTCCAGCAACTAACCGCCCCCTCCAAGAGCAAAAAAATTCAACGCCATTTGTAAGACCTGTCCTACACTCGGTTGCGTGCAGGATCCGATTGGATCCATAAAAAGCACCCGACGAACGACTCATGGAGAGTGAGTGATGGAAATGTGGAAGGAGTCGCAATTAAAGCAACTGACTTTCGCAAGAGAAATAGAGACCGCTTATCCGATCCTGCTGCGATTCGCTCAAAATATTGGCTTCAATTTTTGTGCCATCTCATTGACATCAAACAATCGGAACGCTGACTTAAAGACCTTGCAAATCAATAACTATCCGAAAGAGTGGAACCAACTTTATGAAAGACAAAACTACAGAAAAATCGACCCGGTAGTAGCACACTGCAGTCATTCAATGCTGCCGATTGTCTGGACCGAGGACGTGTTTTCGCAAACCTTGTCGCTGTGGGACGCGCAACAGAGGCATGGGTTGCGACACGGTTGGTCCCAGTCGTTCCACCACGAAGACAGCGGGCTGTGCAGCACCCTGAGCCTTGCCAGGAAAAACGGTCCATTAAGTCCGCTCGAGTTATACGAGCATTTTGGCTATATGTTTTACGCAACCAGCCACCTGAGTGACCTGTTCGCCAAAACCTTGCCCAAACCGGCCAAAAAGCCCGTCCCCCCACGCCTTTCACCGCGAGAACTGGAAGTGCTCAAGCTCTCGGCGCTCGGCAAGACGGCCTATGAGATTGCCAGGATCCTCTGCCTGAGCGAGCGGACGGTGAATTACCACGTGCAAAACGTGATTCTCAAACTGAACGTCTGCAACAAGATTTCTGCGGTCATTGCCGCCAAGAGTTGCGGCCTTCTCGACATGCCCGCCCACTAAAAGCTGCGAGTATTTCAACGGAAAAAAACGTACCATTTGCAACCTTCCTGAGTGATGACGTGCGCCGCACGCCGCAGTCCACTCGGATGGTTCCGCCGCGCGACGCCCTGGGCTGCGGGCCACCCGTTGAATAACCAGAGTTCTCGCCCGATGCCCTTGCTCGAAACACCCTTTGCCCAACTCGACCTGATCCGCCAGCCCGAGCAGCAGAATGAACCTCTGCAAGCGTTCGATGCGGCTGACGAATACCTGCTCAATCATCTGGCCGCGCAACAACCGACGGCAGACACCCGGGTGTTGGTACTCAATGACAGCTTCGGAGCGCTGGCGGCGAGTCTGGCAGGCAAGGTTCAGGTCAGCAGCAGTGGCGACTCGTTTCTCGCATTCCAGGGCCTGGAAAAGAACTTGGTACGCAACGGCCTGGCATTTGATGCCGTGCGCGGGATTGCGGCCAGTGAGCCGTTGATCGGGCCGTTCGACCGGGTGCTGATCCGCGTGCCCAAGACGCTGGCATTGCTGGAAGAGCAACTGATCCGCCTGCAAGGGCTACTGGCACCCGGCGCCGAAGTGGTGGCAGCGGCCATGGTCAAGCATTTGCCGCGCGCAGCCGGTGATCTGCTGGAGCGTTACATTGGCCCGGTACAGGCTTCACTGGCGGTGAAGAAAGCTCGCCTGTTGATCGCAACGCCTGAAGCCAAAGCCCCGGCGACCTCGCCCTACCCTTCGCGTTATCAACTGGACGAGCCGGCCATCGAATTGCTCAACCACGCCAACGTTTTCTGCCGTGAGGGCCTGGACATCGGCACCCGGGCCTTCCTCCCGCACCTGCCCAAGAACCTCGGCAGCGCCCGCGTCGCCGACCTTGGTTGCGGTAACGGCGTCCTGGCCATCGCCAGCGCCCTGCACAACCCCGACGCGCACTACACGCTGGTCGACGAATCGTTCATGGCCGTGCAATCGGCCGCCGAGAACTGGCGCGCCGCGCTGGGCGAGCGCGAAGTGCTCGTGCGCGCTGGCGATGGTCTGGCCGGCCAGGAGCCGCAGTCGCTGGACGTAGTGCTGTGCAATCCGCCGTTCCATCAACAACAGGTGGTGGGCGATTTCCTCGCCTGGCGCATGTTCCAGCAGGCGCGCGAGGCGCTGGTGGTAGGCGGTGCGTTGTACATCGTCGGCAACCGGCACCTGGGTTATCACAGCAAGCTGGCGCGGCTGTTCCGTGGCGTCGAGCAAGTGGCGGCCACACCGAAGTTCGTGATTCTCAAAGCCCGCAAGTAAAGCGTCAGGCCAAAAAAAACCCTCCGCAATGCGGAGGGTCGTAGAACCGTGCCCAAGGGCAGCGGGACGGGATGTTTCAGTGTGTGGTCAGGCCGGCCGCGTTCATGAACAGGCGCATCAGGCTGGCGGCAATGAACAGCGCGCCGACGCTACCGATCCAGATCAGGGCCAACCAGCCGAGCCGCTGCCACAGCGGCTTTTTTTCGGCTTCTTCAATCTCGTGCAGGGAATGTTTGCCGTTCATTGCATCGTTCCTCTTGGGCGATGGCGTCGCTGAGGACGCCACCGCGAGACGGCTTGCTCTCACAAGGTGAGCAGAGCGAGAGATCAGTGGTAACCGTCTTCATGGGTGACCTTGCCGCGGAACACGTAGTAGCTCCAGAAGGTGTAACCCAGGATGAACGGGATGATGAACAGCGTGCCGACCAGCATGAAGCCCTGGCTCTGCGGCGGTGCGGCGGCGTCCCAGATCGAGATCGACGGCGGCACGATGTTCGGCCACAGGCTGATGCCCAGACCGCTATAGCCGAGGAAAATCAGCACCAGGGTCAGCAAAAACGGCATGTAGTTGGCATTGCGCGCCACCGCGCGGATCAGCCCGTACAGCGTCACCAGCACCAGAATCGGCACCGGCATGAACCAGAACAGGTTCGGCATGCTGAACCAGCGTGTCGCGATCTCGGGGTGAGCCAGCGGCGTCCACAGACTGACGATGCCGATCACCGCCAACAGCACGAATGCCAGCGGCCGCGCGAGGTTGTGCATCTGCTCCTGCAACTTGCCTTCGGTCTTCATGATCAACCAGGTGCAACCGAGCAAGGCATAGGCCACCACCAGCGCGGCGCCGCAGAACAGGGTGAACGGTGTCAGCCAGTCCAGTGAACCACCGGCGTATTGCCGATTGACCACCGGCAAACCGTCGATGAAAGCCCCGAGTGCCACGCCCTGGAAGAACGTCGCCGCCACCGAACCGCCGATGAACGCCTTGTCCCACAGGTGACGCTTGTCGTCCTTGGCCTTGAAGCGGAACTCGAACGCCACACCGCGGAAAATCAGGCCGATCAGCATGAAGATCAACGGCAGGTACAGCGCCGACAGCACCACCGAATAGGCCAGCGGGAACGCGCCGAACAACGCCGCGCCGCCCAGTACCAGCCAGGTTTCATTGCCGTCCCAAACCGGGGCGACGGTGTTCATCATCACGTCACGGTCGGTCTTGCCCGGGATGAACGGGAAGAGAATCCCGATCCCCAGGTCGAAGCCGTCCATGACCACGTACATCATGATGCCGAAGATGATGATCACGGCCCAGATCAGCGGAAGATCAATACCCATGAGTCAAATCTCCTTTTCCAGGCTGCGCTGCGAGTCGGCGTCGGTACCTTCATCATCGGCTGCGGACAACGGCCGAGCCGGAGTGCGTTTCTGGCCAGGACCACCTTCGTTGGTTTCCTTGCCTTCGTCGGTTTTCGGCCCTTTGCGCACCAGGCGCATCATGTAGCCAAGCCCCGCACCGAACAGCGCGAAATACACTACGACGAACATGATCAGGGTGATGCTCATCTGCATGAAACTGTGATTGGACGAGGCATCCGCCGTGCGCATCAGCCCGTAGACCACCCACGGCTGCCGACCGATTTCAGTGGTGAACCAGCCAGCGAGGATCGCGATCAGGCCGGACGGCCCCATCCACAGCGCCAGATACAGGAACGGCCGCGAGGTGTAGAGCGAATCGCGCTTGCGCAGCCACAGGCTCCACAGACCGGTGAAGATCATCAGGAAGCCGAGACCGACCATGACCCGGAACGACCAGAACACAATGGTCGAGTTCGGCCGGTCTTCAGGCGGGAACTCCTTGAGTGCCGGCACTTGCTTGTCCAGCGAGTGGGTCAGGATCAGGCTGCCGAGGTACGGGACCTCCACGGCGAATTTGGTTTTCTCTTCCTTCATGTCCGGCCAGCCGAACAGGATCAACGGGGTCGCTTCGTTGCCTTTGTTTTCCCAGTGGCCTTCGATCGCAGCGATTTTCGCCGGCTGATGCTCAAGGGTGTTCAGCCCGTGGAAGTCACCGATAACCGCCTGGATTGGCGCGACGATCAGCGCCATCCACATTGCCATCGACAGCATGGTGCGGATCGCCGGGTTGTCCTTGCCGCGAAGCAGGTGCCAGGCCGCCGACGAGCCAACGAAGAACGCCGTGGCCACGAACGCAGCGGTCGCCATGTGCATCAGGCGATACGGGAACGACGGGTTGAACACGATGGCCAGCCAGTCGGTCGGGATCACCTGACCGTTGACGATCTCGAAGCCTTGCGGCGTCTGCATCCAGCTGTTGGAAGCGAGAATCCAGAATGTCGAGATCAGCGTGCCGATCGCCACCATCACCGTGGAGAAGAAGTGCAGTTTGCGTCCGACCTTGTTCCAGCCAAACAGCATCACCCCGAGGAAACCGGCCTCAAGGAAGAATGCCGTGAGCACCTCGTAGGTCAGCAACGGTCCGGTGACGGAGCCGGCGAAGTCCGAGAACCGGCTCCAGTTGGTACCGAACTGGTAGGCCATGACCAGGCCGGAGACCACACCCATGCCGAAGTTGACGGCAAAGATCTTCGACCAGAAGTGGTAGAGATCCCGGTAGGTGTCGTTATGGGTTTTCAACCACAACCCTTCAAGCACCGCCAGGTAGCTCGCCAGACCAATGGTGATGGCCGGGAACAGGATGTGGAACGAGATGGTGAACGCGAACTGAATTCGGGCGAGATCGAGTGCCTCTAAACCGAACATAAGTCTTCCTCTGTCAGGTAATACCGGCATTGGGGCTTGTGGCCCCTGCCTACTGCCCCCACGGATATGGAGTGCGGCGAATTCTGATTCGTTCTTTTTTAACAGCCATCGCAACGCAGGGAGTCTGGCCAACGGGCCACCAGAGCATGGCCCGGGAGGGTCTTGATCTGGATCAAGCAACGTTAAAAGAGTAGTCCCATTTCCGACGAAGAACGGCGTGGTCGTTTGCCGCGTGACAAGTTGCCTCATTGCCTGGGCAACGTTCTGAAACAGATGTCCCAGAGCCAGGAAACCCTCCGTGGCGAGGGAGCTTGCTCCCGCTCGGCTGCGCAGCAGGCGTAAAGAGTTTTTCCAGCGCTTGCCTGAAAGCAGGATTGTGCTGGGTCGGGGCCGCTTCGCGACCCGGCGGGAGCAAGCTCCCTCGCCACAGAGAACGGGGTATCCGGATAATCGATGTCTGGCTAACTAAATTTTCTGTCATAGCAACTTCCTGTTACAGACTGGTGATAATCTCGCGGTTCCCCTCCTGAGCCAGACCTGCCTTCAGATGCCCAGCCAAGAGCCCCTGCTGTTACGTCACCATCGTCCGTTTCTCGCGTTCTGGTTCGCACGGATCTTCACCGCCAGCGGCTTTCAGATGCTCACGGTGGCGATCGGCTGGAATCTGTATCAGTTGACCGGCAACGTGCTCGACCTGGGTCTGGTCGGGCTGGTCGAGTTCGCGCCACGGGTGCTGTTCATGCTGCACACCGGGCATGTCGCCGACCGCTATGACCGGCGCCGTGTTGCGGCGATCTGTCAGTCGTTGCAGGCGTTGATTGCCCTGGCACTGGCCATCGGCAGTGCGACCGACCACGTCACCCGGGAAATGATCTTTATCCTCGCCTTCCTGCTCGGTGCGGCACGCTCCTTCGAAATGCCGACCACCCAGGCGCTGCTGCCAAGTATCGTGCCCAGCGCCCTGTTTCCACGGGCGGTTGCCGCAGCGCAGTCGGCTCAACAGTCAGCCACCATTGTCGCTCCGGCCCTCGGTGGCTTGCTTTACGCGTTCGGCAGCGTCTGGGTCTACGGCCCGACGGTATTGCTCTACGTCATCGCCTGCACCTTGATGCTCAACCTGCCCGCCCGGCAAACACCGCTGAACAAAGGCAAAGCCACGCTGGATTCGTTGCTGGCGGGTATCCGCTTCATTCGCAGCCGCCCGGACATTCTCGGGGCGATCTCGCTGGATCTGTTCGCGGTGTTGCTCGGTGGCGCTACGGCGTTGCTGCCGGTGTTCGCCAAGGACATCCTGCTCACCGGGCCGTGGGGCCTGGGCCTGCTGCGCTCGGCGCCGGCGGTTGGCGCGCTGGGGATGTCACTGTTTCTGGCGCGATTTGCCGTCGAGCGCAATGTTGGCCGGGTGATGTTCACCGCCGTTGGCGTATTCGGCGTCGCGACCATCGCCTTCGGTCTGTCGACTTCGTTCTGGTTCTCGCTGGCGGTGCTGGTGGTGCTCGGCGCGGCGGACATGATCAGCATGGTGATCCGCGCGTCCTTCGTGCAACTGGAAACCCCGGACGAAATGCGCGGCCGGGTCAGCGCGGTGAACGGCCTGTTCATCGGCGCCTCGAACCAGTTGGGCGAATTCGAATCCGGCCTCACCGCGCACTGGTTCGGCACCGTCCCGGCGGTGGTGATGGGCGGAATCGGCACGCTGGTGGTCACCGGGACCTGGATCAAACTGTTCCCGACCCTGGCCAACCGCGACCGAATGCATGTGCCGGTGGAAGAGGCGAAGGTCTAGGTCACATCAGTGAAATCAACAGGCCAGGCACAAATTGATTGAAAAGGTGCGGTACATAGTTACCGCACAGAGTGTAATGTATCGCCTTACACTCGCAGCCATGATCAAATCCTTTCAGCACAAAGGCCTTCGTGGCTTCTATGAAACAGGTTCGACCCGCGGAATTCGCGCCGATCACGCAAAACGACTGGCGCGCATGCTGCAATTCATGGACCGCGCAGCACTTCCCGCAGATCTTGATTTGCCGGGTTGGCGTCTGCATCCACTGAAGGGTGAACTGTCCGAATACTGGTCGCTCAGTGTTTCAGGCAACTGGCGGGTTATCTTTCGTTTTGTCGGTTCGGACATCGAATTGGTCGATTATCTGGACTACCACTGACAGGAGGCAGGCTCATGCCCATGCACAACCCGCCACACCCCGGTGAAACCCTGCTCACGGATGTCTTGCCAGAGTTAGGCATCAGCGTGAGTGAGTTGGCCAGACATCTGGGCTTCGCCCGCCCTCACCTTTCCCGCGTATTGCACGGCCATGCAGCGATCAGCCCGGATCTGGCGGTACGGCTGGAGCGAGCAGGCATTGGCAAGGCGCGTGTGTGGCTAGGCGTTCAAACCGATTACGATCTGTGGCAAGCAGAGCATCGGGAGCAACCAGCCATTACGCCTATCGCTGCCCACGCCTGAAGCCATCAAACCAACATCTCCCCCGCCACTTTCGCCCGCAACGCCTTGCCACCAAGCTGCTCCACCAGCGTCAGGGCAAACGCCAGTGCGCCACCGGAGCCTTGGGCGGTGATGCAATTGCCGTCGACCACCACCGGTTGATCAACAAACGTACAGCCCGACAATTGATGACTGGCACTCGGCAGGCAGGTCATGCGGCGTTGGCGTAATACGCCTGAGGCTTGCAGGGCGATGGCTGGGGCTTCGCCGATGGCGGCGAACAGGCGTCCGGCGCTGGCCTGGTCCTTGAGCAATTGTTGCAGTGGCTGATGCGCCGCGAGATGTTGGGCGCCGACGGCACCACCGGGCAGGACGATCAGGTCGAAGGTCTGCGCCAGTACATCAACCAGCATGCCGTCCGCTGTCAGGCGCGTACCGCGGGCGCAGGTCAGCATGCGCCGGCCTTCGATGCTGGCCGCCACGACTTCGACGCCGGCGCGGCGCAGCACATCGATCAGGGTCACGCTTTGCAGATCATCGATGCCCTCGGCGAGGGTAATCAGGGCTCTAAAGGTCATGGGCGCTATCCGCTGGGTGATCTTTAAAGCGTAGTCAGCTTTGCCCTGCCTGTTCGATGACAGCCGTTACTTGATGTAAAGCTGGGCCGACAGGGTGTTGCGTGGCGCGTTGATCGAGGTGTTACTGAAGGTGAAGGTGCCTTCCTGCTTGCCCGCCAGATCGAAGGTATACAGTGAGCCGACGGTGTTGCTGCCGGGCTTGCACTCGGTCAGGTTGCCGTTATCGAAAGCGCACACCGGCTCCCGGGTGCCGTTGACTTCAAAACCGTCCAGCGTGGCATGCGGCTGGTTCTGACCATAGCCGATTTCCAGCACGAACACCTTGATGCTCGGGCCGCTGTGATCGCATTGGGTTTGCGGCTGGTTATCACCGATGTCTTCCAGACCACAGGCCGGCGACTGAACCTTTATCACCTTCACTTCAGTCAACGGTGGCGCCGAGGCTGCCAGCGCCGCCGTCGACCCGGCCATCAGCCCGGCCATTACCCCGAAAGCCTTTATCCAGCGCTTGCCCATGTGATCGTATTTCCCCAAAAAATTCAGCGCGCAGTATGGCGCAGTTGGCCCTGTGGCAAAACTTCGACGACGTTCGGCACCAACAACCGCCATATTCCTCACGCTGCTGGTATGATGCGCGGCTTTTTCCGGCCCACCACAAAATCCCAGGCGCTTGCGACGGTCTGTGCTTTGCTGTTGAGGTCGATACATTCACGGCGCCGCGCGCGCCACGGGGAGCAGACATGCTGGAAAGGCTGTTTCAACTCAAGGCACACAACACCAACGTGCGTACCGAGATTCTGGCGGGCGTCACGACCTTCCTGGCCATGGCCTACATTCTGTTCGTCAACCCGAGCATCCTCGGCGAGACCGGCATGGACAAGGGCGCAGTGTTCGTTGCCACCTGTCTGGCAGCCGCCATCGGCTCGACCATCATGGGCCTGATCGCCAACTACCCGATCGCCCTCGCGCCAGGCATGGGCCTGAACGCCTTCTTCACTTACACCGTGGTCCTGCACATGGGCCACACCTGGCAAGTGGCGCTGGGCGCGGTGTTCATCTCGGCAGTGTGCTTCTTCCTGCTGTCGATCTTCCGCATCCGCGAATGGATCATCAACAGCATCCCGCTGCCGCTGCGCTCGGCGATTGCCGCCGGTATCGGCCTGTTCCTGGCGCTGATCGCCCTGCACAACGCGGGCATCGTGGTCAGCAACCCGGCGACCATGGTCGGCCTCGGTGACCTGAAAGCCCCCGCGCCGATCCTCGCCACCCTCGGCTTCGCCCTGATCGTCGCCCTCGAAGCGCTGAAAGTGCGCGGCGCAGTGCTGATCGGCATTCTGGCAGTGACCATCATTTCCATCGCCATGGGCTTCACCCCGTTCGGCGGCGTGACCTCGATGCCACCTTCGCTGGCCCCGACCTTCATGCAACTGGACATCAAGGGCGCGCTGGACATTGGTCTGGTCAGCGTGATCTTCGCCTTCCTGTTCGTCGACCTGTTCGACAACTCCGGCACCCTGATCGGCGTCGCCAAACGCGCCGGCCTGATGGGCAAGGACGGCCACATGCCGAAAATGGGCCGGGCACTGATCGCCGACAGCACCGCGGCGATGGCCGGCTCGCTGCTGGGTACTTCGACCACCACCAGCTACATCGAATCCGCTGCCGGCGTGAGCGCTGGCGGCCGGACCGGTCTGACGGCGATCGTCGTGGCGATCCTGTTCCTGTTGGCGCTGTTCTTCTCGCCACTGGCGGCCAGCGTTCCGGCATTCGCCACCGCACCGGCGCTGCTGTTCGTCGCCGTGCTGATGACGTCGGGCCTGGCGGAAATTGACTGGGAAGACATCACCGTCGCCGCACCGGTGGTGGTTACCGCGCTGGCCATGCCATTCACTTACTCGATCGCCAATGGCATCGCTTTCGGTTTCATCTCCTGGACCGTGATCAAGCTGCTGTCGGGCCGCGCCCGTGAGCTGAACCCGGCGCTGGTGATTCTGTCGATTCTGTTCGTGATCAAGTTGGGTTGGTTCAACGCATGACTTTCGATTCCCAGGCCTACGCCACTCAGCTCGAAGACAAGGTCACGCGTTTGCGTGACCTGCTGGCCCCGTTCGATGCACCAGAGCCGACCGTGTTCGACTCGCCGCTGCAGAACTTCCGCCTGCGCGCGGAATTTCGCCTGTGGCGCGAGGCCGGTGAGCGGCACTACGCGATGTTTTCCCAGGACGACAAACGCACGCCGATCCTGATCGAAGAGTTCCCGATTGCCAGCCTGCGCATCAACCAGTTGATGCCGCAGCTCAAGGCGGCATGGCAGGCCAGTTCGGCGCTGAGCCACAAGCTGTTCCAGGTGGAGTTCCTGACCACCCTGGCCGGCGATGCGATGATTACCCTGTGCTATCACCGTCCGCTGGACGAACACTGGCATGCGGCCGCGTCGAAGTTGGCGGCTGATCTCAACGTCAGCGTCATCGGCCGTTCCAAGGGCAAACGCGAAGTCATCGGCCACGATTACGTGGTGGAGAAACTCGACGTCGGTGGTCGCACCTTCAGCTACCGCCAGCCGGAAGGCGCATTCACCCAGCCCAATGGCACGGTGAACCAGAAGATGCTGAACTGGGCCTACGAAGCGCTGGGCGATCGTCCCGACGATCTGCTGGAGCTGTATTGCGGCAACGGCAACTTCACCCTGCCGCTCGCCACCCGTGTGCGCAAAGTGCTGGCCACCGAGATCAGCAAGACCTCGGTCAACGCCGCACTGAGCAACCTCAGCGAAAACGCTGTGGATAACGTCACGCTGGTACGGCTGTCCGCCGAAGAGCTGACCGAAGCGCTGAACGAGGTGCGCCCGTTCCGTCGCCTGCAAGGCATCGACCTGAAGAGCTACGAGTTCGGTAGCGTATTCGTCGACCCGCCGCGTGCCGGCATGGACCCGGACACCTGCGAGCTGACCCGGCGCTTCGACAACATCCTGTACATCTCCTGCAACCCGGAAACCCTCGCGGCCAACATCGCCCAACTGCACGACACGCACCGCATCACCCGCTGCGCGATGTTCGACCAGTTCCCATGGACACATCACATGGAGTCCGGGGTGTTGCTGACCCGGCGTTGATGGCGAATGCCGGATACGAGAAAGCCGTCGTGATTGACGGCTTTTTTGTGGGTGCTTACGGTGCAGTGTCGGTCTTACGTGGACGCCCGCCCTTCTTGCCATTTGCTCGTGCAGCTTCGGATTTTGCCGCACTGCTTTGACGACCGTTACGCGACGCAACCACCGAAGCCGCCATCCTCATGAGTGACGGGCTCGCCGAAATCATTCCGGAGATGGAAACGTCGAGGTCTTTGCCCTCGTGGCAAAGCGCAGTGCCTGCATAGCCGACTGTCAGGTTCGCATAATCGTCTGAATCAAACCCGTCGAACTCCGAATACTGGCTCACCGGTAGCAACACACCGCTACCGTCTTCAAAACGAATGACCAGAGACGGGCTTTCAAAGGTCACAGAAAAAGCCTGCAAGCTGCTAGATTGGCGCGCTTCGCCACGTTTTATCGCGGCATCGAGCACTTCTTCCGTCAGCGAACGATGTACGGACGGCTTTGCCTTGATGACTTTCATAAATCGATTTCAACTCCTGCCAGTTTGCCGAGCAATGTCAGAACAGTCTTGTCTGCTTCTGGCTCATAACGCGCCGAACTGATCCTGTAGGTCGTAGCGGTGACCGGTTTCATCACGGGGACTTCGTTTGACTCGCAGTCCCACACCTGATTGTCGAGACAAACTGTCTGCAAGACTGACCACCAGATCCCTCGTGCGCGACGCAGATGAGCAGGTTGCCCCAGTGATCGACACAATCCTTCCAGCAACGCCAGCGGCGGTCGACGTGAAAGCGGCACGACATCCCACAGTTCAATGTCGTTGTGCCAGAAACTGAACTGAAATCGGGCATTCCAGGCGCCTGTATTAACGTGAACATGTGGCGGGCAATGCTCATCTCGCAACATGATGCTTATCGACAATCCCTTGTAGTTGCATACTTTCATGCTAACCCATCCGTTAGGTTAATAAGTTTCAGGATTCGATTTTCCTTTCAAATCCGACGGCCGGTGCTGCACAGCACCTCAATGCCTTTCACCACATTCAGACTAGCGTCGGCACGGATGAGGAAGCGCTGCATCTTCGAAAAAAAACGTAAGCAAAACTGTCGATACAATTCGGAAAATCTGAATGCGATGTAGCTTTTGTGCGATCACCGAACACAAAACCATCGGGTTAAATCAGTTCAATTGACCATGGTAACCATCTGGTACATTTTACCTCCACAGGCTGAAACCTTCGGCCCAAGCCAAAAACAATAAGTGGAGTTTGCCCCCATGCCCCCTATCGTTCTGGTGCTCAACGGCCCGAACCTGAACCTGCTCGGCACTCGTGAACCGGCGACCTACGGTCACGAAACCCTGGCTGATATTTCTGCTCTGTGCGGCCGCGCTGCCGAAGAATTCGGCCTGGCCGTGGAGTTTCGCCAGACCAATCACGAAGGCGAATTGCTCGACTGGATTCATGCGGCACGCGGCCGCTGCGCCGGGATCGTGATCAACCCGGCCGCGTGGACGCACACCTCGGTGGCAATCCGCGACGCGCTGGTGGCCAGTGAGTTGCCTGTGATCGAAGTGCACCTGTCCAACGTGCATGCGCGTGAGCCGTTCCGCCACCACTCGTTTGTCTCGGCCATCGCCACGGCGGTGATGTGCGGCTTCGGCAGCCATGGCTATCGCCTGGCCCTGGAGCATTTCAGTCAGCGACTGAAGGGGCGCGCAGCATGACCCGTAAACCGGTAATACTGGCTGGCCTGATCGGTGCGGGTATTCAAGCCTCGCGCACGCCAGCACTGCATGAACATGAGGGCGACGCCCAAGGCTTGCGCTACCTGTATCGGCTGATCGACCTCGATCAGTTGCAACTCGACAGCAACGCCCTGCCCGACTTGCTGCAGGCGGCCGAGCGGATGAACTACACCGGTCTGAACATCACTTTCCCGTGCAAGCAGGCGATCATCCCGCTGCTCGATGAGCTGTCGCCGGAAGCCCGGGGCATCGGCGCGGTCAACACCGTGGTGCTCAAGGACGGCAAACGCATCGGCCACAACACCGACTGCCTGGGTTTTGCCGAAGGTTTTCGTCGCGGCTTGCAGGATGTCGCCCGTGAGCGTGTCGTCCAGATGGGCGCCGGCGGTGCGGGAGCGGCAGTGGCCCACGCGCTGTTGAGTGAAGGCGTACAGCAGCTGAGTATTTTCGATGTCGACCGCGAGCGCGCCGAGAGTCTGGCGAACAACCTGAACCAGCATTTCGGCTCAGGCCGCGCCGTCGCCGGGCGAGATCTGCCGGGCACGCTGAATCAGGCCGATGGTCTGGTGAATACCACGCCGATGGGCATGGCCAAACTGCCGGGGATGCCGGTGCCGGTGGAGTTGCTGCGCAAGGAGTTGTGGGTCGCGGAGATCGTTTACTTCCCGCTGGAAACCGAACTGCTGCGCAACGCCCGCGCCTTGGGTTGCCGCACGCTGGACGGCGGCAACATGGCGGTGTTTCAAGCGGTGAAGGCGTTTGAATTGTTCAGCGGCGTGGTGCCGGACGCACAGCGGATGCTGGCGCATTTTCAAAGCATGAATGGCTGAAGATAAACATCGATCCTGTGGGAGCGGGCTTGCTCGCGAAAGCGGTGTATCAGGCGCCAGATGTATAGGCTGACACACCGCCTTCGCGAGCAAGCCCGCTCCCACAATGGGTAGGTGTCACGGCTGCAAGTAGCGCAACACCGACTCGCAGATCATCTCGCGATGACGCTGCTTGATGCTTTCGTCCGGCAAGTCGATCTGAAAAATCTCACCGAACGTATGGCGATTCGAGACGCGGTAGAAACAGAACGAGCTGATCAGCAAGTGCACATCCAGCGCGTCCAGCCCGGCGCGGAAGACACCCTCCTCGGCACCGCGACGCAAAATCTCGCCCAGTGAATCGAGGATCGTATTGTTCATCGCCTTGATCGTGTCCGAACGCTTCACGAACTCGGCGTTGTGAATATTTTCGATACAGACGATGCGCACGAAATCGACGTTGCGGTCGTGGTGATCGAAGGTGAATTCCACCAGTCGACGGATCGCCACCACCGGCGGCAACTCGGCCAGGTGCAGGCGGTTTTCGGTGCTGCGGATGTCGCCGTAAAGCTTCTCCAGCACCTCGACGTACAACTGCTCCTTACTGCCGAAGTAGTAATAGATCATGCGTTTGGAGGTGTGGATACGCTCGGCGATCGCGTCGACGCGGGCGCCGGACAAGCCCTGCTGGACGAACTCGACGATCGCCTCCTGCAGGATGTTCTCGCGGGTTTTTTCCGGGTTGTTCTTGCGACTCTTGCGCGGCTCGATACCGGATTCGACGGGAGCGGCGGGGAGTTCTGAAGTCATTGTCATTGCGGGCTCACGGCCATCACTGCACAGGTTGGCGATTATGGGCCGCGCTGCACAGTGAAGGAAGCCACGCGGCTCGTGTTTAATCCCGCGCTTACGAAATTCCTACAACTTCGCCTGACGCACCGCACCGCTGCGTGACTTGGCCATCGCCGCCAGACGGACCGCAACGTTCGCCGCACCATAACCGGCATAGCCGTTTTTACGCTGGATGATCTCGAAGAAGAAGCGCCCCTCGAACGGCTCGGTGTACACGTGGAACAGCTCGCCGCCCTGCGCGTCGCGGTCGTAGAGCACGTTGTAGTACGCCAGCTCGCTGAGGAACTCGTCGTCGAAATCGAAGCGCGCGGCGAGGTCGTCGTAATAGTTGAGCGGGATATCCAGCAACGGCACACCAGCTTCTTTGGC
This sequence comes from Pseudomonas sp. AM14(2022), assembly GCF_036346455.1. NCBI lineage: Bacteria > Pseudomonadati > Pseudomonadota > Gammaproteobacteria > Pseudomonadales > Pseudomonadaceae > Pseudomonas > Pseudomonas sp. AM14(2022). The sequence goes on from NZ_JAOTNY010000008.1 coordinate 132,335, forward strand.
GCGGCTGACTTCGGCGAAGATGTCATCACAATCGAAGGCGATGTGATGCACACCGGAGCCGCGATAACTCGACAGCGCGTGGGAGATCGCGGTGTTGCGATTCTCGGAGATGTTCAGCGGTAGACGGATCGAGCTGTCGCGGCTGCGCAACGCCCGGCTTTTCACCAGACCGTACGGATCGGGCAGCACCACTTCATCGTCGGCCTCGAAATCCAGCAGGCTCTTGTAGAACAGCACCCAGCTGTCGAGGCTGTCGGCCGGCAGCGCCATGGCCATGTGATCAATGCGCTTGAGGCCGCCACGGGCCTGAGCGTTCGGCAGCAGATTGAAGTCGGTGCCATAAACGTCCGCCGCCTCATCCACCAGATAAATCAGGCTGCCGTCCGGCGCACGCACCGCGGCCAGTTCCAGTTCGTTGGGGCCGACCAGGCCGCGATAGGGCTGGCCCTTGTAGGCGACGGCGCGGGCCAGGGCGCTGGCGCTGTCCTTGACCCGCACGGCGGTGGCACACAGCGACGGGCCGTGGGCCTCGAAAAAGCTGTGGCCGAACGAGTACGGTTCGGCGTTGAGGATCAGGTTGATATCGCCCTGGCGCAACAGGCTCACGCTCTTGGAGCGGTGCTGTCCAGCCTTGACGAAGCCCAGGCGCTCCAGCCAGTTGCTCAGTTTGGCGCCGAGGCTTTCGTCGACGGCGAACTCAAGAAACTCGATGCCGTTGTACTCGCTGGCTTGCGGCGTTTCGAAGAGGATGTCGCGGTTGGCCACCGGCGTTGTTTGCTGTTCCAGGCGCTGACGGGTTTTCTCTTCCAGATACAGCAGCGAACGCAGACCATCGGCAGCATTGGCCCGTGGCGGTGCGGCGCGGAAGCCATCGTTGAAGATCTCCAGCGACAACGGCCCGGTGTAACCGCTCTGGATGATTGGCGCGAGGAACCCCGGCAGATCGAATTCGCCCTGCCCCGGGAAGCAACGAAAATGCCGGCTCCACTCCAGGACGTCCATGGCGAGGATCGGCGCGTCGGCCATTTGCACAAAGAAGATCTTGTCGCCGGGAATGTCGGCAATCGCGCTTGGATCACCTTTCAGCGACAAGGTGTGAAAGCTGTCCAGCAGCACGCCGAGCGCCGGGTGATCGGCCTGGCGCACGATGTCCCAGACCTGTTGATAAGTATTGACGTGCCGGCCCCAGGCCAGCGCTTCATAGCCGATACGCAACCCGCGAGCGCCTGCATGTTCGGCCAACAGCCGCAGGTCATCGACCAGAATCTGCCGGTCGCCGACGCTGTCCGCCGAGGCGTTGCTGCAGACCAGCACCAGATCGGTGCCCAGTTCCTGCATCAGGTCGAATTTGCGCTCGGCCCGTTCCAGATTGCGCGCCAGCCGATCACGGCGGCAGCCTTCAAAATCGCGGAACGGCTGGAACAGCGTGATGGCGATCCCCAGGTCAGCGCACATCTGCCTGATTTCCCGCGGACTGCCATCGTAATACAGCAGATCGTTTTCGAAGATTTCGACCCCGTCGAACCCGGCGGCGGCAATGGCTTCGAGCTTTTCCGGCAGGGTGCCGCTCAGGGAAACGGTGGCAATGGAACGCTGCATGTTGCTACTCCCGGACTGCGCTGCAGTTTTTTACAGGGGATCATTTTTTATCGTGAGGAAATTATTGGCTGCATCGTCTTCAGCAGCAATTTAAAGTGTACCAGCCGGTTAGTTTTGCGTGCGATTATCGAACACTATGGCGTTTCGGCGAATTGACGATTTTTCGTCCACTGCCCACCATCGACTTCACATTGAGTCCGGAAATGAACCTTCGGTCGCAGTGCGTGCAAACAACACCACATAACAAATTCAAAAACGGGTGGAACAATGATTCCTTCACAGACTTCCCGCATGGCCCCGGCCATGAGCACTGCCACGGGTGGCATCGGCGACAAGATCCGCGGCGCCATGGCTGTCGGCAAGACCCGTTGGGGCATGCTGGCGCTGGTGTTTTTCGCCACGACCCTGAACTACATCGACCGCGCCGCCCTCGGCGTCATGCAGCCGATCCTCGCCAAGGAAATGAGCTGGACGGCGATGGATTACGCCAACATCAACTTCTGGTTTCAGGTCGGCTACGCGATCGGCTTCGTGCTGCAAGGACGGCTGATCGACCGCGTCGGCGTCAAACGCGTGTTCTTCTGCGCGGTGCTGCTCTGGAGCCTGGCCACCGGCGCCCACGGTCTGGCGACGTCGGCCGTCGGCTTCATGGTCTGCCGGTTCATCCTCGGCCTGACCGAAGCAGCCAACTACCCGGCCTGCGTGAAAACCACGCGCCTGTGGTTCCCCGCCGGTGAACGCGCCGTGGCCACCGGCATCTTCAACGCCGGGACCAACGTCGGCGCCATGTTCACGCCGATGCTGCTGCCGCTGATTCTTCACGTGTGGGGCTGGCAGGCGGCGTTCCTGTGCATGTCGGCACTCGGTGGGATCTGGCTGCTGTTCTGGGGCCTGAAATACTTCAACCCGGAAGATCATCCACGGGTGAAAAAATCCGAACTCGACTACATCCAACAGGAAGTCGAACCGGAACAGGCCCGCGTACCGTTTTCACGCATCCTGCGCATGCGCGGCACCTGGGCGTTCGCCCTCGCCTATTCGCTGACCGCGCCGGTGTTCTGGTTCTACCTGTACTGGCTGCCGCCGTTTCTCAATCAGCAATACAACCTGGGTATCAACGTCACCCAGATGGGCATTCCGCTGATCATCATTTACGTCACCGCTGACTTCGGCAGCGTGGGCGGCGGGATTCTGTCTTCGTTCCTGATCGGTCGCGGCATGAACTCGATCAAGGCGCGGCTGCTGTCGATGTTCCTGTTCGCCTGCTGCATCATCGGCGTGATCATGGCCGCCGGCTCAAGCAATCTGTGGGTCGCCGTCGCGGCAATCTCCCTGGCGATTGGCGCGCATCAGGCCTGGACCGCGAACATCTGGAGCCTGGTGATGGACTACACGCCCAAGCACATGATGAGCACGGTGTTCGGTTTCGGCGGCATGTGCGCAGCGATCGGCGGGATGTTCATGACCCAGATCGTCGGCCACATCCTGACCGTCACCAACAATAACTACACGGTGCTGTTCACCCTGATCCCGGCGATGTACTTCATTGCCCTGACCTGGATGTACTTCATGGCACCGCGCAAGATTCCAGACGTCACCCAGTAACCGGCCTGCCCCCCTGTGGGAGCGTGCTTGCTCGCGAAAGCGTCCAGTCAGTCACTGAAGATGTCGACTGAAACACCGCCTTCGCGAGCAAGCCCGCTCCCACAGGGTTATTTATCTCTCTCATCTGCGGCTCTGCTGCCAAGCCGCCGCCAGGCCGCTGCAGCAGATCACCGCAATCCCGATCACCGTCAACAGACTCGGCGTGTGATTGAACACCACCCACCCCAACAACCCGGCAAACACGATCTGGCAGTAGCCGAACGGCGCCAGCAATGCCGGCGCGGCATGGCGGAACGCCTGGGTCAGAAACAGGTGCGCGGTCATCCCGCAACTGCCCAGCGCCAGCATCAACACGGCGTGCGACAAGGTCGGCACCTGCCAGAAGAACGGCACCAACGCACTCATCACCAGCGTGTTGCACAGACCAGCGAAGAAGTTGCTGGTGGTCGGACTGTCGACCTCACTGAGTTTGCGCGTCAGCAGTTGATAGAAGCAGAAAAACAGCGCCGAGCAGAATGGCAGCAGCACCGCCGGGGTGAACAACTCGCCTCCCGGATGGACGATGATCAGCACCCCGATAAAACCGCAGATCACCGCGATCCACTGCCCGCGCGTCACCCGTTCCTTGAGCAACGGCACCGACAGCGCCGTCACCAGCACCGGCGCGAGAAAGTTGACCGCCGTGGCCTCGGCCAGCGGGATATACAGCAGCGCCGTGGTGAAAAACAGACTGGTGCCGAGCAGGCACAGCGCCCGCGCCAACTGCCATAACGGTCGTTTGGTGCGCAGCACACGCAACCCTGATTGCGGCAGGAAAATTCCCGCCATCAGCAAGGTGTGCACCAGATACCGCGCCCATACCACCATGACGATCGGGTAGAAACCCGAGAGGTATTTCGACAGCGCATCGTGGCTGGAGAACAGGAAAGTCGCCACGACAATCAGCAGGATCCCCTTGAAGGGTTGGTTGACACCGGAGAGCGGGGTGCTGACGGTCATTGGATATCTCTGAAGGAAAAATAAACAGTGGCGAGGACGCTGGCGCCCCGCCACAAAAACTGACTTACAACTGCGCCAACAATTCCCGCGTCCTGTTGAGCGCCATCTGCGCTCGTTGCAATCCGCTGACGCCCTGCTCCAGCAGTTTTACCGTGGGGATCTCCAGGCTCAGTGGAATATTAGCTGGCAGACTGCGCAACAAACCGTGCAGGTCGCAATCGCCCTCGCCGGGAAACCGCCGTTCGTTGCGAGCCTGACGCAAGATCTCGGCCATGTCCGCCGGTCTCGGTCCCGCCACATCACACAATTGCGCATAACGCAGGCGCGCAGGTGCGACGTGGGCCAGATCCTCCAGCCGTGAACCGGAGCGATCGAAATGAAAGGCATCGACCAGCACCGCGGCGTTTTCCCGGTCGGCATTGGCAACGATGCGCAACGCCTGTTCGAGGTTGCGCGCATCGGTCCAGGGCATGAACTCCAGATGCGGATGCAAACCGTAAGGCGCCGCCAGATCACACAGCGCGGCAAAGTTGTCGGTGAGCCGTTGTTCGTCAGGATCATTGCCGGCGACCAGTAATTCACTGGCGCCAAACTCCGCGCCAACGGCCAGCAGCTTGTCGAAATCGGCAACCACGGTTTGCGGTTTCAGACGCAGGATTTCCACATCGAGCACCGCGATGCCAGTGTCGCGCAAACGCCTCAACGTCTGACGCCGCAGATCACCATCGGCCACCAGCGGAAAGTGATATTCCTCCGCCGTCGCCGGTTCCAGGCGCAGGCCGACATGGCTGTAACCGGCACGCGCCGCGACCTCGACCATTTGCGGTGGCGACAATTCGAGCACGGTGAGACTGGCCAGGGACAGGATTCGTTCGTTCATGCTCAAGCCTCGACCGCTGCTGGGCAACAGGCACGGCCGCTGGCCGCCGCCTCGCGAATCGCCTCGACCAGTGCCAATGTTCGCGCGGCATCGGCGGCACTGACCAAGGGTTCGACTTCACGCCGCGCGACCTGCACAAAGTGTTGCAACTGCAAACGCAACGCGTCCCCGGCTGCGCAATGCTCTTGCACCGCGAGCAAAGGCTCGTGCCAACCGGCATCGATTTGATCGGCAGGGTAATGCCAGCGCTTGAGTTGCGGAATGCTCAGCGCCCCGGCGGTGCCCGCCAGCAGATAACACGGCTGATCGACCTGACGCGGATAGACCGGGTTCTCCCCGGAATCCAGCTCCCAACTCCACGGCGCGGCGACCGCATCGGAACCGCTCAGCGTGCCCAATGCACCGTCGGTAAATTGCAGTAACACCGCGACGCTGTCTTCGTTGGCAAAACCACGCACCGCGTTGTCGGTGATGGCCTGCACCGACTGCACTTCACCGCACAGGTGGCGCAGCAGATCGAGGTCATGAATCAGATTGGTCAGCAACAGGCCCGCCCCCGGTTCACGGCGCCACGGAACCTCGAAATATCGGTCGGGTTTGCGTAACTGGAACAGTGCAGTAACCGTGGTCAGCCGCCCGAGCGCGCCGCTGAGCAACAATTGGTGGGCACGCACGATCAACGGATTGTGCCGCCGATGGTGGCCGACCAGCACCGGCACGCCACTGCGTTTGACTGCCGCCACCAGTTCGCGTGCCTCATCCAGATGCACGCCCACCGGTTTCTCCAGCAACACCGGAACCCCGGCGGCGAGGCAATCCAGCGCCGTGCTGACGTGCTGATTATTCGGATTGGCCACGATCACCGCGTCGGGCCGCACCTGCTCCAGCATCTGCCGGTGATCGGCGAAATACGCCACGCCCCACTGCGCCGCCAGCGCTGGAGCCTGCGGGCCGGGATCGGCCACTGCGCACAACCGGGCTTCTTCGAGGGTTTGCAAATGCTGGTAATGCTGCTGGCCCATGTTGCCAGCGCCGATCAGGGCGATACGAAGGGGCGGAGTCAAGGCGCGATCCTCTTGTGATTGTTGTTGGAAATGTCACTCCAGCAACAATTTAGAACCGCGTTCCACAATCAAACACCCAGTGATGGGAAAACCGTGCGAACACCGCACAACTTTGTACTCGCCTCTGAATCTACAGGCGCGGGTCAGATGAACAATTCGGACGCCAGACTCGCCGCCGACAATTCCTCCGTGAACTTCATCAGCAGCGGCGCCAATTCGTGCAGTCGCGCGCCGGGCATCCGTGCGCTCGGCCCGGCAATGCTCAGTACGCCGATCACTCGCCCGTCAACCGGATGCTTGACCACCGCGGCAATCGCCGAGGTGCCCAACGCCGAACTTTCCTCGACACAGGCATAACCCTGTTCCCGCGCCAGGCGCAGGCGCTCCAGCAGTTCGATATTGGAGCGCGGCGCATTCGGCCCGACGCCCACCGGTACTTCCGCGCCCTGGCGCTCAACCATCGATAACGCTTCGGCATCGCTCATGCAGGCCAACCACGCGTGCCCGGAAGCGGTGTAGAACAGCGGCGCATCGCGACCCATGTCCGGGTCATAACGCAAGCCCGTGCGTGCGCCCTGTGCCTTGGCGATCCAGGTCTGGCGCTCGCCATCGATCACCCCCAGACGCACCAGTTCGCCGGTTTCCTGAGCCAGTCGATCCAGCACTGGTTGCACGATGTCGGCACCGCTGCTCGACAGGTACTGAAACCCCATCGCCACCAGTTTGGTCGACAGGTGATAGCGCAAAGTCTCGGCATTCTGTCGCACGTAGCCCAGGCGAATCAGCTCCGCGAGCATCCGGTGCGTGGCACTTTTCGGGATGTCCAGTTGCTCGGCCAGGGTCTGCATCGGCAGCCCGCGCGGCTCACTGGTGAGGCTTTCCAGCACGCTGAAAACCCGTTCGATCTGACTGCCGGCCATGGGAAGGTCCAAGTGAAATTTTGCCGATTCTAGAAGACATCCGAGACAAAGCGAAATCCGGAACTGGCCGTGCGATAACCGCCCACTTTACTGAACCATGCCTTGTTGCAGCTGCGCATAATTAGTTAATTTCTGGAACCTAATTCCAATAAACCCAGCTGCGGAGCTTTGCCTGATGCCTGCCGAACTTCCCGAAATCGACTGCGACGTTGTGGTCGTCGGCTCCGGTGCCGCCGGTTTATCCACAGCGGTCACTGCCGCATGGCACGGTCTGAAGGTCATCGTGGTTGAAAAAGATCCGGTGTTCGGCGGTGCCACCGCGTGGTCCGGCGGCTGGGCATGGGTGCCGTGCAATCCGCTGGCCCGACGCGCCGGCATCGTCGAAGACGTCGAGCAGCCGCGCACTTACCTGCGCCACGAACTCGGCGAGCATTACGACCCGGCAATGGTCGACGCTTTCCTCACTGCCGGGCCGCACATGGTGGCGTTTTTCGAACAGCACACTGCTCTGCAATTTGCCGACGGCAACGCTATTGCCGACATTCATGGCGATACGCCCGGCGCGGGCACGGGCGGTCGCTCGGTCATCGCCGCGCCTTACGATGGACGAACAGTCGGACGCCTGCTCAGGCGCCTGCGTACAACAATGCGCGAAACGTCCTTCATGGGCATGCCGATCATGGCCGGCGCCGACCTTTCGGCGTTCCTCAATCTCACCCGTTCGCTGAAAGCCGCGTGGCATGTAACCCGTCGTTTTACCCGACACTTGCTCGATCTGGCGGTACACGGCCGGGCCATGCAATTGGTCAACGGGGTGGCATTGGTCGCAAGGCTGGCGAAGTCCGCCGAGGACCTTGGCGTTTTGTTATGGGAGTCGGCACCCGTGACCGAGCTGCTGCGTGATGAAGCAGGGGTTTGCGGCGCAGTGGTCAGCAGCGCCAAAGGCCCGATCCGCATTCATGCACGTAAAGCCGTGGTGCTGGCCGCTGGCGGATTCGCCAACGACGTCGAACGGCGCAAGGCCTTGTTTCCGCGCACGCCCACGGGTCATGAACACTGGGCACTGCCGCCGCTGGCGGTGAATGGCGATGGCCTGCGTCTGGGCGAAAGCGTCGGTGCCACGGTCAATACCGAGCTGGCGTCGCCCGTGGCCTGGGCGCCGGTCTCGCAAGTGCCGCATGCTGACGGCAGCATCGGCCATTTCCCACACATCATCGAACGCGGTAAACCGGGAATCATCGGCGTACTGCGCAACGGCCAGCGCTTCGTCAACGAGGCCAACGGTTACTACGACTACGTCAGCGCCATGGTTGCCGCCACGCCTGAAGGCGAAGAAGTCGCCTCGTGGCTGATCTGCAGCCGTGCCTTTCAACGGCGTTATGGCTTGGGCATGTCGCGGCCATTTCCCGTTCCGGTGTCAGGATTTATCCGCAGCGGCTATCTGAAAACCGGCAACACACTTGAAGAATTGGCCAGCGCCTGCGGCATCGACCCCAGCGGGTTGCGCCAGACGGTGGAGAACTACAACCGCCATGCACGCCACGGCGAGGACCCGTCGTTCGGTCGCGGCGCAACGCCCTATAACCGCAAACAGGGCGATCCGGCGAACCTTCCCAACCCTTGCGTTGCCCCAATAGAGGCCGGCCCTTTTTATGCCGTGAAAGTGCAACCGGGCTGCTTCGGCACCTTTGCCGGGCTCAAGGTCAACCCGCAGGCGCAAGTGCTCGATTCCCATGCCCAGCCCATCGCCGGGCTCTACGCCGCCGGTGGCGACATGGCCAGCATCATGGGCGGGCACTATCCGGCAGGCGGGATCAACCTCGGCCCGGCGCTGACGTTCGGCTACATCGCCGCCCGGCATATCGCCGGCATCACTGCTTTCGAACAGGAGATCGACCATGCAGCACATCGTTAACGCCCAGGGTTTGAACATGCCGAAACTCGGCCTCGGCACCTGGCCGATGCTCGGCGACGAATGCACCCGTGCCGTCGAGCAGGCCCTGGAACTCGGCTACCGGCACATCGACACGGCAGCGGCCTACAACAACGAAGACGCGGTCGGACAAGCATTGGCGAATACACCGACACCCCGCGAGCAGATTCATGTCACCACCAAGGTCTGGTGGGACCAGTTGCAACCGGACGCCATGCGCCACTCGATGGAACGAAGCCTCAAGGCTTTGCGCAGCGGGTACGTCGACCTGTTCATGATCCACTGGCCGAGCACTGACTGGGACTTGCCGCGCACGCTTGAAACCCTCGCATCCTTCAAGGAGCAAGGTCTGGCTCGCAACATCGGCGTGGCGAATTTTCCGCTGCCGCTGCTGCGCACAGTCGTCGAGGAACACGGCATCCCTCTGTCAGCGATCCAGGTCGAGTACCACGTCCTGCTCGGTCAGAACGCCCTGCTCGACTATGCCTGCCAACACGACCTGGCGCTGACCGCGTACACACCGCTGGCGCGCAACAAGGTCTCGGAGATTCCACAGATTCAGCAGATTGCCGAAAAACACGGCGTGCTGCCGACTCAGGTGGCGTTGAAATGGCTGCTGGATCAGAACAACGTGGCAGCGATTCCCAAAGCCAGCAGCCGGGCCAATCAACTGGCGAACCTGGCTTCGCTGCAGTTTGAACTGGACGCTGAAGACCGCGCGCTGATCGCCGCCCTGCCGAAGAATCAGCGTCAAGTCAGCCCGGATTTCGCCCCGGTGTGGGACGCCTTCGATCGCTGACGCACAGCGCGCCGAGAGAAATCCGCCAACGGATTGAATTAGTCGCCCACACGCTCGTCAATAACAGGCCCGCCCTCGTCACCCGAGGCCGGGCCTGTTTGCGTGTACGCCAATAGACGGACGACCGGACTGGCGCCACACTCCCACACCAGCAACACTCATCACCACGAACAGAAAAGAGGATTCCCACATGCTATGGAAAAAAGGCCGACGCAGTGACAACGTCGTCGATGCCCGTGGCGATGATAGCGGCGGCGGTGGTGGCATGCGGTTCGGTGGCGGCAAAGGCCTGAGCCTGGGGGCGATCCTGCTGATCGTCGGCATCGGCTGGATCACCGGACAGGATCCGTTGCAGATCCTCGGCCAGCTCACTGGGCAAATGACCGAGCAATCGGCACCGGCCTCGACGCAAACCCGCCAGGCGCCACCGGCCAACGACCAGCAAGCCGAATTCGTGCGTTCGATCCTTGGTGATACCGAAGACACCTGGGGCGCCATCTTCCAGCAGGCCGGGCGCCAATATAAGGATCCGACCCTGGTGCTGTTCAGCAACCGGGTGAATTCCGCTTGCGGGCTGGCGACTTCGGCGACCGGCCCGTTCTACTGCCCGGCGGATCAGAAAGTCTATCTGGACATGGCCTTCTTCCAGGAAATGGCCCAGCGCTTCAAGGCCGCCGGCGACTTCGCCCAGGCTTACGTGATCGCGCACGAAGTCGGCCACCATGTGCAGACGCTGCTCGGCGTCTCGGCAAAAATTCAGGCGGCCCGTCAGCAGGGTCGGCAGATGCAGGGCGACGGCGGTTTGCTGGTACGTCAGGAGTTGCAGGCCGACTGTCTGGCCGGCGTCTGGGCCTACCATGCGCAGAAGCGCCTGAACTGGCTGGAACCGGGTGACGTCGAAGAGGCCTTGAATGCGGCCAACGCCATCGGTGATGATCGCCTGCAACAACAGGGTCAGGGTCGTGTGGTGCCGGACTCGTTTACCCATGGCACGTCGGCGCAAAGGGTGCGCTGGTTCAAAACCGGTTTCGCTCAGGGCCAGGTCGGCCAGTGCGATACCTTCGCGGCGAAAAACCTGTAAATGCGCAAATGGCTTCTGGCTTTACTGATCATCGGCGGCAACGCGCACGCGGCAGGCGTCGATGCCATCAGTCCCGGGCGCCTGCAATTCGAGGCCGGCGAAATGGCCGTCGGCATCAGCCCGGCACCGGAAAAAATCGAGCGGGTGTTGATCGTCATTCACGGACGGCTGCGCAATGCCGAGACCTACCGCAAGAGTGCCGAACGCGCCACCGAACTGGCCGGGCAAACGGCGCACACGCTGGTGATCGCGCCGCAGTTTCTCAACGAAAGCGACGTCGCCCTGTACTCCCTGCCCAACACATTGCTGCGCTGGAAAGGCAACGAGTGGATGGGCGGCGGGTTATCCACAGGGCCGAAGCCGCTGAGTTCCTACGCCGCACTCGATGCCATCGTCGCCCGGGTCAGCGACCGCAAGCAGTTTCCGGACGTGAAGCAGATCGTGATTTTCGGCCATTCCGGTGGCGGACAAGTGGTGCAGCGCTATGCCCTGCTGGCCAAAGAGCAACCGGCGCTGAAGGCCAATGGCATTCGCCTGCGCTATGTGGTGGCCAATCCGTCGTCGTACGCGTATTTCAACGAACAGCGGCCGGTAGCGTTCGATCACGCACAGTGCCCGGGTTTCAATCGCTGGAAGTACGGGTTGACCGACATGCCGGTGTACGCCGGTGGGCAAACACCGTTGCAGCTTGAGAGCAGCTACATCAAACGCGAAGTGATTTACCTGCTGGGGCAGCAGGACATAGACCCGCAACATCCGGCGCTGGACAAGAGTTGCGCCGCCGAGGCACAAGGCGCGTATCGGCTGGAACGCGGCAAGCTGTTTTTCGGCTACCTGCTGCGCCGGCATCCGGAAGGGGTCAATCAGCGGCTGGTTGAAGTGCCCGGGGTCGGGCATAACGGCGATGGGATGTTGACGTCGCCGGAGGGGCTGAAAGCGCTGTTTGATCAGTAATTCTTGCGGTGGCCGTTCTGGCCTCTTCGCGAGCAAGCCCGCTCCCACATTTGGAATGCATTCCCCTGTGGGAGCGGGCTTGCTCGCGAAGGCAATCTGACAGGCACCGAAGATCTCAGGCCAAAAGCATCCGCCGCAACTCGACACAATCCTGCGCATGCCAGTCCGTCAGCTCCGGCCACGGGTTGTCCGGCAGATTCACCAGCACCGTCCGTGCCCCGGCCGCCCGACCGCAATCCAGATCAAAGCGGTAATCCCCGACCATCACCATCTCGCGGGCCGGCACCTTCCAGGCCTCGGCCAGTTTCAGCAACCCGCCGGGATGCGGCTTCGGTGGCGCTTCATCGCGGCCCAGCACATCTTCCACGGCGAAGCAGTCGGCCAGGCCGATGGCGTCGAGCGTCACATGCGCCAGCTCCCGTGCGTTGCGCGTCAGGATGCCTAGCCGATAGCCGCGCCCGTGCAGGTCGCGCACCAGCTCCACCGCACCGGCCGCCGGTTTCGAGCCCAGCGCCAGATCGCGCTCATGCTCCAGCAACCACGCGTGTTTCGCTGCGGCCTCCTCGGCCGGCAGCGCTGCAAGGTGGGTGAGAATGTCGTCCTCGGGCGGAATCGCCAGCGCCACGCGGATCGCCGCAAAGTCATGCACGGCGATGGTCAGGGTGCCGTCCATGTCGAACACCCAGTGCTTCACATCGCTCAGGCTCATGCCCAGTCCTTGCGGTGACGAATCAGGCCTTCCTGGGTCACCGATGCCACCAGTTGCCCGGCGCGGTTGTACACGCTGCCACGGGAGAATCCCCGGGAATTGCCGGCCCACGGGCTGTCCATCGCGTAGAGCAACCAGTCATCGGCGCGCAGATCGTTGTGGAACCACAGCGCGTGATCGAGGCTGGCGACCTGCATGTCTTTCTGCCAGACCGACTTGCCGTGCGGCAGCATCGAGGTGGTCAGCAGACCGAAGTCCGAGGCGTAGGCCAGCAGGTACTTGTGCAGCGCCGGAATATCCGCCAGCGCACCGTCGGCACGGAACCACACATACTTCACCGGATCGGCCGGCTGCGGGTTGTACGGATCCTTTTCGGTGACCGGGCGCACTTCGATCGGTTTCGGGCACAGCAGTTTTTCGCGCATGTGCTCGGGGATCAGGTGCGCGCGTTGCTGGGTCAGTTCCAGCTCCGACGGCAGGTTTTCCGGGCCGACCACCACCGGCATCTGGCTCTGATGCTCGAAGCCAGCCTCGTCGTACTGGAACGACGCGCTGCAGGTGAAGATCGGGTGGCCCTTCTGGATCGCAGTGACCCGTCGGGTGCTGAAGCTGCCGCCGTCACGCACGCGATCCACCGAATACACCACCGGCAACTTGGCGTCGCCCGGGCGCAAAAAATAGCCGTGCATCGAATGCACATGACGCGCCTCTTCAACCGTCTGACTGGCCGCCGACAGCGACTGACCGAGCACCTGGCCACCGAACAACTGACGGAAACCCAAGTCCTGGCTGCGACCACGGAACAGGTTTTCCTCGATCGGCTCCAGGGTCAGCAGGTCGACCAGATCTTCCAACACTTGGCTCATTCAGACTCTCCTCACACAACGCTATGCCGCGCAGTCTTGGCTGCGGCGGCCCATTCAGGTTCTGGCGCGAGCCACTGTCGCGCCATTGTAAACGTCCGTGTCGGCTTAGCCATGCAGGGTTTGCAGCCATTGCTCCCTGGTAATTCGGTACAACAGATGCCGCCGCAACGGGTGATCGACGGCAAGTTTGGGGTGATCGAAATCATCGGCCGGATCGTGCTGCATGCCAATCGCCTGCATGACTTTCTCCGACGGCAGATTGCTCTGGGCGGTGAAAGACACGATTTCCTTCAGCCCCAGCCGATCAAAACCTGCGCGCAATGCCGTCCACGCCGCCTCACTGGCATAGCCCAGCCCCCAATGCTCGCGGGCCAGACGCCAGCCGATTTCCACCGCCGGGGTGAACGGCGCATCGAAACCGACCACACCCAGGCCAGTGAAACCGATGAACTCACCGCTGTCCTTGCGCTCCAGCGCCCACAGACCGAAACCGTGCTCGGCAAAATGCCCGCGCACCCGGCCGATCATCGACGCACTTTCGAGACGGCTGAGCGGGGCCGGAAAGTAACGCATCACCTGAGGATCGGCACACATCGCCGCAAATGCCGGCAAATCCTCGTCGCGCCACTGACGCATCAGCAGGCGTGCGCTTTCGAGTTGCTGAATCGGCTCCATCATGCCCCTCCATTTCCATGCCGCCAGTCTACATCGCTGGTAGGATCGTTCACTCTTTCCATCGTTCCTACATGAAGTTGCCATGCCCCTGCCGCTGATCTACCACGAAGACTACAGCCCCGAGTTTCCGGCGGATCACCGCTTTCCAATGGATAAATTCCGCTTGCTGCGCGACCACCTGGTCGACAGCGGCCTGACCCGCGACGCCGACCTGCTGCGTCCCGAGATCTGCCCCAACGACATCCTCGCCCTGGCGCATGACCGTCGCTATATCGAACGCTACATGAGCGGCGAGTTGTCTCGCGAAGACCAGCGGCGCCTTGGCCTGCCGTGGAACGAAGCCTTGGCGCGGCGCACGGTGCGGGCGGTCGGCGGCTCGATACTCGCTGCGGAAAAAGCCCTCGAGCACGGTCTGGCCTGTCACCTCGCCGGCGGCACCCATCACGCTCACTATGACTACCCGGCCGGGTTCTGCATCTTCAACGACCTGGCAATCATCAGCCATTACCTGCTGCAAAGCGGTCGGGTGAACCGGGTGCTGATCTTCGATTGCGACGTGCATCAGGGCGACGGCACCGCGCGGATCCTGCATGACACCCCAGAGGCCATTACCGTTTCCCTGCACTGCGAGAAGAATTTTCCTGCACGCAAGGCCGAAAGCGACTGGGACATTCCGCTGCCCAACGGCATGGGCGATGCCGATTATCTGAAAGTGGTGGATGACACGCTCAACTACCTGCTGCCGCTGTATCAACCGGACCTGGTGCTGTACGACGCAGGGGTCGATGTGCACAAGGACGACGCCCTCGGTTATCTGCAACTGACAGACGAAGGCGTCGCCGCCCGCGATGAAAGCGTGATGCGCCATTGCCTGGGCCGCGACATCCCGGTAGTCGGCGTGATCGGCGGCGGCTACAGCAAGGATCGCCACGCCCTCGCCCGCCGCCACGGCATCCTGCATCACAGCGCGCAACGGGTCTGGACGTCACACGGATGTCACTAAGCTGTGCTGCGTTACCCACAATCGCTGTGGAACGGCCTGTGGATAACCTGAGCGAAAGGGACTACAGGCCATATCGAACATGGCGTACAGCGCGATGGTTATTTTTTGACCAGTCATCTAATCCACATGATCTCCCTGTAGGAGCGAGCCTGCTCGCGAAGACTTCGGCACATTCGACTTAGAAGGTGACTGACCCACCGCTTTCGCGAGCAGGCTCGCTCCCACAGGGATCTCCCACATTGGTCTGCGCTGTTAGAATGCGCGCCTTATCCCGCCATACCGCAGCGCACGCCATGACCCAGAACTCCGCCCCCCACCCCGCTCACGTCGCCATCATCGGCGGTGGCCCCGCCGGCCTGATGGCCGCCGAAGTGCTGAGCCAGGCCGGCGTGCGCGTCGATCTGTACGACGGCATGCCCTCGGTGGGGCGCAAGTTCCTGCTGGCCGGGGTCGGCGGCATGAACATTACTCACTCCGAGCCTTACCCGGCATTCCTCGCGCGCTACGCCGAACGCGCGCCGCAGATCGCGCCGTTACTGCGCGGTTTCGACGCCGACGCGTTGTGCCGCTGGATTCATGAACTGGGCATCGAAACCTTTATCGGCAGCTCCGGCCGGGTGTTCCCCACCGACATGAAAGCCGCGCCGCTGCTGCGCGCCTGGCTCAAACGCCTGCGCGACAGCGGCGTGGTTATCCACACCCGCCATCGCTGGCTCGGCTGGGATGAACACGGCGCACTGCGCATCAGCAGCCCCGACGGCGAAATCACCGTCAAACCCGATGCCACCCTGCTCGCCCTCGGCGGCGGCAGTTGGTCGCGCCTGGGTTCGGATGGCGCGTGGATGCTGCCCCTGGAGCAAAAAGGCGTAGGACTGGCGCCGTTGCAGCCGAGCAATTGCGGATTCGAGGTGCAGGCCTGGAGCGAATTGCTTGTCAGCAAATTCGCCGGTGCACCGCTGAAAAATGTCGCCATCGGTTTGAACGACGATATCCCGCGCTTGGGCGAATGCGTGATCACCGCGACCGGGGTTGAAGGCAGCCTGATCTATGCGCTGTCGGCACCAATTCGTGAGGCGATCAATACGCAGGGTTCAGCCACGGTGCACATCGATCTGTTGCCCGGCCGACCTGTGGATAAATTGCAGGCAGCGTTGAGCAAGCCACGCGGTTCACGCTCGATGGCCAAGCATCTGCACAGTCAGGTCGGAATTGATGGGGTGAAAGCGGCGTTGTTGCGTGAATTGACTGACGCGGCAACCTTCGCTGATCCGGCGTTGTTGGCGCGGGCGATCAAGGCGTTGCCGCTGACCTTGGTGAAAACCCGTCCGCTTGACGAAGCGATCAGCAGTGCCGGTGGCGTGACGTTCGAAGCGCTGGATCAGCGTTTGATGCTCAAGGCGTTGCCGGGGGTGTTCTGTGCGGGCGAGATGCTGGATTGGGAAGCGCCGACAGGCGGCTATCTGCTGACCGGGTGCTTTGCCAGTGGCCGGGCGGTGGGATTGGGAATGTTGGAGTGGTTGCAGAGTAAGGGCTGAAGACCGAGGTGCGTCCTTCGCGAGCAGGCTCGCTCCCACACTGATCTCCAGTAACAAGGAGATCCCTTGTGGGAGCGAGCCTGCTCGCGAAGGCGTCCTTACAGACGCCTCATCAGATCAAGGCTTGCGCTTACGCGGCCCGGTATTGAACACCGGCACTTTACGCACAGGCTTGATCGACGGCTCCGGTGCCTGGGTGTCGCCACTGTCGACCCACTTGCCCAGATTGCGTTTGCCGCCACCGCCGCCGGACGTCTTCGGCTTTTTCGGTTTCTTCGGCTTCTTGATCACCTGACCGCTGGCATCGGTATCCGGCACGCGGTGCTCGGGTTCGAAGTCCGGCTCGTTCTGGCGCTTCAGGGTCTGGCGGGTGAGCATCTCGATTGCCGAGAGCATGTTTACTTCATCCGCGCACACCAGCGAGATCGCCTCGCCCGTCGCGCCCGCACGGCCAGTACGACCGATGCGGTGGATGTAATCCTCGGCGACGATCGGCAGGTCGAAGTTGACCACCAGCGGCAAATCTTCGATATCCAGACCACGGGCAGCGACGTCGGTCGCCACCAGAATCTGCACTTCACTGAGTTTGAAACGATCCAGCGCACGCTGACGGGTCGCCTGCGGTTTGTCGCCATGGATGCCGTCGGCGTTGATGCCCAGGCCCTGGAGTTTTTCCACCAGCGCATCGACGCCATTGCGGGTCTTGGCGAACACCAGCACCTGCTTCCACTTGTTCTTGCGCATCAGGTGCACGAACAGTTCCGGCTTGCGCTTCTTGTCCACCGTCACTACCCACTGCTTGACGGTGTTGGCCGCCACGTTGCGCGGGCTGACTTCGATACTCAGCGGATCGTTGAGCATCTGCCCGGCCAGCAGGCGGATGTCATCGGAGAAGGTCGCGGAGAACAGTAGCGTCTGGCGCTTCTTCGGCAACATGCGGTAAATGTTCGCCAGTTCTTCGGAGAAGCCCAGGTCGAGCATGCGGTCGGCTTCGTCGAGTACCAGAGTTTGCAACTGATCGAGTTTCAACGCGTTCTGGCGGAACAGGTCGATCAGGCGACCCGGCGTGGCGACCAGCACATCAACGCCGCCGCGCAGCTTCATCATCTGCGGGTTGATGCTGACGCCGCCGTACACCGCATACGTACGCAATGGCAGGTTTTCAGCGTATTGGCGCACCGACTCATGAACCTGCTCCGCCAGCTCGCGGGTCGGCACCAGAATCAGTGCACGCGCCGAATTGGCGGCCACTTTCGGCCCTTCCATGGCCAGCAACTGCAGCAGCGGCAAGGCGAAACCGGCGGTCTTGCCGGTGCCGGTCTGGGCCGCGGCCATCAGGTCGCGACCGGCCAGCACGGCCGGAATGGCTTGCGCCTGGACCGGCGTTGGAGTCTGGTAGCCGAGCTTCTCGAGGGAGCGCAGCAAGGGTTCGATCAGGCCAAGAGAGGCGAAAGTCATGGGAGTACCGTAGGAAAATTCAGCGCAATTGTGCGACACGAGTGTGCAATGGCGCGCAGTTTACCCTAATTCACACGCTGTTCTGCTGGAACGGCGGTCTTCGGCGTCTCCACGACGAGCGGCTGCGCCGGCCGCCGCCACTGCGGCAGACCGATCAGCACCACGGCACTGATGATCACCAGCATCGCCAGCGCTTCTTCCATGCCGATGGTCTCGCCGACAAACACGATCCCCAGCAACACCGCCACCGCCGGGTTGACGTAGGCATAACTGGTGGCCGCCGCCGGACGCACGTGTTTGAGCAGGTACATGTAGGAATTGAAGGCGATGATCGACCCGAAGAAGATCAGATAACCCAAGGCCAGCCAGCCTTCCATCGGCGGCAAGGCTTGCAGATGTTCGCCGCTCACTGCGCTGCCGATCAACAGCACCACGCCACCCACCAGCATCTCCACGGCACTGGCCATCGCCCCTTGCGGCAGCGGCAGGTGTTTGCTCCACACCGAGCCGAACGCCCAGGTCGCCGCTGCAAAAATCAGCAACGCCGCGCCCAGCGGACTCGATTGCAGGTTGGAACCCATGTTGAGCATGGCAATGCCGACGATCCCCAACGCCACCCCGGCCCATTCGAGGCGGGTATTACGCGCGCCCCAGAAATACCCGAAGAGCAACGTGAACAACGGCACCGTCGCCACCGCCAGTGCTGCCACGCCTGACGCCACGCCAGTGTGCTCGGCGACACTGACCGCGCCGTTACCGAAGCTGAGCAGCAGAATCCCGATGATCCCCGCCGCTTTCCACTGCGCCCAGGTCGGTGCAGGCGCCCCGCGCCAGCGCAGGAAGGCGTACATCAGGCTGCCGGCAATCACGAAGCGCACCCCGCCGAGCATCAGCGGCGGCCAGTATTCGACGCCGAGGCGGATCACCAGATAGGTTGATCCCCAAATCACGTACAGCGCAAAAAACGCGGCGATCAGCGGCAGAGAAAAACGGCGCAAGGCAGGCATGGGCAGCTCGACAGTCAGAGGCAGGGTGTGAATTATTCTAGAAAGGCCCGCGAGCAAAAATAAGCTACAAAACCTGTTTATGGCGCCGGTACACTTTTGAAACAACGGAGATCGACGGAATAAACCGCGATTTCGAAAGTCTGGCAATTTCAGGAGTCCGGCCTTGGACAAATACGACCGCATGCTGCTCAGCGCCCTGTTGGAAAACGGTCGCGCGTCCTATGCCGATCTGGCGCGCAAGGTGAACCTGTCCGCCCCGGCAGTGGCCGAGCGCGTGGCCAAGCTTGAAGCCGCCGGAGTGATCACCGGGTATCAGGCGAACATCGACCTGTCGAAAATCGGTTTGCCGATCCAGTGCATGATCGAATTGCGCCTGCACCAGAACGGCAGCCAGAAGGTCTACGACGAACTGGTGAAAATCCCGCAGCTGACCGAGTGCTTTCGGGTGACGGGCGATCCGTGCGTGATGATGAAGGGTGCAGTGGCGTCGATGACGGAGCTGGAAGAATTGATCAATCGCGTGGCGAAGTTCGGCTTCAGCAAGACCTCGATTGTGCTGTCGAGCGCGATCGAGAAGCGGGTGCCGTTGAGCCATATAGAAGGCAACGGTAAGTAATCAGGAACTCAGAAGATCCAAATGTGGGAGCGGGCTTGCTCGCGAAGAGGGAGTGTCAGACAACCTTTTGCCGAATGACACACCGCTTTCGCGAGCAAGCCCGCTCCCACAGGGGATTTTGGGTGACTTCGAGATCAGCGATAGCGCTGCAGGTGTTCGCTGACTTTGGCCGCCGGGACTTTCTGCAGTTTGCACAGCAGGTCATGGTTCAGCTCACGCACCCCATGCTTGTGCCGCAATTCTTCCGCCAGATGCGCCATCAGGTTGGCCGCCATCTCGGCATCCGCCATCGCCCTGTGCGCCTGGCCGGTGTGTGGCAGGCGGGCGAACGTGGTGAGGGTGCCGAGCTTGTGGTTCGGCGCCGCCGGCATCAGGCGTCGGGCAAGCAGCAACGAACAGGCGAAGTTCTGCAATCGAGTGCGTTTGATCCGCCCAAGCTCGAAGTCCCAGAACTTCTGGTCGAACGAGGCGTTGTGCGCCACCAGCGGGGTGCAGCCGACGAATTCGTTGACCTCTTCCATCACCCGCTCGGCCGGCGGCGCGCTGCGCAGCATGGCGTTGCTGATGCCGGTCAGTTGTTCGATGAACGCAGGAACGCGCACGCCGGCGTTCATCAGGCTCTGGTAACGCTCGACGATACGGCCGTTTTCCAGCATGACCACGGCGATTTCCGTGGCGCGGCAGCTGCTGTTCGGCGACAGGCCGGTGGTTTCAAAGTCGATGACTGCAATGCGTTCCAAACCGGGTTCAACTCCGTTCAAATCAATTCTTGAGCAACGCTCAGTTTTTCAACAGCAGTGCGCCTTCAATCGGCACATAACGGCTGGCGGCGCGGATCAGCGAGTTGGCGGTCAGACCCGGCACGCCATAGGCCACTGCCTGTACGCCGTGCTTGCTGATGATGCGTTCGAGCAGCATGTCGAAGTCGCCGTCACCGGAGGCCAGGACGATTTCGTCGACGTGGTCGGCGGCGTCCATGATGTCGAGGGTGATGCCCACGTCCCAGTCGCCCTTGGCCGAGCCGTCGCTGCGCTGGATGTAGGGTTTGAGCTTCACGGTGAAACCGAGGTTGCGCAGGATCTGCTGGAACTGCTGCTGCTTGCTGTCGCCGCGATCGATGGCGTAAGCGTAGGCCTCGACGATCTGCCCGTGCTTGCTCACGTCCGCCCACAGCGCGGCATAGTTGAAATGGCAACCATAGGCCTGACGCACGGTGTAGTAGAGGTTCTGCACATCGGCGAACACTGCGATTTTTTTCACCGGGATTCCTGTGAGCGCATAGCGCACGAAGCGGGATCAGGCGCCGGGCCCGAAAAAGGCGCTCAGTATGCCAGTAAAAAGCAGTGTGGCGAGGGAGCTTGTCGAATCGTCGCACCGTCCCGCTGGGTTGCGCAGCGACCCTGTCTTTTAAAAGAAGGGCCTGCTGCGCAGTCCAGCGGGAGCAAGCTCCCTCGCCACAGAAACGGTGTTGCCTGGTGCCTGACCGTTAGTCAGACGAACGAATCGTCGTCATCGAAGAACGACGAGTTGTCATCGCTGTAATCAGTATCAGTGAATCCGCCCTGGTCATTGCCAGAGAAACCGTTATCGGCCACACGCTGGTCATTGCCCCAGTCGTTGCCGCTCTGGTCAGCCACCTGCGCCGGCTCTTCCTTAATCACTTCAACGATTTCTTCGGGCTGCTGGTTGTGATGGAACAGGCTGCTGATGCCCTGCGCCAGCATCACGCCACCGGCCACGCCAGCTGCAGTTTTCAGAGCGCCGCCGAGGAAGCTGCTGCCCGCAGCCGGAGCTGCTTGCTGCGCGTAGTTGGGCGGTGGCGCGGCATAGTTCTGTTGTGGCGCTGGCGCAGCGTAGTTCTGCTGCGGTGCCGGCTCACGCCAGCCGCCGGTAGAAGCCGGAGCGCTCTGGGTCGGCGCTGGACGCGAGCTGCCGCCGCCGAAGATGCTCGACAGGAAACCACCGCCGCCGCTTGGCGCCGGGGCCGCGCTCTGCGACTTGGCCGCTTGCAGTTCAGCCTGCAATTGCTGGACTTGCCGGGTCAGCTGCTTGTTCTGTTCGTCGAGGCTCTTGATGGCCGCCTCTTGCACCAGAATCGCCTGGGTCATGAAATAACCTGCCGCCGGCTGGCGGGTCAGGTGTTCCTTGATCCGCGCCTCGGCCTGGGCGTCGCGCGGGGCTGCCTCCGTTTCGGCCTGTTGCAGCCGGGAAAACAGTCCATCGATCAGGGTTTGCTCTTCGCTGTTCATGGCGACCTCGTAGATTGCCGGGGATAACGTTGCCCGTGTCCACGGTGGACATGGCGCACCTCTGTAATGGAGGCAGTGACAGGATGTTTCAACGACCTTTACCGAATGTTTACGTTTGTGTCCGCCCGCCCATCATCGGTTAAAGTGAGCCACTGTTTTCGACCTGCGATACCGACTGATGAATGCCTTCGATGTACTGCGCGACTCTCTGTATTTTTTCAAACGCCACCTGGTCAGCATCGTGCAGCTGTGCCTGCCGCTGGTGATCTTCGAGGCGGCGCTGCAACAAGTGGTGGATCACGTCACCGACCCGGACAGTTTCTCCGCCGCCAGCGTGGTCGTCGGTCTGCTGGTGTATCCGCTGTACACCGCCGCGCTGATCCTGTTCCTCGACGCACGCACCCGTGGCGAAGCTCCGCGCAATCTCGATCTGCTGGCGATGTCCGCGCGCCTGTGGCCGCGTTTCGCCTTGCTCACCGCGCTCAATACCTTGCTGATTCTGCTGGGGTTGTCGCTGTATTTCCTGCCGGGGCTGATGCTGATGGTCATGCTCGCATTCGCTGAATACCTGCTGGTGTTGCGCGGTATGGGGCCGTTGCAGGCGATGAAGGAAAGTCTGCGCCTGACCCGTGGGCATTTCTGGCGGATCCTGCTGTGCATTCTGTGTGTGATGGGGCCGTTGTGGCTGCTCAAGGGTGCAACGCTGGCGGCATACCCCGACCCGCAGAATCCGCTGATCGCGGTACTGATCGACAGTGCGCACAGTTTCCTGCAACTGTTCACCAGTGTGGTGCTGTTCCGCCTGTTCATGTTGATCAGCGAATTGCCTGACAAACGTACCGGAGCGGTCTGACTTCGCGACCCTTGGGCCAAGGCTCTGCGGTCAGGTATGCTCGGAGCCACTTTTGTAACGCGATAAGCCGAGCCATGCCCCGTCTGCTGCGCTACACCCTGTTGCTGATTGTGCTCGCCGTCGCCCTGATCGGCGGGCTGCTCTACAGCCTGACCTGGCGCCCCGGCGCACGGGAGACCCTGCCCGTTACCTGCACCGGTACGCCGCCGACCCTGGTGCCCGGGCAAGCGCTGAAAGTCATGACCTGGAACGTGCAGTATCTGGCTGGCAAGCGCTACGTGTTCTGGAACGATCTCGCCCAAGGCGCCGATGAAGCACCATCCCCGGAGGACATGGCCTTCAGTCTCGACGAAGTGGCGCGGGTGATTCGCGACGAGCAGCCCGACGTGGTGCTGCTGCAGGAGCTGGATGACGGCGCCAAGGCCAGCGATTACCAGAATCAGCTCAAGCTGCTGCAGGAACGGGTCACCGATCTCTACCCGTGCAGCGCCCATGCCTTCGACTGGAAAGCCGAGTTCGTCCCCGACCCGCACATCTTCGGCAGCGTTGGCCGGCAACTGGTGACCCTGAGCCGTTACCGCATCGAACACGCCGAACGCCTGCAATTGCCGGTGCCCCCGGCGAATTTCATCTCCCGCCAGTTCCAACCCAAAGACGCCCTGCTCGCCACCAAGCTGCCGCTGAGCGACGGCGGACAACTGACGGTATTCAACACCCATCTGGATCGCGCCCGCCAACCGGACGAGACTTTGCAGGCGCAAGTGACGGCGGTGGCCAAAGTGCTCGACAAGTACGAAAGCCAGGGCCTGCCATGGCTGATCGGCGGCGACTTCAATCTGTTGCCGCTGGGCCAGTATCAGCGTCTGCCCGCCGAGCAGCGCACGCCCTACGCGATCGACAGCGCCCTGCATCTGTTGTGGGACAAGTACCCGATGATCCCGACCAACAACGAAGCCAGCGGCATCGACCGCGCCCACTGGCTGACCCACTACCCCAACGACCCCGGCCTGAATGGCCCGGATCGCACGGTCGACTATCTGTTCTACAGCCCGAAGATCAAACGGGTCGAGGCGAGGGTGCGTCAGGACGATACGTTGCGCATTTCCGATCACTTGCCGGTGATTGCGCGGTTCCTGCTGCCCGCCGCCCCGTAGCCAGTTAACACGATATCCCACTGTGGGAGCGGGCTTTCTCGTGAAAGCGCCGTGTCAGTTGATGGATCCGTGCCTGGCGCACCGCCTTCGCGAGCAAGCCCGCTCCCACAATAGATTGATGTCGTACCGTGATTGGTTGGCAGGCTGCGATGTTTTGCTCTTCAGGTGCCGCGCGGCTTGGCCCGCGCGGTCGCCTCGGCCACCAACGGATCATCCGGCCAATAATGCTTCGGATAGCGCCCCTTGAGATCCTTCTTCACCTCGGCATAGGTGCTGCGCCAGAAGTTGGCCAGATCCTGCGTCACCTGCACCGGCCGCCGTGCCGGGGACAACAGGTGCAGCTTGACCACTTGCCGGCCGCCGGCAATTCGCGGCGTCTCGGCGAGGCCGAACAACTCCTGCAGACGCACCGCGAGAATCGGCGGAGACTCGCTGTAATCCAGACGAATCGATGACCCCGACGGCACGCTGATGTGATGCGGCGCCAGCTCATCAAGCCTCTGCGGCAACGGCCACGGCAGCAGATTGCGGACGATGCTCGACAGGTCCAGATTGGCGAAATGGCTGAGCCGCGAGACCTTGCCCAGGTAAGGCATTAACCAATGCTCGAGGGTTTTCAGCAACGTTACATCGCTGACATCCGGCCACTGACTGTCATCCTGCGTGGCCAGATCCAATTGCCGCAACAGGGCAACCCGCGCCTGCCACTGCCGTAGCTCCGGCGTCCACGGCAACAACTCCAGCCCCTTGCGCCGCACCAGATTGACCAGCGCCTGACTGCGCGCCGCTTCGTCGAGACCGGTCAACGGCTCGCGGCTGAGGATCAGTTCGCCAACCTTGCGCTGACGCTCGGCGCGCAGCACGCCTTCGCGCTCGTCCCAGTCCAGTTGATCGACGTTATGCACCTGCTCGGCGAGTACAGAATCGAACAGCGCCGGATCGAAATCCGCCGCCAGGTAAATCCGTTCTTCACGCTGGCCCTGACGACTGCCGAGATCAGCAATCACAATCCACGGCTCCTTCATCAGGCTGTCGGCTTCGGCGAACAGTGCTGCGCGCCCATTGGCCAGACGATATTCGGCGCCACCGGCACGCCGCTGTTGGGCAACCCGATCCGGGTAAGCCAGCGCCAGCAACGCACCGAGCCAGCGCGGGTGATCAGGATCGCTGACCGGCGCGCTGGCCTTGCCGCGCAGGTAACCGCGATATTGCCGCGCCAGTTGCCGCGCACGCTGCACGCCGCCCTGAGCACCGCGTGCCGCGCGTTCTTCGCCGGAGAGCAGCACCAGCCGGCTGTGCAAATCCGCTCCGGCACCGCGCAGGATATCGCGCTCGCCGAGCAGTGCCGCGACGTCACACGCCATGTTCGCCAGCCCCAGCGCCTGACCGCGCAGCAACAGATGGGCGATGCGCGGATGCGCCGGCAACTCGGCCATGGCCTGACCGTGGGACGTCAGCGCCTCGCCTTCGACCGCGCCCAAGCGCTGCAACAAATCCTGCGCCTGGGCATAAGCCGCTGCCGGCGGCACATCGAGCCAGACCAGCTCGCCCGGGGTCACGCCCCAGCGTCCAAGTTGCAGCGCCAGACTCGCCAGATCCGCCGACAGTATTTCCGCACTGCCGTAAGCGGCGAGCTGCTCGTGCTGATCCTGCGACCACAGGCGATAACAAACGCCCGGCTCCAGACGTCCGGCCCGGCCCGCACGCTGGGTGGCGCTGGCCCTGGAAATACGCTGAGTATCGAGGCGGGTCATGCCGCTGCCTGGGTCGAAACGCGGCACCCGCGCCAGCCCGGCGTCGATCACCACGCGCACGCCGTTGATGGTCAGGCTGGTCTCGGCGATGTTGGTCGCCAGCACCACTTTTCGTTGGCCGGCCGGCGCCGGGTCGATGGCAGCGCGTTGGGCATTCAGGTCCAGTTCGCCGTGCAATGGGCAGAGCAATACGTCTTTACGCTCGCCGATGGCATCGCTCAGTTGCTGATGCACCTGACGGATTTCCGCCTGCCCCGGCAAGAACACCAGCAGGCTGCCGGTTTCATCGTGCAACGCTTCGAGGACGGTCTGGGTCACGCGCTGGTCGATGTATTCGCCGGGCTGGAACGGCCGGCCCCAGCGCATCGTCACCGGGTACATGCGCCCTTCGCTGCGCAGGATCGGCGCGTCATCCAGCAACCCGGCCAGACGCTCGCCTTCCAGCGTGGCGGACATCAGCAGAATCTTCAGCGGCTGTTCAGCGCGGAACAGTTCACGACCGTTCAAACTCAGGGCCAAGGCCAGATCGGCATCAAGACTGCGTTCGTGAAATTCGTCGAAGATCAGCAGACCGACGCCTTCCAGCGCCGGATCATCCTGCAGACGCCGGGTGAGAATCCCCTCGGTGACCACTTCGATACGGGTATCGGGGCCGACCTTGCTGTCGAGGCGGATGCGATAACCGACGGTTTCACCGACCTTCTCACCCAGTTCGCTGGCCAACCGTTCGGCAGCGGCTCGCGCGGCGAGACGCCGTGGTTCGAGCATCAGAATGGTCTGCCCGGCCAGCCACGCTTCATCGAGCAAGGCCAAAGGCACGCGGGTGGTTTTACCGGCGCCGGGCGGTGCTTCGAGCACGGCTTCGTGGCGTGTCGCCAAGGCTTCACGCAGGGCGGGTAAAACTTCATCGATCGGCAAAGAAATCATGCTGGCTCCCAAACAGAGCGGCGAGTATAACGGCGAACTGCCAAGCGTTCGTCAGGGTCTTAACTTCACAAGACGAAGCTTCGTTAATAGATGACTCAGGAGATTTTCCATGCGCTTACCTTCTCGCCTGATCGGCGGTGTACTGGTCGCCACCCTGCTCACTCAACTCACGGCCTGCGGTTCGATTTTCTACCCGGATCGTCGCGGTCAGATCGATGGCAAGATCGACCCGGCGATTGCCGTGCTCGACGCCGTAGGCCTGCTGTTCTACGTGATTCCCGGCCTGATCGCCTTTGCCGTGGACTTCACCACCGGTGCGATCTATTTCGAACCGGGCCACACCGCTCAGGTCGATCCGGCCAAGCTCAAACAGGCGGTCGGCCCGGACGGTCAGGTCGATAACCTCAAGTTGCAGGCTATTCTCGAAACAGAACTGGGCCGCAACCTGCCGCTGGACGATCCACGCCTGATCCAGCACAAGGGCAGCACGCAACAACTGGCGATGTTCGGCCTGCAACCCGCCGCATAAGGAAGTCACATGACCACCAGCCCCGAACACGCCCGCCTGCTGCGGCTGGCAACCCGCGCTTCGGTGGCGGTGGCCTGCACGCTGATCATCGCCAAAGCCATCGCCTGGTGGCTGAGCGGCTCGGTGAGCATGCTCGCCGGCCTCACCGACTCGGCGCTGGATGGCGTCACTTCGCTGCTCAATCTGCTGGCGGTGCATTACGCGCTGCGTCCGGCCGATGACGATCACCGTTACGGCCACGGCAAGGCCGAATCGCTGGCGGGCATGGCGCAAGCGCTGTTCATCGGCGGCAGTGCGGTGCTGATTGCGTTCCAGGCGTATGAACGCATCAAGCAACCGGAGCCGTTGGGCGCGCCGTGGCTGAGCATCGGCGTGATCGTGTTCTCGCTGCTGCTGACCGCCGCGTTGCTGACGCTGCAACATCGGGTGATCAAGCAGACCGGCTCCAACGCCGTGCGCGCCGACTCGCTGCACTACCGTTCTGACATGCTGCTCAACGGCAGCATTCTGATTGCGCTGATCCTCGCCGGCATGGGCTTTCATCAGTTGGACGCATGGTTCGGTCTGGGGATCGCCGGGTACATCTTGTGGAGCGCGATCCAGATCGCCCGGGAAAGTTTTTCTGTGCTGATGGATGAAGAGCTGCCGACGGACGTCAGTCAGCACATGCTCGAACTGGCCTGCGCTGTACCTGGCGTATTGGGCGCGCATGATTTGCGCACGCGGATTTCAGGCAACCACTGGTTCGTGCAGTTGCATCTGGAGTTGCCAGGGGAGCTGACCTTGTCAGTGGCTCACGGCATCAGCGATCAGGCGGCGGACGCGATTCACGCCGCCTACCCGCGAGCCGAAGTGCTGGTGCACGCCGACCCGCAGGAAGTGGTCAAGACCGAGCGGGCGCAAACCCGGATTCAGTAAGACACCTGATAACCGCGACTGCTCAGGCAGTTGCCCTGAGCCTGACGGTAAGCCTGCACCACTTCAGATGCCGGTTGATAGGTCGCGGTACGCGGGTCGAAACCGCTCTGCTGCACGGCGTATTGGTAGCACTGATAACCGTCCTGCTGCACCTGTTCCGGCGACTGCCCGTTGGCCGGATAAGCCTCGACGTCATAGCCCTGGGATTGCGGCTGCGGTTGCGGCGGTTGCTGCACCGGCGGTTCGACTACGACGTAATCCTGAGTGGCTTCCTGATACGCATAGTAGGAACCGGCAGCGAGGAACAGCAGCGCACCGCCGATCCACACTTCACGGGCATAGTCCGGCAGATACTGGGTGCGAATCCCTCGTGGCGGCTGCACGACGATGTAGCGCGGGCCTTGCGGGCGATACCAGTAGCCGCCGGAATAGAAGTAATCCTGACCGCGATACGGCACTCGGTATTCGCGATCCGGGAAGCGGTCGATCACATGCCCCGGGCGGTATTGCGGGCCTGGACCCCAACCGTTGCCATGTCCGTCCGGGCGACCCGGCCAGCGATTGTCATTGGGCCGGTTGCCGGTTTGCCATTGCTGGTTGTGGTAGCCGTTCTGCGGGCGCTCGTCGCGGTAGTAGCCCT
Source organism: Pseudomonas sp. AM14(2022) (assembly GCF_036346455.1). Lineage (NCBI taxonomy): Bacteria > Pseudomonadati > Pseudomonadota > Gammaproteobacteria > Pseudomonadales > Pseudomonadaceae > Pseudomonas > Pseudomonas sp. AM14(2022). The sequence continues at coordinate 161,062 of NZ_JAOTNY010000008.1, forward strand.
GACGCGGCTCCTGAGTCTGGCGCACAGTGTCGGGCCGTGGCTGGATCGGCAGGTTGTTCGACGGTGGCGCCTGATGCACCGGAGCAGGCTGATTGGGCGTGCGGTTCTGGTTCTGCCACTGGCCATTGTTGTGCTGCTGGCCGTTGTGCTCGAACTGGCGGCTGTTGTCGCCCCGAATGATTTCGTTGTTCTGCGGCCGCGGCTGATTTTGCGGCGGCGGATTGTTCTGCCCGTGGGGCTGATGATCGCCCCCATGGCCCTGGTTGTTTCCCTGATGCTCAGGGCCGCGTCCACCATTAGGGCTGCGGCTCTCCGGATCGTCGGCGAGCGCTTGCGCACTGACGCTCACACACAGCAAACCAACACCGGCCAGACGCCAGATGCGCGACTTCATGCTCTTCCTCACTGCGGGTATTAAGAGGGCTTGTAGCTAAGACCGGGAATACGCACACCGGGTTCTGCGACAGGTTATCAGTCACGAGACTTATTTATTGAGGAAGGCTGTGCATCGAGGCACAAAAAATCGCAGGCAAGAAAAAGGGAGACCCGTCGGCCTCCCTTTAGAGAACTTCGTCCTGGCTCGACGCTTTTGACGTCGGCTCACCTCACGCCGTCTTCTGGACAGTGTGCAGCTCGGGGGCCGGCCCATCCCCGGTGGGGGTGGCGGCCGCGGCGGGCCTGATTGGGCGGGCCGCAGTGGACTGTGTTACCGAGCAGTGATTCTGGTGATAAGAATAGGCCGCCAGGCGCGACAGAAGATTGCGAAGATTGCTCAAATAAACACTGCTTGCGCAATTTTTAACCCTGGATAGATAATCCGCCGCAATAGTTACAACCAAGGACTGATTCATGAGCAAACTCGACCGTTACGACCTGAGTATTTTGGCGGAATTGCAGCGCGACGCCCGCATCTCCAACCAGGAACTGGCCGAGCGCATCGGTCTGTCACCCTCCCCCTGCTCGCGCCGGGTCAAGCAACTGGAGGACGACGGCTACATCTCGCGCCAGGTCGCCCTGCTCGATCGCAAGATGCTCGGCCTGAGCCTGACCGCCTACGTGCTGATCGGCATGGACCGGCACACACCGGAGCGTTTCGAGAATTTCGAAGCGGCGATCCGCACCCTGCCGCAAGTGCTGGAATGCAGCCTGGTGACCGGCGTGGATGCCGACTATCAGTTGAAAGTGGTGGTGCCGGACATGGATCACTATCAGAAGCTGTTGCTGGGGCACCTGACCCGGATTGAAGGCGTGACCAGCGTGCGTTCGAGTTTTGTACTGAATCAGGTGCTCAACAGCACCGAACTGCCGCTGACGCATCTGCGCAACTGACATCGCCTTCGCGAGCAAGCCCGCTCCCACAGTTGAGATTCGTCAAGCACACTATCTGTGTTCAACCGAGATCCCCTGTGGGAGCGGGCTTGCTCGCGAAGAGGCCGGTACAGGCACCCCATAACCGCGGCACACCGACACAGGTCAATGCGGCCCTGCCACCCTCGGCGTATAATCGCCCAGCCCTTTCAGCCCTGTGCGCGCCGGAGATGCCCGATGGATCCTGCAGTATTCGAAGAGTGGATGATGACTGGCCTGGTCAGCATCCTGATCATTTTCATGGGTTTCATCGTCTGGGATCTGGCGAAGAAGTCCAAGGCCGGGCGTTTCGGCTCGTTCATTCTGTTCTTCGTCCTGGGTCTGGGCGTGGCCGCGTTCATCATCAAGAGTGTGGTGATCGGCCTGATCGAATCCGGCGCTCTATAGCCGCGCCGGCACTTCCTTCCACTGGCCCTGATCGAGCCCTTCGAGCGTCCAGTCGCCAATCCGTACCCGCACCAGCCGCAACGTCGGCAGCCCCACCGCTGCGGTCATCCGCCGTACCTGACGGTTGCGTCCTTCACGAATCACCAGCTCCAGCCAACTGGTCGGCACGCTTTTGCGAAAGCGTACCGGCGGATTGCGTGGCCACAGTTCAGGTTCTTCCAGTTGCCGCGCCTCGGCGGGCAGGGTCATGCCGTCGTTCAGTTCGACGCCATCGCGTAAACGCTGCAGTTGCTCGGCCGTTGGCTCGCCCTCGACCTGCACCCAGTACGTCTTCGGCAACTTGTGTTTCGGGTCGGCAATCCGCGCCTGCAACTGACCGTCGTTGGTCAGCAGCAGCAAACCTTCGCTGTCGCGATCAAGGCGTCCGGCCGGATAGATGCCGGGCAGATCGATGAAATCCTTGAGCGTCGCCCGCCCGCCTTCGTCGCTGAACTGCGTCAGCACATCGAACGGTTTGTTGAACAGGATCAGCTTCGGCTCGGCCGGCGGCGCCTTGGCGACACGGCGTGGAGCTGAGGGGGAAGGCTTCGCGCCAGGGCGGCGGGAAGGAGAACGCGGGGGACGGGACATAAGAGAACAAACATCTAACGGTCAGGGCTGCTAATGCTAGTAGCCCGACCGTTAAATGACCATCAACAAATCAGCGGAACGGCGGCTCGTCGAAGCTGCGCAGTTTGCGCGAGTGCAGCGAGTTGAGTTCGGTGCGCAGCAGATCCACCGCCGCGATGCCGATCTTCAAGTGTTGGCTGACCGCGCGCTCGTAGAACGCGTTGGCCGAACCCGGCAGCTTGATTTCACTGTGCAGCGGTTTGTCCGAAACGCACAGCAACGTGCCGTACGGCACCCGCAGGCGATAACCCTGGGCGGCGATGGTGCCGCTTTCCATGTCCACCGCCACGGCGCGGGACAGGTTGATCAGCGGACGTTCCTGCGCCCAGCGCAGTTCCCAGTTGCGGTCGTCGTAGGTCAGTACGGTGCCGGTGCGCAGGCGCTTTTTCAGCTCCTCGCCCTTCTCGCCGGTGATATTGGCCGCGGCTTGTTGCAGCGCCAGTTGCACTTCGGCCAGTGCCGGGATCGGAATGTTCGGCGGCACCACGCGGTCGAGAATACCGTCGCGACGCATGTAGGCATGGGCCAGCACGTAGTCGCCAATGGTCTGCGACTGACGCAGCCCGCCGCAGTGACCGATCATCAGCCAGCAATGCGGACGCAGCACCGCCAGGTGGTCGGTGATGTTCTTGGCGTTGGACGGGCCGACGCCGATGTTGACCAGGGTCACACCGTGGCCGTCATTGGCGATCAGGTGATAGGCCGGCATCTGGTAGCGGTGCCAGACCACGCCAGCGGCGATCGCCGAGGCTTCGCCGTGATCCATGCCCTTCTCGATGATCACGTTGCCCGGCAGCACCATGCGCACGAAACGCGGGTCGTTGCGCAGTTGTTCCAGGCCATGAACGATGAACTGGTCGACGTAGCGGTGATAGTTGGTCAGCAGAATCCACGGCTGTACATGGCGCCAGTCGCTGCCGGTGTAGTGCACCAGGCGACGCAGGGAGAAGTCGACGCGCGCGGCGTCAAACAGCGCCAGTGGCAGCGGATCGGTGTTTTCCCAATCGTAGAGACCGTCGGCAATGCCATCAGTGGCGGCGGACAGATCGGTACTCGGGAACACCCGCGCCAGCACCGCAGCGGTGACGCCGGAGCCGGCCAGTTCATCGCCCTGCTCGACCACGTATGGGTACGGAATGTTCTGTTGGCTGACACCGACTTCCACGGTCACGGTGAAGTCGTGCATCAACGGCACCAGTTGTTCCAGCAGGTATTTGCGGAACGCCTTGGGATGGGTGACGGTGACGCTGTAGGTGCCCGGCAGTTGCACCTTGGCGTAGGCGCGGGTGGTCTGCGGGACTTCGCCCTGACACAGGTAGGTCAGACGCAGTTCGGGGTAACGAAACAGAGCACGCTGTTCGGCGTCAGGCTCGACGCGATCCTTGAGGTAACGCTTGAGCGCCGAGTTCAGCGCAGTGGTGGCCCGCTCATGCAGCTCGGCCAGACGATCCACGGCTTGTTCGGCGGTTTGAACGACAATAAACGCTTCGGTCACGATCAGCTTCCTGTGTTCTGACTTGCAGAGCTTCATCTTGCCTGCAACATCGCGTCACGGGAACAGTGGCGTTGTGGCTATATCCAAATCTCCCTATCAATGGAGATCCCCCTGTGGGAGCGGGCTTGCTCGCGAATGCGCAGTGTCAGTCGACCTATCCATTGACTGACACACCGCATTCGCGAGCAAGCCCGCTCCCACAAGGGGATTTGTGGTGGGTCAGAAACCCTGGGGGGTAGCGCGAGCGACGATGGCTTCGACGTCCAGCCCACGCGGCAATGCACCGTAGACCCGGCCGCCACCACTCAGGCGGCTGGCAATGAACGCGTCGCTGACCGCAGAGTTGCCGGCCTCCAGCAATAGCTTGGCCTGCAAACCGAGCGCGATGTCTTCGGTGAGTTGCCGCGCCCGATACTGAATATCGCTGGTGTCCTTGAACTGCGCCTGCAACTGCTGGATATGCGCAGCCAGACGTTTGTCGCCATGGCCATCGCCCAACTCGCTGAACAGCACATCGAGCACACCCGGCTCTTTCGACAGTGCGCGCAAGACATCCAGGCACTGCACATTCCCCGAGCCTTCCCACGTCGAGTTGACCGGCGCTTCGCGATACAGCCGTGGCAGGATGCTCTCCTCGACATACCCGGCACCGCCCATGCACTCGGCGGCTTCGTTGATCATTCCGGGGGCACGTTTGCAGATCCAGTATTTGCCCACCGCCGTCACCAGCCGGGCGAATTGCGCTTCATGGCGATCATCCAGATGATCCAGCGCCTTGCCCATGCGCAGGCTCAGGGCCAGCGCGGCCTCGCTTTCCAGCGCCAGATCGGCCAGCACGTTCTGCATCAACGGTTGCTCGCTGAGCAGTTTGCCGCCGACCTTGCGGTGCGCGCAGTGGTGGCTGGCCTGGGTCAGCGCCTGACGCATCAGCGAGCTGGAGCCGACCATGCAATCGAAACGGGTCATCGCCACCATCTCGATGATGGTCGGCACACCGCGCCCCTCTTCGCCGACCATCCACGCCAAAGCGCCACGGAACTCCACTTCACTGGAGGCGTTGGACTGGTTGCCGAGTTTGTTTTTCAGGCGCTGGATGTAGAACTGATTGCGCGTATCGTCCGGGCGATGGCGCGGCAGCAGGAAGCAGGTCAGGCCCTTGTCGGTCTGCGCCAGCGTCAGGAATGCATCGCACATCGGCGCCGAGCAGAACCACTTGTGCCCGACCAGTTCATAGGCCTGCCCCGGGCCACTGGCACCGACCGGATAGGCCTTGGTGGTATTGGCCCGCACGTCGGTGCCGCCCTGTTTCTCGGTCATCGCCATGCCGATGGTCACGCCGGCCTTGTGCGCCATGCCGACGTTGCGCGGGTCGTATTCGGTGGCGAGGATTTTCGGCAGCCACTGCTCGGCCAGATCAGGCTGCAAACGCATGGCCGGGACACTGGCGAAAGTCATGGTCAACGGGCAACCGCTGCCGGCCTCGGCCTGGCTGTGCAGATAGCTCATCGAGGCGCGGGCGACATGCGCGCCGTCCTGCGGATGGGTCCAGGGTGATGAGGTCAGGCCATGTTCAATCGCGGTGCGCATCAGCTCGTGATAAGCCGGATGAAACTCCACCAAGTCGATGCGATGACCGTAGCGGTCATGACTGACGAACACCGGTTTGTTCTGATTGGCAAGGAACCCGGCCTCCATCAACGGCCCGCCGGCCAGCGCACCGTAGGCATCGATCCGCGACTCGGCCCACCCGGCGCCAAAGCGGCGCGACCACTCCTGCAATGGCAGGTCGATGCGGTACAGGTTGGCACCGTCCAGCGACGGTGGCTGGTTGGTGACTTCGTGGGTTTCGGCGAACTGATGCAGGTTCATGACGGGGCTCCTTTGGTCAGCCAAGGGATTCAGTTAAGCACCGGCCCGTGGCTGATCAAAGTGTCATATGCGCCGAACTGTCGGCGCTTTCACCCTATTATGCGCTGAGCACCCGACGCTCCAGCGCCGTCTGCAGGTCTTCGAATTTCACCGGTTTGTTCAGGTAATCGATGCGCGTACCCGGCGCGCAGTGCTCGCGATCTGTGCCCAGGGCCAGCATGAACACCGGCAGATTGGCGCAGCCGGGCAACCCATGAATCTGGCAGCACAACGACGCGCCTTCATGATTGGGCAACTGGCAATCGATCAGCACCGCGTCGAAGGTTTCCCGTTGCAGGCAATCAAGTGCCGCCGCGCCGTTGTCCGCCGTGCGCACGCGGAAACCGAGCTTGAGCAGCATGCCGCGCATCACCAGTTGATTGACGCTGTTGTCGTCCACCAGCAACACCGTGCAGTCCTGCGGTGCCCGGCTGCGCTCATGCAGCGCGTCCGGGGTTGGCGCCGCTTCAACCTGCGGCAGCTCGAACTCGACATCCAGTTGAAAACGGCTGCCGCTGCCTGGTTGGGAGCGGTGAGTCAGCTTGCCGCCGAGCAGTTCCACCAGTTGCCGACAGATCGCCAGCCCCACGCCCAGCCCGCCGTATTCGCGGGTCATCGAGCCATCAAGCTGGAAGAAGCGCTGATACATCGTCGCCTCGCCCAGATCGGTGAAACCGATGCCGGTGTCGATCACCGCAAACGACAACGCTAAGCGATTGCCCGCCGCCGGTTTGCCCGTCACTCGCAGCGCCAGACCGCCGACCCGGGTGAACTTGATCGCGTTGTCCAGCAGGCACTCCAGGCATTGCGCCAGTTTTGCGCTGTCGCCGTGCAAGCGATCCGGCAGGGTCGGCAGCACCTCGACCTTGAAGTCCAGCGACTTGCTCGCCGCGTTGCCGTCGAACTGCACGCGCAAGGCCTCGACCACCGCGCGCAGACTGAAGCTGCCCGGCGTCGCCTTGAGCTTGCCGGCCTGCAATTCGGTGAGGGTGAGGATGCCGTTGACCATGCGCATCATGTCCCGGGCGGAGCCGGCGGCGGTTTGCTGGTATTGCTCCAGTTCAGGCTCCAGCTCGACGGTCTGCATCAGTTCCAGCGAACCGATCACACCGTTCATCGGCGTGCGCAATTCGTGGGTCAGGGTCGCGAGGAATTCGTCCTTGAGTTTGTTGCTGTGGGCCAGTTGCTGGTTGAGCACTTCGAGTTTTTGCCCGGCATCGAACAGGGTTTGCGCCTGTTGCTCGCGCATGGCGTTGATGCGGTCGGCCAGCGCCAGCGACAGCAGCGCGACTTCGATGGCCGAACCGATCTGACTGGCGTACATGGTCAGGAACACGTTCGGCAGCAGGCCCAGCACCATCAGCGTATTGACGATGCCGCCGAGCAGGAACGCCGACCAGGCAATGATGAAATAACGCGCCACCCGCAAGCCGCGCCACCAGGCGAGAATCCCGGCGGCGAAGATCACCACGGTGAACACCAGCGCCAACAGGGTCGCCAGGCGCAGCGACAATGCGTAACTGGTCATCAGCGACAGCCCGACCACCAGCGCGCCGAACGCGATCAGGGCGATCAGCAGATAGTCGAGCCAGCGGCTGTGGGTTCTGGTCTGCAGGAAACTGCGGGCGAACTGGCTGCCGAACAACCCGGCGCAACCGATGAAAAACGGTGTGGCGGCGTTGGCCCACCACGGATTGTCCGGCCAGAAATACTCGACCGCCGCGCCGTTTACCGACAGTTGATAAAGGCCGAACGAGGCGATGTAGAAGATGTAATAGAGGTAGCTGGTGTCGCGCACGCTCAGGTAGATGAACAGGTTGTAGACCAGCATCCCCAGCAGCACGCCATAGATGATCCCCAGCACATACAGGCGCACCGGCTGGTCTTCGAGGTACGCGGTGCTCGACCATAACGTCACTGGTGCCTGGATCGAGCCTTCACTGGCCAGGCGCAGGTACACGGTTTTTTGCTGGTCAGGGGCGAAGGTCAGGTCGAACAGGTAATTGTTCTGCCGGATCTCGCGACTGGCGAACGGCAAGGCGTCGCCGGTCTGCCGGATCAGGCGGTAGTCGCCATTGGCATCGGCCATATAAAGGTCGAGGTGATCGAGCGGCGGATACGCCAGCTCCAGCAGCCAGGTGCGTTGCGCGGCCGGGTTGTTCGGACGGTAATGCAGATCGATCTTCAACCAGAACGCCGAGCGCGAGTAACCGGCATTGAGCGTGGCTTTGTCGTGGGGTTTGAAATTGCCCGCCGCCGCTTGAGCACGGACGTCGGCGATGTTCGCCTGACCGCTCGGGTCTTCGAACACTTGCAAGGAGCGGCCCAGCGGGAGGCTCTGGGTATTTTCGTCGAACTCGACGGCGCTTGCGAGGAGGGGCAAGCAGAACAGCAACATCAGCAAATAGCGCATTGAAGCCCCAGCGTGGCTCGTCCGGTTGTGTCAGGAAGCCCCCCATTCCCTTTGAGTAGACGTAAACCGGTATTACCTGTTATTGGTTTGGATCCAGCCTAGCATAGCCGTTGATGGCCATTGAGCACCATCGAAATTTTTCCCACAAAGGCTCTAGAACGGGCGTTTCAGAGCAAAGCAGCAAGCTAGAGCTGTTGAGTTGGTCAACTCGGTAAAGCAGCAGACATTGTGAATGCTTTTGTGATGACAAGCTCGATCGGGACTGAACCCCAAATTCAGCTTTGGTGGTAAGCTCGCGCACCATGAATATCTACAGCTCCCGCCCCGTTGTCCTCTGTCTCTCCGGCCACGACCCCAGTGGTGGCGCCGGCTTGCAGGCAGATATCGAAGCCCTGCTTGCGCAGGGTTGCCATGCGGCTCCGGCCGTCACCGCCCTGACCGTGCAAGACACTGTCAACGTCACTGACTTCCGCGTCCTCGACCGTGAGTGGGTACTGGCCCAGGCCAATGCCGTGCTCAACGACTCCGAAGTCGCTGCGGTCAAACTGGGCATGCTCGGCTCGCTGGAAATGGTCGACACCGTGGTCGAACTGCTCTCTGCGCACCCGCACTTGCCAGTGGTCTGCGACCCGGTGCTGCGTGCCGGCGGCGGCGGACGTCTGGGCAAGGATGAAGTCGGTTATGCGATGCGCGAGCGTCTGCTGCCGCTGTCGATCATTGCCACCCCCAACCTGCCCGAAGCCCGAATCCTCGCCGAACTGCCCGAAGGCACTGCGGACGAGTGCGCGGAAAAACTCCTGCCGTTCGTCAAAAACCTGCTGATCACTGGCGGCCATGGCGACGAAACTGAAATCCACAATCGCCTGTACAGCCGTGACGGCCTGCGTGAAACCTTCTATTGCCAGCGTTTACCGGGCAGTTATCACGGTTCCGGCTGCACATTGGCCAGCGCCCTCGCCGGTCGGCTGGCCCAGGGTGAAAACCTCGCCGGCGCCGTGCGTACGGCACTGGATTACACCTGGCGCACCCTGCGCGATGCCGAACAACTGGGCAAAGGCCAGTTCGTGCCGCGTCGCCTGCCGCTGGATTTTTGCTCGTAACGTCGTGAGGTCTGCCTGATGAAACTCCGTGGCCTGTACGCCATCACCGACAGCCAATTGCTGGCGGGCAAGTTTCTGTCGTATGTGGAGGCGGCGCTGGAAGGCGGCGTCACCCTACTGCAATACCGCGACAAAAGCAGCGACGAGGCCCGCCGTCTGCGCGAGGCCGAAGCGCTACGCGATCTGTGCGAACGCTACAAGACGCAGTTGATCATCAACGATGACGCCGAATTGGCCGCACGCCTCAACGTCGGCGTGCACCTGGGGCAGACCGACGGCCCGCTGTCGCCGACCCGCGCCCTGCTCGGCTCCAAAGCCATCATCGGTTCGACCTGCCACGCGCAACTCGAACTGGCCGAGCAAGCCGCCAAAGAAGGCGCGAGCTATGTCGCCTTCGGTCGCTTCTTCAATTCCAACACCAAACCCGGCGCGCCAAGCTGCAGCCTCGATCTGCTCGACGAGGCCAAACGCAAGCTGCATCTGCCGGTCTGCGCGATTGGTGGCATCACCCTCGACAACGCCGCGCCACTGGTGGCCCACGGGGTCGACCTGCTGGCGGTGGTCCACGGTTTGTTCGGTGCCGAAAGCACCGCCGAAGTGACCCGCCGCGCCCGCGCCTTCAACGAACTTCTGAAAATCTGATTTGAGAGCCCGATCATGTCTCGTTCCGAAACCCTGTTTGCCAATGCCCAGAAACACATTCCCGGTGGCGTGAACTCGCCGGTTCGCGCCTTCAAGAGCGTGGGCGGCACACCGCTGTTCTTCAAGCATGCCGAAGGCGCCTACGTCACCGACGAAGACGACAAGCGTTATGTGGATTACGTCGGTTCGTGGGGGCCGATGATCCTCGGCCACAGCCACCCGGACGTGCTCGATGCGGTGCGCAATCAACTGCAGCACGGCCTGTCCTACGGCGCGCCGACCGCGATGGAAACCGAGATGGCCGACCTGGTCTGCTCGCTGGTGCCGTCGATGGACATGGTGCGCATGGTCAGCTCCGGCACCGAAGCGACCATGAGTGCGATTCGTCTGGCCCGTGGTTACACCGGTCGCGACAGCATCATCAAGTTCGAAGGTTGCTACCACGGTCACTCCGACAGCCTGCTGGTCAAGGCCGGCTCCGGCGCTTTGACTCAAGGCGTGCCAAGCTCCGCCGGTGTACCGGCAGCGTTCGCCAAACACACCCTGACCCTGCCGTTCAACGACATCGATGCCGTGGAGAAGATGCTCGCCGAAGTCGGTCAGGACGTCGCCTGCATCATCGTCGAGCCAGTCGCTGGCAACATGAACTGCGTGCCGCCGGCACCGGGTTTTCTCGAAGGCCTGCGTTCGCTGTGCGACAAGCATGGCGTGGTGCTGATTTTCGACGAAGTGATGACCGGTTTCCGTGTTGCCCTCGGCGGTGCACAGGCGCACTACGGCGTAACCCCGGATCTGACCACTTTCGGCAAGATCATCGGCGGCGGCATGCCGGTCGGCTGCTTCGGTGGCAAGCGCGAAATCATGGAACGCATCGCGCCACTGGGCCCGGTGTATCAGGCGGGCACCCTGTCGGGTAACCCACTGGCGATGGCCGCCGGTCTGACCACGCTGCGCCTGATCAGCCGTCCGGGTTTCCATGCCGAGCTGACCGACTACACCACGCGCCTGCTCGACGGTCTGCAACAACGCGCCGATGCCGCGGGCATTCCGTTCGTGACCACGCAAGCGGGTGGCATGTTCGGCCTGTACTTCAGCGGCGCCGACGACATCGTCACCTTTGAAGACGTGATGGCCAGCGACGCAGCACTGTTCGGTCGCTTCTTCCACCTGATGCTGGAAGGCGGCGTGTACCTGGCACCGAGTGCATTCGAAGCCGGTTTCACCTCGATCGCCCACGGCGAAGCCGAGCTGAAAATCACCCTGGACGCTGCCGAACGTGCCTTCGCTGCACTGAAGTAATCGCCGTACCGCTGACGTTGGCCATGGCCAGCGTCAGCTTTCACCTACACCCACGCTGTTTTTCCCACGCCTCTGCTAAAAATCCGCCAGAAAGTGGCCGATATATTCCCCGCGCAGCAGAAAAACGAGTAAAGACTTTGTAAGGTTGGCCCTGCTTATTTCATAATGCGCGCTTATTGGATCCCTCGATGGGTCCGCGTGCCCTTCAGAGGTAAGTCGATTCCCATGAACCGCACCGGCCGCACCCTTGCCTTGGGCTGCCTGTTGCTCCTTCAGCCCCTGCTCGCGCATGCACAAGCAGGCGGCAACTCGTTGTTGATCCCGGCGATGGGTCGTTGCACCCTCAACACTCAGCCGCAAGACGTCACGCAGGCACTGGCCGCCTGCCAGAAAGCGGCCGACGAAGGGGATGCGCAAGCGCAATACGAGTTGGGTGAGTTCTACTACAACGGCAAGAATGCGCCACGCGATCTCAATCAAGCCCTGAGCTATTTCGAAAAGGCCTCGCTGCAAGGCCACGCTCAGGCGCAGTTCAAGCTTGGCACCATGTTCTTCCACGGCGAAGGCGTGCAGGCCAACAACATTCAGGCGTACATCGTGCTGAAGATGGCCGCGGTCAACGGCGCCGAAGATGCGCTGGACACCGCCGACGAAGTCTCCGAAAAAATGTCCCGCGAAGACCTCGAAACCGCGACCCAGGTGCTCGGGCAAATTTTCCGTAAATACCTGATGGAACTGCAGAGCGCCGACGGGCGTACGCCGTTCTCGCCATTGCCATAAGCGCTTTTGTGGCGAGGGGATTTATCCCCGATGGGTTGCGAAGCAGCCCCAAAACCCTGCAATCAAGCTCCTTCTGACATACCTTGCTGAATGGACTTGCGCCTGCTTCGCAGTCGATCGGGGATAAATCCCCTCGCCACAAATCATTTCAAATCCAGATCCGGGCTTACTTCTCAGGCATCGGCATCGGAAACGGCATCACATTGCCGACCGCGCCACGGGCTTCGCTGATTTTCGGGGTGCCCAGACGTTCCACCTCGTCGATGCGCACGATCGAATGCATCGGCACGAAGCTGCGCACCACGCCTTCGAACTGCGCCTTGAGCTTCTCTTCGCTCGGATCGACCACCACTTGCGTGCGCTCGCCAAAGACGAACTCTTCCACTTCCAGAAAACCCCACAGATCACTTTGATAGATCTGCTTGGCGTACATTTCGAACACCTGGCCCTGGTTGAGGAAAATCACCTTATAGATTGGAGCTTCGCGTTTGGTCATGGCGGGGGGATAACATCGGGGATAAAAATGAGGGCGCAAACTATAGCATAGCCGCCGGACGCACAGCGGTAGGAACCTGAGGGCTTGTTCCCTATAATGCGCGGTTCTTTGAATCAGGTGACGACCTTACTCCATGGCCAAGAAGCTTTACATCGAAACCCACGGTTGCCAGATGAACGAGTACGACAGCTCGCGCATGGTCGATCTGCTGGGCGAACATCAGGCCCTGGAAGTCACCGCCCGCGCCGAAGACGCCGACGTGATTCTGCTCAACACCTGCTCGATCCGCGAACGTGCTCAGGATCGGGTGTACTCGCAGCTCGGCCGCTGGCGCGAACTGAAACTGGCCAACCCGGACATGGTGATCGCCGTCGGTGGTTGCGTGGCCAGCCAGGAAGGCGCGGCGATCCGTGATCGCGCCCCGTATGTCGACGTGGTCTTCGGCCCGCAGACCCTGCACCGTCTGCCGGAAATGATCGACGCCGCGCGCAGCAGCAAGTTGCCGCAAGTCGACGTCTCGTTCCCGGAAATCGAAAAATTCGACCATTTGCCCGAGCCGCGCATCGACGGCCCGAGCGCCTACGTGTCGGTGATGGAAGGTTGCAGCAAGTACTGCACGTTCTGCGTGGTGCCCTACACCCGTGGCGAAGAAGTCAGCCGGCCGTTCGATGACGTGATTGCCGAGATCATTCACCTCGCCGAGAACGGCGTGCGTGAAGTGACCTTGCTGGGGCAGAACGTCAACGGCTATCGCGGCCTGACCCACGATGGGCGTCTGGCCGATCTGGCCGAGCTGATCCGCGTGGTCGCCGCTGTCGACGGCATCGACCGCATCCGCTACACCACTTCGCACCCGCTGGAGTTCTCCGACAGCCTGATCCAGGCCCACGCCGAAGTGCCGGAGCTGGTCAAACACCTGCACTTGCCGGTGCAGTCGGGTTCCGACCGGATCCTCGCGGCGATGAAGCGCAACCACACCGCGCTGGAGTACAAATCCAAGCTGCGTAAACTGCGCGCTGCCGTGCCGGGCATCTGCATCAGTTCGGACTTCATCGTCGGCTTCCCCGGCGAGACCGAGAAAGACTTCGAACAGACCATGAAGCTGATTGCCGACGTCGGTTTCGACTTCTCCTACTCGTTCGTCTATAGCCAGCGCCCGGGCACCCCGGCGGCCGATCTGGCCGACGACACCCCGGAAGAGCTGAAGAAAGAACGCCTGAACGCCTTGCAGCATCGTTTGAATCAGCAAGGGTTCGAGATCAGCCGACAAATGGTCGGTTCGATCCAGCGCATTCTGGTCACCGACTACTCGAAGAAAGACCCGGGCGAGCTGCAAGGGCGTACCGAGAATAATCGTATCGTCAACTTCCGCTGCGATAATCCGACCCTGATCGGCCAGTTCGCCGACGTGCACATCGACGCGGCGCAACCGCACTCGCTGCGCGGCTCGTTGATTCAATAACACCGCGCGTCTTCTGTCGTAGGGCTGTTGTGGTGAGGGGATTTATCCCCGATGGTTGGCGCAGCCGACCCAAAGCTGAAGTTGTGGTTAATCTGCCATACCGAAAGCTCTGGTTTTGGGGCCGCTCCGCGGCCCATCGGGGATGAATCCCCTCGCCACAGATAACTCCACCCGCCACAGAAAGGCTTTCCAGACTCGCATCGATATTTAAGAGCTTTCGCACCCACGCCACTGGCGTTATCCTTGATTTCATCTTAATTGCCCCAGGGCGGCTAAATACGACCTTGAACGCACCCATAGAACCACATCGTTTTATCCTCGAGCCCTTTGAGGCTCGCCGCTTCGCCAATCTGTGCGGGCAATTCGACGAGCATCTGCGCTTGATCGAACAGCGCCTGGCCATCGAGATCCGCAACCGCGGAAACCAGTTCGAGCTGATCGGCGACCCCAAGCACACCACGTCTGCGGAAAACCTGCTGCGCCGCCTGTACCGCGAAACCAAGGGTACCGAGCTGTCGCCGGACATGGTGCACCTGTTCCTCCAGGAATCGGCCGTGGTCGAACTGGACAACCACGCCCCCGCCGAAGCCTCCGTCGCTCTGCGCACCAAGAAAGGCATGATTCGCCCACGCGGCCTGAATCAGCTGCGCTATGTGAAGGAAATCCTCGGCAACGACATCAACTTCGGCATTGGTCCGGCCGGTACCGGCAAGACCTATCTGGCCGTGGCTTGCGCCGTCGATGCCCTGGAGCGCGAGCAGATCCGCCGCATCCTGCTGGTACGTCCGGCGGTTGAAGCGGGTGAAAAACTCGGCTTCCTGCCCGGCGACCTCGCCCAGAAGATCGACCCGTACCTGCGCCCGCTGTACGACGCCCTCTACGAAATGCTCGGCTTCGAATACGTGGCCAAGCTGATCGAGCGCCAGGTGATCGAAGTCGCGCCGCTGGCCTACATGCGCGGTCGTACGCTGAACAACAGCTTCATCATTCTCGACGAAAGCCAGAACACCACCGTCGAGCAGATGAAGATGTTTCTGACCCGGATCGGCTTCGGCTCCACCGCCGTCATCACCGGCGACATCACCCAGGTCGACCTGCCGCGCGGCACCAAGTCCGGGCTGCATCATGTGATCGAAGTGCTCAAGGACGTTCCTGGCATCAGCTTCACCCACTTCCAGCCCAAAGACGTCGTGCGCCATCCGTTGGTGCAGCGGATCGTCGAGGCCTACGAGCGCTTCGAGACCCGTGCCGAAGCCGCCAGGGAAACCTCGCGCGATGCTTGAGCTGGATCTGCAAATCGCTACCGAAGCGAACGCCCCGAGTGAAGCCGACTTCCGCAAATGGTGCGAACTGGCCCTGCGCCAGCGCAGCGCCGACTCGGAAATGACCATTCGTCTGGTTGGCGAGGAAGAAGGTCGTGAGCTGAATCACACCTGGCGCCATAAGGATTACGCGACCAACGTCCTGTCGTTCCCGGCCGAAGTCCCGGACGAGTTTCTCGACATCCCGCTGCTCGGCGATCTGGTGATCTGCGTGGCCGTGGTCGAGCGCGAAGCTGCCGAACAAGGCAAGGAACTCCAGGCCCATTGGGCACATCTAGTCATTCACGGCTGCTTGCATCTGCTCGGTTACGACCATATAGATGACGACGAAGCCGAAGAAATGGAAGCACTGGAACGCGAGTTGCTTGCCGAACTGGGCTATCCCGATCCGTACGCGGACGACGAAGCCGAAACATCCCCTATCGTTACAACAAAGGATTCAGAGTAATCGCTATGAGCGAAGATCGATCGAGCAACGGGCAGAAGTCATGGCTGGGTAAACTGACCCAGGCTTTTGCCCACGAGCCGAAGAACCGTCAGGAGCTGCTTGAGCTGCTGCGTGATGCACATCAGAACAAACTGCTGGACAGCGAAGCGCTGGCCATCGTCGAAGGCGCCATTCAGGTGGCTGACCTGCAAGTACGCGACATCATGGTGCCGCGCTCGCAGATGATCAGCATCAAGGCGAACCAGACACCCCGTGAATTCCTCCCGGCCGTGGTCGACTCGGCCCACTCGCGCTATCCGGTCATCGGCGAAAGCCACGACGACGTGATGGGCGTGCTGCTGGCCAAGGATCTGCTGCCGCTGATCCTCAAGGAGAACGGCGACAGCTTCAACATCAAGGACCTGCTGCGCCCGGCCACCTTCGTGCCCGAGTCCAAGCGTCTGAACGTATTGCTGCGTGAGTTCCGCGCCAACCACAACCACATGGCCATCGTCATCGACGAGTACGGCGGCGTGGCCGGTCTGGTGACGATTGAAGACGTGCTGGAGCAGATCGTCGGCGACATCGAAGACGAGCACGACGTCGAAGAAGACAGCTACATCAAGCCGCTGCCCAGCGGTGACTTCCTGATCAAGGCCCTGACACCGATCGAGAACTTCAACGAGTTCTTCGACAGCGAATTCTCCGACGACGAGTTCGACACCGTCGGCGGTCTGGTGATGAGCGCGTTCGGGCACTTGCCAAAACGCAACGAAATCACTGAAATCGGCGCCTATCGTTTCCGCATCCTGAACGCCGACAGCCGTCGGATTCATTTGCTGCGACTGACGCCAATCGCTCGTTAAATCTAAGGATTGGGGTATGTCATCAGCTATTTCCTGTATCGCGTTGCGCCTGAAAGCGGGCCAGGCAAGGCGCAGTCCGCAGGGAATGGCATTCCCTTTCCAAGGACTGCAACGCAGCATGGCCCGCTTTCAGGCGTAACCCGGAGGGCCGGGCCTGCTGTTACGCAGGGCTGCGTTGCTCGTCGTTCATTTGAAAAACCAAACTTCACTCCTCGCGCCTTGCCCTGCGTAACAGCAGACCCGGCGCGATACAGGAAATAGCTGATGACATACCCCCTGCGCTGGACAACCCGCCCCGGCTGGCCCGGTAACCTGCTGGCCGTGGCGGCCGGTGCAATCACCACCTTCGCCCTCGCCCCGTTCAACATCTGGCCGCTGGCTTTGCTCGCGGTTGGGCTGTTCTACGCCGGCCTGCGCGAGCTGAAACCGCGTCAGGCGCTGGGCCGTGGCTGGTGTTTCGGTTTCGGCCTGTTCGGCGCCGGCACCAGCTGGATCTACTGCAGCATCCACCACTTCGGTGGTGCCTCGGTGCTGCTGGCCGGGTTCCTGATGTTGCTGTTCACCGCAGCGATCGCCTTTTTCTTCGCCCTGCCCGCGTGGGTCTGGGCGCGCTGGTTGCGCCGCAACGAGGCACCGTTGGCCGATGCGCTGGCGTTTGCCGCGCTGTGGGTCGGCCAGGAAGCGTTTCGTGGCTGGTTTCTCACCGGTTTTCCGTGGCTCTACTCCGGTTACAGTCAGCTCGACGGCCCATTGGCCGGGCTCGCGCCGGTGGGCGGCATGTGGTTGGTGTCGTTCGTTCTGGCGCTGACTGCGGCGCTGATCTACAACGCACCGCGCCTGCTGCAAACCGGTCGTAAAGGCTTTATCGCGGCCGGTTTGCTGTTGCTGGTCGGGCCATGGGTGGCGGGTATTGCGCTCAAGGGCCACGCCTGGACCAGTCCGTCCGGCCCGGCACTGAGCGTCGCCGCGATTCAGGGCAACGTCGAACAAAGCATGAAATGGGATCCGGCGCAGCTCAACGCGCAACTGGCGCTGTACCGCGATCTGAGTTTTCGCTCCAAGCCGGTGGATCTGCTGATCTGGCCGGAAACCGCCGTGCCGGTGCTCAAGGAGTCCGCCGAGGGCTACTTGAACATGATGGGCAACTTCGCCGCCGAGCGTAAATCGGCGCTGATCACCGGGGTGCCGATCCGCGAGACGGTTCGTCACGAAAAACGCTTCTTCAACGGCATCACCGTGGTCGGCGAAGGCGATGGCACCTACCTCAAGCAGAAACTGGTGCCGTTCGGTGAGTATGTACCGTTGCAGGATCTGCTGCGCGGGTTGATCGCGTTCTTTGACTTGCCGATGTCCGACTTCGCTCGCGGTCCGGCGGATCAGCCGCTGCTGCAGGCCAAGGGTTATCAAATCGCGCCATTCATCTGCTACGAAGTGGTGTACCCGGAATTCGCCGCTGGGCTGTCGGCACGCAGCGATCTGCTGCTGACAATCAGCAACGACACCTGGTTCGGCACCTCGATCGGCCCGCTGCAACACCTGCAAATGGCGCAAATGCGCGCACTTGAGGCCGGCCGCTGGATGATCCGCGCTACGAACAATGGCGTGACTGGGCTGATCAACCCGTTCGGGCAGATCACCGAGCAGATCCCGCAGTTCGAACAGGGCATTCTGTATGGCGAAGTGGTGCCGATGCACAACCTGACGCCGTACCTGCAATGGCGTTCATGGCCGCTGATCATCGTCTGTGTGCTGCTGTTTGGCTGGGCGCTGATGGCGAGCCGGATGTCGAAAACCCTTTAAAAAGCTTCGCGAGCAAGCCCGCTCCCATATTTGGAATGCAATTCAAATGTGGGAGCGGGCTTGCTCGCGAATGGACATCAGTAGCACCCAATCAATCAGGGTTGGCATCACCCCGGTAAAACAGCGAATACCCCACCTGCCCCACCGCCTCATTCAGCAACTGCCCGCTCTGCCAGATCGACTTGAACTCCGGCAGCCAGCCACCAAACGGGCGCGCATTATCGGTTCCGAGAAACCCGACGGGCGCCGGCACCACTTCGAATCCTGCCTGCTGGAAACACCACACGGCGCGCGGCATGTGCCAGGCCTGCGTGACCACCACGACGCGCTTGATGCCTTGGGGCAACAAGATGTCGGCGCTGAATTTGGCGTTTTCCCAGGTGGTACGGCTCTCGCCTTCCTGCCAGCGCGTGGTCACGCCGAAATCATCGCGCAACGAATCGGCCATCAGCTTCGCCTCGGTCGGCGGCGTGCCGTAATGCAGGCCACCGCTGGTCAGAATCGGCAGCCCGGAGGCCTTGGCCAGTCGCGCCGCATAGCGCTGACGCTCCAGCCCCACGCCGGTTGGCTGGTCCTCGCCCCAGGCCAGATCGCCGCGCTCGCGCCCGGAACCCAGCACCACGATGGCATCGGCGCGCTGCGCCAATATCGACCACGACTCACGGGGCAGCGGCGGCTCACGCTCCAGCGCTTTGGCGCCCCATTGCACCACCACCGGCAGGCTCATCAGCCAGAAACCACCCAGGCCAAGAGCAAAACACAGGCCGGCCAGCCGTGGCCGGGAGCGGCGCAGCCACCAGGCGACCAGCAACAGCAGCAAAAGAATGCCGGGCGGCAAGAGCAGTTGTTTGATGAAGTAACGAAAAGGCATCGGGGCATCTCCAGAGATGCCCGAAGCCTAAGAGTGTTAATGAAACGTTACAACCGATAGGTAGGATCCTGTTGGAAAAGATCCGTTACTTGACCTGCCATGCGATTACTTGGCCTGCACAGAACGAACCTTTACGGTGTCTCTGCCGGGCGCCTTGTCCTTGAGCCAGATGACCTTGGCTGAATGTGCTGCATCGAGCTGTTTCACTGCCTGCGACAGGTATCCATGCGATTCACGCTCACTGCGATCCAGATAGGCCTTGACCAGTTTGAACTCGGCGGGGCTCAAGCCACGCAATTCCAGTTCCACGGGGCGCTCATCGCGCAGCCGGCCAGCGGTTTTTGCAGCGTCGAGCGCCATGCCCAGACGATCCATCAACCGTTCATACAACTCGGGTTTCGTCACGTTTTTCTGCCGTTGCTCCACCATCCCTCACCTCATTGAAGATAAGACTCACTCCCCAATAAGAGCTTAGCTTCGCTGCACAAACCGGCTGAACGCCGCGACCAACGGCCCTCGCCACGGTTTTCCGGGGCCAGACAGCTGTAATCAGGGTTTCCCTAGGCCAAGCGCGGTCATGTATGCTACGGCGCTTCCTGTCATTCCACTTCCAGCCTGTCCGGAGCATCCCCCGGAGGGCGCGTTGAAGAGGATTAGGCCACCCCTATCCAGTACAAAAGTAGCCATGCACGAACAATATCAGCCCCGTGAAATCGAAGCCGCCGCCCAGTCGTTCTGGGACGAGCAAAAGTCCTTTGAAGTCAGTGAACAGCCAGGCAAGGAAACCTACTACTGCCTGTCGATGTTCCCTTACCCCAGCGGCAAGCTACACATGGGGCACGTGCGCAACTACACCATCGGCGACGTGATCTCCCGCTACCAGCGCATGCAAGGCAAGAACGTTCTGCAACCGATGGGTTGGGACGCCTTCGGCATGCCGGCGGAAAACGCCGCGATGAAGAACAACGTGGCACCCGCCAAGTGGACCTACGAAAACATCGCCTATATGAAGTCCCAGCTGCGCAGCCTGGGCCTCGCGGTGGACTGGTCCCGTGAAGTGACCACCTGCAAGCCGGATTACTACCGCTGGGAACAATGGCTGTTCACCCGCCTGTTCGAAAAAGGCGTGATCTACCGCAAGAACGGCACCGTGAACTGGGACCCGGTCGACCAGACCGTGCTGGCCAACGAACAAGTGATCGACGGGCGCGGCTGGCGCTCCGGCGCGCTGATCGAAAAGCGCGAAATCCCGATGTACTACTTCAAGATCACCGCTTATGCGGATGAGCTGCTGGAGAGCCTCGACGAACTGACTGGCTGGCCGGAACAGGTCAAGACCATGCAGCGCAACTGGATCGGCAAATCCCGCGGCATGGAAGTACAGTTCCCGTACAACGTCGACTCGATCGGCGAAGCAGGCACCCTCAAGGTCTTCACCACCCGTCCGGACACCCTGATGGGCGCGACCTACGTTGCCGTGGCTGCCGAACACCCGCTGGCCACCCAGGCCGCGCAGAACAATCCTGAGCTGCAAGCGTTCATCGCCGAATGCAAGGGCGGCAGCGTGGCTGAAGCCGACGTCGCCACTCAAGAGAAGAAAGGCCTGCCGACCGGCCTGTTCGTCGAGCACCCGCTGACCGGTGAAAAACTTCCGGTATGGGTCGCCAACTACGTGCTGATGCACTACGGCGACGGCGCGGTGATGGCGGTTCCGGCGCACGACGAGCGCGATTTCGAATTCGCCCACAAGTACAACCTGCCGGTCAAATCGGTGGTGCGCACCAGCTCCGGCGACACCAACCCGGCTCCGTGGCAAGACGCCTACGGCGAGCACGGCACGCTGATCAACTCCGGCGAGTTCGACGGCCTGGACTTCACCGGCGCCTTCGACGCCATGGAAGTCGCCCTGATCAAGAAAAACCTCGGCTCCTCGCGTACCCAGTTCCGCCTGCGCGACTGGGGCATCAGCCGTCAGCGCTACTGGGGCTGTCCGATCCCGATCATCCACTGCGCCACCTGCGGTGACGTGCCGGTGCCGGAAGACCAGTTGCCGGTGGTACTGCCGGAAGACGTGGTGCCGGACGGCGCCGGTTCGCCGCTGGCGCGCATGCCGGAATTCTACGAGTGCAGCTGCCCGAAATGCGGCCAGCCTGCCAAGCGTGAAACCGACACCATGGACACCTTCGTCGAGTCCTCGTGGTACTACGCCCGTTACGCCTCGCCGCACTTCGAAGGTGGCTTGGTGGAAAAATCCGCGGCCGACCACTGGTTGCCGGTGGATCAGTACATCGGCGGTATCGAACACGCCATTCTTCACCTGCTGTACGCGCGTTTCTTCCACAAGCTGATGCGTGACGAAGGTCTGGTCAGCTCCAACGAGCCGTTCAAGAACCTGCTGACCCAGGGCATGGTGATCGCCGAAACTTACTATCGCCGCGAAGCCAATGGTGCCTACACCTGGTTCAACCCGGCGGACGTGGAACTGGAGCGTGACAGCAAGGCCAAGGTCATCAGCGCCAAACTGAAATCCGACGGCTTGCCGGTGGAAATCGGTGGCACCGAGAAAATGGCCAAGTCGAAGAACAACGGCGTCGACCCACAGTCGATGATCGATCAGTTTGGCGCCGACACCTGCCGCCTGTTCATGATGTTCGCTTCGCCGCCGGACATGAGCGCCGAATGGTCGGACTCCGGCGTTGAAGGCTCGCACCGTTTCCTCAAGCGCGTCTGGCGTCTGGCGCAGGCCCATGTGACCCAGGGCCTGCCGGGCAAGCTGGACATCGCCGGCCTGAACGACGAGCAGAAAGCTGTGCGCCGCGCCATCCACCTGGCCATCAAACAGGCCAGCCATGACGTCGGCCAGAACCACAAATTCAACACCGCCATCGCTCAGGTGATGACGCTGATGAACGTGCTGGAAAAAGCCGCGCAAGGCTCCGAACAGGACCGCGCGCTGATTCACGAAGGTCTGGAAGCCGTGACGTTGCTGCTGGCTCCAATCACGCCGCACATCAGCCATGAGCTGTGGAATCAACTGGGCCACGCTGACCCGGTGATCGATGCCGGCTGGCCTGCGGTCGATGAAAGCGCACTGGTGCAGGACAGCCTGCAACTGGTCATTCAAGTGAACGGCAAGCTGCGTGGCCAGATCGAAATGCCGGCCAGCGCTACCCGCGAAGAAGTTGAAGCGGCGGCCCGCGCCAACGAAAACGTGCTGCGTTTCGTCGACGGTCTGACCATTCGCAAAGTGATCGTTGTACCAGGGAAACTGGTTAACATCGTCGCCAGCTAAATTGGATTGGGCGTCAGGTTCGCCTGACGCACTGTAAAACCTTTCGGGCCGCAGGGTCGGCCCACATGGTTTCAAGGGGAGCAACACAATGATCAAACGCAATCTGCTGGTGATGGGCCTCGCCGTTCTGCTGAGCGCCTGCGGTTTCCAGCTGCGTGGCACCGGCACCAACGAACTGTCGATCAAGGAGCTCGATCTGAGCGCCCGTAACGCTTATGGCGAGACCGTCACCCAGCTGCGTCAGGTGCTCGAGTCCAGCGGCGTCAAGGTCTACAGCGGTGCACCGTACAAGCTGTATCTGGCTGACGAACAGGAAAACCAGCGTATCCTCAGCTACGCCGGTGCCGGTCGTACGGGTGAGTACCAAGTGACCACCGTGCTGAACTACGACATCGTAGGCGAACACAATCTGAACCTGCTGAGCGACAAGCTTGAAGTGCAGAAAGTGTTCATCCACGACGGCAACAACCTCGTCGGCTCCGATCAGGAAGCCAACGACGCCCGTCGCGAAACCCGTCGCGAACTGGTTCAGCGCATGATGCTGCGCCTGCAACAGCTGACGCCGGGTCAACTGCAGCAATTGCAGCAAGCGGCCAACGACCGTGCCCGGGCTGAAGCCGACGCGCTGAAGGCGGCACAGAAAGCTGAAGCGGAAACCCCGCGTCAGTCGCCGCTCGAACTGCCGCAGCAGTAAGACGTACGGGGCGCTCAGGCGCCCCGTTCGCCCTCTCTTATGAAGCTCGCTCCCGCTCAACTCGGCAAACACCTGCAAGGTGCGCTCGCGCCCGTCTATATCATCAGCGGCGATGACCCGCTGTTGTGCCAGGAAGCCGCCGACGCCATTCGCAGTGCTGCCCGCCAGCAAGGTTTCGACGAACGCCAGGTGTTCGCCGCCGACGCCAATTTCGATTGGGGGACCTTGTTGCAGGCCGGCGCCAGCATGTCGCTGTTCGCCGAAAAACGCCTACTGGAACTGCGCCTGCCTTCGGGCAAGCCCGGTGACAAGGGCGCTGCCGCGCTGATCGAATACTGCTCGCGCCCCGCTGAAGACACGGTGCTGCTGATCAGCTTGCCCAAGCTCGACGGCAGTGCGCAGAAAACCAAGTGGGGCAAGGCCCTGGTCGAAGGCCAGCAGACCCAGTTCATCCAGATCTGGCCGGTGGATGCCAACCAGTTGCCGAGCTGGATTCGCCAGCGTCTGTCGCAAGCCGGTTTGTCGGCCAGCCAGGACGCGGTCGAACTGATCGCTGCACGCGTCGAGGGCAACCTGCTCGCCGCCGCGCAGGAAATCGAAAAGCTCAAGTTGATGGCCGAAGGTGGGCAGATCACCGTCGAAACCGTGCAGGCCGCGGTGGCCGACAGTGCGCGCTTCGACGTGTTTGGCCTGACCGACGCCGTACTCAACGGCGAACCGGCCCACGCCTTGCGCATGCTTGAAGGCCTGCGCGGTGAAGGCGTCGAGCCACCGGTGATTCTCTGGGCACTGGCGCGGGAGTTGCGCCTGCTGGCCAATATCTCGCTGCAGTACAGCCAGGGCACGCCGCTGGACAAGTGCTTCAGCCAGGCGAAACCGCCAGTCTGGGACAAGCGCAAACCGCTGATGAGCAAAGCCCTGCAACGCTACTCGGCGCAACGCTGGGCGCAGTTGTTGCTCGAAGCCCAGCGCATCGATGCGCAGATCAAGGGTCAGGCCGCCGGTTCGCCGTGGATGAGCCTGAGCCGGTTGGCGTTGTTGATGTCGGGCCAGCGTCTTTCACTGCCCGCCGAGTAAGACGTTCAACCGCATAACGCCCTTTCGCGAGCAAGCCCGCTCCCACAGTCGATCGCATTCACATGATAGAACTCGGTCGACTGTGGGAGCGGGCTTGCTCGCGAAGGCGTCAGAATATTCCTACGCAATAGAGGCTGGACAGACGCGCGGCTTCGGCAGATTATTCGCCCCGCAGCACCCACCTACCGAGAGAACCCTCATGAGCAAAAAGCCATCGAAACATGGCCCGAACAAGGCCAAATCCATCATCGCCCAACCCCTGTTCCGCAGTCGCCAGGAACGACCAACCAAGGGTAAAGGCAGCTACCGCCGCGAAGCCTTCCAGTCTAATAGCTGGGAGGCTTCTTACTTTCTGGCTGCCTGAAGCACAGCACCCCCTGGTCATGTTAAGGTCTGCACCTGATTCGTATCCCCTGGAACTGTGCATGCCCTTCAGTCTTTCCCGTCGTTGGCCCGTTCGCCAACTGATCGCTGCCTCCAGCTTCATTCTGCTTGTCGCCTGCGCGGAAAAACCTACCGCCGCCGATGCGCAACCCCTTCAAGCCGCCCCTGTCGCAACAGCCCCGGCAATCATCCCGCCGGTAGTGCCGTCCGCTGACCCTCTCGATTTACAGCCAACCCAGACCTTTGCCGAATGGCAGGCGGGTTTCCGCAAGGATGCCTTGGCAGCCGGGATCCGCGCCGATCTGTTCGACCGCGCGTTTGCCAATGTCAGCTTCGATGCCAGTGTGATCAAAGCCGACCGCAGCCAGCCGGAGTTCTCTCGTCCGGTATGGGAATACCTCGATGGCGCCCTGTCGCCGCTGCGAGTGCGCAAGGGGCAGGCGCTGATCAGTCAGTACGCCGACATCCTGCAAAGCATCGAACAGCGTTATGGCGTGGATCGCCAGGCACTGGTGTCGGTATGGGGCATGGAAAGCAACTTCGGTCAGTTCCAGGGCAGCAAATCGGTGATCAACTCGCTGGCGACCCTGGCCTACGAAGGCCGTCGCCCCGCATTTGCTCATGCACAACTGATCGCGGCGCTGCAGATCCTGCAGCAGGGTGACATCACGCCAGAAAAGATGCTTGGCTCGTGGGCCGGTGCGATGGGCCAGACCCAGTTCATTCCGACCACCTACAACACCCACGCGGTGGACTTCGACGGTGACGGCCGCCGCGACATCTGGGGCAGCCCGGCCGATGCGCTGGCCTCCACCGCGCACTACCTGCAAAGCTCCGGCTGGCAGCGTGGTCAGCCGTGGGGCTTTGAAGTGCAGCTGCCGAGCGGCTTCAACTACACCCTCGCCGATGGCACGATTCGCAAGACCGTCACCGAATGGCGTCAACTCGGCGTGATCCTGCCCAATGGCGGTCAGGCCCCAGCCGGTTCGGAACAGCTGTCCGCGGCCCTGCTGCTGCCGGCCGGTTACCGTGGTCCGGCGTTCCTGATCCTCGATAATTTCCGGGCGATCCTCAAGTACAACAACTCGTCGTCCTATGCACTGGCCGTCAGCCTGTTGTCCGAGCGCTTCAATGGCGCAGGCCTGATCAACGGCACATGGCCGAAAGACGACCTGCCATTGAGCCGTACCGAACGTATCGAATTGCAGACCCTGCTGAGTGCGCGTAACTACGATGCGGGAACGGCGGATGGGATTATCGGCGCCAATACCCGCAAGGCGATCCGCAGTGCCCAGCAGGCGCTGGGTTGGCCGGCGGATGGTTATCCGACGCATAAGTTGCTTGAGAGCCTGCGTACTCAATAGAAGATAGCCGTATGGCTGATGCCGCCTTCGCGAGCAAGCCCGCTCCCACATTGGTTCTGTGTACGACACGAATCAAATGTGGGAGGGGGCTTGCTCCCGAAGACTGACTCACTGGCAATCAAACCCTAGCGTTTGATCACTACATCCTGTTCCAGCATCAATTCCTTCTTCCCCGCATCCAGCCGCACCAGCGCCCCCATCGGCAGCGTCAGGTTCGGATCACAATGCCCGCTGCGCCACCCCGACAGCACCGGAATCCGTAACGGCTCGAACGTCTGCTTGAGCAAGCGATTCAGCGCCTCGACATCGACCCCGGCGACATCCCCCACCAGCACCCCGCGCAATCTGGCCAGCTTGCCAGCCAGACGCATCTGCGTGAGCAAACGGTCGATGCGGTACAGCGGCTCGTTGACGTCCTCGATCAGCAGAATCACGCCCTCGACATCAATCTCATACGGCGTGCCCAGCGTTGCGGCGATCATCGCCAGATTGCCGCCGAGCAAACGCCCGTGCGCAATGCCCGGTTCGACGGTGGTCAAGGGATAAGCCACCGGATGGCTCAACACACTCCCCGCCTTCAACTGACCGCGCAGCATGGCGAAGAATGAGGTGACAGTCGGCGGCTCCTTGTCGCCCAGCAGGTCGGCATTGAGCAACGGGCCATGGAAGGTCACGAACCCGGCGTAGCGGCTGATCGCCAGATGCAGCGCGGTGATATCGCTGTAGCCGACAAACGGCTTGGCGTGGCGGCTGAGCAGATCGTAATCGATCCGGTCCAGCAGGCGCGGCGTACCGTAGCCGCCGCGCAGGCAGATGATCGCGTCGACTTCAGGGTCGGCGAACGCGGCATGCAGGTCGTTGAGGCGCACGTCATCGCTGCCGGCCAGATAGCCGTCCTTCTCGTAGACACCGGGGAACACTTTCAGCGCATACCCGCGGGCGCGCATCCACTGCACAGCCTTTTCCGTGTCCAGCGCACCGGGGCCAGCAGGGGCGATCACGCCGATCAGCCCTTCGGATGGCAGCGCCGGTACGGGTTTATGCGGAAAAAGGCTGTGGGTCGGTCGAACGGTCATCCATGGTCTCCCTGTGAATTCATGAACACACAGTAGTCAGGTACAGAGACAAACAAAAGAGTGCGCGGCAGGCCCAAACAAAAATACCCGCCGAGGCGGGTATTTTTCGAGGCTATCAGCGCCGGATCAGGAACCGAGCAGTTCAGCCTTGACCAGTTTCGCCTGCTCGTCGGCGTGATACGAGGAACGTACCAGCGGGCCGGAAGCAACGTTCTTGAAGCCCATCTTGTAACCTTCCTCGGCGAACCAGGCGAAGGTGTCCGGGTGCACGAAACGCTGCACCGGCAAGTGGCTGCGCGACGGTTGCAGGTACTGGCCGAGGGTCAGCATGTCGATGTCGTGTTCGCGCATGCGCTTCATGACTTCGATGACTTCTTCGTCGGTCTCGCCCAGACCCAGCATCAGGCCGGATTTGGTCGGAATGTGCGGCATCATCTGCTTGAAGCGTTGCAGCAGGGTCAGCGACCACTGGTAATCCGAACCCGGACGCGCAGCCTTGTACAGGCGCGGCACGGTTTCCAGGTTGTGATTGAACACATCCGGCGGCTCGGCAGCGGTGATTTCCAGGGCGATGTCCATGCGGCCACGGTAGTCCGGGACCAGGGTTTCCAACTGCACGTTCGGCGACAGCTTGCGGATCTCGCGGATGCAGTCAGCAAAGTGCTGGGCACCACCGTCACGCAGGTCGTCGCGGTCAACCGAGGTGATCACCACGTACTTGAGCTTGAGGTCGGCAATGGCGATCGCCAGGCTCTCCGGCTCGTTGACGTCCAGTGGTTTCGGACGACCGTGGCCAACGTCGCAGAACGGGCAACGACGGGTGCAGATGTCGCCCATGATCATGAAGGTCGCGGTGCCGCCGGAGAAGCACTCGCCCAGGTTCGGGCAGGAGGCTTCTTCGCAGACGCTGTGCAGCTTGTGCTTGCGCAGCAGACTCTTGATCCGGTCGACTTCCGGCGAAACCGGGATGCGCACGCGAATCCAGTCGGGTTTCTTCGGCAGTTCGGTGGTCGGAATGATCTTTACCGGGATGCGTGCAACCTTCTCGGCGCCGCGCAGCTTGACGCCGGCTTCAACCTTGGGACGCGGGGCCGGGCGCTCGGTCACGTCGAGCGTCGGGATCATGGTTTGCACTGCATCAGTAGTCATATCAGTCGATTCCGCCCGTCAGGGTCGTCTGCTCAGCATAGTCGAGGTGTTTGACGAGCTGCGCGCGCAGCCGGGCACTTACCTCGGCAAATTCAATCGATCCTGCGTGATCGCTCAGCTGGGTCATCGCCAGCCCGGCATAGCCGCAGGGATTAATCCGTCGAAACGGCTCCAGGTTCATATCCACGTTCAGGGCCAGGCCATGAAAGGAGCAACCGTGGCGAATCCGCAAACCCAGAGAAGCGATTTTCGCTCCGTCGACGTAGACGCCGGGAGCATCTGGCTTGGCGGCGGCGGTGACGCCGTAGCTGGCCAGCAGTTCGATCAGGCACTGTTCCATGCGCGTGACCAGATCACGTACGCCGAAACCCAGCTTGCGCACATCCAGCAACAGGTAAGCCACCAATTGGCCCGGGCCATGATAAGTCACCTGCCCGCCGCGATCGACCTGTACCACCGGGATATCGCCCGGCAGCAACAGGTGTTCGGCCTTGCCGGCCTGGCCTTGGGTGAACACCGGAGGGTGCTCGACCAGCCAGATTTCGTCGGCGGCATCGCTGCCGCGTTCGTTGGTGAAACGTTGCATGGCATGCCAGACCGGCTCGTAAGCCATCTGGCCAAGTTCGCGAAAGCCCAGCGTGCCCGGCATCACAACACCATGTGTACGAAACCGGTCGCCCGCAGTTCGCTGTTGATGTTGTACAGCTGATCCTGATCGGTCGCGACGATGTGCAACTGGATGGTGGTGTACTTGCCGTTGGTGCTTTGGCGTTCGACATCAAGGCGATGATTGATTTCCGCATGCTTCTCAACGATTGCGACAATCTTGTCCTTGTTCCCAACCCCGGTCTCACCGATCACTTTAATCGGGTAGTCCTTAGCGGGGAATTCGATCTTTGGCGCCTTTACTTCGGTATCGGTCATGGCGTAACGGCCTCGTAAGCGTAAGCCGTGGTAACGCACATGGCCCCGAACCGGACAGGAACGGGGCCATGCAGGTCAACACTCAATCAGTTGAACAAGCCGTAGAAGAATAGACGGATGCTATCCCACATGCGGCGGAAGATACCACCCTCCTCGACAGCGTCCAGAGCGATCAGGTCAGCGCTGTGCACTACCTTGTCGTCCAGTTTCACTTCGACTTTACCGATCACGTCGCCCTTGGCGATTGGCGCGGTCAGTTGCGGGTTCATGGTCATGCTGGCAGCGAGCTTTTTCAGCTGGCCTTTTGGCAGGGTCATGGTCAGGTCTTCAGCCAGGCCGGCCTTGACTTGACTGGTGGTGCCTTTCCACACCGGGGCCTGAGCCAGTTCGGTGCCCTTCTGGTAGAAGGTCTGGGTTTCGAAGAAACGGAAACCGTAGGTCAGCAGCTTCTGGGTTTCAGCGGCACGCGCCACTTCGCTATTGGTGCCGAACACCACGGCGATCAGACGCTGGCCATCACGTACAGCCGAGGACACCATGCAGTAGCCGGCTTCGTCGGTGTGACCGGTTTTCAGACCGTCAACGGTCTTGTCGCGCCACAGCAGCAGGTTGCGGTTAGGCTGCTTGATGCCGTTCCAGAAGAACTCTTTCTGCGAGTAGATCGCGTAGTGAGCCGGGTCTTCGTGGATGATCGCACGGGCCAGGATCGCCATGTCGTGAGCCGACGAGTAGTGCTCAGGGTTCGGCAGACCGGTCGGGTTCATGAAGTGCGAGTTGGTCATGCCCAGATCGGCGACCGTCTTGTTCATCAGGTCGGCGAACGCGTCTTCGCTGCCGGCGATGTGCTCGGACAGCGCCACGCTGGCGTCGTTGCCGGACTGAATGATGATGCCGTGCAGCAGGTCGCTGACGGTCACTTGCGAGCCGACTTTGATGAACATCCGCGAACCGCCGGTACGCCAGGCGTTTTCGCTGACAGTCACCGGGTCGTTCTCACCGATCTGGCCACGGCGGATTTCCAGCGTAGCGATGTACGCGGTCATCAGTTTGGTCAGGCTGGCTGGCGGCAGACGCTGGTCACCGTTGTTCTCCACCAGCACGTTGCCGCTGCTGGCGTCCATGAGCACGTAGGCTTTTGCAGCCAGTTGAGGTGGCGACGGCATCATCTCGGCC
This sequence comes from Pseudomonas sp. AM14(2022), assembly GCF_036346455.1. NCBI lineage: Bacteria > Pseudomonadati > Pseudomonadota > Gammaproteobacteria > Pseudomonadales > Pseudomonadaceae > Pseudomonas > Pseudomonas sp. AM14(2022). The sequence continues at coordinate 191,500 of NZ_JAOTNY010000008.1, forward strand.
GCGAAGGCGGCTGGCGAGAGGAGCAGCGGGACTAGCAGACACAGGCGTTTGGCAAAGGTGGTGATGTTCATCCGTCTCTCGAAATCGCTAATGGAAACTTGCCCGAAGGCAAAACTATTCAGACAGCCTTCTAACGGGCCATCGCGTGTTCAGTTGCTCACTCCAGTCACCCTTGCCGGGCTTTTGTTCTTCGACGAGCCAACAACCTGGTCCACCCCCCAAAACCGCAAGTGAACCGTCAATCAAGTGCTACGTTTCTTACTCGGTGACCACGCTCGGCGAGCCGAGATTGGCCAGGCGCACACTGTTCTGCACCTGGGCGATCTCACCCGGCGAACCGATCGGCCCCAGGCGTACCCGGTGCAGGGTCTGCTGATTGCGCACGATCGAGCTGATGAACACCGGAGCGCTCACCATCCCGCTGAGCTTCGACCTCAGGAGTTCTGCAGCGTCCGGGTTGGCGAACGCGCCCACCTGCAGATACTGGCCAGACGCTGGTGCAGAAGCGTTTTTTTTTGCGCTGATCTGTACAGGGACAGTGTCAGAGGCATGTTGCTGCGGCGGCGGGGTCCACTGCTCGATGGTACCGGCCGACGCCGTGATCACCGGGGCGCTATTCTGCGCGACTTGCGGCTCGTTGAGCATCAGCGGCGCCGGACGGCCCTTGGCGGCCCACCATTGCTGCGGATCGATGCCCTCGACCTTGACCCGCGCGGTGCCGATTTCGGCATAACCGAGCTTCTTCGCGGCCGCGTAGGACAAGTCGATGATCCGGTCCGAATAGAACGGCCCGCGATCGTTGACCCGCAGGATCACGCTCTTGTTGTTGTCCAGGTTGGTCACCCGAACGTAACTTGGCAGTGGCAGAGTCTTGTGAGCGGCACTCATGCCGTACAGGTCATACACTTCGCCGTTGGCGGTGTTTTGCCCGTGGAACTTGGTGCCGTACCAGGACGCCGTGCCCGAGGCGACGTAGGTCTTGGATTCCTGCAACGGGAAATAGGTCTTGCCCAGCACGGTGTACGGGTTGGCCTTGTAGGGGCCGGTGTGCAGGGTCGGCGTGGCGTCCGGGATCCGCGAAACATCGACATCCCACCAAGGCGCGCCGTCTTTGTGCGCGCGGTTGATGTCCAGCCCCGGCTGCGCACGTACGGCGGTGGACGAGGTCTTCTGGGTTGGCGCGCGGCTGGTCGAACAGCTGGCGACCAGCACCGCCAACGCGGCGAATGCCACCAGCTTCAGGGGTTTATTGATAGGCAATGCCCGCATTACTTGACGCCCCGTGCTTTTACCAGCTCTTCAGACAGTTGATGTACGGCCATGGCGTACATCACGCTGCGGTTATAACGCGTGATCGCGTAGAAATTCTTCAGGCCCATCCAGTATTCAGGGCCGTTGTCGCCTTCGAGGCGAAATGCAGTAACCGGCATATCATCGCGCAGCGCATCATGACTTGACCAGCCCAGCGCCCGCAACTCTCCGACCGTTTTCGTCGGCTCGATGCCGGTGGTCAGGCCTTCATCGACCTGCTCGCCGCGCACATCGGCGCGACTGACCACTGGTTCCCCGGCGACCCAGCCATGCCGTTTGAAGTAACTGGCCACGCTGCCGATCGCATCGTCCGGATTGGTCCAGATATTGATGTGACCGTCACCGTCGAAATCCACCGCATAGGCGCGAAAGCTGCTCGGCATGAATTGCGGCAGGCCCATAGCCCCGGCGTACGAGCCTTTGAGGGTCAATGGATCGACCTGTTCTTCACGGGCCAGCAGCAGGAACTCACGCAATTCCTTGCGGAAAAATTCGGCACGGGGAGGATAGTCGAAACCGAGCGTGGACAACGCATCAATCACCCGGTAATTGCCGGTATTACGTCCGAAAAAGGTCTCGACGCCGATGATCGACACGATGACTTGTGCCGGTACGCCGTATTCCTGCTCGGCACGGGCCAGTACGGCCTCGTGCTGGCGCCAGAAGTCCACACCACGGGCGATGCGCGCGTCGGTGATGAACATCGGGCGATATTCTTTCCACTGTTTGACCCGCTCGGCGGGTTTGGAGATGGCGTCGAGAATCGCCTGCTTGCGCTGCGCCTCGCGGAACACCGCCATCAGTTGCTCACCGGCAAAACCGTAGTCGCGGGTCATTTCGCCAACGAATTCGGCCACCTGCGGTGAACCTTCGTAATCGCCGGCCAGCGCTTCCTGCGCGCTGCCAAGGATGCCGACCAGGCCGACCCACGGCGCGTAACGAGTCGCCCAGCTGCGCATGACTTGCATTGAACTCTTCACCTTATTCAAACCTGTGCGATCCACTTGCGATGCGTATGAATCGACATCAAAACCCCAAACGCTGACAGCAGTGTCACCAGCGAAGTTCCTCCGTAGCTAATGAAGGGCAACGGCACCCCCACCACCGGCAACAGGCCACTGACCATACCGATGTTGACGAAAACATAAACAAAAAACGTCATGGTCAGCGCGCCGGCGAGCAATTTGCCGAACAGCGTCTGCGCCTGGGCGGTAATCACCAGGCCGCGACCGATCAGCAGCAGATAGATCAGCAGCAGCGCGCAGATGCCCACCAGACCGAACTCCTCGCCCAGTACGGCAATGATGAAGTCGGTGTGGCTTTCCGGCAAAAAGTCCAGGTGCGACTGGGTGCCCAGCAGCCAGCCCTTGCCGAACACGCCCCCGGAACCGATCGCGGCTTTCGACTGGATGATGTTCCAGCCGGTGCCGAGCGGATCGCTTTCCGGGTCGAGGAACGTGAGGATCCGCTGCTTCTGGTAGTCGTGCATGATGAAGAACCACATGGCGATCGCCACCGGTACGGCGGCGGCCAGCACGCTGAGGATCCAGCGCCAGCGCAGTCCGCCCATGAACAGCACGAACGCGCCGCCGGCCAGAATCAGCAGCGACGTACCAAGGTCAGGCTGGCGCACGATCAGAATGAACGGCACGCCGATCAGCATCAGGCTGATGCCGACATGCTTGAGTTGCGGCGGTAGCGTGCGTTTGGACAGATACCAGGCAATCGTCGCCGGCATCAGAATCTTCATGAACTCCGAGGGCTGGAAGCGGATCACCCCGGGGATGTTGATCCAGCGAGTTGCGCCCATGGCGTTGTGGCCCATGATGTCCACCACCATCAGCAGCACCACGCCGACCACGTAACCGAGCGGCACCCAACGCGCCATGAACCGCGGTTCGAACTGGGCGATGACAATCATCGACACCAGGCCGATGCCGAACGACGTGGCTTGTTTGCCCAGCAGATCCCAGCTCTTGCCACTGGCCGAATACAGCACGAACAGACTGCCTGCGGCGAGGATCAGCAGCAGGATCAACAGCGGGCCATCGATATGCAGACGTTGCAGCAGCGTCGCCCGGCGACGCATCACATCCTCGCTGGAGAGCATGCGATCAAAATTATTCATCACGGGCCGTAGCCTCCGCACTGATAGGACCGGCGTATTCGGCCTTCAATCGACCATCCTGGTCCAGAAGCCAGGCGTCCATCACCTGACGCACCACTGGCGCGGCGACCCCGGAGCCGGACTCACCGTTCTCGACCATCACCGAAACCACGATTTTCGGGTTGTCGGCCGGGGCGAAACCAACGAACAAGGCGTGGTCGCGGTGGCGTTCCTGAACCTTGGAGCGGTCGTATTTTTCACCTTGTTTGATCGCGACGACCTGAGCGGTACCGGACTTGCCGGCGATGCGGTATTGCGCACCGATTGCTGCCTTGCGCGCAGTACCCCGGGCGCCGTGCATCACCTGCTGCATGCCGTGGTTGACCTTGGTCCAGTCCGACGGATCGCGCAGGACGATGTCCGGCATCGGGTTCTCGTCTACCGGTTTGGCGCCCTCAATGGTCTTGGCCAGGTGCGGCCGGTTCCAGATGCCTTTGTTGGCGACCAGCGCCGTGGCCTGCGCCAGTTGCAACGGTGTGGACTGCATATAACCCTGGCCAATCCCCAGAATCAGGGTTTCACCCGGGAACCACGCCTGCTTGCGCGTCGCGCGTTTCCACTCGCGGGATGGCATCAGGCCGGGGGATTCTTCGAACATGTCCAGCGAGACCTTCTGGCCGATGCCGAACTTGTTCATGTAGGCCGACAACCGATCGATGCCCAGCTTGTGCGCCAGGTCATAGAAGTAGGTGTCGTTGGAACGCATGATCGCCGTGTCGAGATCGACGAAGCCGTCACCGGTGCGGTTCCAGTTGCGGTACTTATGATCGTAGTTGGGCAGCATGTAGTAACCGGGGTCGAACACCCGGCTCGACGCCGTCACTACGCCAGAATCGAGACCGGCAATCGCCACCGCCGGCTTGATCGTCGAACCCGGGGGGTACAGACCGCGCAGCACGCGGTTGAACAGCGGCCGGTCGATGGAATCGCGCAGTTCGGCATAGGCCTTGAAGCTGATGCCGGTGACGAACAGGTTCGGGTCGAAACTCGGTTGGCTGACCATCGCCAGCACTTCGCCAGTCTTCGGATCGAGCGCCACCACCGCGCCACGACGCCCGCCCAGCGCAGCTTCGGCCGCTTCCTGCAGTTTGATGTCCAGGCTCAGGACGATGTCCTTGCCGGGAATCGGATCGGTACGCTTGAGCACGCGCAATACGCGGCCCCGAGCGTTGGTTTCGACTTCCTCGTAACCCACCTGGCCGTGCAGTTCCGGCTCGTAGAAACGCTCGATGCCGGTCTTGCCGATGTGGTGGGTGCCGCTGTAGTTGACCGGGTCGAGGGTCTTCAGCTCTTTCTCGTTGATGCGCCCCATGTAACCCACCGAGTGCGCAAAATGCGCGCCCTGCGGGTAGTGGCGCACCAGTTGCGCGACCACTTCCACCCCAGGCAGGCGGAACTGGTTAACCGCGATCCGGGCGATCTGCTCTTCGGTCAGTTCGAAAAGGATCGGCACCGGCTCGAATGGCCGACGCCCCTGACGCATGCGTTTCTCGAAGATCACCCGGTCCTCGGGCGTCAGTTGCAGCACTTCGACGATCACGTCGAGCACTTGCTGCCAGTCGCCGGAACGCTCGCGGGTCATGCTCAGGCTGAAGCTCGGACGGTTGTCCGCCACCACCACGCCGTTGCGGTCGAAGATCAAGCCGCGCGTCGGCGGAATCGGCTGCACGTGGACGCGGTTGTTTTCCGAGAGTGTCGAGTGGTACTCGTACTGGATCACCTGCAAGTAGTACAGCCGCGCAATCAGCACGCAGATCAACAGCATGACCGCAATGGCCCCGAACACGACGCGGCTGCGCACCAGGCGGGCGTCCTTTTCGTGGTCCTTGATGCGGATCGGCTGAGACATGAGGGCAGGACTACTTGTGGTAAGGGTGACCGGACAGCACGGTCCAGGCACGGTACAGCTGTTCGCCGATCAGGATCCGCACCAGCGGGTGCGGCAAGGTCAGCGGCGACAACGACCAGCGCTGATCGGCGCGGGCGCAGACTTCCGGCGCCAGCCCTTCGGGGCCACCGACCATGAAATTGACCGTGCGCGAATCCAGCCGCCAACGGTCGAGTTCGACCGCCAGTTGCTCGGTGCTCCAGGGCTTGCCGTGGACTTCCAGCGTGACGATCCGCTCGTTCGGCCCGACCTTGGCCAGCATGGCTTCGCCTTCCTGGCGGATGAAACGGGCCACGTCGGCGTTCTTGCCACGGGTATTGAGCGGAATTTCCACCAGTTCCAGCGCCAGCTCGGACGGAAGACGCTTGGCATATTCATGCCAGCCTTCTTCCACCCACTTGGGCATGCGTGAACCGACGGCGATCAGTCGCAGTCGCACAGCAATCCCTTACAGCTGGTCTTTGTTGAGCTTGGTGAAATGCTCGTGGGTGTTTTCCGGGCTGTGGTGCTTGGCGTCTGCCGCACGGCTTTGCTCGGCACCGGCCCACAGGCGCTCCAGGTCGTAGAACTGACGCGCCGAGGCAGTCATCATGTGCACGATCACCAGGTCGAGGTCGAGCAGCACCCAGTCGCTGTCGCCCTTGCCTTCTTCGCCCAGCGGCTTGGCGCCCTGCTTTTTGACTTCTTCACGGACCTTGTCCAGCATCGCGTTGATCTGGCGATTGGACGTACCGGTGGCGATGATCATGTAGTCGGTGATGCTCTGCTTGTCGCGAACATCGATGATCTGGATGTCTTGTGCCTTGACGTCTTCCAGGGCTGCCACGGCAACCTTGACCAGCTCGTCGCCCTTGAGCGGCTCGTTGGTGTTGGCGACTTCCGGCAGCGGTGCGCTCTTGAACGTGCCTTTGCGCTTAACTTTGCTTACGTCTTTGTCAGTCATATAAAACTCGTTTTGCTCGTATATTCGGCGGCTTGGCGATACGTGGATTCGTATCAGTGAAGCACGCCTTGTTCAGTTCGACGCACGGTACAGACCGTGCGCATCGATGTAGGCCAGGACCGCGTCGGGCACCAGGAAACGTACCGACTTACCGCTGGCCAGCAGTTGACGGATCTGGGTGGCGGAAACCGCGAGCGGTGTCTGCCAGACGAATGCAATCTGTCCGCTCGGCCCTTTCAGGGCCAGCGGGTCGCTCACCGAACGCGCTGCCAGCAGGTTGCGCAAGGCATCCGGCGGTTCGCTGTCGGCGTCCGGGCGCTGTAGCACCAGGATGTGGCAATGCTGGAGCAACTCTTCCCAGCGATGCCAAGTGGGCAGGCCGCAAAATGCGTCCCAGCCCAAAAGCAGAAAAACCTGGGTCTCGGCGGCCATTTCGGCACGCATCAACTCCAGGGTATCAATGGTGTAAGACGGCTTGTCCCGCTGCAATTCGCGGGCGTCCACCACCAGCGGCGGCACTCCGGCCACCGCGCATTCAACCATTGCCAACCGATCCTGCGCCGACACCTGCGGCGTATCGCGGTGCGGCGGCCGGGCGCTGGGCATCATGCGCAGCTCGTCGAGCAGCAGCGCTTCGGCGACTTCCAGCGCACCACGCAAATGGCCGATGTGCACCGGGTCGAACGTGCCGCCCAGTACGCCGATGCGCCGGGGTCGGAGTTCGCCGTCAGGCAGCGGCGCTGTCAAGTCGAGGTCGGTCAAGTCAGACCGTCGCCTGGCCGCGCAACTGGCCATCACCGACCACGATGTACTTCTCGCAGGTCAGTCCTTCGAGGCCCACCGGGCCGCGGGCGTGCAGCTTATCAGTAGAAATGCCGATCTCGGCACCCAATCCGTATTCGAATCCATCGGCGAAGCAGGTCGGGGTGTTGATCATCACCGACGCCGAGTCGACTTCCGCGACGAAACGCCGGGTGTCGGCGAGGTTTTCGCTGACGATCGAGTCGGTGTGATGCGAGCCGTAATGGTTGATGTGTTCGATGGCCTGATCCAGTCCGTCGACCACGCGGATCGACAGGATCGGCGCCAGATACTCGGTGCTCCAGTCGTCTTCGCTGGCCGCCACCGCGTCGATGATCGCGCGGGTGCGTTCGCAGCCACGCAGCTCGACGCCTTTCTCGTGGAACTGGGCAGCCATCGACGGCAGGAAATCCTTCGCAACACTTTGATCGACGAGCAAGGTCTCCATCGCGCCGCAGATGCCATAACGGTAAGTCTTGGCATTGAAGGCGATGCGCTGGGCTTTGGCCAGATCGGCGTGCTCGCTGACAAATACGTGGCAGATACCGTCCAGGTGCTTGATCACCGGCACCCGGGCATCACGGCTGATACGTTCGATCAGGCCACGGCCACCGCGCGGCACGATCACGTCGACGTACTCGGGCATGCTGATCATCGCGCCGACGGCGGCGCGGTCGGTGGTTTCGACCACTTGCACCACGGCTGCCGGCAATTCAGCCTCGGCCAGACCGCGCTGGATGCACGCGGCAATCGCGCGGTTGGAATGAATCGCCTCGGAGCCACCGCGCAGGATGGTCGCGTTACCGGACTTCAGGCACAGGCTGGCGGCGTCAATGGTCACGTTGGGCCGGGATTCGTAGATGATCCCGATCACGCCCAGCGGCACGCGCATCTTGCCGACTTGAATCCCGGACGGGCGGAAGCTCATGTCACGGATCGCACCGACCGGATCCGGCAGTGCCGCCACCTGACGCAGGCCGACGATCATGCCGTCGATGCGCGCCGGGGTCAGTTCCAGACGCTCCAGCAGTGCCGGCTCCAGACCGTTGGCGCGACCGGCGGCCAGATCCTGTTCATTGGCTGCGGCCAGCTCGGCGCGAGCAGCGTCCAGCGCATTGGCAGCAGCCTGCAGGGCGCGGTTTTTCTGCGCGGTGCTGGCACGGCCGATGACCCGGGAAGCTTCGCGGGCGGCGCGACCCAATCGGGTCATGTAGTCAAGAACGGACTCAGTCATGGTCTGCTGGGGTCTTGGCAAAGAGGAAAGCGGCAGATTATAGCTGTCGCGTCCCGGGACTAACAGCGGTGACAGGCGGATGGTCGAAATGGACTGCAAATTGCCGACGTTCAGCCGTAATTAAGCCGCGGATTGTTATCATCACGACCTCCTTCGCCTGGATAACCACCGTTTGCCATGTCCAACCCTACCGTTCGCGCCACCGCCGAGCGCCTGCCTCTGGGCCTTCCGGACGCTTTTTTCGACCGTGACGCGCAAGTGCTGGCCCGCGATCTGCTCGGCAAAGTCATCCGCCACCGGGTCGGCGATCTGTGGCTCAGCGCCCGGATCATCGAAACCGAAGCCTATTACTGCGCGGAAAAAGGCAGTCATGCATCGCTCGGCTACACGGAAAAACGTAAGGCTTTGTTTCTGGATGGCGGGCACATCTATATGTATTACGCCAGGGGCGGCGATTCGCTGAACTTCAGTGCTCAGGGGCCAGGCAACGCGGTGCTGATCAAGTCCGCCTACCCGTGGGTCGATGGGGTCAGCGGGCCGGCGAGTCTGGCGCAGATGCTGCTGAACAACCCCGATGCCCAAGGCCGGCCGCGCCCTTCGCAAAAGCTTTGCGCCGGGCAGACGCTGCTGTGCAAGGCGCTCGGGCTGAAGGTGCCGATGTGGGACGCCAAGCGTTTCGATCACGAGCTGATGCTGGTGGAAGACACCGGGCCGGCACCGACCCAGATTATCCAGACCACCCGCCTGGGCATCCCCCATGGCCGCGACGAACACCTGATGTACCGTTTCGTCGACGCCGCGTATGCCCAGTGGTGCACGCGGAACCCGCTGCGCCGGGGCCAGGTCGAAGGTCGCGATTATTTTTTGCTGTCCTGAAGTGACACAGGTTTTGAACCTAATGCGCCCTTGTGGGAGCGGGCTTGCTCGCGAAGAGGGCGTGTCAGATACGAGCTCGTTGATGACACACCGCATTCGCGAGCAAGCCCGCTCCCACAGGGGTACTGAGTGATTGCTGAAAATTTGTGCAGCCTTCGGGACTTATTGAAGATTTGATGGAGTTGTGTGTATGGGCCCATGGCTCGATAGCGTGACCGGGTGGCTCGCCGCCAATCCGCAGTGGCTGGCGGCTGCGGTATTTATCGTCGCTTGCGTGGAGTGCCTGGCAATTGCCGGGCTGATCGTGCCCGGCACGGTGTTGCTGTTTGCCGTGGCCGTACTCGCCGGCAGCGGCGCACTGTCGTTGAGTGAAACCCTGCTGCTGGGCTTTCTCGGCGGAATACTCGGCGATGTGATCTCGTACTTCCTCGGCCGCCATTTCCATCAGAACATTCGCCGCCTGCCGGGGCTGCGCCACCATCCGGAATGGATGGCCGGGGCCGAAACCTACTTCCAGCGTTACGGCATCGCCAGCCTGCTGGTCGGGCGCTTCATCGGCCCGTTGCGGCCGATGTTGCCGATGGTTGCCGGGATGTGCGACATGCCCTTCCCGCGTTTCGCCGCCGTCAGCCTGCTGGCTGCCGCTGGCTGGAGCATCGCCTATCTGCTGCCGGGCTGGGCCACGGGCGCGGCGATCCGTCTGCCGCTGCCGGAAGGTTTCTGGCTGCAGGCCGGCATCGTTGCCGCCAGTATTGCGGTGATGGTCGGCATGAGCGTCAACAGCAGCTTGCGCCAGCATCGCCGGGCGACGATCTGGATCAGCAGCATGAGCCTGATGATTCTGATCGGCCTGTTTATTGGCTATCCGTACCTGCACGCCCTCGACCAGGGCGTGATGACCCTGGTGCAGGAACATCGCCAGCCGATGCTCGATGAAATCGCAGTGACCTTCACCCTGATCGGTGAATTCCGCAATATGTTGATGTTCAGCGCCCTGCTCACCGGTCTGTTGCTGCTGTGCCGGCAATGGCGCCAGGCAATCTTTGCCGGCGGTACACTGCTGTGCACTGCCCTGCTGAATACCGTCACCAAGCAGTTTTTCGCCCGGGTTCGCCCGGAAGTGCTGACCGATCCATTGACCAGCTACAGCATGCCCAGCGGTCACGCATCGGGTTCGTTCGCGCTGTTTCTGGTGCTGGCGGTACTCGCCGGTCGCGGCCAACCGCCACGCATGCGCCTGACCTGGTTGCTGCTCGCCTGTATCCCGGCACTCTCGATTGCCCTGTCGCGCGTTTACCTGGGCGCTCACTGGCCAACCGATATCCTGGCCGGCGCAATGCTGGCGGCATGCGTATGTGCGGCGGGCTTGTGGCTGAGCCAGCGCAAGGCGCCGCTCAATGCCATGCCGTTCAAGGTCTGGTGGCTGATCCTGCCAGCGCTGCTGGCGCTGTTCAGCCTGTTCGTTCTGCGGCATCTGCCGGACACGATGTTGCGATACGCCTACTGACGCTCAGGCGAACAGCTCGCCCTGCAACTCATCGAGCAGCGCCTGGATCGCATCCAGTCGCTGCTGCGGATCGTCGAGTTGCAGCAGGTCGATCTTGTCTTCTTCGGCGAACGGCAGCAGATACGCCAGCTGATTGGCCAGCGACTGCTGCCCCAGCGCTTCGGTGCCCATGTTCAACGCCTCGACCATCGGGTGCTCGGCCAAGGCCTTGAGCAGCGCCACCAGATCGGCGTCTTCGTCCTGCAACGGTTGCTCCGGCTCATCGTCCAGCCACTCGACGTCGGCGAGGATCAACTGATCGCGCTGCACTTCCGTGCGCAACACCTGAAAACGCCGCCCGCCCTGCACCCGGATCCCGAGCAGACCGTTGTCCTGTTGCTGGAAATCGGTGATCCGCGCTTCGCAGCCGACCAGGGCAAAGCCTTCTGGGGCAACGCCGACTTCGTGGCCATCGAGGATGCACACCACGCCGAAACCGCCGCCCTGTTTCATGCAGCGGCCGATCATGTCCAGGTAGCGCGCCTCGAAGATCTGCAAGTCGAGGTTGCAGCCGGGAAACAGCACTGTATTCAGCGGAAAAAGCGGCAGACTCATAGACATTTCCTTACACCACCATCGACACCGCCAACGGCAGGAACACCGCCGTGGCCACGCCCATCAGACTCATCGCCAGCGCCGCGAAGGCGCCGCACTCATCGCTTTCCTGCAACGCCACCGAGGTGCCTACCGCGTGCGCGGTCATGCCCAGCGCCATGCCGCGCGCCTCGGGGCTGTGCACGCCGAGCCGGGTCAGCAGCGCCGGGCCGAAGATCGCGCCGATCACCCCAGTGATCAGCACGAACACCGCCGCCAGCGCCGCCACGCCACCGATCTGCTCGGCCACCAGCATGGCAATCGGCGAGGTCACCGACTTCGGCGCCATGGTCATCAGAATCATGTGCTCGGCACCGAACCACCAGCCGAGCAACACGCCCATGCCCGTGGCGACTACACCGCCTATCACCAGCGTAGTAAAAATCGGCCAGAACAATTGGCGGATGCGTTTGAGGTTGAGATACAGCGGCACCGCCAGCGCCACCGTCGCCGGGCCCAGCAGAATGCTGAGGATTTCGGTGCTCTTGCGGTACTCGGCGTAGGTCAGGCCGCAGCCGACCAGCACGCCGATCACCACCAGCATCGAGACCAGCACCGGTTGCAGAAAGATCCAGCGGGTTTTCTCGAACGCCGCCAGTACCAGTTGATAGGCACCGAGGGTGATGCCGATGCCGAACAGCGGATGATGGATCACCGAAGCCCAGGCGCCTTGCCAATCGAAGAGCATCACGACTCCTCCGAGTGCGGCGCATGGCGCTTGACCAGGCGTTGCATCAGCACCCCGGCGAAAGCCATCGACAGGATCAACGACAGCACCAGCGCGCCGACAATCGCCCAGAAATCGGCGGCAATGTCGCTCGCATACACCATCACGCCCACCGCCGGCGGCACCAGCAGCAACGGCAGATAACGCAGCAGGCTGCCGGCCGCGAGGTTCAGCGGCTCGCCGACTTCACCGCGAATGATCAGGAACACCAGCAACAGCAGCAGACCGATGATCGGCCCCGGCAGTACCGGCAACAGCAAATGGTTGAGTGCCGTGCCGAGCAATTGGAACAGCACCAGCATAGTCAGGCCACGTAACAACATCAGACATCTCCCCCCGCAAGTCCTCGGCATTATAAGCACGGCAGCGCTATGGATCGGCATTCGCCAAAAGCATGGTCGGTTGACCGGAGCAAATCGCCATGTTGATCTACAGTGGTTCGCAGGGCGGTCAAATCCCCCACCTGAAAAACTATAAAACCGATGAACCCAAGGAGAGTCTCAATGCCCTATGTTCCCGTTGCAGAGCTCAAAGATTATGTCGGCAAGGAACTCGGACGTTCCGAATGGCTCACCATCGATCAGGAGCGCATCAACCTGTTCGCCGAAGCCACCGGGGATTATCAGTTCATCCATGTCGATCCGGTCAAAGCCGCGCAAACGCCTTTTGGCAGCACCATTGCCCACGGTTTCCTGTCGTTGTCGCTGATCCCGAAACTGATGGAAGACATCCTCGTGCTGCCGCAAGGCCTGAAGATGGTGGTCAATTACGGCTTGGACAGCGTGAGGTTCATCCAGCCGGTGAAGGTCAATTCAAAAGTGCGCCTGAAAGTCGATCTGGCCGAAGTGACCGAGAAAAAACCCGGTCAATGGCTGCTCAAGGCCACCGCGACGCTTGAGATAGAAGGCTCGGACAAACCGGCCTATATCGCCGAACCGCTGTCGCTCTGCTTCGTTTGAGTCACGGGATGCGAAACAGCGCACGCTGTTTCGCATCAGCGCTGTTTTTACCGGCTGTATAAGGTCACATAGCTGCGGCATACTCGGTCGCCTAATTGCCCGGATCCCGCTATGCGCCCACTCGCTTCTCTTGCACCCCTTGCCCTGACCCTGATGCTCACCGCGTGCGGCGACGGCGAATCGCTGTTGCCCCCGGATGCACGGCTGCCGGACGGCGGACGCTATCGCGGTGAACTGGTCAACGGCTTGCTGCAAGGCCAGGGCCGGGTCGACTACCCCAACGGCAGTTGGTACGCCGGGCAGTTCGACAAGGGCCAATGGCATGGCCAGGGCGAGTGGCACGGCAGCAACGGCGAAGTCTATCGCGGTCAGTTTCAGCAGGGTCTGTTCGATGGCCAGGGCAGCCTGACCACCAACGCCAGCAGTTACACCGGCGGTTTCAAGCAGGGCCGCCGCGATGGCGAAGGCACCCTCAAGGAAAACGCCATGACCTACCGTGGCGAGTTCAAGGCTGACCAGTATTCCGGGCTGGGTCGTCTGGAAATGGACGACGGCAGCTCCTATCAAGGCCAGTTCGCCCACGGCAAACCCAACGGCGAAGGCCAGCGCGGCGACTCTAGCGGCAATACCTTCAGCGGCCACTTCGTCAACGGCCAGCTCGAAGGCAATGGCACATTCAACAGTGCCGATGGCGACATCTATGTCGGTGGTTTCAAGAACAGCCAACTGCACGGCAAGGGCCGCTACGAGAACGCCGACGGCGACGTGTGGCTCGGCCAGTTCAAGGAAGGCGCACTGACCGGCAAGGGCGAACTGATCGGCGCCGACGGCAGCCACTACATCGGCTTCTTCAACGACTGGCGCTTCAGCGGTCAGGGCCGCTTGAACCTGTCTGACGGCAGCTTCTACATCGGCGGGTTCGACGGCGACAGCTACGCCGGACGCGGCACCCTGGTGCTGACCGACGGCACCGTGCTCAGCGGCACCTGGATCAACGGCCAGCGCGTGCGTGATGCCGATGGCAAGCTGCTGCCCGACACCCTCGAACTCGGCTTGCTGGCCCAAGGGCGCCTGCTCGATGACGCACTGGCCGGCGTGCCGGCGTCGACGCCAGCAGTCGAGCTGTACACCCTGACCCTCGGCGGCGACGGCAAGCAAAGCGTGTTCCTGCGCGAGTCCGATTACGTCGCCAACATGCTCACTACGCGTTTCGGCGCTTATGGCCAGATTCGTCTGGTCAACCACCGCGAGCATCTCGCCGACCGGCCGATGGCCACCCGCGAAAACCTGCGCCGCGCCGCGCAGACCCTCGCTGAACGCAGCGGCCCGGAAGACCTGATCTTCATCTACCTGACCAGCCACGGCACCGCCGAACACGAACTGGTGCTCGATCAGCCGCGCATGGAGCTGGCCGACCTGCCCGCCGACGAACTTGCCGCCGTGCTCGCGCCACTGAAAAACCGCGACAAGGTGATCGTGATTTCATCGTGCTATTCCGGCGGTTTCATCCCCGCGCTGAAAGATGAGCGCACCCTGATCATGACCGCCTCGCGTGCCGACCGCGTGTCGTTCGGTTGCTCGGAAGAAGCCAACTTCACCTACTTCGGCGACGCCCTGTTCGCTCAGGCCCTGAACCAGACCGACGATCTGGAGCAGGCCTTCAAACTGGCCAAGGCCACCGTCGCCGAGCGCGAACTGGCGGACAACTTCGAAGCTTCGGAGCCACAGATCTGGGCACCGAAAACCGTGCTGGCGCACTGGCAACTGCTGCGTAAACTGCAGGCAAGAAAAGCGTTGCAGAGTGCTGCATTGAACGACGGAGCAACAAACAGCAACTAAGCTGAACAGTATCAAGGGAGAAACACTATGTACTTGACGCCTCAGCACGTATTGCTTGCCGGAGCCACCGGACTGACCGGTGAACATCTGCTCGACCGTTTGCTCAACGAGCCGACGATCACCCGCGTGCTCGCCCCGTCCCGTCGTCCATTGGCGGAGCATCCGCACCTGGAAAACCCGGTGGGCGACCCACAGGCGTTTCTGCCGCAACTCAGTGGTCGCGTCGATATCGCCTATTGCTGCCTCGGCACCACCATCAAACAGGCGGGTTCCGAAGCCGCGTTCCGCGCAGTGGATCTGGACATGGTGGTGGCCTTCGCCAAACGTGCGCGGGAGATGGGCGCGCGGCACCTGATCGTGATCAGCGCGCTGGGCGCCGATCCGAAATCGTCGATTTTCTACAACCGGGTCAAAGGCGAGATGGAGCAGGCATTGCGCGCACAGGACTGGCCGCAGCTGACCATCTGCCGACCATCGCTATTGCTGGGAGATCGCACCGAGCCGCGCTTAGGCGAACAACTGGCGGCGCCGTTCTCCAAACTGATTCCCGGCAAATATCGCGGCATCGAAGCCTGCCAACTGGCCCGGGCGATGTGGCGCCTGGCGTTGGAAGAACAGGATGGGGTGCGGATCGTCGAGTCGGATGAGCTGCGAAAGCTCGGCAAATAATCTATAGCGTCTGGAAGAAAGCTTTCGCGAGCAGGCTCGCTCCCACAATTGCACCGCGCTCTCCTGTGGGAGCGAGCCTGCTCGCGAATGGAGTGCGCAGCACTCCCCTACAACCCACCAGTCGCCTGAAACCCCACGCCAATCACGGTCAGCAAAGACAACGGCAACAGCAGCGTATCAAGCAACGCACTCGCCGGCAGGTCCACTCCCGGATAACTCGGCGCCTCAGCCCCGAAGCGGTCCATCGCACAGCACCCGCCATTCATCGCGTACAAATCCAGGCGTGTCCCGGAATACACCACCGGCGCCCCCGGCTTGGCGGCATCCAGCGTGCGCGCGGTGGCGCAGCCGGCCAGTTGCAGCGCCAGCGCAATCATCAACAGCTTATTCATCGCTGCTCAGATGATGCTCGCCCCAACGCGGCAGCATGTCCTGTGGAATGCCCAGCAGATTGAGAATCCGCGCCACGACGAAATCGATCAGGTCATCGATAGTCTGCGGCTGGTGATAGAAACCCGGCGAGGCCGGCAGGATGGTCACGCCCATGTTCGACAACTTGAGCATGTGCTCCAGATGAATACTCGAATACGGCGCCTCGCGCGGCACCAGGATCAACTGGCGCCGCTCCTTCAAGGTGACGTCCGCTGCGCGTTCGATCAGATTGTTGCAGGCACCGGTGGCAATCGCCGACAGGGTACCGGTGGAACACGGCACCACGACCATCGCCGCCGGTGCGCCGGAGCCCGAAGCTACCGGCGACATCCAGTCTTCCTTGCCATACACGCGGATCTGCCCGGCGGCCGCCCCGGTGTACTCGGTGAGGAACGCCTGCATCATCTGCGGCTTGGGCGGCAGCGTGACATCGGTCTCGGTGGCCATCACCAGTTGCGCGGCCTTGGAGATCAGGAAGTGCACTTCGCGATCTTCCCGTACCAGGCAGTCGAGCAGGCGCAATCCATACTGCGCGCCGGACGCGCCGGTCATCGCCAGCGTGATGCGTTCCGGGCCGCCGCTCTGGGCAAAAGTGTTCATTGCAGTGCCTCGGCGAGTTTGCCGTGCAGACCACCGAAGCCGCCGTTGCTCATGATCACCACGTGAGTACCGGGCTGGGCCTGGCTCTTCACGCGTTCGATGATGCCTTCCAGAGAGTCGCTGACAATCGATGGCACGCTGCACAGTGCGGCGGTGGCGCCCAGATCCCAACCGAGGTTGGCCGGGGCGTACCAGATCACCTGATCGGCATCGACCACGCTGTCGGGCAGGCCATCGCGGTGCGCGCCGAGTTTCATCGAGTTGGAGCGCGGTTCGATGATCGCGATCAGCGGTGCGTCGCCGATGCGCTTGCGCAAACCGTCGAGGGTGGTGGCAATGGCGGTCGGGTGGTGGGCGAAGTCGTCGTAGATGGTGATGCCGCGCACTTCGGCGACTTTCTCCATCCGGCGTTTGACGTTCTTGAATGCGCTCAAGCCGGCGATGCCCATCGCTGGCACCACACCGACATGCCGCGCCGCTGCCAGCGCAGCCAAGGCGTTGGCGACGTTGTGCTGACCGGTCAACTCCCATTCGACCGTGCCCTGGGACACGCCTTCGAACATTACTTCGAACGCCGAGCCATCGTCTTTGAGCAACTTGACCTGCCACTGACCGCCGACGCCGGTGGTCTGCACCGGGGTCCAGCAGCCCATTTCGATCACGCGCTGCAAGGCCGGTTCGGTGGTCGGGTGGATCACCAGACCTTCGCTCGGAATAGTCCGCACCAAGTGGTGGAACTGCCGCTCGATCGCCGGCAAATCGGGGAAGATGTCAGCGTGATCGAACTCAAGGTTGTTGAGGATCGCGGTGCGCGGACGGTAGTGGACGAACTTCGAACGCTTGTCGAAAAACGCGCTGTCGTACTCGTCGGCCTCGATCACGAAAAACGGCGTACCGCCCAACCGCGCCGATACCGAGAAATTCTGCGGCACCCCGCCGATCAGGAATCCCGGGCTCATGCCGGCGTGTTCCAGCACCCAGGCGAGCATGCTGCTGGTGGTGGTCTTGCCGTGCGTACCGGCGACCGCCAGCACCCAGCGCCCTTGCAGCACGTGATCGGCCAGCCATTGCGGGCCGGAGACGTACGGCAGGCCTTTGTTCAGCACATACTCCACCGCCGGGTTGCCGCGCGACATGGCGTTGCCGATCACCACCAGATCCGGTGCCGGATCGAGCTGGGCCGGGTCGTAGCCCTGGGTCAGCTGAATGCCCTGGGCCTCAAGCTGCGTGCTCATCGGCGGATAGACGTTGGCGTCGGAGCCGGTCACGTGATGGCCCAGCTCTTTGGCCAGAACCGCCATCGAGCCCATGAAAGTCCCGCAGATACCCAGAATATGAATGTGCATAGTCGACCTCGTAAAACATGGCCGCAGGTTAGCGCAGGGAGGGGGAAATCGCACCTTGTGTTTCGCCTGCGCCGACGCCTTCGCGAGCAAGCCCGCTCCCACAAGGTTGGCGCTGATCCTGTGGGAGCGGGCTTGCTTGCGAACGGTGCGGCGCGGTTTAACGGGAGATCGCGTGTTTGCGCAGCTTTCTATAGAGGGTATTGCGGCTGACCCCGAGCTGCTGCGCGGTCTGGGTCATGTGCCAGCGCGTTTGCTCCAGCACATCGAGCAACGCCAGACGTTCAGCGTCTTCCAGCGGATGCTCGGACTCAACCGACTTCAGCTGCAGCGCCGGCCGCGTCTGCCGAATCATCGCCGGCAAATCCTCCAGCCCGATTCGCCCTTCATCACACAATGCCGCCAATGTGCGCAGAA
This sequence comes from Pseudomonas sp. AM14(2022), assembly GCF_036346455.1. Classification (NCBI taxonomy): domain Bacteria; kingdom Pseudomonadati; phylum Pseudomonadota; class Gammaproteobacteria; order Pseudomonadales; family Pseudomonadaceae; genus Pseudomonas; species Pseudomonas sp. AM14(2022). The sequence continues at coordinate 209,846 of NZ_JAOTNY010000008.1, forward strand.
CATTGCGCAACTGCCGAACGTTGCCCGGCCAGTTGAAGGCCAGCAACGCCTTGCGCGCCGGTTCGTCGATCACAATTGTTTCGCCGCCGGCCTCCTCGGCCAGCAGGAAATCCAGCAACTGCGATTTATCACTGCGTTCGCGCAACGCCGGTAGCGCAACTTCGAGGCCATTGAGCCGGTAATACAGATCTTCGCGGAAGCTGCCGTCCGCCACGCGCTCCAGCAGATTACGGTGAGTGGCGCTGATGATCCGCACGTTGACCGCTTCCGGCTCGCCGCCGATCGGCACCACCTGCCGGTCTTCCAGCACCCGCAACAACCGGGTTTGCAGCGCCAGCGGCATGTCACCAATTTCATCGAGAAACAACGTGCCGCCATCGGCCTGCTGCAGCTTGCCGCGCATGCCGTCCTTGCGCGCGCCGGTGAAACTGCCGCCGCGATAACCGAACAGCTCGCTCTCGATCAGGCTTTCCGGGATCGCCGCGCAATTGAGGGCGACGAAGGCTTTGCTGGCGCGCTGGCTGGCGTGATGCACAGCCTTGGCAAAGGCTTCCTTGCCCGAGCCGGTTTCGCCATTGATCAGCAGCGGCACGTCGCGTTCGAACACCCGTAGCGCCTTGCGGAAATCCGCTTGCAGCGCCGCGTCACCGAGGCAAATGCCCACCAGTGCTTGAGGCTTGGCCACGATCGGGGCCGGCATGATCGGCACCGGTTTGCGCGATTCGCCACGCAACAAGGCAAACAGATGCCGCCCGTCGCGGGTGCGCAGCGGCCAACTGGCGCTGGCATTGGCGCTGGCCCGACCGAGCAACTCGTCCAGCGAACAATCGAAAAATGCTTCCACCGGTTTGCCGAGCAAACCACCGCGAATATGCCCGAGCAGGTTCAGCGCACTCTGGTTGACCGCGCTGATCCGCCCTTCCCCGTCAAACGCCAGCAGCCCTTCGCTGAACAAACCGACGGATTCGGCCTGAAGATGGAAACGCAGCAGCCATTGGTTATCGAAGCAGCGCAGGAAATAGCAGCTCTCGATCATCTTCGCCGACAGATTGACCAGTGCCATGGTGTGGAACTGGCTCTGCCGCGAGACATCGTGGCGCGCCGAGGACACGTCGAGCACCGCCAGCAGTTCGCCGTGCGGGTCGAACACCGGGCTCGCCGAGCAGGTCAGGCCGGTGTGGCGGCCGCGAAAGTGTTCGTCCTGATGGATGGTCAGTGCCTGGCGCTCGACCAGACAGGTGCCGATGCCGTTGGTGCCTTCGCAGGCTTCGCTCCAGTCGGCGCCGAGCCAGAGACCGGCGCGTTCGAAAATCTTGCGCTCGGCCGGCGCGGTGACGCAGTTGAGGATCACCCCGCGCGCGTCGGTCAGCAGCACCGCATGACCGGCGCCGGAGAGTTGTTGATGCAGGCTGCTCATTTCATTACCGGCGATCTGCAACACCTGTTGCAGGCGTTCGCGGCTTTCAAGCACGCGCCCGTGTTCGAGCACGGTGGGCGCCATGGTCAGGGCCGGATCGAGGTGATAGTCCTCAAGACAGCGCAGCCACGAGCGGGCAATCGACGGATCGGCACCGGGCCCGTGCAGGTGCGGCTTGCCCTGACTGACGGTGAGAACCTGCTGGGCATGGCGACTCAAATGGTTATCGTGCATTTATTATTGTTCTCCCCGAAAGGTCGACGCAAACCTCATGTAGGAGCTGCCGCAGGCTGCGATCTTTTGATCTTGTTTTTGAGGATCAAGATCAAAAGATCGCAGCCTGCGGCAGCCCCTACAGGGTTTCTGTTGGCTGAGGATCCTCCAGGCAGGCCGGCATTGCAATGCTGGCAAGACCACCCGGTCACAGGCTGTGCCAAAAGCGGTACAAACTGTCACCCGATCTGTACCGAAACCATCACAGGCGTCGCCCGCCCGTCCGACAAAAAATACGTAACGCCTTGATTTGCCTGACCTGCACGGCAGTGGCCCGACCCTTGCTCTACGCTTATAGCAAGCGCACTTGCGCGTTTCTCTAATAAGTACAAAGCCAAGGAGAACAAATCATGCGTTACGCTCACCCCGGTACTGAAGGCGCCAAAGTCTCGTTCAAGAGCAAGTACGGTAACTACATCGGCGGCGAGTTCGTCGCGCCTGTCAAAGGTCAGTACTTCACCAACACCTCGCCAGTGAATGGCCAGCCGATTGCCGAATTCCCCCGCTCCACTGCCGAAGACATCGACAAGGCACTGGACGCCGCCCACGCCGCTGCCGATGCGTGGGGCGCGACCTCCGTGCAGGCGCGCTCGCTGATCCTGCTGAAAATCGCCGACCGCATCGAACAGAACCTCGAACTGCTGGCGATCACCGAAACCTGGGACAACGGCAAAGCCATCCGCGAAACCCTCAACGCTGATATCCCGCTGGCGGCCGACCATTTCCGCTACTTCGCCGGTTGCCTGCGCGCCCAGGAAGGCAGCGCTGCCGAAATCGACGGCAACACCGTGGCCTATCACATCCATGAACCGCTGGGCGTGGTCGGGCAGATCATCCCGTGGAACTTCCCGCTGCTGATGGCCGCGTGGAAACTCGCCCCGGCACTGGCCGCTGGTAACTGCGTGGTACTCAAGCCTGCCGAGCAAACCCCGCTGGGCATCTGCTTGCTGATGGAGCTGATCGGTGATCTGCTGCCACCGGGCGTGCTCAACGTGGTGCAAGGTTTCGGCAAAGAAGCCGGCGAAGCCCTGGCCACCAGCAAACGCATCGCCAAGATCGCCTTCACCGGCTCGACCCCGGTCGGCTCGCACATCATGAAATGCGCCGCCGAGAACATCATTCCGTCCACCGTGGAGCTGGGCGGCAAGTCGCCGAACATCTTCTTCGAAGACATCATGCAGGCCGAACCGACCTTCATCGAAAAAGCTGCCGAAGGCCTGGTGCTGGCGTTCTTCAACCAGGGCGAAGTCTGCACCTGCCCGTCCCGCGCGCTGGTGCAGGAGTCGATCTACGACGAATTCATGCAAGTGGTGATGAAGAAAGTCCTGCAGATCAAACGTGGCGACCCGCTGGACACCGACACCATGGTTGGCGCGCAAGCGTCCGAGCAGCAATTCGACAAGATCCTGTCGTACCTGGAAATCGCCAAGGGCGAAGGCGCCGAGCTGCTGACCGGCGGCAAGGTGGAAAAACTCGAGGGCAATCTGGCGACCGGCTATTACATCCAGCCGACCCTGCTCAAGGGCACCAACAAAATGCGCGTGTTCCAGGAAGAAATCTTCGGCCCGGTGGTGAGCATCACCACCTTCAAGGACGAAGCCGAAGCCCTGGCGATCGCCAACGACACCGAGTTCGGCCTCGGCGCCGGCCTGTGGACCCGCGACATCAACCGCGCCTACCGCATGGGCCGCGCGATCAAGGCCGGTCGTGTGTGGACCAACTGCTACCACCTGTACCCGGCGCACGCCGCGTTCGGCGGGTACAAGAAGTCCGGCGTCGGCCGTGAAACCCACAAGATGATGCTCGATCACTATCAGCAGACCAAAAACCTGCTGGTGAGCTACGACATCAATCCGTTGGGCTTCTTCTAAAACCCGAGGGCGATACAGATATTTCTGTGTCGCCCTTTCGACCGCTTTCGCGAGCAGGCTCGCTCCCACAGGGGAGTCGTGTCGCACCACATACACAGGCTCGGCACAAATCCACTGTGGGAGCGAGCCTGCTCGCGAAGGCGTCCTAAATGACACGACACAAGGCCTGGCCGCTCTGGCACGGCCCTTGCGTACCCGTCATTCAGGTTTTGCACAAAAACTGCCGCTGCGTGAACAGCGTCCATCCACCGCAACCGCTGCACCCGAAAGTCCAACAGATCGAACAATAAAAAACAGAGAGGACTTATGACTTCCACCACACAGCTCAAACCCACACTCGGCACCCTGCACCTCTGGGGTATTGCCGTCGGCCTGGTGATTTCCGGCGAATACTTCGGCTGGAGTTACGGCTGGGGCACCGCAGGCACCCTCGGATTTCTGGTCACGGCGCTAATGGTCGCGACCATGTACACCTGCTTCATCTTCAGCTTCACCGAACTGACCACCGCGATTCCCCACGCAGGCGGACCGTTTGCCTACAGCCGCCGGGCGTTTGGCGAAAAAGGCGGGTTGATTGCCGGCATCGCCACGCTGATCGAATTCGTTTTTGCCCCACCGGCGATCGCCATGGCCATCGGCGCCTACCTCAATGTGCAGTACCCGGAGCTTGATCCGAAGGTGGCAGCGGTCGGCGCGTATTTCGTGTTCATGACCCTGAACATCCTAGGCGTCAGCATTGCCGCGACTTTTGAGCTGGTGGTCACCGTGCTGGCGGTCGCCGAACTGCTGGTGTTCATGGGCGTGGTCGCGCCGGGCTTCAGCTTCAGCAATTTCGTGCTCAATGGCTGGTCGGGGGCCAACGAGTTCAGCATGGGTTCGATCCCCGGAATCTTTGCCGCGATTCCGTTCGCGATCTGGTTCTTCCTCGCCATCGAAGGCGCGGCCATGGCAGCCGAAGAAGCCAAGGACCCGAAACGCACGATTCCCAAGGCTTATGTCAGCGGCATCCTGACACTGGTATTCCTCGCCATCGGCGTGATGGTGATGGCCGGCGGCGTCGGCGACTGGCGTCAACTGTCGAACATCAATGATCCGCTGCCACAGGCAATGAAAGCGGTGGTCGGCAATAACTCATCGTGGATGCACATGCTGGTGTGGATCGGCCTGTTCGGCTTGGTGGCGAGTTTCCACGGGATCATCCTCGGCTACTCGCGACAGTTCTTCGCCCTCGCCCGCGCCGGTTATCTGCCGAAAAGCCTGGCCAAACTGTCGCGCTTCCAGACCCCGCATCGGGCGATTCTGGCCGGGGGCGTGATCGGCATCGCGGCGATCTACAGCGATGGACTGGTCAACCTGCAAGGCATGACCCTGACCGCAGCGATGATCACCATGTCGGTGTTCGGCGCCATCGTGATGTACATCATCAGCATGCTCAGCCTGTTCAAACTGCGCAAAACCGAACCGAACCTGGAACGCACCTTCCGCGCCCCGGGCTACCCGGTGGTGCCGGCGATTGCGCTGTTCCTGGCGGTGGTGTGCCTAGTGGCGATGGCGTGGTTCAACACGCTGATCGGCTGTGTGTTCCTTGGTTTCATGGCCGCTGGCTATCTGTACTTCCAGCTCACCGCCAAGCAACGCGCCGAAGCCCCGGCAGACGCTATGCTCGAAAGTATCTAGTTGCACCGGCACCGGGCCTGTCGCCCGGTGCCCGCTATATAGAAGTGCATGAAGATCCAATGTGGGAGCGGGCTTGCTCGCGAAGGCGTCGTGTCATCCAACAACGATGTCGTCTGACACGACGCTTTCGCGAGCAAGCCCGCTCCCACAGGGAGACCGAGTTACCCACAGAATCAGGAGGACACCGCCCCATGGCCGCATTTGCCCATTCCGTCGGCGCCCAGACCTACCGCTTCGACAGCCTCAAGGACGTCATGGCCAAGGCCAGCCCGGCGCGCTCCGGTGACTTTCTGGCCGGCGTTGCCGCGCTCAATGACGGCGAACGCGTGGCTGCACAAATGGCGCTGGCCGACATCCCGCTCACGCATTTTCTGCAGGAAGCGCTGATTCCCTACGAAGCCGATGAAGTCACCCGACTGATCATCGACACCCACGACAAACAAGCCTTCGCGGTGGTCAGCCACCTCACCGTCGGTGGTTTCCGCGATTGGCTGCTCAGCGACGCGGCGGACGAAACCAGCCTGCGCGCCCTCGCCCCCGGCCTGACCCCGGAAATGGTCGCCGCCGTGTCGAAAATCATGCGCGTGCAGGATCTGGTGCTGGTGGCGCAGAAGATCCGCGTGGTCACAAAATTTCGCGGCACCCTCGGCCTGCGCGGGCGCTTGTCGACCCGGCTGCAACCGAACCATCCGACCGACGAACCGTCCGGCATCGCCGCGAGCATTCTCGACGGCCTGCTGTACGGCAATGGCGACGCGATGATCGGCATCAACCCGGCCACCGACAGCATCGCCTCGATCTGCGCGATGCTGGAAATGCTCGACGCGATCATCCAGCGCTATGACATCCCGACCCAGGCCTGCGTGCTGACCCACGTCACCACCTCGATCGAGGCGATCAACCGTGGCGTGCCGCTGGACCTGGTGTTCCAGTCGATTGCCGGCAGCGAAGCAGCCAACGCCAGTTTCGGCATCAACCTCAACGTATTGCAGGAAGGCTATGACGCGGGGCTGAGCCTGAAGCGCGGCACTCTGGGGCAGAACCTGATGTATTTCGAGACCGGTCAGGGCAGCGCGCTGTCGGCCAACGCCCACCACGGTGTCGACCAGCAGACCTGCGAAACCCGGGCCTACGCCGTGGCGCGGCATTTCAAGCCGTTTCTGGTGAATACCGTGGTCGGCTTCATCGGCCCGGAATACCTCTATAACGGCAAACAGATCATCCGCGCCGGCCTCGAAGACCACTTCTGCGGCAAGTTACTCGGCGTGCCGATGGGCTGCGACATCTGCTACACCAACCATGCCGAAGCCGATCAGGACGACATGGACACCCTGCTGACCCTGCTCGGTGTCGCCGGGATCAACTTCATCATGGGCATTCCCGGTTCCGACGACATCATGCTCAACTACCAGACCACCTCGTTCCACGATGCGCTCTACGCCCGTCAGACTTTGGGCCTGAAACCGGCGCCGGAGTTCGAGCAATGGCTGGCGAACATGGGTATTTTCACCCAGGCGGACGGCAAGGTTCGCTTTGGCAACAACCTGCCGCCGGCCTTCCGCCAGGCGCTGGCGCAACTGGGATGAGTGTGATGGAAAAACCGCCTGTCGACCCGCAAAACCCATGGCTGGAACTGCGCCGCCTGACCCCGGCGCGCATCGCCCTCGGCCGCACCGGCACCAGCCTGCCGACCAGCGCCCAACTGGATTTCCAGTTCGCCCACGCCCAAGCGCGGGATGCGGTGCATCTGCCGTTCGATCATGCCGGGCTCAGCGCGCAACTGAGCGAGCGCGGGCGCGAGACCTTGTTGCTGCACAGCGCGGCGACCGATCGCAACAGCTACCTGCAACGCCCGGATCTGGGGCGCAAGCTCAGCGACACCTCGGCGCAGAGCCTGCGGGATTACGCGCAGGCCAACCCCGGCGGGGTCGATCTGACGATTGTGGTGGCGGACGGTCTGTCGGCACTGGCGGTGCATCGGCATACCCTGCCGTTTCTGACCCGCCTGGAGGAGCAGATGAGCGCCGACGGCTGGTCGCTTGCCCCCGTGGTGTTGGTGGAGCAGGGTCGAGTGGCCATCGGTGACGAGATCGGTCAGTTGCTGGGTGCAAAAATGGTCGTGATGCTGATCGGAGAGCGTCCGGGCCTCAGCTCGCCCGACAGCCTCGGTTTATATTTCACCTACAATCCAAAAGTCGGGCTGACCGATGCCTACCGCAATTGCATCTCCAACGTGCGGCTTGAGGGCTTGAGCTACGGCATGGCGGCGCATCGCTTGCTGTATCTGATGCGCGAAGCCTGCCGGCGGCAGCTGTCGGGGGTCAATCTGAAGGACGAAGCACAGGTGCAGACGCTGGAGTCGGACGCCGGTGCGGACATGAAGGGAAACTTCCTGCTCGATCCGCCCACAACCTGAACCGTTTCCGCATTGCGTTTCTGCGCTGCTTTCAGGCAGGATCGATGCACGGCCGCAGGGTTTCCCATCGCCGTCAGAGCAGTTGAAGACAGCCACTTGAAGACGAGACCTATCATGCGGATTATTCAAGCGACCCTCGAACACCTGGATTTGCTGACCCCGTTGTTCGTCAAATATCGCGAGTTCTACGGTTCCCTGCCCTACCCGGATTCCTCCCGCGCGTTTCTCGAAAAACGCCTGCGTCGCAAGGAGTCGGTGATTTATCTGGCCCTGGCCGATGATGACGACAAGAAGCTCATGGGTTTCTGCCAGCTGTATCCAAGCTTTTCCTCGCTGTCGCTCAAGCGCGTGTGGATCCTCAACGACATCTATGTCGCCGAAGACGCCCGCCGCCAACTGGTGGCCGACAACCTGATCCGCACCGCGAAGAAAATGGCTAAGGAAACCCAGGCCGTGCGCATGCGCGTTTCCACCAGCAGCAACAACGAGGTGGCGCAGAAAACCTACGAATCCATTGGCTTCAAGGAAGACACCGAGTTCAAGAACTACGTGCTGCCGATCAGCGACGAGCTCTAGCGCTCATCAAGGGCCTGTTGTGGCGAGGGAGCTTGCTCCCGCCGGGCTGCGAAGCGGCCCCACCTCAGTCATCTCAACAGGTCAGGCAAATCAAGGCTTGGGAGTGCTCCGCCCTCCAGCGGGAGCAAGCTCCCTCGCCACACCCACCTTGCCGCAACCATCAATGCCTGCCTGACATTTGTTCACACCCCGACATCCCTCGCTACAAAACCAACGCGCTTTTCACCTCTCAGACCGTATAATCCCGAGCTTTCCGGCTTGTAAGAAAAACTACACCCCGCTGTAGGCTTACACCCGAATCATCCGCACAGGCCTGCCGAGTCGGGCCGTCACCACAGGTGCCCCCATGGATTTCAACCCGCTCGACCTTATCCTGCATCTCGATGTGTACCTCGATTTGCTGGTGACCAACTACGGGCCGTGGATCTACGCGATTCTGTTCGCTGTCATCTTCTGTGAAACCGGTCTGGTGGTGATGCCGTTCCTGCCGGGTGATTCGCTGTTGTTCATCGCCGGTGCCGTGGCAGCGGGCGGTGGCATGGACCCAGTGCTGTTGGGCGGGCTGCTGATGCTCGCGGCGATCCTCGGCGACAGCACCAACTATGTGATTGGACGAACGGCGGGCGAAAAACTGTTCAGCAACCCGAATTCGAAAATCTTCCGTCGCGATTACCTGCAAAAAACCCACGATTTCTACGACAGGCACGGCGGCAAAACCGTGACCCTGGCGCGTTTCCTGCCGATCATCCGCACGTTTGCACCTTTCGTCGCCGGCGTAGGGAAAATGCCTTATCCGCGTTTCTTCGCGTTCAGCGTGTTCGGCACCGTGCTGTGGGTCGGCGGTCTGGTGACCCTGGGCTATTTCTTCGGCAACGTGCCGTTCATCAAAAAGAATCTGTCGCTGCTGGTGGTCGCCATCATTTTGCTGTCGCTGGTACCAATGATCATCGGCGTGGTGCGCAGCCGTTTCGGCGGCGCCAAAGTCGAAACCCACTGATCCGATGTGGTCACTGAGCGCCTGGCGTCGCCGGCGCATTCTGGCCAGGCACCCGATTGCCGACGAGATGTGGCAACGGGTACGCCATCACCTGAGTTTTCTCGACGGCATCAGCGCCGCCGAAGACCAATGGTTGCGTGAAGCCAGCGTGCTGTTTCTGGAAGAAAAACACCTGACCGCCCTGCCCGGCGTCGAACTGCATCAGGAACAGCGCCTGCTGCTCGCCGCCCAGGCCCAGTTGCCGCTGCTCAATCTCGGCGACTTGAACTGGTATCAGGGTTTCCACGAAATCGTCCTCTACCCCGACGACTTCCTCAGCCCGCAACGGCATCGCGATGCCAGCGGGGTCGAGCACGAGTGGGACGGCGAGCACAGCGGCGAAGCCTGGCAACAGGGGCCGATCATCCTCGCCTGGCCGGGGGTGATGGCCAGTGGTGGCTGGGAAGGCTACAACCTGGTGATCCACGAACTGGCGCACAAACTCGACATGCTCAACGGCGACGCCAACGGCCTGCCGCCGCTGCACGCCGACATGCGCGTCAGCGACTGGGCCGAGGTCATGCAACACGCCTACGATGACCTCAACCGCCAGCTCGACCGCAACCCCGACGCCGAAACCGCCATCGACCCGTACGCCGCGGAAAACCCGGCGGAGTTCTTTGCGGTCACCAGCGAATACTTCTTCAGCGCTCCGGATCTGCTGCACGCGGCTTATCCACAGGTCTACTTGCAACTGCAGCTTTTCTACCGGCAGGATCCGTTGGGCAGGCTGCGGCAACTTCAGGCCACAGACCCGGTCTATCAGGCGCACGAGTAAGCGCTGCACGACTTCTGGTACGTGGCGTCGACGTAGGAATGTGCCTATAATCGCCGCCACTTTTTGGTCAATCCGGCCAAGTGTTTTTGGTCAACTACGGGGGCAACGCCCAATGAGCTACAGCAAGATTCCGGCTGGCAAAGACCTGCCGAACGACATCTACGTCGCGATCGAGATCCCGGCCAACCACGCGCCGATCAAATACGAAATCGACAAAGACAGCGATTGCCTGTTCGTTGACCGTTTCATGGCCACCCCAATGTTCTACCCGGCCAACTACGGTTACATTCCGAACACCCTGGCTGACGACGGTGATCCCCTCGACGTACTGGTTGTGACCCCTTACCCGGTTGCTCCAGGCTCGGTGATCCGCGCGCGTCCAGTCGGCATCCTGAACATGACCGACGACGGCGGCGGCGATGCCAAAGTCATCGCAGTCCCACACGACAAGCTGTCCCAGCTGTACGTCGACGTGAAGGAATACACCGACCTGCCACCGCTGCTGATCCAGCAGATCGAGCACTTCTTCGCGAACTACAAAGATCTCGAAAAAGGCAAGTGGGTCAAGATCGAAGGCTGGGCTGGCGCTGACGCCGCTCGCGACGCGATCACCAAGTCGGTTGCTGCCTACAAGGGCTAAGCATCTGCTGGCTGGATGACGCTTGAAGAAAACCCCGGTTGATCCGGGGTTTTTTGTGCCTGAAAAACGCCGCTTTAAACAGTGTGTTTATTGCGGACTACAGAAAAGTTTCGAAGTGAGTGATTTCCCACAAGCACGTCTTACATCCAGTCGCAAAATACAGGCTTTTTTTGAACAGCCAGTTTATTCAAACCGCTCTGGCACGGCCGTAGACTCGGTGTTTATGAGAAAGAACACTAGCGGTCCAAGATTCAAGGCACTCCTGGAAGCAGCGAACATCACCACCACGGGATTCGCAAAGTTCTGGGGCACGGAAGCCCAAAACATTCATAACTGGTACACCCGGGGCGTCCCGGCGTATCGCATGGAGGAAGTCTCACGCCTGCTCTCGGTCAACAGCGAGTGGCTGAAAACCGGCGAAGGCAGCAAAGAGTCACCCCGCCTGCAAACGCCTGCCAGCAACGGCGACACCTTCGACGCCCAGTCCGTCAACGGCGTCTATTCCATCATCAACCCCAACGACATCGAACTGCCGTTTTTCAAGGAAACACCGCTCAGCGCCGGCGCCGACAAAACCCACGTCATCCTCGACCCCGAGCAAACCGTCCGCCTGCCCCGCGCCCATCTAGCGCAACTGGAAATCCGCCCAAGCGACGCCATCTGCGCGCACATGATCGGCAACAGCATGGCCGAGCGCATCGAAGACGGCTCCATCGTCGGCATCGACCGCGGCCTGACCCAGGTGGTCGACGGCGAAATCTACGCGATCGAACATGACGGCATGCTGCGCATCAAATACCTGCACCGCATGCCCGGCAACGCCCTGCGCCTGCGCAGCCACAACAGCGCCGAATACCCGGACGAAATCTTCCGCGCAGCACAAATCGATGAGCAGCGGATACACATTCTGGGCTGGGTATTCTGGTGGTCGACCCTGGGCAAACGCCGGCCGGTGGTACCGTTTCTCTGATCGGATACGGATCTTCAACCCTGCACCAACCCCTGTGGGAGTGAGCCCGCTCGCGAAGAGGCCCCGAAAATCAGTACAAATTACGATTTTTGCCCGCCGCGGTGGCTCTATTCCGCAGTTGAGACTGGGAATCCCCGACAAAACTCAGTATCCTGCGCCCCACATTTGCGCATCGCCCCGCTCCCGCGGCCCAGATGACGCCTGACGCGGCAGACCAACGTCTGACCAAGTCCCACAGCCGGACGCAGATCCGGGTGTACGTTTTGAAGGCTGGCGCGGTTTACCAAAAATAAACCAAGCCAGTCCCCGAGAAGCCGGCCACAAGCCGGCTTTTTAATGCCTGAAAGAAACCCAGGCCTACCTCTAGGAAGGCCCACTTGTTATCGTAGCGACAACTTCATTACGGTTTTCCATCGTGGCATTCTTTAAACCCTCTACTGACGACGATCTGAAGCAGCGCTTCGCTGATCAGTATCAGTCACCGCTCAAAACAGAATTGAATTTTGTAGAGGATAAGGCTCTCATCGCTGCAGTCACCAAACGCCTTGTAGCTCCTCAAAGGGTCAAGATAAGCCTGGATGACCTGTAACTTCGAATACCCAGAGTGCTAAATCCCGCCAAGCGCAAATCCCAGTGTTTCTATCCTCATCCTCCGGCCGGATTACGGTACTGAGTCCTCATGGGACCTCATGGAATTGACCTGCTCCCATTGCAAACCTTGCGTTCTTTATACCTGAGCCTTTCGCAAGATTAACCGGGCAGCGCCCGCCACTCAGGCATCGCAATAAGCCATTAGCACATCCGCCCTAATTGCCCCGCGCCCAACCTCACCACTAAATTTCCATTCTGTTTTTGTGCATTACAAAAGCGCCAAGGAATGGAGCAACACCATGTCGTCGTTTTTCAAACTCACTCAATCCGCTGTTCTGCTGACCGCACTCCTGACCGCTACCTCTTCAGCCATGGCAGAGGAGCAGAAGCTCGTCGGTGACTGGTGGATCATTTACGGCAACGGCGTTCCCCACAAGAACATCATGTATGTCGCCGACAGCACTTCAGTCGTGCCGTCGAAGCAGACCAAGGGGGCCAAGTTGGTCGCCGTGACGCTGGTGTATGAGGAACCCGGCAAACCGATGATCGATGCCTACAACCTCGAAGTTCAGTGTTCGACGAACAAGGTCCGAATGCTCAATGGCCAGTCGGTTGATCGCATCGCTTACATGATGCGCAACCTCAAAGTTAACGACCAATGGCAGCAGCCGAAGGAGTTCTGGGTGCAGCGCACCAGCGAGTTCGTTTGCTCACCTGCCAAAAAGGACATGATCGCGCTGGGCAAGATGGAGTACTTGCAGATGATTCAGGGCCTGCAGCAGATGTTCTTCAAACTGGCGCCGATTCAGGAGAAAGGCCAGATGATGGATAACCTCGACTCGATCCTGGGCAACAAGTAAGCGGCGGGAATTACGATGAACCCATGGACTAAAACGTTATTGGCGCTGCTGATAACGCCCGCTGTTTTGCTGATCAATGGTTGCCACTTGATTGCCCAGTCGCGCTGGGAAGGACGCGATGTGCAGGAAGCGCTCGATCTGTTCGGCAAACCCGACTCGATGAAAAAACAGACCGGGGCCAACGGCGAGAATCTGGCTGTGCTCACCTGGTACAAATCGTCCAGTTGGACCACCACGGAAGCGGCCGGTACTTCAATGAATCACACCGGTAACGGCATGGTTTACACCGAGTACTACGAGACGGTCGGTCACAGTTCCGATTGCAAACTCGAAGCCACCGTCAACAAGGCGAAAAAGATCGTGCTGTTCAGGATCGAAGACGGAAAGATCATTCACGGCAAGTGCATCAACGTGCCGTTCGTGCCTGGTTACATTCCGCCCGGTTTCTAGTGCAACCCTGAGCAGGCTGCTGCTCAGGGATAGCTGAACGATTTCACCAACGTCAGTTCACCCACCGCCCGCATCGGCACCACAAACGTCTCCATTTTCTCGCTTGGCGTGCCTTCCTCGGTAATCACCGTCACCTGCGCCGTGGTCAGCGGCTGCACCGCCTCTTCGCCGCCCTCGTCATCCCCGCGATAACCACCGCCGAAGTAGTTCACATACACCAGATATTGGCCCTTGATCGGTGCCGGCATGGCGAAGATTTCCGGGCCGTAGCCGGTGGTGACGTCGACGTCGAGTGCGGCGCCATTGGGTGCGACGCGGTCGCCGTACCAGATGTGCGCGCCGTCGGGGGTGATCAAGTGCAGGTCGAGGTCGGTGCCGTCGCTGTCCCAAGAGAGCAGCACGCGCAGTTTGGCCGGGGTGGCGCTGCCGCTGGTGTTGAGGAATTGCGTGCGGTGGCGTTGCTGGCCGTCGGGGCTGCGCACTTCGACGCTGTTGCTGCCGTTGGGGAAGGAGAACGGGCGGTCGAAGCGGCCACTGTCGTCGATTTTCAGCGGCATGCTGACACCGTTGACGATCAGCCGGCCGGGATCCTTGCTCTTGGGGGTGGCTTTGATCTCGCCGCTGATGCGGGCAGTGTTGGCCTGGCCGACCGGGGTGTTGACCGAGGAGGCCGGGTAGTTGACGGTCTGGCGGAAGTTCTCGCCTTCGCCCTCGGGCGCGCCGGTGCGCCAGCCGCCGACCGGGGTGTCGAGTTTGACGCTGTCAGCGGCCATTGCCATCGGCCATGCATTGAACGCGCAGAGCAATAGCAAGACCTGTGGATAACGGAGTGTCATGGTCTATTCCAGCAAGAGGTGACGGGCGAGCCCTTCGATGTAGGTTTCATCCTGGCCATTGGGATGTGCTTCAAAGGCCAGGTGCAGATATTCGTGAGTCAGGTCGAGGCGATCCTGCAGAGTCAGCACGCCGCGCACGTAGATGCGCTGGCGCTCGCGATCGACAAACGGGCGGCCGAACGCCAGTTTGCACACGGCAAAGGTGCTGACTTCGTTGTAGCCGGTTTCGCTTTCCAGTGTCGGACGCCAGCCGCGACGCTGCTTTTGCAGCCAGTCTTGCGCGGCGGGCAACGCTTCGCAGGAGGCCACCGGGTTGTCCCAACGGCTGAGGCTGGCGCGCGGATAGGCGTGCAACAGAATCGCGTCGTAGCGTTGACCGGCGTTGGCCTGTTCGACGGCTTGTTGCCAGGCGAGTTTGTCCGGGCCGGGTTGATCGGAGTGATAGGTGACGGTGCTGCCGGCCAGCACCAGATCCGCGGTCCACGCCGCGATGTTGCGCGACTCGGCGGAGGCTGGGCGTGGGGCGACGCGCTGACGGTTGCTGCTGTCGTCGATGCTCAGGCAATCGCCGTTGCGCGTGGCGTTTTGCAACAGATAGGTGCGGATCGCCACGGCCAGTGCCTTGGCAGCTTCGGCGGGTTCAGGTTTGGCTTCGCGCTCAAGGACGCGGGCGACGTATTCTTCGCGATCAAGTCTGGCGACCAGTTTGTCGTTGAGCAGAAACATTTCGCTGGCGCTGTGGATATCCAGCGCATTGCCGTTGGCGAACTCGACGCGGTAGTCGCCTTGCAACGGGCCGGAAGACACCACCCGATCCCCTGCCAGAACACGCGTCAGCGGATAGCGCGAGAACAGTCCGACCTCTACACAACGCCCCGCTTCCGCCGGCCACGATGAAGGCAACACCATCGCCAACGCCTGCCCGTAATGACGCAAAACCATCTGACTGGTGCCACGCCCACCGGCCCAGATCGGCGAGCCGTCCGCCGTCCAACCGGCGAAACCGCCCTGCCGCGATTGCGGATCCTGATCGCCGAGCCAGCTCCAGGTTTTCACCCGCAAGCGCCCGCCCAGCTCACCGACGACATTGCCGTCCGCCGCATTCAGCACGACGTCGAGCAACACTCGGCGCATCTGCTCCTGCGCTGGCAGCACCGACAACACCTTCAGCAAGTCAGTCACGGAAACCCGAGTAGCCGGTTGCACGGTCGGCAAATCCAGCAACCACGACGGCGCCTGCCGCGCCTGCCAATAGGTGCGCCAATCGGCAGCAGCGATGCCCAATCGCGCCGGCTCAAAGTACAAGCCGCAGGATTTGACCAACGCCTGATCACGCTCGATCCTGCCGCCCGCCGAGCAGCAATAAACCTCTTCCTTCGACTGCCCGCGACATTCATACGCTGGCTCGCGCGCGCCGGTATCCACCAGCCACGCATAGACGAACAATTTCCACAGACTGCCCAGCGGCGTTTCCAGCGTCGACGGCAACGGTTCGCGAGCGATCAGTTGCGTGTGATTCAACGACAGCAACTCGCCCTTGTACGCCAGCCGCAACGGCTCATCCTGCGCCGTCGCCAGCGCAGGCATCACACACATCAACAGCCACAGCAGCGGCCGGTTCATGTCAGTTGACCGTGACCTGACCGAGGGCGGCTTTCGCTTCCCGGGCCTGATGCTGCGGCGCATAGACCTGAGTGAAGCGCACCGGCGGCAGGTTGAACTGGCCCTTCTGCGAGAACCGCACCAGATGGCGCAGACGCAATTCGCCGCTCAGCGCATCCACCGGCACCGCGTAGGCCAATTGCCCCGGTTCGAAGCGCGCCTTTTCCAGCGCGGTCGGCTCGGTGCCGTCCTTGCCCTGCAACTTGATGCCCCAAGTGGTGCGCTCGACGTCGGCGCCCGGTGGCAGCGGCACTTCGAGCATGCCGTAGCGCAGCGGTTTCGGCGCCTTGCTGGTGAGGATCACTTCGTCCAGATACAGGCTGTCACTGGAGAGCGGTTTGCTGCCGACCGGCTCCAGTTTGAAGGTGAACGCTTCATCGCCCGGCACCAGTCGCGACAGGCGCCGGGTGATGGTCACGGCCATTGGATCGACGGCCGGTTGCTGGGTCTGGAAGCTCAGCGCCGCGCGCAACGGACGCTCCTGAGTGCCGGACACCGACAACACGCTCGGCACCGGCGTCGCACCCTGCCAGGTCCAGTACATCTCGCCGGTGGCGCCGTAGTTTTTCTTCCAGCCTTCACCCGGCATCAGCGCGATGGTCGGCGAGGCCTGGGCGATGCTGCGTTGCAACCAGCTCAGCGCCAGCGCACGTTCGAGGGTCGATTGCTGTGGCAACAGACGTTGCAACAACGCCGTCGCCCGCGCTTGATCAAACGGTTGCAGCGACAGGTTCAGCGCTTCGGCAAACGGCTGCGAACTGACCGCCAGACGCTGTTGCGCCGCGCCAACCTGACGGTTGAATGCCTCCGGCAACGCGACTTTCGACTGCGTGGCCAGCGACGCGGTCAACACCCGCGCCGCCGCCAGACCGAGCGCCGAATCCGGGTCGCTCATCACCAGGCTGTCTTCGCCGTCGTCCATCAGGTTTTCGGCATTGCCCTCACCGGCCTTGGCCAGATCGTCCATCAAACCGCTGAGCAGGGTATTCACCGGCAGGTGCATCTGCTTGGCGAACGACAGAATCAGTGCCCGCTGCAGCAGCGGCGTGTTCGGCGCTTGCTTGGCGTAGACCTCCAGCACTCGCTGCCAGTGCTCCGGTGGCAAGGTCAGTTCCAGCACCTGACTGGCGTTCCAGTCGGCGTAGTAGGCGTAAGCGGTGAGGAACGCGTCCGGCTCGCCGTCGAAGCCCCACCAGGTGAAGCTCGCCGACGGCCCGGCCATTTGCACCAGACGCAGACGGCTGTTCTGCATGATCAGGCGCAGGCGATCGCGGATCTGCGGGCTCGACGCCAGCGACGGATAAGCGATGCTCAGCGGCAGCAAGCGGCTGGCGGTCTGCTCGACGCCGCCGTACGGGTAGCTCAGCAGATCGTCGAGCGCGGAACGGAACAGCGCTTGCGGACTGTCATCCAGACGCAGGCGAATGTCGGTGGCGTCCGCCGGCAGGCTCAACGGGGTGTCGCCGCTGGCCACGTCGAGGCTCTGGGTTTGCGTGACTTGCCAGCCGTCACCGGTCGCGCTCAGGCGCACGGCGAGGGCGTCAGCGGTTTTGCCATCCTGCACCAGCTCCGCTGTCCACTCACCGGTCGCCAGGGCGAACGCTGGCAGCGGCACGTAGTTGATGCCGTTGTTCAGGGTTACCGGCAGGCGTTGTTCGGCGCCAGCGTAATGGGTGACCAGCTCAGCCTTGACCGGTTTTTCGGCCTGGCTGAAGGCAAACACACCGAGTTGCGGCTGATCGCCCTTGCGGAATTTGCTCGGCCCGCTCCACTTCAGGTACAGCGGTTTTTCCGAACGGACGAACTGCTTCTTCTGCCCGACCTGGCCGTCATCGGCGATAGCCCGGGCGGTGATGCGCCAGCGGGTCAGCGAGTCCGGCATCTTGAAGGTGAAACGGGTTTTGCCGTCGGCACCTGTGAGCAATTCCGGCTGCCACGCGGCGGTGTCGACGTCTTCACGACGTGGGCGCTCCAGCACTTTCACCCCACGTTCGCTGCGGTTGGCCTTGCCCGGCGCGCCGGGGCTGCCCGGCAACGCCACGTCGTAACTGATGAACGACAGGCTGGCGCTGGTGCGCACATTATTGCGACGCGGGTGGTAGAAGAACTGGTCGATGGTCGGCGCGACTTCCGGTTGCAGCGCGTAGACCATTTCATCGACAACACTCACCGTCAGATGCGCCGGAACTGCTTTACCGGCGAACTGCGTAGTCAGGTCGACGGTCACCGTGTCGCCCGGCAGATACACCTGTTTGTCGGTGCTGATCGCCACGTCGATTTGCGGGGCAATCACTTTGATCCCGGCGTTCTGGAAGCTGTACTGCCCGCCCTTGGTGTAGAGCACCGAGAAGGTCAGGTTCGGCGCGAAATTGTCTTTCACCGGAATCCGCGCGCGGTATTGGGTGTCGCTGAGTTTTTCCAGCTTCAGCCAGTCGCCGCCCTTGGCCAGCAGCGCGGTGGCCTCGACCTTATCGCGCTCCAGCGACAGCAGTGCATCGCTGACCGGCTCAGGGAAGGTGATCAGTGCCAGCGCTTCATCGCCGGCCTTGTACTCGGGCTTGTCGAGGACGATTTCCACAGTGCCCGGCACCGCTTTGACACCGTCGCCGGTGACCGAATGGCCGGTGGCGCCGAGGACGCGACCGTGTTGATCTTTCAGCGTCAGGTTGTAAGTACCCGGACGTTCAAAGGCCAGACTAAAGCCTTTGTCAGTCGCCGCGAGTTTGCCTTCGCCAGTGCTCTGGTCTTCCAGACGCACCCAGCTGTAGCTGCTCGGGGTCACGGCTTTGCTCTGCTCGCCGCCGCCCTCGTTGGCGTAGCTGAACGCGACTTTGTCGTTGACTGCGCTGAAACGTTGCGGCGCGCTCAGGCGGAAGCTCGCGGCGCCACGGTCGATGAGGATTTCCTTGGTGGTCTTGACCCGATACGCCGCGCCGTCGCTGGCGAACACGGTGAGCATGTAACGGCTCGGTTTGTCGGCGGCCGGCAGGTCGAGGGTCGCGTTGCCCTTGCTGTCGGTGGTCAGTTCAGTGCTGGTCAACTCCACCGGGAATTGCCCGAGGTATTGCAGCTCATTGTCGACCATCGACAGTTGCTGGGCACGCAGGCTCAGGCTCAGTTTGGCGTTGGCCACCGGTTTGCCGTCCGGGTACAGCAGCACCAGACTGCCCTTCACCGGCTCGCCGGTGCGGTAATCCTGCTTGGCCAGGTTCAGCGAAATCTCGAAGTGTGGCTTGATGTACTCGGCCA
The DNA here is from genome assembly GCF_036346455.1 of Pseudomonas sp. AM14(2022). Classification (NCBI taxonomy): domain Bacteria; kingdom Pseudomonadati; phylum Pseudomonadota; class Gammaproteobacteria; order Pseudomonadales; family Pseudomonadaceae; genus Pseudomonas; species Pseudomonas sp. AM14(2022). Next base: position 229,148 of record NZ_JAOTNY010000008.1, read on the forward strand.
CGCGGAAGGCGCTGCTGTAGGCCTGATCCTTGTAGTTGAAGCGGATCTCGTAACCACCGGCCACAGCGTTGTCCGGCAACTGGAACCGGCCCTGGGTACCAGCCCTGGAATCGAGTTTCAGGTCGAGGCGTTGCAGCTCGGTGCCGGTGGCATCAAGCACACTGACGTTGACGTCAGCAGCGCCCGGCAGCACCGAATCCCGCGCATTCTTGAACTCGCGACCGACGATTTTCAGCGACACCCAATCCCCCGGGCGATACAGCGGTCGGTCGGTGAACGCATAGAGTTTGGTGTCGTAGATTTCGCTGTCGTAATAGAAGTTTTCCGAGACGAACACCCCGCCCTCTTCGTCCTCGCCGATCACGAACGAGCGCTCGGGGCTGACGTGTTTCAGGCGCAGCAAACCATCGGCATCAGTGGCACCGCTGCTCATCACGCCGAGGCCGTCAGTCCACAGCACATTGACCTTCGGCACCGAACTGCCTTCGTGTTTGCGTGCGGCCCAGACCAGCAATTCATCACCGGCAATCTTGCTCACCGCCACGGTGTTGGAAACGAAGACCATGGTGGTCGCGCGATACTTGCCGATCAGCGCTTCGACCAGGTACAGGCCCGGTTTCAGCTTGCCCAACGGGATGTACACGTTACCCGGCGCAACGCTGACGAACTCGCTGGAAGACCCGGCCAGATTGACACCGGCCGGCGGCTGGATCGGTTTGGCCTGCCACAGCGGATAACGGAACTGGCTGACCACCGGCAGACCCGGAATCAGCGCGAATTGCGGCTGCGCGTCGTACGGGGTTGGCGCGGCGATGGCGTTACCCATCTTCAGTTCCGGCACTTCCTCGGTGACCTGCTTGCGCGACTCGTAGGAGAACGCGCGCTGCATCACCCGCCGCGATTTGCGGTACCAGTTGTCCCACAGGTACGCGAGGGTGTTGGACAAGCCTTCGCCCTTGAACTGACCGTCGCTGACCACGCGGTGCAGGTTCTTCTGACGTTTGAGGAAATCCAGCGGCTTTTCGATGCGATACACGCGAATGTCGGCGCCGCCGTAAGGCTCCATGCGGAAACGACGATAGTCCCGGCCCGGCGCTTCGAGACGAACCATCGCTTGCTCGTCGGCGGCGAAACTGCTGTCGGCCAGCAGGAAGAAGCTTTCACCAGAGACCGGCGTGTAGCCGCTCGGCTCCACCGAATCTTCAGCGTTGACGGTCGCCAATGGCAGCAACAGCGCCAGCAGCAGAGGAATTCGAGCGCAGAGTCGCAGCATGCGGGCACCGGTCATTGGGAGAGAAAGTTCAGTCGATAGACGCCGATGAAGTTGGGGTTGGCTGCGTCGGGTATCCATCGGGTGTCCTTCCATGTCATGAGTTGCTGCAGGCTTGCCGAACGCATGCCGTTGTCAGTGGGGGTGGTCGTGCCGGTGTGATAGGCGATGTAGCGGCCCATCCAGATCATCAGGTGCTGGTCGTCGCCCTGATCGAAAAACATCAGGTCGCCAGGGCGTGCCTGGGACACGTCGCGGCTGACCAGATGGCTGTTGAACTGAATCAGTTTGATCGCGTTGACGTACGGCCCGACCTTGCCGCCGCCCTGCTGCCATTGCTGGGCGAGCTTGCGCTGCTCGTCGCTGAGCGTCAGCTCCGGCGGCAGGTAGCGATTGGACAGGCCATTGCTGCGCAGCCACTTGTCGTCGTGGACTTTAAGCGCTTCGTTGGCGGCGAAACGCACAAGGCCTGCGCAGTCCTGCTGATACCAGCGCGGGCTCGGGCCCTGGCTCAGTTGTTCCTGAGCGATGCGCACGAACCAGGCGCGGAACACCTGGGACTGCGCCGGATCCAGCGCCGGCGTTTCGACGGCTCGGGCGCCCGCGCTGAGCAGTAGCGCGAGCAGGCCGAGGCTGCGGATCAGTGTCGTCACAGCGCTTTCCACTCCAGCGGCAGCCATTGCCAGTGGCCGTCAGGCTCGCTGCCTTCCGGCAGGGTCAGGGCGTATTTGCCGTAGCCGCCGAGGATGCGCAGTTTAGGGATCAGGTAGGTTTGCGCGGCGTTAAAGAACACCGGCTCCATGTCCTGCGGCAGGCTGTCGAGGGTTTCCTGCTGCATCAGTTGCGCCATCGAATCGGGGCCGAAGTAGATCGGCATCAGCACATCTTTCGGCAGCACGTCGGCCATCGGCGGGAAGCGCTTGTCGAGAGTACCGAGAGCCTTGTCCACCAGTTTGTCGTCGAGGGAAAACAGCAGCGTCGAACCGTGACGGGCGAGGCTGACTTTCATGAACGCTTTACCGCTGATCGCATCCGGATTCTCGGCAGTCTTGGCGGCGTACGGGCCGAAACTGGAGCTGACCTGACGCTGCCAGACATGACTCTGGCCTTCCTGTTTCTCGACCACCGGGAATGCGTGTTCATCGACATTCGTCTCGTAGGCGCCCACCATCGAACCGAACAACGTGCCCAGATCGCCATCGAGCTTGCCGCTGTCCTCGTCCTTCAGGCTGGCAACCAGCAACGGCGTGTACAACCGCGAATCGGCGTACCAGCACAGGCCCGCCGCGCCAGCCACGTGTTCGGTGAGTTTCTGCGCCACCGCTTCGTCGGCGCCGAGTTTCACCAGCAGCGGTTTCTGCGGTTCGGCCGCTACCGGCAAGGTCACGCAGGCACTGGCGCCCAGCGGCATGGCTTGCCACACCGGTTTGAAATCGAAGTCCGGCTGATTATCCAGTTCGTCCATGGCGAGGTAGCTGTGCCAGCCCTTGTCGTCCATGTCGAAACGCAGCCCGGCGAAGTTCGGGATGAAGCGCTGATAGCCCATCGCAAGGACGCTGGAATTGACCGACAGACGCTGTTTGATCTCCGGCGCCTTGGCCGGCAGACCGAAGGCCTCGGGGAACAGTTTGTCGCCGTTGAGCAGCGCTGCCAGCGCTTGCGGCGAGACGTGCCCGGACTCTTCCGATTCGCCGCTGGCCGGGTCGTAATATTTGTTCGGGTTGGACAGCACCACCAGTTTGTCGCCGCGCGACGCGAACAGCAGCGATTTGCTGGCGTTGTAGCTGAGCTGGTACAGCGGTACTTCGTCACCGCCGACCTTGAGGCTGCCGAAGACGCTGAGTTGCGAATCGTCCAGCGCCACTTTCGCCAACGGTTCGAGCAGTTTCGCCAATCCGCCGCGATCCATCACCAGCAGGAAATCCTTGAGCCGGCCATCGGCGCCACGCCACAACGCGACGTCGGCCGGTTGATCGAAAAGCTGCTCGATCAGGCTGTCCTGCAGCTTCAGGTCGTGTTCGTAGATGATCCGCCTCAGGCTACCGATCAGCCCCAGGCGGTCGGCGTGGGTTTCGTAATAGAAGACGAAATCCTCGGTGAGCGTGGCCTTGAGGAACGGCACCGTCAGCAGGTCCTTGGGCAACTGGCTCAGGGAGCGGGTTTCCAGCAGCGCGTCCGGCCTGCTCAGGCCGAGCTTGTCGCTGGCCAGTGCCGCCGCCGGCACCTTGGGCTTGTGCAGCAGCCAGCCAAGACCACCGGCCACCCCGGCCACCAGAACTAGGCCGATCAGTAGCGCCGGCCAGCGCCGGGAAGGTTGGCCGGCAGGTGTCGGGACGGCCGGAGAAGCAGCGTTATCACTCATGTTCACAAAACCCGAAGTTCATCCGTGGAGCGGGATGCTTAATAGTTGAAAGTCTTGACCAGCAGCAGATCACCGATCGCCCGCAGGGGCACGATGAATGTTTCGCGTTTTTCGTCGACCGTGTTTTCGTTGAGCACCAGCGTGATTTGCGAGGTGATGACCTCGTTCTGATTGCTGGCCTCCTCGAAGTTATAGCCGCCGTCGCCGAAGTTGCCCCAATAGTTGACGTAAACCAGATAGGTGCCATGCAGCGGCGCGGTCATGGTGAACATTTCCGGGCCGGGGCCATCGACGCCGTCCGGGTCCAGACCGCCGCCGTTGGTCAGCGCCGTATGGGCGAAAAACGCGTGCTGGCCGTCCGGGGTGATGATGTGCAGGTCGAGCTCGGCCTTGGGATCGTCCCAGCCGAGCACCACACGGATCTTCGCCGGGGTGCGCAGGTTGTTCGCTTCATAGAACTGCACGCGCTTGAGCGACTGCCCCTCGGCGCTGCGCACTTCGACACTGTTGGAACCGGCGCCGAACGCATAGGGCCGGGCGAACCGCCCGTCATCGTCGGTGTACAGATTCAATGGATTGCCGTTGACCGCCAGCGTGTGCGGCCCGCGCTGATTGCCGATGGCCTTGAGCTGGCCCTGAATCATCGTGCGATTGCGCTGAATGCCGCGATCGATCGGCGGCGTGGGGTAGGCGACTTGCGGGTTTTCACTGCGGTCGAGCAGACCGTTATAGCGCCAACCGCCCACCGGTTCCGACAGCTCGGCATTCGGCGCTGCCAGCAGCGCAGGCGCGCAGGCCAAACCGATCAGCAGCCAAAGAAATGAACGCATGTAATGCCTCCTGCCATGCCTGAACGAAACCTTGCACCCGATCCTCGGTACTTCACAGCGGTGGAAACTGCGTTTCGTCTGAAAGACCCGTGACTATGGGGTCGTAGAAGGCGCGAAGATTAGCGATTCGGCAGTTTTTTAACAATCGGATACATGTGGATTTGCGGTGGGAATCACGCCGTAAAGTAGACGGTGAGCCGAATAGCCGTCATATTCGGCTCACTAAATGAGCCGAATAGCATTTCTATTCGGCTCACGCCCCTATTACAGGCAGTAACCGATGACCACTCAATGGATCTGGCAGCAGCCGGATTGGCCCGACTTCAACTGGCAGGCAGAACGTCTGGCGCCGCTGCTGCGTGAATGCGTTCAGGCACAAGGCCAATTGATGGGCATGGCTGGATCCGTAGGCAACTCCCTGAGCGCTCAGACCGAACTCGACGCACTGTTGCAAAACATCGTGACCTCTTCGGCCATTGAGGGTGAGCAGTTGAATGTCGGCTCGGTGCGCTCGTCATTGGCTCGACGCCTGGGGCTGGAGTTGCCCGATAGCGATAAAGTCAGTCAACGGAGCGAAGGCCTGGCCCAACTGATGCTCGATGCCACGCGACGCTTCGCCGAACCACTGACGCTGGGAGCGATTACTGGAATGGCATCGATGGCTGTCTCCGGACCAGGAAAGCGACTTCACCGCAAGGTCGATGCATGTCGGTGCGCTTCGCGGCGAGGAGCCGATGCAGGTAGTTTCCGGTCGTCTCGACCGTCCCACTGTGCATTTCGAGGCCCCTGCGCGCCAAGGTCTCGAACGACAGGTGGATAAATTTCTCGCCTGGTTCGAGGCCAGCCAGCATCAAACAGCGCTTGATCCTTTGCTACGTGCCGGCATCGCGCATTTCTGGTTTGTCACGCTGCATCCGTTTGATGACGGCAACGGTCGACTGACTCGGACCATCACCGATCTGGCGCTGGCGCAAGGCGAAGCACAGGCCATCCGGTTTTACGCCATGTCGGCCAGCATCCTCGATGACCGAAGCGGCTATTACCGAGTGCTTGAGGCCAGCCAAAAGGCCACGCTGGACGTCACCCAATGGCTCACCTGGTTTCTGCAGACTCTTTTACGCAGTCTGCGGCAAGCCATCGCGCGTATCGAAAGTGTGCTGGGTAAAACCCGCTTCTGGCAGGCGCACCGTGAATCCGAGCTTTCGGTGGAGCAGAGTAAAGTGCTCAATCGTTTGCTTGACGGTGGAGAGCGCGGGTTCGAACACGGTATCAGCGCGGCGCAGTATCAGGCGGTGACCAAGGTTTCCAAAGCCACGGCGACGCGACATCTGGCGGAGCTGCTAGAGAAGGGTTGCCTGCAGCGTATGCCCGGAGGCGGACGGAGCACGCGATACAAAATCAATTACCCGGACAATTCCTCGAATTGAACCGCTGCCCCTGTGGCGAGGGCTCGCTAAAGCCCCACTCATTTGCCCATAACCCCCCTATCTGCTAGTGTCGCGCCGGTTTAACGTCAACCGGAAATCGCCGCCATGGCCCGCAAAAAAGCTGCACTGGATTTCGAACAGTCCCTCGCCGACCTGCAAACACTGGTCGAGCGTCTGGAGAACGGTGAATTGTCGCTGGAAGACTCGCTGACCGCTTTCGAGCAGGGCATCGGTCTGACCCGTGACTGCCAGGCAGCGCTGGCCCAGGCCGAGCAGAAGGTGCAAGTGCTGCTGGAGCGCGATGGCGAACTCGCCGAGGAACCCTTCGACGCGGAACAGCCAGAATGATTGCGGCGTATTCGGCGACCAGCCAGGCGCGGGTCAATGCGGCACTGGAAATCCTCTTCAAGGCTCCGCTGCCGGAGCTGTCGCGCCTGTATGAGGCGATGCACTACAGCGTGATGATCGGCGGTAAACGCGTGCGCCCGCTGCTGGCCTACGCCGCGTGCGAAGCGCTGGGCGGCAAGGCTGAACAAGCCAACGGCGCGGCCTGCGCAGTTGAGCTGATCCACGCTTATTCGCTGGTTCACGACGATTTGCCGGCGATGGACGACGACGATCTGCGTCGCGGCCAGCCCACCACCCACAAGAAATTCGACGAAGCCTGCGCGATTCTCGCCGGTGACGGCTTGCAGAGCCTGGCGTTCAGCGCCCTGCTCGACCCGCGCCTGAGCGATCTGGACGCTGACATCCGTCTGCAACAGGTCACGGCGCTGGCGCACGCGGCCGGCCCGGCAGGCATGGTCGGCGGTCAGGCCATCGACCTCGGCTCGGTCGGCCTGAAGCTGGATCAGCAAGCGCTGGAGCAAATGCACCGGCACAAGACCGGCGCGTTGATCGAAGTCAGCGTCAAGCTCGGCGCCCTGGCCAGCGGCCGTGCCGAGCAGGATCAACTCAAGGCCCTGCAGACTTATGCACAGGCCATCGGTCTGGCCTTCCAGGTGCAGGACGACATTCTCGACGTCGAAAGCGATACCGAAACCCTCGGTAAACGCCAGGGCGCCGACATCGCTCGCGACAAACCGACCTACCCGGCCCTGCTGGGACTGGACGCGGCCAAGGTCTACGCTCTGGAACTGCGCGATCAGGCCCTGCACGCGCTGCGACCGTTTGACGCGGCAGCCGAGCCTTTGCGCGACCTGGCCCGGTATATCGTCGAGCGGCGCAACTGAACGCCAACCTGCCAAAAAAGACCAACGCGTGGGCAGGGGGCGATGCATCAGGTAAACTGCCGCATCTTTTATACCTATAACGATTCGCCTGATGCCCACGACGTTTCATGAGATTCCCCGCAAGCGCCCGACCACGCCCCTGCTCGACCGCGCGAACACGCCGGACGGCCTGCGCCGGTTAGGCGAAGCCGAGCTGGAAACCCTGGCCGATGAGTTGCGCCTGGAATTGCTCTACACGGTCGGCCAGACCGGTGGGCATTTCGGTGCCGGCCTGGGCGTCATCGAGCTGACCATCGCGTTGCATTACGTCTTCGACACCCCGGATGACCGGCTGGTGTGGGACGTCGGTCATCAGGCGTATCCGCACAAGATCCTCACCGGTCGTCGCCAGCGCATGGAAACCCTGCGCCAGAAGGACGGCATCGCCGCCTTCCCGCGTCGCGCCGAGAGCGAGTACGACACCTTTGGCGTCGGCCACTCCAGCACCTCGATCAGCGCAGCGCTGGGTATGGCGATTGCCGCCCGCCTGCAAAACAGCGATCGCAAGGCGATTGCGGTGATTGGAGACGGCGCGCTGACCGCCGGCATGGCTTTCGAGGCGCTGAACCACGCGCCGGAAGTCAACGCCAACATGCTGGTGATCCTCAACGACAACGACATGTCGATCTCGCGCAACGTCGGTGGCCTGTCCAATTATCTGGCGAAGATTCTTTCCAGCCGCACCTACGCGAGCATGCGCGAGGGCAGCAAGAAAGTCCTGTCGCGCCTGCCCGGCGCCTGGGAAATCGCCCGTCGCACCGAAGAATACGCCAAAGGCATGCTGGTTCCCGGCACCCTGTTCGAAGAGCTGGGCTGGAACTACATCGGCCCGATCGATGGCCACGATCTGCCGACCCTGATCGCCACCCTGCGCAACATGCGCGATCTGAAAGGCCCGCAGTTCCTGCACATCGTCACCAAGAAAGGCAAAGGCTTCGCCCCGGCGGAAGTCGACCCGATCGGTTACCACGCGATTACCAAGCTCGAACCGGTCGACGCCCCGGCTGCTGCGCCGAAAAAGGCCGGCGGGCCGAAGTATTCGGCGGTGTTCGGCGAATGGCTGTGCGACATGGCCGCGGCTGATCCGCGCCTGGTCGGGATTACCCCGGCGATGAAGGAAGGCTCGGACCTGGTGGCGTTCAGCGAACGTTTCCCGCTGCGCTACTTCGACGTTGCGATTGCCGAACAGCACGCCGTGACGTTCGCCGCCGGCATGGCCTGCGAAGGCGCCAAACCGGTGGTGGCGATCTACTCGACGTTCCTGCAACGCGGTTACGACCAGTTGGTGCATGACGTCGCGGTGCAGAACCTCGACGTGCTGTTCGCCATCGACCGCGCCGGTCTGGTGGGCGAAGACGGCCCGACCCACGCCGGCAGCTTCGATCTGTCTTACCTGCGCTGCATTCCGGGCATGGTCATCATGACCCCGAGCGATGAAAACGAATTGCGCAAAATGCTCACCACCGGCCACCTGTACAACGGCCCGGCGGCGGTGCGCTACCCGCGCGGCACCGGCCCGAACGCGACCATCGACAAGGATCTCGAGCCGATCGAAATCGGCAAGGGCATCGTCCGCCGCCAGGGCAGCAAAGTCGCCCTGCTGGTGTTCGGCGTGCAACTGACCGAAGCGCTGAAAGTCGCCGAGAAGCTGGATGCGACCGTGGTCGACATGCGCTTCGTCAAGCCGCTGGATGAGGCACTGGTGCGCGAAATCGCCGGCAACCACGAATTGCTGGTGACCATCGAAGAGAACGCGGTCATGGGCGGTGCCGGTGGCGCGGTCAGCGAGTTCCTGGCGCGCGAGAACATCCTCAAGTCGATGCTGCACCTGGGCTTGCCGGACATTTACGTCGAGCACGCCAAACCGGCGCAGATGCTGGCCGAGTGCGGGCTGGATGAAGCGGGAATCGAAGCCTCGATTCGCGAGCGCCTGGAACTGCTCAACAAGTAACACGCAATACCCATGTGGGAGCGGGCTTGCTCGCGAAGGCGTCGGATCAGTCGATGATGAGTGGACTGATACACCGCCTTCGCGAGCAAGCCCGCTCCCACATTTGATTTGTGTACATCAGAAATACCCACGGGAACACCGATGAACCTCTCGCGCCTCGCCCTGCCCCTCCTCCTGCTGCCAGCCGCCAGCGCCCTCGCCGACACCTTCGAACGCGACGAAGCGCTGAAGCTGCCTGACACGCTGATCAGCGCCAACCGCCAGGTCGAAGCGCGCAACGACAGCAGCGCCGCCAACACCGTGTTCACCCGCGAAGACATCGACCGCCTGCAACCGGGCAGCGTCACCGATCTGCTGCAGCGGGTGCCGGGTGTGCAAGTAGCGCAGGCCGGTGGGCGCGGTAGCCTGCCGGGGATCTACATTCGCGGCACGCAATCGGCGCAGAGTCTGGTGCTGGTCGATGGCCAGCGCATCGGCAGTTCGACCTCCGGCGACAGCAATCTGCAGCACCTGAACATCGACCAGATCGAACGCGTGGAAGTGCTGCGCGGTTCGCGCTCAGTGATTTACGGCAGCGATGCGATTGGCGGGGTGATTCAGATCTTCACCCGGCGCGGCACCGAACAAGGCCTGCAGCCGCGCTTGCACGTCGGCTTCGGCAGCAACCAGACCTGGGAACGCAGCCTTGGTCTGTCCGGTGGCGATGACAAAACCCGCTTCAACCTTGGCGCCAGCCTCGATGACACCGCCGGTATCGACCGCACTCACGAGTCGTACCCCAGCGACAGCGATCATGATGCCTACCGCAATAAATCCGTCAGACTGAGCCTCAGCCATGCGCTGACCGATGACATCGAAGTCGGCGCCAACCTGCTGGATAACCGCGGCAAAAGCGAGTTCGACAACCCGTTTGGCCGCTTTGATACGACCACTTTCGAGTCGGTGCAACAGCAGCCTTACAGCGACTTCAACGTCAGCAATATCAGCAGCTACATCGATGCGCGGGTCAACGAAATCTGGAAAACCCGCGTCGAATTCGGCCACAGCGAGAATCGCGAAAAAACCTTCGACAAGCTCAGCGACGAGCGCACAGTGTTCAATACCTATCGCGACTCGGTGAACTGGCAGAACGACCTGACCCTGGATGCGCGCAACAGCCTGATCCTCGGCGGCGACTGGTACCAAGACCGGGTCAACAGCAGCACCGCATTCAACGAGGACAGCCGCTGGAACCGCGCCGCTTTCATTCAGCATCGCTATCAGGCCGACAGTTTCTCCACGGAACTGGGTCTGCGCCACGACGACAACCAGCAGTTCGGCAGCCAGAACACCTGGAGCGGCACCTTCACCCTGCCGCTGAACCCGGACAACGATCTGTTGCTGAGCTACAGCGAAGGCTTCCGCGCGCCGACCTTCAACGACCTGTACTACCCGGATTTCAGCAACCCGGATCTGAAGCCGGAAACCTCGAAAAGCTATGAGCTGCAATGGCGCAGTCAGTTGAGCGATAGCAGTCGGCTGGAGGCATCGATTTACCGCACTGATCTGCAAGACGCGATCATCTTTGGCAGCAACTCGCGCCCGGAGAACGTGGCCTCGGCGCGGATCAATGGCTTTGAAGCGGCGTTGAAGCAGGAACTGTTCGGCTGGCAGAGCAGCCTCGGTGTGGCGTTTATCGACCCGCGTGATCGCGATAGCGGGCACACGTTGGCGCGTCGTGCGCGGCGCACGATGAGTTGGGATCTGGATCGACAGTTTGACCGGTTGGGCGTCGGCGCGAGCTGGCAATTGGTCAGCGGCAGTTACGACGATCTGAACAACACCCAGCCGTTGGGTGGCTACGGCACGCTTGGACTGCGCAGCAACTGGGCGCTGAATCGCGAGATCAAACTGGATCTGAAGGTCGATAACCTGCTGGACAAGGGTTACAGCCGTGCGCTGTACAGCTATGACGGCAGCCAGTATGGCTATCGCGAGGAAGGTCGGGCGTGGGTGTTTGGGGTGACCTGGACACCGGGGCTCTGATCCGGAATTGACGCTGTTTTGACTGACCTCTTCGCGAGCAAGCCCGCTCCCACAGGGGTAACGCATTCCAACTGTGGGAGCGGGCTTGCTCGCGAAGAATTCACCTCGGTCTCAGCGCTCAGGCGCAATCAAATGGCAGAGTTTGGCGGTGGCTTCGATCATCTGGCCGCTTGGGCGCTCAAGGCCTTTATCGGTAACCAACAGTAGTTTCCCTTGCTTCACTGCGGCTACCTGCGGCCAGGCCTTCCACGCATCGAGCTGGGCCTGATCACCGGCCAGAATCACCTCGGGATTGCGCTGTAACACAGCTTCGATACTCACCTGCGGCGCCGGCAAACTCAGATCGGCAAACACATTGCGTGCGCCGCAGACTTCGAGCGCATCGCTGATGATCTGCCCGCCACCGACGGTGTACAACGGCTTGTCCCAGACTTGATAGAACACCTTCAGCGGCGTGGCCCGGCGATAGCGCTGGCGCAGGTCATCGAGCTTCCTGCGTAAATCCGCCGCCAGTTTCGTCCCACGCTCAGGTCGCCCCAGTTGCGCGGCAATCGTCTCGATCTGTGCAGAAAGCTGTTCGAGATTGTGCGGCTCGGCGACGTAGGTCGGAATGTTCAGGCGTTTGAGCTGATCGCGTTGTGCCGGGCCGACACTGCCGGGCCACAGCAGCAGCAAATCGGGCTTCAAACTGAGCAGACGCTCCATGTCCAGCTGACCGTAGCGCCCCACTGACGGGACATCCTTGAGCGCCGCCGGACGCTCGCCGGCATCGAGCACGCCAACCAGCAGATCGGCCGAGCCCAGCTCAACAACGATTTCAGACAGAGAAGGCGCGAGACTGACCACTCGCAGACTCGCCAGCACCGGGCCGGCGCAGGCCAGCAGCAGAACCGCCAGCCACAGATGACGCATCAGCCGAGTTGACGCGGGATGCGATAGAGGTAGAACAGCACCGCCGTGGACAACGCCAGCAGCATCAGCGGTACGGCTTCAAGGCCGACGAACACCGCCAGCGCGCCGATCCATGCCGGCAATGCGGCCGCGAGAAATGCACTGCGACGCCGGGCCGCCAAGGCAATCCAGGCCGCCGGTTCGTCGGGGGTATCAAGGGCTTTTTGCGTGGCGATCAGCGCGTGCTTGTAGCGGCCGAAAAACTTCAGGCTGACAAACATCGAGGCCACGCCGGCAATGAACAACGGCATGGCCAGCACCGGCAGAATGCCTGCGCCCTGGCCGAACAGGCCATTGAGGACAAACAGCGGCAGCAGCGCCAGCGCCAGGTATTTCCACCAGTCGACCGCCAGGCGGCGTCGCACCTGACCGCGGGTCACGCGCGGTCGACCTCGCCCTGATGCTCGTTGCCCATCATGTGGTCGAGCTTGCTGGCCTTGGTCGCCAGGTACAGTTTGTTGTGCGGGTTGTGGCCGGTGTGCAGCGGCACGCGCTCGGCGACGACGATGCCCATGTCGGTCAGGGCTTTGACCTTGCGCGGGTTGTTGGTCATCAGACGCAGCGACTTCACGCCCAGATGCTCGAGCATCGGCAGGCACATGGCGTAGTCACGCTGATCGGCGGCAAAGCCCAGACGCTCGTTGGCTTCAACGGTGTCGGCGCCGCCGTCCTGCAACTCGTAGGCGCGGATCTTGTTCAGCAGACCGATGCCGCGACCTTCCTGACGCAGGTACAGCAGCACGCCACGGCCTTCACGGGCGATGGCCTTGAGCGCCGCTTCGAGTTGCGAGCCACAGTCGCAGCGCTGGCTGAACAGGGCGTCACCGGTCAGGCACTCGGAGTGCAACCGGCCGAGAACCGGGGCACCGTCGGCGAAATCACCCAGGCTCAGCACAACGTGCTCGCGGCCGGTAGCCTCATCGAGAAAACCGTGCATGGTGAATTGCGCAAAAGGCGTTGGCAGCTTGGAAGCGGCGACAAAAACGACAGGCACCGGTGTGCTCCTGATCTAAAAGTCTGAAGATTCGCAGGCCGGCATTGTAACAGCAGGTTCCTGCAGACGCTTAGGCTGAATTATCGGGCATAACGATCAAAAAGTTTGATAACACCCGGGCAGTACAAAACCCTGTGGGAGCGGGCTTGCTCGCGAAAGCGTCGTGTCAGTCGTTCAATAGGCTGGCTGACACACCGCATTCGCGAGCAAGCCCGCTCCCACAGGGGGGACGGCCCTGTCATTTCGACTCGAATGGATACGGCTGCTTCCACTGTTCGAAAATTGGCTTCAGCTCGCCGCTCTTCACCAACTGCTCCATGCGTCGGTCGAACACTGCCATCAACGTGCGCGATTGCGGTGTGTTGGCGAAGCACAGGTACAGCGGCAGTTCGGCGATATGCGTTTTGCGAAACTGCGTCGGATCCCTGGCCCGGCCAAGCACGTAATCGATTTCGGTCAAAGCATCGATGTAATAGTCGGCGCGGTTGTGGGTGAGCATCGAGAGGATCCCGGTACGTCGCACGACCTCGTTGAAGTTGCGCACGCCGGGCAGATAATTCTGATAGTCGTAACCACGAACCCAGGCCAGCCGATATTGACCGAGGGTTTCCGGGGTCGGTGCTGGATTACTTGCCAGGCCCAGGGCGTAGATGTGGTCGGTGTCGAAATTCCAGCGCGGATAGAGCAGGTCGCTGAATTCTTCATGATAAGAACCGACACAAGCATCGACCTCGCCACGCTGGGCCAGCCCAACTGAACGAGTGTATGGTTCGCTGCGAATGTCGAGTTTCACCCCGGCCGGTTCGAACACCTTGCGCAGCACGTCCCAGCCCAGGCCATGACCGTCGGCGGCGGTGTAGTCTTCCCAGTCTTCGCTAGCCAGATGGATGACCGCGGGCGTCGGCGCAGCTTCCTGCGCACTGGCGACAGTGCCCAGCAAGGTAAACATCACAAGCGCCAACCAGCGTCGAGCCATCCCTAGTTTCCTCACTTAACCCTGACGATCCGGATCAGGCGAAAATCCACACCAGTCCCTGCATTGCCAGCCAGGCGAATACGCCGGCCAACACGTCGTCGAGCATGATGCCGACGCCGCCATGAACATGCCGGTCGATCCAGCGGATCGGCCATGGCTTGAGAATGTCGAAAAAGCGGAACACCAGGAACCCCGCGAGCAACCAGTACCAGCCCTCCGGCACCAGCCACAGGGTGATCCACATCCCGACCATTTCGTCCCAGACGATGCCTTCATGGTCGTGGACCCGCAGATCGTCGGCGACCTTGCCGCACAGCCAGAAGCCGAACAGCATGGTGATTCCGAGCATCAGCCAGTAACCCCAGTCGGGCAACATCTGCCACAACGGGATAAAGGGTAGCGCAACTAACGAACCCCACGTGCCCGGCGCTTTCGGCAAGGTGCCGGAGCCAAAGCCGAACGCGAGGAAATGCCAGGGATTGCGCCAGACCGACGGCGGAACGAATTCGGCCGGAACCTGTTTCGGGTGATCTGTCACGGTGTCTCCTGAAAATGTTGATAACCCCGGATTTGCGGGGTGATGTCGTGTCCTTCGCGATCCAGCAGGACCACACCCTGGCCCTGCGCCACACGCCCGATCACATGGATCGGCCAGCCATCGGCCAGCAGTGCCGGCAACTCGACGGACGGTAGCGTGAAGGCCAGCACATAGTCATCGCCGCCGCTCAACGCCGCCCGTTCCGCGCCGCGCTGACCGAGAAAAGCCACTAAAGCATCGGACAACGGTACGCGTTCACGTTCAACTTCGAGGCGAACCTGCGAGGCCAGGGCGATATGCCCACAGTCGGCGAGCAGGCCGTCGGAGATGTCGAGAGCCGCAGTGGCCTTGCCACGCAGCGCCTGACCAAGAGCCAGTTGCGGCTGGGGCGACCAGTAATGATCGAGCAACGGCTGGGCGATATCCGTTGCGGCTTCACGCTGGCCAAGCACCAGCGGCAAGGCACCGGCGGCATTGCCCAGCTCGCCGCCGACGCAGAGCAGATCGCCCGGTTGTGCGCCGCTGCGGGTCAAGGCCTGCCCTGCCGGCACCCGACCGAACACCGTGACCGTCAGGCTCAACGGCCCGCGCGTGGTGTCGCCGCCGACCAGCGCGATGCTGCAGCTCTGCGCCATGCGGTTCAAACCGTGGGCATAGGCTTGCAGCCAATCGGCGGTCACCGTCGGCACAGTCAGGGCAAGGGTAAAGGCAACGGGCGTGGCGCCCATGGCGGCCAGATCGCTGACCGCGACGGCCAGCGAGCGCTGACCGAGCAGAAACGGATCGCAGGGATCGGCGAAATGCACGCCGGCCACCAGCGTATCGGTGGAAATCGCCAGCTGTTCCCCGGGGGGAACCGCGAGCAAGGCGCAGTCGTCGCCGATCCCCAGAGCAACGCCCTCGCCGCCCTGCGCACAAGGCGCGGCGGCGAAGAAATTGCGGATCAGCTCAAACTCGCCCATGAGGTCTCAAGCGCGTATCAGCGCTTGAACGCCTTCACTTCAGCTTCACGCAGGCGCGGAGCCAGCTTGTCGAGTACGCCGTTGACGAACTTGTGGCCGTCGGTCGAACCGAAGACTTTCGCCAGCTCGATACCTTCGTTGATCACCACGCGGTACGGCACATCGACGCGCTTGAGCAGTTCCCAGGTGGACAGCCGCAAAACCGCCAGTTCAACCGGGTCCAGCTCTTCGATTTCTATGTCCAGGCACGGCTTGAGCGCGGTGTCGATTTCAGTCTTGAACTGCGGAACCCCGTGGAGGATTTCGCGGAAATACGCGCCGTCGACATCGGTGAAATCGTTATCAACGCGGAACTGCGCTTCGATCTCGTTCAGCGAAGCCTTGGCCATGTGCCACTGATACAGGGCCTGAGTCGCGAGCTGACGGGCTTCGCGACGCTTGACGCTTTTCGATGGCTTGCCGGCATCCGCAGGTTTCGGATCGCGCGGGTTGAAACGATCGCTATCGTCGCTAATCACTTGGCCTCCAACTGCGCCAGCAGGCTGACCATTTCCAGAGCGGACAGGGCAGCTTCAGCACCTTTGTTGCCGGCCTTGGTGCCGGAACGTTCGATGGCTTGCTCGATGGAATCAACGGTCAGGACGCCGAACGCGACCGGTACGCCGAACTCCATGGACACCTGGGCCAGACCCTTGGTGCACTCGCCTGCCACGTATTCGAAGTGTGGAGTGCCGCCACGAATGACCGCGCCGAGGGCGATGATGGCTGCGAACTCGCCTTTCTGGGCGACTTTCTGCGCAACCAGCGGGATTTCGAAGGCGCCAGGCGCGCGGATGATGGTGATGTCGCTTTCGCTCACGCCGTGGCGAACCAGGGCATCAACTGCACCGCTGACCAGGCTTTCAACCACGAAACTGTTGAAACGGCCCACTACCAGAGCGTAGCGGCCTTTAGGGGCGATGAAGGTACCTTCGATGGTCTTCAGGGTCATTCGTCAGATCTCTTAAAGAGCCGGGACGCGTTTCGTACGCATCCCTCAGTGATATTAGCTGTGGCGAGGGGATTTATCCCCGATGGACTGCGTAGCAGTCCCAAAACTGGGGCCGCTGCGCAGCCCATCGGGGATGAATCCCCTCACCACAAGAATCCATGTCAACAATGCCGGAAACAACCGGGTCATTATTCGGAGGGCACGTATTCTACAACTTCCAGATCGAAACCGGATATCGCATTAAATTTCATTGGCGCAGACATCAGGCGCATTTTGCGCACGCCGAGGTCACGCAGGATCTGCGAACCGGCACCGACGATGCTGTAAGTGGTCGGCTTTTTCACCGCCGCCTGATCAGCGGTTTCGCGGATATGCGCCAGCAGCACGTCGCCGTCCAGCGGGTGGCCGAGCAACAGCACCACACCGCTGCCGGCCTCGGCCACCGCAGCCATCGCGGCGCGCAGGCTCCAGCGGCCCGGTTGCTTGACCATCAGCAGGTCGCGCAGCGGATCCATGTTGTGCACGCGAACCAGGGTCGGTTCCTCGGCGCAAACGGTGCCCAGCGTGAGGGCCATGTGCACGTCGCCTTCCACCGAATCACGATAGGTCACCAGGTTGAATTGGCCCAGTTCGCTGTCCAGCGGCTGCTCGGCAATCCGCTGAACGGTACGTTCGTGGATCATCCGGTAGTGAATCAGGTCGGCGATGGTGCCGATCTTGATGTTGTGTTCGGCGGCAAACGCTTCCAGCTCGGCGCGACGGGACATGGTGCCGTCGTCGTTCATCACTTCGCAGATCACGCCGCTTGGTTCGAAACCGGCCATGCGCGCCAGGTCGCAGGCGGCTTCAGTATGACCAGCGCGCGCCAGGGTGCCGCCGGCCTGGGCCATCAGAGGGAAGATGTGGCCCGGGCTGACGATGTCTTCAGCCTTGGCGTCTTTTGCCGCCGCCGCTTGCACGGTGCGCGCACGGTCGGCGGCGGAGATACCGGTGGTGACGCCTTCGGCGGCTTCGATCGATACGGTGAACTTGGTGCCGAAACCGGAACCGTTGCGTGGCGCCATCAGTGGCAGCTTCAACAGCTCGCAACGCTCGCGGCTCATCGGCATGCAGATCAGGCCACGGGCGTGCTTGGCCATGAAGTTGATGTGCTCGGCCTTGCAGCATTCGGCGGCCATGATCAGGTCGCCTTCGTTCTCGCGGTCTTCGTCATCCATGAGGATGACCATCTTGCCTTGGCGGATGTCTTCAACCAGTTCTTCGATGCTATTGAGCGCCACAAGGCACCCCCTTCAGTCAGGATTTGAGATAGCCGTTGGCGGCCAGAAAGCTTTCAGTAATACCGCCAGCGCTTGGCTCAGCAGCCTTGTCGCCGAGGAGCAAACGCTCCAGATAACGCGCCAGCAAATCGACTTCCAGGTTCACCCGGCGGCCCGGCTTGTAGGAAGCCATGATGGTTTCGCTCAAGGTGTGCGGAATGATCGTCAGCAGGAATTCGGCGCCATCGACCGCGTTCACGGTCAGGCTGGTGCCGTCGACGGTGATCGAGCCTTTATGGGCGATGTACTTGGCCAGTTCTTTCGGCGCGCGGATGCGAAATTCGACGGCGCGGGCATTGTCGCTGCGCGACACCACTTCGCCGACACCGTCGACGTGACCGCTGACCAGATGCCCGCCGAGACGGGTGGTCGGGGTCAGGGCTTTTTCCAGATTGACCGGGCTGCCGCTTTTCAGGTCATTCATGGCGGTGCAGTCGAGGGTTTCGCGGCTGACGTCGGCGGCAAAACCGTTGCCCGGCAGTTCAACCGCCGTCAGGCACACGCCGTTGACCGCGATGCTGTCGCCGAGTTTGACGTCGCTCAGGTCGAGCTTGCCGGTTTCGACATGCACCCGCACATCACCGCCCTTGGGGGTCAGTGCACGGATACTGCCGATGGATTCGATGATGCCGGTAAACATGGGGTTCTCCTTGAGAACGAAGCCAGCGCTAAGGCGATGGCCGGGAATTATACGCTCGCCGAAACGACTGGCGTCGCAGTGACTCGCCAGTCATCGCCAACCGCGCGGATTTCAGTGATTTTCAGCTCGGGAGCGTCCTTCATATAGGCCAGCGGCCAGTCCAGCAGCGGCCGCGCCGAGGAGCCGAGAAACTTGCCGGCGATGAAGATCACGAACTCATCGACCAGACCAAGCTGCGCGAACGCGCCGGCCAAGCGTGGGCCAGCCTCGACCAGCACTTCGTTGACGCCACGGTTGGCCAGTTCGATGAGCAACTGATGCAGATCGACCTGACCGTCGTCACCCGGCACGATCAGGCATTCCGGGCCATTGGCGTATTGCTCTTCGACCGCCATGCAGGTGGCGACCAGCGCCGGGCCGGCCTTGAAGAACGGCGCATCCAACGGCACCCGCAAGCGCCCGTCGATCAGCACCCGCAGCGGCGGACGGCTCATGGCCCGTGCGGTTTGTTCAGCATCCAGACCCAGTTCGTCGGCGCGCACGGTCAGGCGCGCACCGTCGGCCAGTACGGTGTCAGCGCCGGTTAATACAACGGCGGCCTGCGCGCGCAAACGCTGCACAGCGGAACGCGCGGCCGGCCCGGTGATCCACTGGCTCTCGCCACTTTCCATCGCCGTGCGACCGTCGAGACTCATCGCCAACTTGACCCGCACGAACGGCAAGCCATGTTCCATGCGTTTCAGGAAACCTTGATTGAGCTGGCGCGCCTCGGCTTCCAGCACGCCGCTTTCGGTGGCGATCCCGGCATCAGCCAGACGCTGCAAGCCACGCCCGGCGACCTGTGGGTTCGGATCGCGCATCGCGGCGACCACCCGAGCAACCCCGGCAGTCACCAACGCATCGGCGCACGGCGGCGTGCGCCCGTGGTGACTGCACGGTTCAAGGGTCACGTAAGCCGTGGCGCCCCGGGCCAGTTCACCGGCAGCGCGCAGGGCGTGGACCTCGGCGTGGGGTTCGCCGGCGCGCTCGTGAAAGCCTTCGCCGACAATCTGCCCGTCACGCACGATCACGCAACCAACCCGTGGATTGGGATGGGTGGTGTAGTGGCCCTTGCGCGCCAGTTCCAGCGCGCGCGCCATGAAGTGGGCGTCGAGGATCGCCTGCTCGGCGGCGCGGGTCATTCTTTCACCGGTTCGCGGGCGAGGCGGTCGATCTCTTCACGGAACTCGTTAAGGTCCTGGAAGCGCCGGTATACCGAAGCGAAACGGATGTAGGCCACTTCATCGAGCTTTTGCAGCTCGGCCATCACCAGTTCGCCGACCACGAGGGATTTGACCTCGCGCTCGCCGGTGGCGCGCAGCTTGTGCTTGATGTGAACCAGAGAGGATTCGAGGCGCTCGACGCTCACCGGACGTTTCTCCAGCGCGCGTTGCATGCCGGCGCGGAGTTTTTCTTCGTCGAACGGTTGGCGGCTGCCGTCGGTTTTGATCAGGCGCGGCAACACCAGTTCGGCCGTCTCGAATGTCGTGAAACGTTCGCCGCAGGCCAGGCATTCACGCCGGCGGCGCACCTGTTCGCCCTCGGCGACCAGACGCGAGTCGATGACCTTGGTGTCGTTGGCACCGCAGAAGGGACAGTGCATGGTGGCTGGCAACAAAAAAAGGGAGGGCCATGGTAGCGCATCCCGGTGGCAAGACAAGCCATAGGGTTTGCGGTATACAGACTGCCATGATCGTTTGATCCACGGATTTCATTTTCTGGAGCTGCCAATGTCGCTACGACCGCTCGTTTTGCTCAGTCTTTTCGCCCTGCTGGTGGCTTGCGGCAGCGACAAGCCCAAGCCGCAACCGCCAACACCGGGACCTGCACCACAACAGGCGCAGAAAAAAGCCCGCGAGGCCGCTGATCTTGGTCCGCTGCCGGCCTATCAACGGGAACTGAGCGGCACCCTGCAAGGCGTGCCGGCCGGGGCCGAAGTCGAACTGGCGCTGCTGGTGATCGATGAAAAGTCGCGCCCGCAACAACTGCTCGCCAGTTCCAGCCTGATCGGCAACAACCAGATCCTGCCGTTTCGCCTGCGTTTCAATCCGGAAGCCTTCCCGGCCGGCGCACGGGTTGAGCTGCGCGGGCGAGCCACGCAGTCGGGTCAGTTGATCCTGCACCTGCCGTCGCAAACCATCACCCAGCCGACCACTCAGGCGCTTGGCCAGCTGCAATTTGTCAAAGCACCATGACCGTACCGCTCGACCTGCAACAGGCGCTGGGTGAATTGCTCGGTGATGCGCGGCTCAAGGCCTGCGCATTACCGGATACCGATCTGCAGCTGTGGCTGATCGACGGTGACAACATGCACCGCGAGTTCAGCCCGGATGAAACCCAGCGCATTCTCCACGAACCGCCCTATTGGAGCTTCTGCTGGGCCAGCGGTCTGGCGGTGGCGCGCTATCTGGCCGAGTTCCCGGAATGGGTGCGCGGCAAGCGGGTGCTGGATTTCGGCGCCGGTTCCGGGATCGCCGCGATTGCTGCGGTGAAGGCCGGGGCGTTGGAGGTGGTTGCCTGTGATCTTGATCCGCTGGCAATTGCCGCGTGCCGGGCCAACGCTGAACTCAATGATGTGCAGATGAGTTATTCGACGGACTTCTTTGCCGAGGCAGATCGCTTCGATCTGATCCTGGTGGCGGATGTGCTCTACGACCGCGAGAACCTGCCGCTGCTCGATGCGTTTCTCAGCCGTGGCCGCGAGGCGCTGGTGGCGGATTCACGGGTCCGGGATTTTCGCCATCCGTTGTATGAGCGAATCGAAATGCTTGAGGCGATGACCTTGCCGGATCTGGCGGAGCCGGAAGAGTTCAGACATGTCAGTCTTTACCATGCGCGGCGTGACTAAAAGCTTCGCGAGCAGGCTCGCTCCCACAGGGGTAACGCATTCCAAATGTGGGAGCGAGCCTGCTCGCGAAAGCATTCTGGCAGGCAACACACCTCTCAAAGACTGACCGCTTCCGGCCACACCCCGCCAAGCCGTATAGTTGCCCCATCCACGCTTTTACGAGATCCCCCATGAGTCAGCAAACGCCGTACATCTTCGACGCCACGACTGCCGATTTCGACCAGTCGGTGATCGAAGCTTCCTTCAACAAGCCGGTGCTGGTGGATTTCTGGGCCGAATGGTGTGCGCCGTGCAAGGCGCTGATGCCGATGCTGCAAGGCATTGCCGAGAGCTATCAGGGCGAACTGCTGCTGGCCAAGGTCAACTGCGACATCGAACAGGACATCGTCGCCCGCTTCGGCATCCGCAGCCTGCCAACCGTGGTGCTGTTCAAGGACGGTCAACCGGTGGACGGTTTTGCCGGTGCGCAACCGGAATCCGCAGTGCGCGCGTTGCTTGAGCCGCATGTGCAAATGCCGCCGCCGGCCGGCGCCGATCCGTTCGAACAGGCGCAGGCGCTGTTCGATGAAGGGCGTTTCGCTGACGCGGAAGCGGCGCTGGTGGTCATGCTCACCGAAGACAACAGCAACGCCAAGGCGCTGATCCTCTACGCCCGCTGCCTGACCGAGCGCGGCGAACTGGACGAAGCGCAAACCGTGCTCGACGCGGTCAAGAGCGATGAGCACAAGGCTGCACTGGCCGGGGCCAAGGCGCAGATCAAATTTCTGGGACTTGCCCGTGATCTGCCGGATGCTGCCGACCTCAAGGCGCGTCTGGCCAAAGATCCGCAAGACGACGAAGCGGTGTATCAACTGGCGATCCAGCAACTGGCGCGTCAGCAATACGAAGCGGCGCTGGAGGCGTTGCTCAAGCTGTTCATCCGTAACCGTAGCTACGGCGAAGGGTTGCCGCACAAGACGTTGCTGCAGGTGTTCGAACTGCTGGGCAACGATCATCCGCTGGTGACCGCTTACCGGCGCAAGGTCTTCGCTGCACTGTACTAACCGCTCACTCGACCCAGCTGTAGAGCGGCGTATCGCCGCCGCTCGCCACTTTCACCTGTGAACTGTGGCGCAAGCGCACCAGCAGGCGTTTGCCTGCGGCCGCGCTGCCGGTCAATCCCTCAAGCTGCTCCAGAAGATCTGGCCCGCTGAGTTGCCCGGCCTTGCGCAACAGATCCTGCGCGACCTGCCACAACGCATCGTCCTGGTTCAGTGGCTTCACTGCCGGCGTGCTCAATGCCGCTTCAGGCTGATCGCCCTGCGGCTGCGCGCCAAGGGCTGCGCCGAGCTTCACCCAATCGCTGTCATCCAGCTCCACCGTCAAATCCACCGGCGTCGCGCCGACGGTTCCGCGTATCCGCAACATCTGCTTCGCTCCTGCACATTTCTGACCTGCATGCTCCCACGGGACTTGTGCAACGCCAAGCGCACGGGCAAACTCTGCGAACTTTCGTTATAAGATTACATAACAAACTCTTCACTTTACTTTCCGGAGACCGCCATGCGTCGTCTGCTGCTCGCTTTGCCGTTTGCCCTGTTGCCGCTGGCCATCGCCCATGCCGCCGATGAGCACGATCATGACCATGAGCACGGCAGCCTCGGCGCCCACGAACATGGCGTCGGCCGCTTGAACGCCGCACTCGACGGCCAGACCCTGGAGCTGGAACTGGAAAGCCCGGCGATGAACCTGGTGGGCTTCGAACACGCCGCCGCCAGCGACGCCGACAAAGCCAAAGTCGTGGCCGCGCGCACCAAACTGGAAAACCCGCTGGCGCTGTTTAGCCTGCCAGCCGCCGCCGGTTGCAAGGTCACCAGCCAGGAACTGGAAAGCCCGCTGTTCGGCGACAAACCGGCTGCCGACGAGCATGACGATGATGACCACGACGAAGATGCCAAGGGTGGTGAAGCGCATCACCACGATCACAGCGAAATCCACGCACACTACCAATTCAGTTGCGCTGCACCAGGTGCCTTGAAGACGCTGGATCTGGCGAACGTCTTCAATACCTTCCCGGCCACTCAGAAAATTCAGGTACAACTGATCGGCCCGAGCGGCCAGCAGGGTACGGAAGTGACGGCCAAGGCGGCGTCCCTGAATTTCTGATCACACCGAAAATCCCCTGTGGGAGCGGGCTTGCTCGCGAATGCGGTGGATCAGCCAAATCTATGTTGACTGACACACCGCATTCGCGAGCAAGCCCGCTCCCACAGGGTTATGTGTTCACTCCATGAAATTGGTGCCATGACCCAAGCACTCATCGAACTGTCCGACCTGGGCTTCAACTGGCCCGGTCACCCGCCGCTGCTGGACATCCCGGCGTTTCGCCTGGAACCGGGCGAAACCCTGTTCCTCAAAGGCCCCAGCGGGAGTGGCAAGACCACCCTGCTCGGCCTGCTCGGTGGCGTGCAGAAACCCGGGCGCGGCAGCATTCGCCTGCTCGGCCAGGAACTGACCGAGCTGGGTGCCGGCGCCCGCGACCGCTTTCGCGTCGATCACACCGGCTACATCTTCCAGCAGTTCAACCTGCTGCCGTTTCTTTCGGTACGCGAGAACGTCGAGTTGCCGTGCCACTTCTCCAGATTGCGTGCCGAGCGGGCGAAACAGCGTCACGGCAGCGTCGATCAGGCCGCCGCTACCCTGCTCGCTCACCTGGGCTTGAAAGATGAAAGCATCCTCGGTCGTCGCGCCGATTCGCTGTCGATCGGTCAACAGCAAAGGGTCGCCGCCGCTCGTGCCTTGATCGGCCAACCGGAACTGGTGATCGCCGACGAACCGACCTCGGCGCTGGATTACGACGCCCGGGAAAACTTTATCCGTCTGCTGTTCGCCGAATGCCGCGAAGCCGGATCGAGCCTGTTGTTCGTCAGCCACGACCAGAGCCTGGCGCCGCTGTTCGACCGTCACCTGTCCCTGGCCGAGCTCAATCGCGCCGCCACGTCTGCCGAGGTCTGAGATGTATCTGTTTCGTCTGGCCATGGCCAGCCTGGCCAACCGCCGCTTTACCGCCCTGCTCACCGCGTTCGCCATTGCCCTGTCGGTGTGCCTGTTGCTCGCCGTCGAGCGCGTGCGCACCGAGGCCAAGGCCAGTTTCGCCAGCACCATCAGCGGCACAGACCTGATCGTCGGCGCCCGTTCAGGTTCGGTGAACCTGCTGCTGTATTCGGTGTTCCGCATCGGCAACGCGACCAACAACATCCGCTGGGACAGCTTTGAACACTTCGCCAGCAACCCGAAGGTGAAGTGGGCGATCCCGATGTCCCTCGGCGATTCACATCGCGGCTACCGGGTGATGGGCACCACTGAAGCGTATTTCGAGCATTACCAGTACGGCCGCCAGCAGCACCTGGAACTGGCCGACGGCCGCGCCTTCGCCACCGATCCGTTCGAAGTGGTGCTCGGCGCCGAAGTGGCCGAGGCGCTGCATTACAAGCTCGGCGACCAACTGGTGCTGGCCCACGGCGTGGCGGCGATCAGTCTGGTCAAACACGACGACAAACCGTTCACCGTGGTCGGCATTCTCAAGCGCACCGGCACGCCGGTAGATCGCACGTTGCACATCAGCCTCGGCGGCATGGAGGCGATTCACATCGACTGGCACAACGGCGTGCCGGCCCGGGGCAACGGCCGGATCACCGCAGATCAGGCACGCAACATGGACCTGACGCCACAGGCGATCACCGCGTTCATGCTCGGCCTCAACAGCAAGATTTCCACCTTTGCCCTGCAACGCGAGATCAACGAATTCCGTGGTGAGCCGATGCTGGCGATCCTGCCGGGCGTGGCCTTGCAGGAGTTGTGGAGCCTGATGAGTACTGCGGAAAAAGCCTTGTTCGTGGTCTCGCTGTTCGTGGTGCTAACCGGGTTGATCGGCATGCTCACGGCGATTCTCACCAGCCTCAACGAGCGTCGCCGCGAGATGGCGATTCTGCGTTCGGTCGGTGCCCGGCCCTGGCACATCGCAAGCCTGCTGGTGCTGGAAGCCTTTGCCCTGGCGCTGACCGGCGTAATCGCCGGACTGGCCTTGCTGTACATCGGCATCGCCGCCGCGCAGGGTTATGTGCAGGCCAATTACGGTTTGTATCTGCCACTGGCGTGGCCGAGCGAGTATGAATGGACGCTGCTCGGTGGCATTCTGGCGGCCGCGCTGCTGATGGGCAGCGTGCCGGCCTGGCGCGCGTATCGCCAATCCCTGGCCGATGGCCTGTCGATCCGTTTATGAGGATGTTCACCATGCCCCGCGCCGTGCTTGCGCTGCTGTTGCTGGTTGCCCTGCCTGTGTGGGCAGCGGCGCCAAAAGACCTGACCTGGTCGGAGATGATCCCGCCGGACGCCGCGCCGGAAGTGCCGAACATGACGCCGTTGCACGACATGTCGAAAATGAGTGATGCGCTGTCCGCCGAGTCGGCGCCAGCCGCCAAGCAGGACATGCCCAACGCGCCGGTGGTGCAGAGTCTCGACGGGCAGAACATCCGCCTGCCGGGCTACATCGTGCCGCTGGAGGTCAACGAAGAGGGACGTACCACCGACTTCCTGCTGGTGCCGTACTTCGGCGCCTGCATCCACGTGCCGCCACCGCCGTCTAACCAGATCGTGCATGTGAAAAGCGAGCTGGGCGTGAAGCTCGACGAGCTGTATCAGCCGTACTGGGTCGAGGGACCGTTGCAGGTCAAGGCGTCCACCAGCGAACTGGCCGATGCCGGGTATCAGATGGCGGCGGACAAGATTTATGTGTATGAACTGCCGGAGTGAATCCCGGTAGTTTTTGTATTGTTTGATCCGTCCTCTTCGCGAGCAAGCCCGCTCCCACAGGTGCCCGCGTTCCAAAGTGGGAGCGGGCTTGCTCGCGAAGGGGCCGGCCAAGGTTCCACAAAAAACCGCGGCATCACTGTTTCATTGAGCTGAGTCAAAAGACCGTATCAGTTGGCTTCATACCATAGGACATCAGAAGCTTTTAACGTCCTTTTGGAGCCCCCATGAACAAGTCCTTGCTCAGCGCCTCGCTGTTTGCCCTCGCGCTCGCAGCCCCGCTCGCCCACGCTCACGAAGCCGGCGACATCATCGTTCGCGCCGGTGCGATCACCGTCAACCCGAAGGCCGACAGCTCCAATGTCAAGGTCGATCAGGGTCCGTTGAGCGGCACCAACCTGGGCGGCAAGGCGACCATGAGCAGCGACACCCAACTGGGTCTGAACTTCGCTTACATGCTGACCAACAACATCGGTATCGAGTTGCTGGCCGCGTCTCCGTTCGAACATGACGTGAAGATCAAAGGCACCGCGCTGCCAGCCGCCAACGGCAAACTCGGCACCCTGAAACACCTGCCGCCCACCCTCAGCGTCGTGTACTACCCGCTGGATGCGAAATCGCCATTCCAGCCGTACATCGGTGGCGGCATCAACTACACCTGGATCTACGACGAGCACGTCGGCAGCGAAGCCCAGTCCAACGGCTTCAGCAACTTCAAGGCGAAAAACTCCTGGGGCCTGGCCTGGCAGGTCGGCGCTGACTACATGCTGACCGACAACATCATGCTCAACGCCCAGGTGCGCTACATCGACATCGACACCCGCGCGACTGTCGAGAACAACGCCGTGGCACCGGGCACCCGTGCCAAGGTCAATGTCGATGTCGATCCGTTTGTGTACATGGTGGGTCTGGGCTACAAGTTCTAAGCAACAGTCGAACATTCGCGTGGTGGTGAATGCGGGCTAATGTGGCGAGGGAGCTTGCTCCCGCTGGGCTGCGAAGCAGCCCTGAACAAGGCAAAAGCGGTGCTTCAGAAAAACCGCGTTGACTGAATTTGCGACTGCTGCGCAGTCGAGCGGGAGCAAGCTCCCTCGCCACAGGGATTGCACCGAGCGTCAAAGCGATACCCCGCCCACAAAAAAGGCGCCTGCAAAGGCGCCTTTTTTGTTTTTTCGATTTAGCGTCCCAGCAACCGCGCCAGCCCCACGCGCATCGGCGTCGGCTCTGGCAGCTTGAAGCGTTGCAGCAAACGCGCGTTGTTCGCCCGCGAGTGACGGATGTCGCCGGAGCGCGCCGGGCCGTAGCTGACCGGGGGCAACTCGCCAACCACTTCCTGCAGTGCTTGCAGCATCTGCTTGAGGTTCATTGCCTGATTCCAGCCGACGTTCATCGCGCCCACTTCCACTTCAGGCTTGTCGATCGCCTGCACCAGCACATCGACCAGATCCTCGACATAGAGGAAATCGCGGGTCTGCTCGCCATCGCCGAACACCGTGATCGGCAGACCTTTCTGTGCCCGCTCGCTGAAGATGCTGATGACCCCGGAGTACGGCGAAGAGGGATCCTGGCGCGGGCCGAAGATGTTGAAGAAGCGGAAGATCACCGGCTCCAGACCATGCTGACGACGGTAGAAATCGAAGTAGTGCTCGCCGGCCAGTTTGTCCGAGGCATATGGCGTCAGCGGGGCTTTTGGCGTCTCTTCGTCAATCGACTCGCCTTCACCGTTGTTGCCGTACACCGCTGCGCTCGAGGCGTAGAGCACACGCTTGACCCCGGCCTGGCGCATGGCTTCGCAGACATTCAGGGTGCCGATGAAATTGCTCTGGTGCGTCTTCACCGGATCGTCCACCGACGCCTGCACCGAAGCGACTGCCGCCAAATGCGCAACGGCGCTGCAGCCTTGCATGGCCTGCGCGACCAGCGCGGCATCGGCGACGTCACCGACGATCAGTTCGACCTTCGGGTTGTCCAGCGGCAGGTTGCTGCGTTTGCCGGTCGACAGATCATCGAGAATCCGCACCGAGTGGCCGGTGGCGAGCAACGCATCCGTCAGGTGCGAGCCGATGAAACCGGCGCCGCCGGTGATTAAAACAGGGCCTTCAGCCATGACGATAAAACCTATCCAGTAAAGCCGGGAGTGCGGCGCGCCAGGCGCGGGGCTTGATCCCGAAAGTGTGCAGAATTTTCTTGCAGGCGAGTACCGCGTGTTGCGGTTCCTCGGCGGCGTCCGGCCGCGCGGCATGGGCCTGAGCGGTCGGCGCTTCGATTGCCAACTGATGCAGGCTGCGCGCCTCGGTCAGAATCGCCTGCCCGAGCGCCAGCGGCGTGGTCGCTTCGTGGCCGGCGTAATGGTAAGTGCCCCACAGCGGCGCTGCGCAATCGAGTTGCTTGAGCACCGAAATGATCACCCGTGCCGCGTCATCCACCGGGGTCGGATTGCCCCGGCGGTCATCGGCCATGAGCAATTCGTCCGGTTGTTCGGCGCGGGCGAGGAAGCGCCCGAGGGTGCCTTCAGGGCTGTCATCGAGCAGCCAGCCGAAGCGCAGCAACACGTGTTGCGGGCAAGTGGCGCGAACACTTTGCTCGATGCGCCACAGCGCCTGACCGCGCAGGCCCAACGGCACCGGCTCGTCTTTTTCGCTGTAGGCGGTCGCCCGCGAACCGTCGAACACCCGATAGCTGGAAGGCTGCACGAGGATGATGTTGTGGTGCTGGCACAGCTCGGCCAGCCGCTCGATGGCGCGTTCTTGCCCAGCCAAACGGCTTTCGCTGACGGTCTCGGCCTGGAACCAGTCGAAATAGTAGGCGAGGTTGATCAACGCATCCGGACGGGTATCGTCGAGCAGTTGCGTCAGGCTCGCGGCATCCCAGCCGTCTTCTGGCGGGCGGGGGGCGAGGAAACCGATGTCTTCTTCCGCACCGAGGCGAATCAGCGCCTGCCCAAGGGCATTTCCGCCGCCCAGTAACATAAGGCGCATTCGCATAGAGTCAGCAGGCCCAGTCTGATTGGAACGATGGCTTTAGCGACGGTGCTGGTGACACCGTCATCGATAATTGCCGGAATCGTTGCATTTTGCGGGTTTAGTGCGCAACCGTCACCCGTAAAGTGTAGATCGCCGGGAATTGTGCCGAATCAACTGGCCCCATCGCGAGCAGGCTCACTCCTACAGTTGACCGCATTCCCCTGTAGGAGTGAGCCTGCTCGCGATGAAGCCTGTCAGCCACTGGAGATCCCCAGCGGTACTTGCATCTTGCCGCCCTCACCCGCATAACTTGAGCATGAATCTGCCCATCCCCAAGGACGCGGCCCTGGCGGGCTTCCATCCCGCCGTCAGCGCCTGGTTCAGCAGCACTTTCCCGACGGTCACCGCCGCCCAGGCCCGCGCATGGCCGTTGATCCGCCAGCGCCGTTCGACGCTGATTGCCGCGCCCACCGGCTCCGGCAAAACCCTCACCGCGTTTCTCGCGGTGCTCGACGACCTCGTCCACCGTGGCCTGGAAAACCCCGACGGCCTGCCCGACGAAACGCTGGTGGTCTACGTCTCACCGCTCAAGGCCTTATCCAACGACATCCGCATCAACCTGCAGAATCCGCTAGCCGGAATCACCGAGCAGTTGCGCCAGATGGGCCTGCCCGAACTGCAAATCACCACCGCCGTACGCACCGGCGACACTCCACAGAAAGACCGCGCCGCCATGCGCAAAAGTGCGCCGCACATTCTGGTGACCACCCCGGAATCGCTGTACGTGCTGCTCGGCTCCGAGTCCGGACGCAAAATGCTCGGCAGCACGCGCACGGTGATCATCGACGAGATTCACTCCATCGCTGCCGGCAAACGTGGCAGTCATCTGGCGCTGAGCCTCGAACGCCTGCAGGCGTTGTGTGCCGAACCCTTGACTCGCATCGGCTTGTCCGCCACGCAAAAGCCGATCGATGCCGTAGCGCGGTTTCTGGTCGGCACCGATCGCCCCTGCGAAATCATCGACATCGGCCACGCCCGACCACGGGATCTGGGCATCGAAGTGCCGCCGGTGCCGTTGTCGGCAGTGATGGCTAACGACGTCTGGGAGCTGGTTTATGACCGGCTCGCCGAACTGGCCCGCGAGCACCGCACCACGCTGGTTTTCGTCAATACCCGGCGCCTCGCCGAACGCCTGAGCCGACACCTCAGCGAACGTCTGGGCAAACACGCGGTGGCCGCGCATCACGGCAGCCTGGCCAAGGAATTCCGCCTCGACGCCGAACAGCGGCTCAAGCGCGGCGAGCTGCAAGTGCTGATCGCCACCGCCTCACTGGAATTGGGCATCGATATCGGCGAAGTCGATCTGGTCTGCCAAATATCCTCGCCGCGTTCGATTGCCGGGTTTCTGCAAAGGGTCGGGCGCTCCGGGCACCAGGTCGGCGGCACACCCAAGGGCCGCTTGTTCGCCACCACCCGCGACGACCTGATCGAGTGCGCCGCCCTGCTCGACTGCGTGCGCCGTGGCGAACTCGACACCCTGCACATCCCCCAAGCGCCGCTGGATGTGCT
This sequence comes from Pseudomonas sp. AM14(2022), assembly GCF_036346455.1. NCBI lineage: Bacteria > Pseudomonadati > Pseudomonadota > Gammaproteobacteria > Pseudomonadales > Pseudomonadaceae > Pseudomonas > Pseudomonas sp. AM14(2022). The sequence continues at coordinate 259,862 of NZ_JAOTNY010000008.1, forward strand.
GGCGCAGCAGATCATCGCCGAAGTCAGTTGCCGGGAATGGGCGGAAAACGCGCTGCTGGCGCTATTCCGCCAAGCCTCGCCCTACCGCGATCTCGACGAAAAACACTATCAGGCGCTGCTGACCATGCTCGCCGAAGGCTACAACGGTCGTCAGGGCATCCGCAGCGCCTACCTGCACCGCGATGCGGTCAGCCGCACCCTGCGTGGCCGTCGCGGCGCGCAACTGACCGCCGTGACCAGTGGCGGCACCATCCCCGACAACGCCGACTACAGCGTGCTGCTCGAACCGCAAGGCCTGAACATCGGCAGCGTCAACGAAGACTTTGCCGTGGAAAGTATCGCGGGTGATGTGTTCCAGCTCGGCAACACCTCCTACCGAATCCTGCGGGTTGAAACCGGCAAGGTGCGGGTCGAGGATGCTCAGGGCCAGCCGCCGACCATTCCGTTCTGGCTCGGCGAAGCCCCGGGGCGCAGCGATGAATTGTCTGCGGCGGTGGCGCGGCTGCAAGCGACTCTCGACCTGTTGCTCGGCGCCAGCCCCGGCGATCTGCAACCGGCGCTCGACTGGCTGACCGCAACCCTCGGCCTGAACCGCGCCAGCGCCGAACAACTGGTGGACTATCTCGCCCGCGCTCGCCTGACCCTCGGCGCCCTGCCCTCGCAGGACACGTTACTGATGGAGCGGTTTTTCGATGAGTCCGGCGGCACCCAATTGATCATCCATTCACCGTTCGGCAGCCGCATCAACCGCGCTTGGGGCCTGGCGCTGCGCAAGCGTTTCTGCCGCACGTTCAATTTCGAGTTGCAGGCTGCCGCCAGTGAGGATGCGATCGTGTTGTCGCTGTCCACCAGCCACAGTTTCGAACTGGACGACGTCTGGCGCTACCTGCACAGCAACAGCGCCGAGCACATCCTGATTCAGGCGATTCTCGACGCGCCGTTGTTCGGCGTGCGCTGGCGCTGGAATGCCGGGGTAGCGCTGGCGTTGCCGCGTTTTACCGGCGGGCGCAAAGTCGCGCCGCAGTTGCAGCGGATGAAAAGCGAAGACCTGATTGCCAGCGTGTTCCCCGATCAGATCGCCTGTCTGGAAAACCTCGCCGGCGAGCGGGAGATTCCCGAACATCCGCTGATTGAACAGACTCTCGACGATTGCCTGCACGAGGCCATGGACAGCGACGGGTGGCTCAATCTGCTGCGGCGCATGGAGAGTGGCGAGGTACGGTTGCTCAGCCGCGATCTGCCGGCACCGTCACCGCTGGCGGCAGAAATTCTCAGCGCGCGGCCGTACAGCTTTCTCGACGATGCGCCGCTGGAGGAACGTCGCACCCAAGCGGTGATCAACCGGCGCTGGAGCGATCCGCAGTCCACTGATGATCTCGGTGCGCTGGACGCAGACGCCATTAACGCGGTACGTGAAGAAGCGTGGCCGACGCCGGCCAACGTCGATGAAATGCATGAGGCGCTGATGAGCCTTGCCTGCATCAGCGACCTTGAAGTTCAGGCTGGCGAACACTGGCGCGAATGGCTTGACGCGCTGACTGCGAGCGGTCGCGCCTGCCGCTTGGCCGTTCCGCCAGTAACGGCAAAAGAAAAGCTTCGCGAGCAGGCTCGCTCCCACATTCAACCGCGTTCCGCCAGTTGGAACACTGTCAACTGTGGGAGCGAGCCTGCTCGCGAAGACGGCCTCACAGTCACTACACATCCACAGCCTGGCTCGTTGTGGCTGGCGCGAGAACGCCTGACCTGCCTGTTGGCGCTTTATCCACAGGCCACGCTGCAACCGCAGCAAGAGGCCTTGCCCGGTTTCAACGAACCTTGGACGTTAGAGGAAGCGCTGGTCGAAGTGCTCCGCGCGCGACTGGGCGCATTTGGCCCGCTGCCGTTAGCCACCATTGCCGAACCACTCGCGTTGCCGATACCGCAGGTCAATCAGGCCCTCGCGCAACTGGAGCGCGAAGGCTACGTGCTGCGCGGTAAATTCACCCCGGGCGCGACGGTTGAGGAATGGTGCGAACGGCATCTGCTGGCGCGCATTCATCGCTACACGGTCAAGCGTTTGCGCCGGGAAATCGAGCCGGTGGCTCTGCAGGATTTCATGCGTTTTCTGTTCGACTGGCAGCATCTGTCCTCCGCTACGCGCGCTCAGGGCAGCGCGGTGTTGCCGGCGATTGTCGGCCAGTTCGAAGGTTACCCGGCAGCGGCCTCCGCGTGGGACAGCGACATTCTCCCGGCGCGCCTGAAAGACTATTCGCCGAGCTGGCTGGATGACCTGTGCCGCAACGGCAAACTGGTGTGGACGCGGCTCAGCGCCCGGCAGAAAGTCAGCGGCACGGCGTTGCGCAGTACGCCGATTGTGCTGCTGCCGCGCAGTCAGGTCGGGTTGTGGAGTGCATTGGCCGAGCAAACGCCGGTCAGCGAACTGTCAGCAAAAACGCAAAAGGTTTATGAGGCGCTGAGTCAGCACGGCGCACTGTTTTTCGATGAGCTGATCCATGAAGCGCATCTGCTGCGCACCGAGCTGGAAATCGCCTTGCAGGAACTGGTCGGTGCCGGTCTGGTGAACGCCGACAGCTTCGCCGGTTTGCGCGCCCTGATTACCCCGGCGAGCAAGCGCCAGCAACGCAGCAGTCGTCGCGGGCGCGGGGCGTTTGTCGGTGGCATGGACGATGCCGGGCGCTGGGCGTTGTTGCGGCGCGGGCCGCTCATGGAGAACAGCCAGAGCGCTTCGCCGGAAACCCTCGAACATGTCGCCATGACGTTGCTGCGCCGCTACGGCGTGGTGTTCTGGCGTCTGCTGGAGCGCGAAGCGGACTGGCTGCCGAGCTGGCGCGAATTGCTGCGCACGTTTCATCGGCTGGAGGCCCGTGGCGAGATTCGCGGCGGGCGCTTTGTCAGTGGTCTGGCGGGGGAACAGTTTGCCTTGCCCGAGGCGATTCCGTTGCTGCGCGAAGTGCGCCGCCGGGCACATGACGGCAGTCTGATTGCGGTGTGCGGGGTGGATCCATTGAACCTGGCGGGGACATTGTTGCCGGGGGCAAAAGTGCCGGCGTTGGCGAGTAATCGGCTGCTATATCGCGATGGGGTGCCGGTTGCTGCCGAGATTGCCGGCAAGCAGGTTTTCTGGGCTGAGCTGGATCAGATCACTATGGAACAGGTGCGCAGCAAGCTGATCCGGCATTGATGTCGACAGTTCCGGCCCTTTCGCGAGCAAGCCCGCTCCCACCGGGGATCTGCGGCGTTCACAAATCCAATGTGGGAGCCCTCTCCCCAGAAAATCTGCGTCGTTCACAAATACAGTGTAGGAACCTTCTCCATAGAAAATCTGCGGCGTTCACAAATCCAATGTGGGAGCGGGCTTGCCCGCGAAGAGGCCGGCAATCCCAGCACAAAATCCGGCGGTCAGGTACTCGACTTCTGCGGCACCTCGCTCGCCACCAACGCCCCCTCACCCTGCCGCTTGGGCAACAAAACCTGCTGTGGATAAGTCTGCGCGAAATGCACCTCGGGACTGTTATCCACAAGCTTTTTCAAACGCTGGTTGAACGCCCGGCTCACTGCATACTGCCCGCCCGACACGGTACGGAATTGTGCGGTCAGCACCACGCCGTTCAGGTCCATCCGGTCCACGCCAAACACATCCAGCGGCCCTTGCAGGTTGTACTTGAGGAACGGGTCTTCGCGGATCGAATCGCCAGTCTCGCGGATCAGCTCGATGGCCTTGTCGACGTCGGTGTCGTAGGTGAATTGCACCGAGAAAAATGCGTAGGCAAACTGGCGTGATTGATTGGTCACTGCCTTGATCTGGCCGAACGGCACCGAGTGCACGAAGCCCTTGCCGTCACGCAGGCGCAGGGTGCGAATGGTCAGGCCTTCGACCGTACCGGCATGCCCGGAATCAAGCACCACCCAATCGCCGATCGACAGGGTGTCCTCAATGATGATGAACAAACCGGTGATCACGTCCTGCACCAGTTGCTGCGAACCGAAACCGATCGCCAGACCGACTACCCCGGCCCCGGCCAACAGTGGCGCAACGTTGATCCCGAGGTTGGCCATGGTGGTGATCGCGCAGATCACCACCAGGATGATTTTGATCGCGTTGCGCAGCAGCGGCAGGATGGTTTTCACCCGGGTGCTGGGCTGGCGCGACGAGCGTTTGCTGACCGGTGGTTTCAGTGCTTCCTGAATCGCCGTGTCGAGCACCACCCACAGCAGCCAGGTGACGAGGAAGATCAGGCCGATGCTGCTCAACGCATTACTGATCGCCCGGCCGATCGTGCTGCTCTGAGCGAAATCAAGCAGTGAACCGCCCCAGATCCGCCCGAGAATATCGATGAAGGCAATCGCAATGACGATCCGCAGCAACGCGTGCAACAGGCTGAGAAAGCGTTCCTTGTAAGCGCTGCTGCGCTGGATCGCTTCGGCTTTACGCGACTTGAACAGGTGCTGGAGGATGGTGCTGAGGAACACCGTGCCGATCAGCAGCACCGTGGTGAACAGCGCACAGCGCAGGGCCTTTTGATTGTCCTCACCGATGCCGATCAGATTGACCGCCGAAACCAGCACCATCAGCACGATGGGCCAGTACCAGAGCCCGGAAAAAATCCGCAACGACTCCTGCAGTGAGGGCTGTTTCAGACGTTGCGCCAGTGGCCGATTACGGATCAGGTGCGCCACCGGCCGGCGCAGGCGAATCACCAGCAGACCGAAGATGATCGAGGCTATCAACCCAGTGAATACCGCGACGCTGCTGGTGATGTTGCCGCCTAACTGACGGGCGATCTGTGGGCTGGTCAACGCGTCACTGAGGGCGGCGAGAAAGCCAATCAGGAACAGCGGCTTCGGGCAGTAGTCGCGGATAATCCGCGCGGCCGGTCGTTTGTGGCCGACGTTGAACATCACCACCACGCACAACAGCATCGAGGTGGAGAAAATCCCGCTGCTGGTGGCATACGCCAGACACAACGCCAGCGCCCGACCCACCGAGGCTTGCAGAAAGTGGCTGACGTACAGCGTCAACGGCAGGCAGATCAGCGCCGGCACGGTGTACGGCAGCAGGTAACCCGCCAGATCCTGACTGCGTTGGCGGGTACGCAGCCAACGGCCCTGACTCAGCCGCTTGGCCAGCAGGCTGCCGAGCACCGTAAGCAACGCGAAGGCGCCAAGCCACACGCCGGACAGCATCAGGAAATCTCCGGCGACGCTCCAGCCGGATCGGTTCGACGGCTGGTTGACCAGTTTGTCGACTTCGTCCGCCGCACGGTCGGCACGCAGACGCCAGGCGTCGACCAGATGCTCGTTGAGATCGAGTTTGTCCTGCACGTCGTCGATGCTCGAACTGATTGCGCCGAGCAGACCGCCCTGCACAATCGGCTCGGGTTTGGCCGGTTCTTCAGCAGCGGCCGGAACACCCGGCAACGTGGCGGCTTCGAGTTCGCTGGCGCCGAGAAACAGCAGCGCTCCCAGCAAAATGGCGATCCTGAACTTGATCAAAACTCCGATCCCTCTTGGCTGAACCTGTAAGGAACTGATCGGTGAATGGCGGACAAGTTCGGTTTTTGGGTCAATGACCTTCCCCCTGTGGTGAGGGGATTCATCCCCGATCGGCTGCGCAGCAGTCGTAGACATCTGCTTTCACACCGTTTGGAACCGTTTGGGGTTGCTTCGCAACCCATCGGGGATAAATCCCCTCACCACAGAATTCACAGCACTCCGTGGATATTTGCGCCAGCAGCAAATATCAAATGCCCAACCCTGTATTTTTCCGCACAACCCAAACTCCGACACTGCGCTCCATTCAAACCTCTACCGGAGTGCTGTCATGCCCATTGCCTTGCTCGCGCTGACTCTCAGCGCATTCGCCATCGGGACGACCGAGTTCGTCATCGTTGGCCTGTTGCCCACCATCGGCGCCGATCTCGGCGTCAGCCTGCCGTCCGCCGGGCTGCTGGTCAGTCTGTATGCACTGGGCGTTGCCATTGGCGCGCCGGTGCTGACCGCCCTCACCGGCAAAGTCCCGCGCAAACTGTTACTGCTGTCGCTGATGGTGCTGTTCACCCTCGGCAACCTGCTGGCGTGGATGGCGCCGGGTTATGAATCGCTGGTGCTGGCGCGGATCGTCACCGGTCTGGCGCACGGGGTGTTCTTCTCTATCGGCTCGACCATCGCCACCAGCCTGGTGCCCAAGGAAAAAGCTGCCAGCGCGATTGCCATAATGTTCACCGGCCTCACTGTGGCGTTGGTCACCGGCGTGCCGCTGGGCACGTTCATCGGTCAGCATTTCGGCTGGCGCGAAACTTTCCTCGCCGTCTCGGCGTTGGGTGTGATCGCCTTCATTGGCAGCCTGCTGTATGTGCCGAACAACATCGCCCACAGCAAACCGGCGTCCTTGCTGCAGCAACTGCAAGTGCTGAAACAACCGCGTCTGCTGCTGGTGTACGCCATGACCGCGATCGGTTACGGCGGCTCGTTCATCGCCTTCACCTTCCTCGCGCCGATCCTGCAGGACCTCTCCGGCTTCAGCGCCAGCACCGTCAGCCTGGTGTTGCTGGTGTACGGCGTGTCGGTGGCGGTCGGCAATATCTGGGGCGGCAAACTGGCAGACAAACGCGGGCCGATCAGCGCCCTGAAAATCATCTTCGCCCTGCTGGCGGCGGTGCTGTTCGTACTGACCTTCACCGCCGCCAATCCATGGCTGGCGTTGGCGACAGTGCTGGTGTGGGGCGCGGTGGCTTTTGGCAACGTGCCGGGGTTGCAGGTGTATGTGGTGCGTCAGGCTGAACATCACACACCGCGGGCAGTGGACGTGGCATCCGGGCTGAACATTGCTGCGTTCAACCTCGGGATTGCCGGCGGGGCGTGGGGCGGCGGGCTGATCGTCGAACATCTGGGCCTGATTCACACGGCGTGGATCGGTGGTCTGGTGGTGCTGGTGGCGCTGGCGCTGACCGCGTGGAGCGGGCGACTGGATCGCCTCGGTCCGGCCTATGCCGAACCGGCTCAAGGCCGAGTATTCACGGGCCACTGAGTAACCCTGTGGGAGGGGGCTTGCTCCCGAAGTCGGTGTATCAGTCGCCATTGATGTTGACTGAACGACCGCCTTCGGGAGCAAGCCCCCTCCCACATTAGCTTTGTGTTGCTCTCAGGGATGTACCGTCCGTAACGCCACCGAAACTTTCCCGAACCGCCCGCAGTCATCAACAGACACAGGCTGTACGAGGACTGACAACGGGAGGGCGGCATGGCAACGATTCACATCGGTATTTCCGGCTGGCGCTACGTTCCGTGGCGAGGGGATTTCTACCCGAAAGGACTGACGCAGAAGCGCGAATTGCAGTTCGCGTCGCGGGCGGTCAACAGCATCGAAATCAACGGATCGTTCTACGCCCTGCAACGGCCCGAACGTTACGCCCAGTGGTACAACGAAACGCCCGACGACTTCGTGTTCAGCGTCAAGGCGCCGCGCTTCATCACCCACGTCCGGCGCCTGCGCGAGATCGAAAAGCCGCTGGCGAATTTCTTCGCCTCCGGGGTGCTGGAGCTTAAGGAAAAGCTCGGGCCGATCCTCTGGCAGTTTCCGCCGAACTTCAAATTCGACCCCGAGCGCTTCGAACACTTCCTCTCATTGTTGCCCCACGATACTGCAGCGGCCGCCGCCCTCGCCCGCCAACACGATTCACATCTTCACGGCCACGCCAGCCTCAAAGCCTGGCGCAAAAAACCGCTGCGCCATGCCGTGGAAGTGCGCAATGACACGTTCATCGACCCCGACTTCGTGCGCTTGTTGAAACGCTACAACACCGCCCTGGTGATCGCCGACACCGCCGGCAAATGGCCGTACCGCGAAGACCTCACCAGCGATTTCGTCTACCTGCGCCTGCACGGTGCCGAAGAGCTTTACGCCAGCGGTTACACCGACGCCGCGCTGAACAAATGGGCTGAACGCATCGACGCCTGGCATCACGGCCGGCAACCCGGCGATGCGCATCTGATCGCGCCGCGCCTCAAGCCGCGGGCGCGCAAATCCCGCGAAGTGTTCTGTTATTTCGACAACGACATCAAAGTCCGCGCGCCCTACGACGCGCGCAGCTTGCTCCACCGATTCGCGCTGGATAAAACGCTCGCCACCACCCCCGGCGAACCGGTTGCCGAAGGGGTGCTGGCATGAGTATTCCAGAGCCGGTCGGGTTCACCGACGAGCAGACCAGCGTTGAAGTGTCGGTGCGTCGTTTCACCGTGCTGACGGTCAACACACACAAGGGTTTCACCGCCCTCAATCGACGTTTCATCCTCCCGGAGTTGCGCGAAGCGGTGCGCAGCGTGGCCGCCGACGTGGTGTTTTTGCAGGAAGTCCACGGCACCCACGAGCATCATCCCAAGCGCTACAGCAACTGGCCGACGATGCCGCAATACGAGTTCCTCGCCGACAGCCTGTGGCCACAGTTCGCCTACGGGCGCAACGCGGTGTATCCGGAGGGCGATCACGGCAATGCGTTGCTGTCGAAATTCCAGATCATCCGCCACGACAACCTCGACGTGTCGATCAGCGGCCACGAGAACCGCGGGCTGCTGCATTGCGTGCTGCGCCTGCCCGGCGATGGCGTCGAAGTGCATGCGATCTGCGTGCATCTGGGTCTGCGCGAAAGCCATCGCAATGCGCAATTGAAACTGCTCGGCGAGCGTCTGGCGGAGCTGCCGGATAACGCACCGGTAATCGTCGCCGGTGACTTCAACGACTGGCGCCAGCGCGCCGACGCGCTGCTTGAACCCTGCGGCCTGCGCGAGGTGTTCGCCGAGCATCACGGCAAACCGGCGCGCAGCTTTCCGGCGCGGCTGCCGACGCTGCGGCTCGATCGTATTTATGTACGCAACCTCAAGGCCAGCCAACCGAAAGTCCTGGCCAACCGGCCCTGGTCACACCTTTCCGACCACGTCCCGTTATCGGTGGAGATCGAACTATGAGCAGCGCACCGCTGGAGAAATCCGCCGTGGAACCGATCAGCATCAACCCGCCGGTACGCGAGCCCGGGCAAGTCGATGTCGAGTACGGCTGGCAGGGCAATAACCGCGTCGAGTTGCTGGAAAACGGCGAGGAATATTTCCCCCGGGTGTTCGACGCCATGCGTGCGGCGAAGAGTGAAATTCTGCTGGAGACCTTCATCGTTTTCGAAGACAAGGTCGGCGCAGAGTTGCAGCAGATCCTGATCGACGCCGCCCGGCGTGGCGTGCGCACCACTGTCAGCCTCGACGGTTTTGGTTGCGGCGAGTTGACCACCGGTTATCTCGCGGCACTGAGCGAAGCGGGCGTGCATCTGCAAATGTTTGACCCGGCGCCCAAGCACCTGGGCATTCGCACCAACTGGTTCCGCCGCCTGCACCGCAAGATTGTGGTGGTCGACGGACTGATCGCGTTCATTGGCGGGATCAACTTTTCCGGCGATCACCTGGCCGATTTCGGCCCCGAGGCGAAACAGGATTATGCGGTGCAGATTCAGGGGCCGGCGGTCGCTGACATCCATCACTTCGCCCTGCTGCAAAGTGGTCGTCCGGGACGCGCACGTTTCTGGTGGCAGCGCCGGCGTCAGCGCCGGGCGGACATGGCTTTCAACGATCACGACGGTCAGGTACGCCTGGTGTTTCGCGACAACGATCAGCATCACACCGACATCGAAGATGTTTACTTGCACGCATTGCGCCGGGCCAAACGCCGGGTGGTGATCGCCAACGCCTATTTCTTCCCCGGCTACCGCCTGCTGCGCGAGATCCGCAACGCCGCGCGCCGTGGTGTCGAGGTGCGGCTGATCCTGCAAGGTCAACCGGACATGCTGGTGGCCAAACTGGCGGCGCGCATGACCTACGACTACCTGCTCAAGGCCGGCGTGCAGATCCACGAATATTGCCAGCGCCCGCTGCACGGCAAAGTCGCGTTGGTGGATGAGGAATGGAGCACCGTCGGCTCGAGCAATCTCGACCCGCTGAGCCTGTCGCTGAACCTGGAAGCCAACGTGCTGATCCGCGATCGCGCGTTCAATCAGCATTTGTTTCAGCGCCTCGAAGACCTGAGCCAGAACCACTGCAAGGCGATGGACGCCAGCATGTCCCCGCGAGGACGGATCTGGCACATGACCGTAGGGTTTCTGGTGTTTCACTTCCTCCGGCATTTCCCGTCAATGGCCGGATGGTTGCCGGCGCACAAACCGCGGCTCAAGCCGTTTCGGGGGCGCACGTCATGAGCCATTCCCACGCACAGTCTGCGCCCGCCACTCACTCTCGCTGGAGTCGCTGGAAACGCCCACTGACGTTGCTGTTCTTCCTCGCGCTGATCGTGTTGCTGACGATGTTCGCCACCCGTATCGAATGGGCGGAAGTCCTGCAAACCCTGGCCGACTTCAAGGTGCGCACGCTGATCATTGCCGCCAGCCTGACCCTGCTGAGCTTTCTCACCTACGCCAGTTTCGACCTGATCGGCCGCACCTACATTCGTCAGGACCTGACCTGGAAACAGATCCTCCCGGTGGGGATCATCAGCTATGCGTTCAACCTCAATCTCAGTGCCTGGGTCGGCGGAATCGCCATGCGCTATCGGCTGTATTCGCGCCTGGGGGTGAGCAAAAGCAACATCGCCAAGATTCTCGGTCTGAGCCTGGCCACCAACTGGTTCGGTTATATGACGATTGCCGGCGTAGTGTTCAGCAGCGGCCTGGTGAGCATGCCGCCGGGATGGAAAATCAGCAGCGCCGCGTTGCAGGGCATCGGCGTGCTGCTGTTGTTATTGAGTGCCGGTTACCTCGCCGCGTGCCAGTTCTCCAAGCGCCGCGAGTGGTCGATTCGCGGGGTGGAAATCAACCTGCCATCACTGCGCATGGCCGTCCTGCAATTGCTGCTCGGTGCATTGAACTGGTCGCTGATGGCGGCGGTGATTTTCACTCTGCTGCCGAGCAAACTGGATTATCCGTTGGTGCTCGGCGTGCTGTTGATCAGCGCGATTGCCGGAGTCATCACGCACATTCCGGCGGGGCTTGGAGTGTTGGAAGCGGTGTTTGTCGCGCTGCTGCAGCACGAAGCTTCGCGGGGCAGTCTGGTGGCGGGGTTGCTGGCGTATCGGGCGATTTATTTTCTGTTGCCGTTGTTGATTACGGTGGTGATGTATTTGCTGGTCGAGGCCAAGGCGAAGGCGTTGCGGATCGAAAAGAAACCTTCATGATTTTTTTGTTATGGCTGATGGCCCCTTCGCGAGCAAGCCCGCTCCCACAGGTAGAAAGCATTCCAAATGTGGGAGCGGGCTTGCTCGCGAAGGCGTCCGAAGAGCCACAACAAATCATGTGGACTGGATGATGCTCAACCGCTCACCCACCACCATCTCGGTAATCCAGTCCACCAGAATCGAAGTATAGGCCTGCTGCGAAACCGGCTCGCTCAAGGCATGGTCGGCGCCATCGATTATCCGGTGCGTCAGCGAATGCGTCTGCTGACAGGCGGCACGGTAGCTCATGATCGTCGCGTGGGGCACGTAGTCGTCGGTTTCCGATTCCACCAGCAACACATCCCCGGTGAACTGTGAACAGGCGTGCAATGCACGGTTGCTGTCTGCACGGACCAACGTCGCCCGGTAGTCGCGCAGATCGGCCTTGTCCAGTTCACGCTTGGGCGTGTGCCATTGCTCGTCGCGATACAGCGCCGGTACCCGCAGCGCCAGCCAGCGCACCGGACGCAACGAGGTGAGGATCGAAGCCAGGTAACCGCCATAACTGGTGCCAACCACCGCAATCGCCGAGGTGTCGAGCGCCGGATGCGCCAGCAGGCGGTCGTAGGCTGCGAGCAGGTCACGCAGATTGTCTTCGCGCGTCACCCGCGTCAGCGGAATGCCGGTGCCACCGGTGTGGCCGCGCAGGTCGAAGGTCAGGCATACACAACCGAGACCGGCGATGCCCTTGGCGCGTTCAAGATCACGCTCCTGGCTACCGCCCCAACCGTGCACAAACAACACGCCGGGGACTTTCGATTTTGGACTGAGAAACGTCCCGCTCATCTGTTCATCATCAATGTCGATCTGAATGCTTTCGCTTCTAGCCGTCATAAGATTTGACCGTTACGTATTTGAGAAGGAAGTCGCTGTTCTCCGCTGGCCCGCGATAGATTTCGATGGCGTCCGCCGGCAGGCTTTGATCGCTATAGGTTTCTACGGTCGACACGCGGATCGCGGGCATCTGCGGATCATTGACGAAGCTTTGCAACGCGGCCAATTCAGCGCTGCTGGCACCGCCCATGCGCCAGGATTGTTCGAGCACCCCGCTGCGGGGTTTGCCATTGCTGTCCAGGCCTTGGGCGATGTCGTAGTTGCGGCGTGAGGCGTAGAAATCTGGATAAGCCTCATCCGCTGCCCGGTCGAATATCTGCGCCTGCTTGATGGCCTGTCGCACGTCATCCGGCAAGTCCAGCGCCAGCAGATCTTCGTAGCCGCCCTGCACTACCAACAGATTCGAACCACCATAGACGTCTTCGCCATGGGCATCCTTGGTCAAGTATTGATCACCGCAGTAGCTAAGCACTTTGTCGCCGATGAATGACTGGCCAACGCTGTGGGTGAAGACCTTGCTCAAGTCCTGTTCGAGCACCACGCCATCGCGAAACAACGCTTCCGCTTCTGCACGGGCCAGTACTTCATCGAACGCGTCGAGGCTGTTGATAACTTCCTGGCCACGACCGGCACAGGCGTGAATCGGCTTCAGGCGGATCGGTCCGCTGTACAGCAGATGCTCGGCAGCGGGTCGCGCATCTTTCACGGCAAACACCGTCAAGCCGTCGAGCACCACATCGCGCACGCGCTCGGAGAATTGCGGCGCCCAGCCTTTTGGCGCGTGAGCCAGATGACTGCGCAAGCCGTGACTGATGGCTTTGGTGCAAATGAAATCGTGTTCGACGTACCCGCCCCACAAATCGCCGGGGCCCTTGATCCCCAGATTGCGCGCGCTGGCCGCGCCGACAATGGTCTGGGTCGGAAGCCAATACAAATCGCGACCGCGATGCTTCTGCGGGTCAAAACTTCCGCCGAAGCTGAGTCCCAGAATCTGCGCCAGCCAGCGGGCAAGTGCCTTGTTGGTCTGCACTTCATGTTGCGGCGCCCCGGCCCGAACCGAATGGGCGACGACCACTTTCCTGCTCGACATCGGGGTCATGCGTCCCCCTTCAAGCCACTTGATGAATGTAATGAGAGAAGTGCAGAGATCAGGCCAATCGCCTGGCGCCGGGAATGCCCAATGATTCAATCGCTTGGAACAAGCATGGTGGCATCGGGCCTGTTTCAATCTGCACGACTGCCAGCGAATCCGCGGCAATTTGCACGAAACGAGACGCCGACTACTGCTGACTGACTTCCTTCCAGATGGCATCGAACATGACACAACGTTTGAGCATAACCTGACGCCCGATTTGAATCGCAAGCCGCTTGGCTTCAGGCGTCTGGTGAGTCAGGCGTTGCAGAATTCCCAACATGGTAATCGCGTGGTCCTCATCCTCTTCGATATGCAGGCGAAAGAACTCCAGGCCTTCCTCACTGATGTTCAGTCCCTCCAGCGCCAGCAGAATCGGTCGGTAAATCAGCGGCACAATGGCTTCGGCTCCCAGGCAGAGCGCTGCGAGGCCCTCGACAGGATTTTCACTGCGGCAAAGCTGCATGATGCATTGGGTGAAATCCACGGTCTGAGGTAAAGGCGATTCTGCCAAGGGATGGGTGCCCAGGATCCGCAGCGACCTTTGAAACAACTCGGCATGCGTGAGCTTGTTATCACCATCTATGCCCATTTCCTCTTGCATGTTTTCCAACAGTAATTTGATGTCGCCAAGGGACTCGAGGCGATTGAGGATTGCGCATAGAAAGCGGGTAAAGTTTCGCGAGTAGTAATGATGCTGGATCAGAAAGTAACGCATCCCCTTCAGGGAAACATGACCGTTTTGCATTGCTAGCAACAGTTCATGATTAACCAATCTATCTAACGCATCAGCGTCCAGCCATTGGTCCCATAATGTGCCTCCGGTCATGAAATTAATGACCTTCGCCCCATCGCCGCAATTCAACTCTTTATCTACTTCCAACTTTAAATTCCTTTAAATTCTTTATCAGCCATCCAGCCGATCGCAACTTTCCAGTTATTCCGAAACCCCGAAAAACTTACAAAACCGTATTCATTTTGCGTCGCTGTAAATGACCGGGCGCTCAAACCTGGCCAGAAAGTAAGCACATAGAGAGGCGAAAATGATGCACAGACCGCCTGACGCAAGAATCACAGCACTGCTCGAGAAATGCAGTAACAGCCATCCACTCAGCAGGCTCGCGGGAGGAATCGCGAGGTAGGCAATGAGCCTTGTAACTCCCACCGTTCGCCCCAGAATGGTTTGCGGAACCACTTGCTGGCGATAGGTGAAAAAAGCGATGACCACCACGGATTGGCAACCGGTAGAAAGCGCCCAAAGTGCCGAAAGTGACCACGGATCGTTGGCCATCGCCCCCATCAGCGTGAACACCCCGGCCAGCAAACAGCTTCGACGGATAAGAATGCCGGCCGGATATCTCTTCGCCAGAAACGCCCCCATAGCTGATCCGGCGACGGCACCTGCACCGATGAGCCCGTAGTAATAGCCCACATCACTCAATGGCACGGCCAGTAGCGTGGTGTAGACATAGACAAGGCTGGCACCGATCAAGGCAAAACCGAAATTGCAGAAAAAGAACAGCATGACAAACGAACACAGTTCTCGCTGCTGGATGACATACAACAGTCCGGCTTTGATTTCCGTGAATACCCGCGTGGTGGCCGGCGCAGGCTTACCCTGCTCTTTCAGCAAGAAGCAAAGCGGCAGGGATAGCGCAAATCCGACAATACTGCCAATCAGCAACTGCTCCTTGGTACTGAAGGCCAGCAAGGCTGCGACGCCGATTGGTGCAACGATGCGAATGATGTTGTCACTGGCGTTGACGATCGCATTGAATCGATGAAGTTTGGGCCCCTCGATCAGCGCAGGCGCAATACTCTGGAAGACCGGGTGGTGGGTGGCACCGACGCTTGCCAACAGAAAGCTCAGCAGTAACAGAGTAATACTCAAGTTGCTCCCGGACAGCGTACTCACGGCAGCATATATGAGGCAGCCGGTGACGATGTTGATCAGATCACCACCGATCAGAAAACGCCGTTTGCTGTAGCGATCACTCCATACACCGGCGAAGGGCGTAACCAGTATGTAGGGCGCCATCGCGGCGAAAAAAGCCAGCGACGTCCAGACTGGGGAGCCGGTCTGCTCATAAACATAAAGCGGGATCAGAAACGCGATGGCCCATGAACAGATGGACGTGATGGCATAGGAAGCCAGGAGTTTGAACATCTAGACAGTCTCCGCCTGCCGCGTCCGTTGCGCGTTCGCGAGATGTCCACACACCGTGCAGTCCGGATTCTGTTGCCAGACTTCGGCGACGCTGACGTCCAGGTCGTCGAATGTGAATTCCTTGAGCTTGTTGGTCAATTGTGGCGGTTGGCAGCCGGTGATGATCTTGACCGTTTCGCTGACCATCATCCCGGCGGTGACAGCCACCAAAGTCACAAGAGCCGGGCCGGGATGCTCATAAGTGATGTCGTGCTGTTTGGCCATGGTCGAAACGCTGTTCACCAGGCTGCTCTTGTTACGCGCCGACGTCAGCCAGCAAGCACCGCAGCCCGAGGAGCCAGGCACCACCGAATAAAACACCGAGCGCCGTACATCAAGCCCGCCTGAAATGAAGGGTACGCCCTGTTCAACACAGGCCTCATTCAGCCAGTCGGCCATGTAGTTCGCGGGTTTATCGGCGACACAAATCACAATATCGTGGCCGCGTACGATGCCGGCGACGTCTTGCGCCGACTGGAGGCGGGTTTCGTGAGCAGTAATGTCGAGGTGACTGTTGAATTCAAGCAACCTGCGCCTGGCCGTTGCAACCTTCGGCATGCCAACGTCGGTTTCCTTGTAAAGGATCTGCCGGTTCAAATTGCTCAACTCGATCGTGTCAAAATCGAGGATCGTCAGATGGTGGACACCCAGCGCTACCAGGTCGAACAGGATATGGGTGCCCAGACCGCCGCAGCCCAGGACACAGACCCTGGCCGTGCGCAGTTTTTCCTGGTGGGTGAACTTGTTCTCGCCCACAGCCGCCATCGACCCGAAAAAGTCGATGTTGCGGGAAAATCTGATGCGATCATGATCCGAGAGAGAAGTAGTCTCAAAGGCATCCGGACTCTCGACCAGCCGGTATTTGATCAGATCTTGCGCGACGCTTCGGATTTCGTCCTGATCCACCGCGGGGTAACGGACTGCCACCTGGGTAATCAACTCCTCATAGGGTTCACGGCCATCAAGTGCCTTGACGAACTCCCAGACAGCACCGTGTAGGTCGGGGATTTTTGCGTATTGACCGTTAAAACGCAGGACTACCTGACCATCAAGTTTGAACGGAATAATCGTCGGTTTAAGACTAAGTTTCATATTCGAGCCTCAATCGCTATTAAAACAACTTGATAAAGAACCAGGGCCATTAAGGCCCTGTTTCTTACTGACCAGATCAGCCGATCTGAGAATCGCCAGCCGAAGATGCTTTTTCGAAAGTCATAATGATTTCCTCAAAAGTTGAAGGGCCGGTGGTGAAGCTGTTTCCACCGGGGTGAAGGTGTGCACACCCCAAAACTAGAATAAGTTTTCAGTGGTTGCGAACCGACCTTGTTTCTTAATATTACTCACAAAGAACAACTTCCTACGCTCTTACGAAGGGCCGCTATTACTTCTTACGGAAACATGCAAAAACAATGTAGGAATTATCTTCAATACTTAAACAATAAAAAATCACAGCGAGAGAATTGAGAAACAAACTCGCCTTCCAGACAATAAACATCAGTGATTAATCAGAAAAACACTGCCCACCCGGGACAACGCTTGCGACCACCACCTCATCAGCGATGTCGACATGCCGAAAAAATCTCACGCGTGAGCCATTGATGGCATTTTGAATTGGTTGTAGTGTGGCTCACGCGTGAGATGTTCATAACGGAGTCATTGCCATGAAAAGTCGCTCCCCCACCGTTGCATCAGAGAGCCCACAGGGAGAGCGCTCGAAACCGTCCGCGAAAAAGCCGTCGAGCTTCTACATGAAGCAGATGCGTGCGGGCCTGGCTGCCGCCGGTTATGTGAAACACGAAACTTGGGTACTTCCGGAAAACCGAAGCTTGCTCAAGCAGATGGAGCAACAGCTACGCCAACCGATTCTGGCTGGCTCATTCATGTCGGAGAATTACATGAGCGCAGGCAACAACTGGAACATCGATAGCCTCTTCAACGCCATCAAGGCACTGGACGAGGTGGCTTCGCACGAGATCACGCTGTCTCTGATCCAGAGCTCCGAACCCAGCATCAAGCTGGAAATGAACGAATTCGGCGGTCTGCCGATTCACATCGCCGTGGCCGGTCAGCAGATCATCGTCGACACCGTGCTGGTGGATATCGATTCGATCACTGACGTGCACGCCTTCAACGACGCCGTGCTGCGCAGCCGGGAAATGTTCCCGCTGTCGTCGATCGGCATCGAGTCGATGCCCAACGGTCAGACCGTTTACAACATGTTTGGCGCCCTCAGCGCCGACTCGAGCCTGACCAACGTCGTCACCGAGGTGAAAACCCTGGTCGATAACGTGCAGCGCGCGAGCGAAGCCTTCGAACACTTCTTCAAGTAATCAACAGGGAATATCCAATGACTCAGTCCATCTGGAGCAAGTTGTTCACCGCGCTGCGCGGCGGCGCCAATGAAGTCGGCGAAGCGATCGTCGACCAACAGGCCCTGCGCATCCTCGACCAGGAAATCCGCGACGCCGACACCGCGCTGTCGAATGCCCGCCGTGAGCTGGTCACCATCATGGCCAAGCACAAGCTGGCCGCTGATCGCGTGAGCGAGTACGACGCCAAGATCAAGGATCTGGAAGCCAAGGCGGTTTCAGCGCTGAACGCCGGCCGCGAAGACCTGGCGATGGAAGTGGCTGAAGCGATTTCGACCCTGACCAACGACCTGACCGCCGAGAAAGCCCAGAGCGACGAATTCGGCACCTACGCCGAAAACATGCGCAAGGACATCAGCAAGGCCGAGTCGCGGATCAAGAGCCTGCGCCAGCAGGTGGACATGGCCAAGGCCCGTGAAAGCGTGCAAAAGGCGCAGGTCAGCGCGTCCATCGCCAGCGGCGGTGCCAACGGCAAGCTGGAAACCGCCGTCGGCACGCTGAACCGTCTGCAGGCCAAGCAGCAGCAACGCGCTGCCGAGCTGAGTGCCGCCGATGAACTGGCTGACGCTTCGACCGGCAATGACCTGGAACGCAAACTGCGCGACGCCGGCATCACGCCAAACGAAGGCAGCGCCAATGCGATTCTCGAGCGTCTGAAGCAGAAGTCAGCTCAGTAAGCGTTTGCACAAAACCTGTGGGAGCGGGCTTGCTCGCGAAGGCGGTGTGTCAGTCGGTACCTTAGCTGCCTGACACACCGCCTTCGCGAGCAAACCGCTCCCACATGGTTTACGGCGTGTCGTTCGTCGCCCGGCCCGGTACACTGGCGGCGTTTTTTACGACGAACACCTCCACCCGCCTCAAGGAATGTACCCATGGGATGGTTCAAAGACTTGCTGGGCACCAGCAACTGGCAGACCGCTGCGCCAACGCCAAACGTTGCCAGTGGCCCACTCGGGATGGCACAAGGCAAAGGCGTGCGATTCGATTCGACTCTGGCCTTGCTGCTCGATGGCAGCACCTCGGTGCAGGTTCCAGCGGCAGAGGCAATCTGGAGCGCCGGCTGGATCGACCTCGGCCAATCCAACAAGCTGCATCGCTACTACCTCAATAACGAAGACTTCTGGCTGCAGATCCACGTCACCGGTGACGACCAGATCGAGTCGGTCACCCTGTTCAACTACCTCAGCTACGTGACCGTCAACAGTGACGCCGAGCTGCAGCGCCTGGCCGGCCCCGAAAGCCCGATCGGCCTGCCGATCTATACCCACGACGGCGTCCAGTACAGCCGCGAATGGGGCACCGAACAAGGCCAGACCGAACTCGTACCGATGACCGAACATGTGGTCAACCCGGACGAGAGCTACACCATCGAACACCACTCCATGCTTTACGCGCGCGAGACCGGCCTGACCGATCGCCGCGAACTGCTGCTGTTCTCCGTCGAACAGGACGAGGAAGGCACCGTCAGCCTGAGTACCTCACTGGGCATTTCGCTGTACACGACTGATTTGAGCACCATTTAAATAAGGAAGTTTTCCATGCTGGAAGTGCTGGCCGTTTCCCTGAACAAGACCGCACTGGTCGGTTTCGTCGTCTACCTGATCGGCGCCGTGCTGCTGTTCATGCTGTTTCAGTTCGTCTACACCCGCATCACGCCACACAAGGAGTTCGAGCTGATTCGCTCCGGTAACATCGCTGCCGCCATCGCTCTGGCGGGCGCGATCATCGGCTTCGCGATTCCGGCCAGCAACGTGATCGCGTTTTCGGTCAACGTTCTCGATTTCGTGCTGTGGGCGGTAATTGCTGCGGTGGTGCAGCTGCTGGCCTTTCTCGCCACGGGGCTGGTGCTCAAGGGCACATCGCAGCGTATCGCCAACGGTGAAATCGCTTCGGGTATCTATGTGGCCGCAGTGGCCATCAGCGTCGGCATGCTCAACGCCGCGTGCATGACCCCGTCCAACTGATCGGCAGGAAGCCTTCGATGAAACGCAGCAAGTACGTTCAACTGTCCCTCGCCGCTTCGGTGGCGCTGGCGATTTCCGGCGAGGTTACCGCGCAGGAGCAGCAACGCTTCCAATCTGTCGAGGAGTGTGTCGGCGCCGAAGTGGCCGCCGATGTCTGCTCCAACGCCTACGTCGCGGCATTGACCGAACATCGACGTATTGCGCCGGCCTACGATGACAAGGTCAAGTGCGACGCAGACTTTGCCGCCGACTGGTGCCAGAAGAATTCCGACGGTCGCTTCGTGCCGAAGCTCGGTGGTTTCAAGGTGCCACAGAGCGGTGAGGCGCCCCAGGACCTGAATGCGATTGCCAATGCGCAGATGCCTGCCGGTGAAACCGCCGCTGCGCAGAATGCACAAACGTCCGGAGGCGGCAACGGTTGGCTGACGGGCTGGCTGATCGGCAATGCGATGAGCAACAACGCCAATCGCACGGTCTATCGCGATCGCGATACGCGCCAGACCTACAACACCTCGGCGCAGTACCGCAAAATCGAATCGGCACCGGCTACCCGCACCGACACCCGCTACGACAGCACCCGGAGCAAACCGGTCAACGTCGCTTCGTCGACGTCCCGCGGCGGCTTCGGCAGCCAGTCTTCCGCCCGCAGCGGTTGGGGCGGCTGGGGCAGTTCGAGCAGCTGACCATGAAGAAGATCCACTGCGCCGAGCGCCCCGACTGGAAACAGACGGCCGAAAGCCTCGGCTTTCTGTTCCACACCATCGACGACGAGCCGTACTGGGACGAAAGCGCCTACTACCAGTTCACGCTCGCGCAGATTGAAAACGATCTGGAGGATCCGACCACCGAACTGCACGAGATGTGCATGGACCTGGTCGATCGCGTGGTGCACAGCGAGGAGCTGCTGGATCGCCTGAGCATCCCGGCGCCGTACTACGACATGATCCGCACGTCCTGGCTGGAAGGTCATCCGCATCTGTACGGACGTATGGACTTTTCCTACAACGGCAACGGCCCCGCCAAGTTGCTGGAACTCAACTACGACACGCCGACCAGCCTCTATGAGGCGGCGGCGTTTCAGTGGGGCTGGCTGGAGCAGTGCATCGAGCGCGGAATGCTGCCGCGCCACGCCGACCAGTTCAACAGCATCGACACCAAGCTGCATCAGGCGTTTGCCGAGTTGCAGCTCAAGCGGCCCTTCTACTTTGCGTCGATGAAAGACTCGGTCGAAGACAAGGGCACCACCGACTACTTGCGCCTGATCGCGGAAAAGGTCGGCATCGAATCCCGGCACATCGACATCGAAGACATCGGCCTGACCGCCGAGGGTCGCTTCGTCGACCTTGAGGATCGCTGGATCCCGCACCTGTTCAAGCTGCATGCCTGGGAATTTATTTTCCACGAGCCATTCGGTGCAGCAATCGCCGAAAGCGATACGCAGTTCTTCGAACCGGCGTGGAAGTCGATCCTGTCGAACAAAGGCGCGCTGCCTTTGCTGTGGGAGTTGCACAAGGGGCATCCGAATCTGCTCGCGGCGCACCTTGATCCGAATCCGGCCAGTGCAGTGCCCAAGGGTTGGGTGCGCAAACCGTACTTCTCCCGCGAAGGCGCGAATATCGAGCTGCAAACGGCAGAAGGTCTGATCGTCAAAGAAGACGGGCCCTACACCGATGCGCCATTCATCCTGCAGGAATTTGCGCCATTGCCGAAGTTCGACGACAGCTACACGCTGATCGGCTCGTGGGTGATTGGTGATCAGGCGGCGGGGATCGGCGTGCGCGAAGACAACAGTCTGATCACCAAGGATTCAAGCCGGTTTCTGCCGCACCTGATCCTCGACTGAAACACACACCCGCATTTGTGGGAGCGGGCTTGCTCGCGAAAGCGGACTGCCATTCAACAAATGCTTTGACTGACCCGACGCCTTCGCGAGCAAGCCCGCTCCCACAGGAGATCAGTGGTAATCGCGGACCTTGCGCCACAAAAAAGGCCCGTCGTGTTGAACGACGGGCCTTTTTTATTCAGCGTGGATGCAGCAGCGAATCAGAACGGGATATCGTCATCGAAGCTGTCGAAATCCGGAGCTGGTTGCGGTGCAGCCTGCTGTGGAGCCGGGGCTGGACGCTGTTGCGGAGCCGACTGCTGCGGACGCGGAGCCTGTTGACGTGGCGCCTGCTGCTGGTAGTTGTTGCCACCGCCTTGTTGGTCGCCCTGTTGTGGACGGCCGCCGAGCAGTTGCATGGTGCCTTGCATGTCGACCACGATTTCAGTGGTGTAACGCTTGATACCGTCTTTTTCCCACTCGCGGGTCTGCAGCTTGCCTTCGATGTACACCTGCGAACCTTTACGCAGGTACTCGCCGGCGATTTCCGCAACCTTGCCGAACATCGAAACACGGTGCCATTCGGTCTTCTCGACCTTTTGACCGGTTTGCTTGTCGGTCCACTGTTCGCTGGTTGCCAGACTCAGGTTGGTCACGGCGTTACCGTTAGGCAGGTAGCGAACTTCGGGATCCTGGCCGCAAGTGCCGACCAATATGACTTTGTTAACCCCACGGGCCATAACGTTCTCCTAGGCTTCGCAAGCAGCCCCGGCCGGGTTGTTCACCAGGCGTTCGAGGGTGTCGCGATCCACTAATTCTTTGTCCAGTTTGATGTAAACAGCCGCCTCATCAGCGACTATCACTGCATCTGTTACCCCTACGAGGGCCTTGAGGCGCTCGACCAGACCGGCTTCGCGGATCGCCTCGGGCGACAACGGCAAGCGCAGGCTCGTCACGTAGGGTGGTTCGCGCATGGTAACAGCAAAGGCCAGCCAGATGGCAGCCAGACCCGCACATCCAAGGAACACAACCGACAGACCGCCATGCTGAAACAGCCAGCCGCCGAGTATCCCGCCGAGTGCCGAACCGAGGAACTGACTGGTGGAATACACGCCCATCGCCGTGCCCTTCCCGCCTGCCGGTGAAACCTTGCTGATCAGCGACGGCAGCGAAGCTTCCAGCAGATTGAACGCGGTGAAGAACACCACCGTGCCGATCACCAGAGCCCGCAAGCTGTCACCGAACTGCCAGAAGAATAGCTCAGTGAGCATCAGCGTCAGGACGGCGCCGAGCAAAATTCGTTTCATTTTGCGTTTCTTCTCGCCGTAGATGATGAACGGGATCATGGCGAAGAAAGAAATCAACAGCGCGGTCAGGTAAACCCACCAGTGCTGCTCCTTGGGCAAACCGGCCTTTTCCACCAGCGCCAGCGGCAGCGCGACGAAGCTCGACATCAGCATCGCGTGCAACACAAAAATGCCCAAGTCCAGGCGCAGCAGATCGGGATGTTTGAGCGTCGGCATCAAGGCCTGACGCGCCACTCCGGATTCACGATGGCTCAGCGGCCCGGTGGATTTCGGCACCATGAACATCACGATGACGATGCCGAACAGGGCCATGCCGCCAGTGGCGAGGAACAGTCCGGACAGGCCGAACGCGCGGGTCAGCAACGGCCCGACCACCATGGCCACGGCGAACGACAGACCGATGGTCATACCGATCATGGCCATGGCTTTGGTACGGTGTTGTTCACGGGTCAGGTCGGAAAGCAGTGCCATGACCGCAGCGGAAATCGCCCCGGCGCCCTGCAGGATGCGTCCGGCAATCACGCCCCAGATCGAATCGGCCTGAGCCGCCAGCACACTGCCAAGGGCGAAGACCACCAGCCCGAGGAAAATCACCGGCCGCCGGCCGATACGGTCGGAAATGATCCCGAACGGAATCTGGAAAATCGCCTGGGTCAGGCCGTAAGCGCCAATCGCCAGCCCGATCAGGGCCGGGGTCGCTCCCGCCAGGTCCATGCCGTAGGTCGCCAGTACCGGCAACACCATGAACATGCCAAGCATACGGAAGGCGAACACCAGGGCCAGACCGCTCGCTGCGCGGGTCTCGCCGCTACTCATGCGTTCGCTGTGGGGATCGTGCATGGAAAAACCTCGTGTGAACCGGCGGCGATTCTACCAGTCCCATCGAAAGACGGGGTATATCGCGACGCTATGACGCGTATAGATGAAACTCTCTTCATGCAAGGTAAAAAACCCTTCGTTTGATAGTGTGCATCCATCCAGTATTTGCCCGTATACTCCTACGTTTTCGACGCCCGCCGAGCGAGGCCACTTTGGACAAGATCCTGATACGTGGGGCCCGTACCCACAACCTGAAGAACATCGACCTGACCCTGCCACGGGACAAACTGATCGTCATCACCGGCCTGTCCGGATCCGGCAAGTCGTCCCTGGCCTTCGACACGCTGTACGCCGAAGGTCAGCGCCGCTATGTCGAATCCCTGTCGGCCTACGCCCGACAGTTCCTGTCGATGATGGAAAAACCCGACGTCGACACCATTGAAGGTTTGTCGCCGGCGATCTCCATCGAACAGAAGTCGACCTCGCACAACCCGCGTTCCACGGTCGGCACCATCACCGAAATCTACGACTACCTGCGTCTGCTGTATGCACGCGTCGGTACGCCGCGCTGCCCGGATCACGATATTCCGCTGGAAGCTCAGACCGTCAGCCAGATGGTCGACCTGGTGCTGGCGCAACCGGAGGGCAGCAAACTGATGCTGCTGGCGCCGGTGATCCGCGAGCGCAAAGGCGAGCACTTGTCAGTGTTCGAAGAGCTGCGCGCCCAAGGCTTCGTCCGTGCGCGGGTCAACGGTCGCATCTGCGAACTCGATGAACTGCCGAAACTGGATAAACAGAAGAAGCACTCGATCGATGTGATCGTCGACCGTTTCAAGGTCCGCGCCGACCTGCAGCAGCGTCTGGCCGAATCGTTCGAAACCGCACTGAAGCTGGCGGACGGCATTGCCTTGGTCGCGCCGATGGACGATGAGCCAGGTGAAGAGATGATCTTCTCCGCGCGCTTTGCCTGCCCGATCTGCGGCCATGCCATCAGCGAGCTTGAGCCGAAGCTGTTCTCCTTCAACAACCCGGCCGGCGCCTGCCCGACCTGCGATGGCCTGGGCGTGAAGCAGTTCTTCGACATCAAGCGCCTGGTCAATGGTGAACTGACTCTTGCCGAGGGCGCGATTCGCGGATGGGACAGGCGTAACGTCTATTATTTCCAGATGCTCGGCTCACTGGCCTCGCACTACAAGTTCAGTCTTGAGAAGCCGTTCAACGAGCTGACCGCCGAACAGCAGAAACAGATCCTGCACGGCAGCGGCTCGCAGAATGTCGACTTCAAGTACCTCAATGACCGCGGCGACATCGTCAAACGTTCGCACCCGTTCGAAGGTATCGTGCCGAACCTTGAGCGTCGCTACCGCGAAACCGAATCGGCCAGCGTGCGCGAAGAGCTGGCCAAGTTTCTCAGCACCCAGGCTTGCCCGGATTGCCGCGGCACTCGTCTGCGCCGTGAAGCGCGGCACGTGTGGGTTGGCGAGAAAACCCTGCCGGCAGTGACCAACCTGCCGATTGGCGATGCCTGCGAATACTTCGGCGAGTTGAAGATGACCGGGCGGCGTGGCGAGATCGCCGACAAGATCCTCAAGGAGATCCGCGAGCGCCTGCAATTTCTGGTCAATGTCGGCCTCGACTATCTGTCGCTGGATCGCAGCGCCGACACCCTGTCCGGCGGCGAGGCGCAACGCATTCGTCTGGCCAGCCAGATCGGCGCAGGTCTGGTCGGGGTGCTGTACATCCTCGACGAGCCGTCCATTGGCCTGCATCAGCGCGATAACGACCGGTTGCTCGGCACCCTCAAGCACCTGCGCGACATCGGCAACACGGTGATCGTGGTCGAACACGACGAAGACGCGATTCGTCTGGCCGACTATGTGGTGGATATCGGGCCGGGCGCCGGGGTGCACGGCGGGCAGATCGTGGCTGAAGGTACGCCGGCCGAAGTCATGGCGCACCCGGATTCCCTGACCGGTAAATACCTGTCGGGGCGGGTGAAGATCGAAGTGCCGGCCAAACGCACGCCGCGTAACAAGAAGCTGACGCTGTCGCTCAAGGGCGCGCGCGGCAACAACCTGCGCAACGTCGATCTGGAAATCCCGATCGGTCTGCTGACCTGCGTGACCGGGGTTTCCGGCTCGGGCAAATCGACGTTGATCAACAACACGCTGTTCCCGTTGAGCGCTACTGCACTCAATGGTGCGACCACGCTGGAAGCGGCCGCGCACGACAGCATCAAAGGCCTGGAACATCTCGACAAAGTCGTCGATATCGACCAGAGCCCGATCGGCCGTACGCCACGCTCCAATCCGGCGACCTACACCGGGCTTTTCACACCGATCCGTGAACTGTTCGCCGGTGTACCCGAGTCACGCTCCCGAGGTTACGGCCCGGGGCGTTTCTCGTTCAACGTCAAGGGCGGTCGCTGCGAGGCGTGCCAGGGCGACGGTCTGATCAAAGTGGAAATGCACTTCCTGCCGGACATTTACGTGCCGTGCGATGTGTGCAAGAGCAAGCGCTACAACCGCGAAACCCTTGAGATCAAATACAAGGGCAAGAGCATCCACGAAACCCTCGAGATGACCATCGAGGAGGCGCGGGAGTTCTTCGACGCGGTACCGGCGCTTGCACGCAAGCTACAGACGTTGATGGATGTGGGCCTGTCGTACATCAAGCTCGGGCAGTCGGCAACCACGCTGTCCGGTGGTGAAGCGCAGCGGGTCAAGCTGTCACGCGAGCTGTCCAAGCGCGACACCGGCAAAACTCTGTATATCCTCGATGAGCCGACCACCGGTCTGCACTTCGCGGATATCCAGCAACTGCTCGACGTGCTGCATCGCCTGCGCGACCACGGCAATACCGTAGTGGTGATCGAGCACAACCTGGACGTGATCAAGACCGCCGACTGGCTGGTGGATCTGGGGCCGGAGGGCGGCTCCAAGGGTGGTCAGATCATCGCCACCGGTACGCCGGAGGAAGTGGCCGAGATGAAGCAGTCTCACACCGGTCATTACCTCAAGCCATTGCTGATTCGCGATCGGGCCTGATCTCCGGGCATGAAAAAGCCCCTGTCACTTCAACCGTGACAGGGGCTTTTTTGTGTCTGTGCAATCAGGTGTGAGATTGCAGGTAATTCTCGAGACCGATGAGCTTGATCAGGCCCAACTGCTTTTCCAGCCAGTAGGTGTGATCTTCTTCAGTGTCGTTGAGCTGAACACGCAGGATTTCGCGACTGACATAATCCTTGTGCTGCTCGCACAACTCAATGCCTTTGCACAGAGCGGCGCGGACTTTGTACTCGAGACGCAGATCGGCTTCGAGCATCTCCGGGACGGTGGTGCCGACGTCGAGATCGTCCGGGCGCATGCGCGGTGTGCCTTCGAGCATCAGGATCCGGCGCATCAGTGCGTCGGCGTGACCGGCCTCTTCTTCCATCTCGTGGTTGATTCGTTCGTAGAGCTTGGTGAAACCCCAGTCCTCATACATCCGCGAGTGAACAAAATATTGGTCACGCGCGGCCAGTTCGCCGGTCAGCAACGTGTTGAGGTAATCGATTACGTCTGGGTGGCCTTGCATCGCCCTACATCTCCCTGCTTGAAAGTCTGTAGTTTGAACCAAGCTGACCGGAAGGTCACCCCGTTTCGCGCAATAAAAGCGAAGATATTCTGAGAAAACCAGCCTAAATAACGCAAAAACCGCCCCAATGAGGGCGGTTCTGCTTCTCGTTTAGACTTCGTTAAGCTGTACGTCGAGCAGCTTTGCGATTGCTTCTCCATACGCCGGATCGGCCTTATAGAAATGCTGCAACTGACGATCAACCACATCAGGTGAAACACCGCTCATGGCGCCGGCGATATTGCTGACCAGCAAGGCTTTCTGCTCGTCGCTCATCAGACGGAACAGCGCACCGGCGTGGCTGTAGTAATCGGTGTCTTCGCGATGATCGTAACGGTCAGCAGCACCACTCAATGCCAGTGCAGGCTCGGCGTAGTGCGGAGCTTGCTTCGGTGATTCAATGTAGCTGTTCGGTTCGTAGTTAGGTGCTGCACCACCATTGCTGCCGAAGGCCATCGAGCCGTCGCGCTGGTACGTATTCACCGGGCTGCGCGGCGCATTCACCGGTAATTGTTGGTGGTTTGTGCCCACGCGATAGCGATGTGCATCGGCGTAGGCGAACACGCGGCCTTGCAGCATGCGATCCGGCGACAGACCGACACCTGGCACCATGTTGCTCGGACCGAATGCGGCTTGCTCGACCTCGGCAAAGTAGTTCAGCGGGTTGCGGTTCAGCTCCAGTTCGCCGACTTCGATCAGCGGAAACTCCTTTTGCGACCAGGTCTTGGTCACGTCGAACGGGTTCTCATAGTGCGCTGCAGCCTGAGCCTCGGTCATGATCTGAATGCATACGCGCCATTTCGGGAAATCGCCACGCTCGATGGCTTCGAACAGATCACGCTGAGCGTAATCCGGATCGGTACCCGCCAGGCGCGCAGCATCGGCTGGTGCCAGGTTCTTGATGCCCTGCTTGGTTTTGTAGTGCCACTTCACCCAGTGACGCTCACCTTTGGCATTGATCAGGCTGTAGGTGTGGCTGCCGAAGCCGTGCATATGGCGATAGCCGTCGGGAATGCCACGATCCGAGAACAGAATGGTCACTTGATGCAGTGCTTCCGGCGAATGCGACCAGAAGTCCCACATCATCTGGGCGCTTTTCAGGTTGCTCTGCGGCAGACGTTTCTGCGTGTGGATAAAGTCGGGAAACTTCAGTGGATCACGAATGAAGAAAACAGGGGTGTTGTTGCCAACGATGTCCCAGTTGCCCTCTTCGGTGTAGAACTTGAGGGCGAACCCACGTGGATCACGTTCAGTGTCAGCCGAGCCACGTTCGCCGCCTACAGTAGAGAAGCGCAAGAACGTTGGCGTTTGCTTGCCCACGGCCTCAAACAGTTTGGCGCTGGTGTATTCGGTGATATCACGGGTCACGGTGAACGTACCGTAAGCACCCGAGCCCTTGGCGTGCACGCGGCGCTCAGGAATGTTTTCACGGTTGAAATGGGCAAGCTTCTCGATCAGATGAAAATCGTCGAGCAGCAGCGGGCCACGGGGGCCGGCGGAGCGAGAATTCTGGTTATCGGCGACAGGTGCACCACTGGCGGTCGTAAGCGTTTTGATCTGGCTCATACGGTCTTCTTCCTCTGTCAGTCTTGAAACTGCCGGCTAATCGGCTTGCTGGGAAGTATTGATCATCGATGAGACACCTACAAATTCATTAACTTGCAGTCATCGATAGATAATTACTAATTATCTTTCCCTGCACATAGTGGCAACACAACAATGTCAGAAGCTTGTACGAACAGCGCATTTCTTGCGGGCACAAAAAACCGGGCACTAGGCCCGGTTTTTCGTTTCAGACTGACGTCTTACTCGGCGGATACAGCTTCGCCAGCAGTAGCACGATCAACCAACTCGACGTACGCCATAGGCGCGTTGTCGCCAGCGCGGAAGCCGCACTTGAGGATGCGCAGGTAGCCACCCTCACGGGTAGCGTAACGCTTGCCCAGGTCGTTGAAGAGCTTACCAACGATAGCTTTCGAACGAGTACGGTCGAAAGCCAGACGGCGGTTAGCCAGGCTGTCTGTCTTGGCCAGAGTGATCAGCGGCTCGGCAACGCGGCGCAGTTCTTTGGCTTTTGGCAGAGTAGTCTTGATCAGCTCGTGCTCGAACAACGACACCGCCATGTTCTGGAACATGGCCTTGCGGTGCGAGCTGGTGCGGCTCAGGTGACGCCCACTTTTACGATGACGCATGGTTCATTCCTTACCAAACACTACGTTCGGTGATTACGACGATCAGGCAGTCGCCTTGTCGTCCTTCTTAAGACTTGCAGGCGGCCAGTTGTCGAGGCGCATGCCGAGGGACAGACCGCGGGAGGCCAGAACGTCCTTGATTTCAGTCAAGGATTTCTTGCCCAGGTTCGGAGTCTTCAACAGCTCTACTTCGGTACGCTGAATCAGGTCGCCGATGTAGTAGATGTTTTCCGCCTTAAGGCAGTTAGCCGAACGTACAGTCAGTTCCAGATCGTCAACCGGGCGAAGCAGGATCGGATCGATCTCGTCTTCCTGCTCGACAACCACTGGCTCACTGTCACCTTTGAGGTCGACGAACGCAGCCAACTGCTGTTGCAGGATGGTTGCAGCGCGGCGGATAGCCTCTTCAGGATCCAGGGTACCGTTGGTTTCCAGATCAATAACCAGCTTGTCCAGGTTGGTACGCTGCTCGACACGGGCGTTTTCCACCACGTATGCGATACGGCGAACCGGGCTGAACGAAGAGTCGAGCTGCAAGCGACCAATGCTGCGGCTTTCGTCTTCATCGCTCTGACGCGAGTCGGCTGGTTCATAACCACGACCACGAGCTACGGTGAGCTTCATGTTCAGGGCGCCGTTAGACGCCAGGTTAGCGATTACGTGATCGGGGTTAACGATCTCGACATCATGATCCAGCTGAATATCGGCAGCGGTAACCACCCCCGAACCCTTCTTCGACAAGGTCAGCGTAACTTCGTCACGACCGTGCAGCTTGATGGCCAGACCTTTAAGGTTCAACAGGATTTCAATTACGTCTTCCTGTACACCTTCGATGGCGCTGTACTCGTGGAGCACACCGTCAATCTCGGCCTCGACTACTGCGCAGCCGGGCATTGAGGACAACAGGATGCGGCGCAGCGCGTTGCCCAGGGTGTGGCCAAAACCACGCTCGAGAGGCTCGAGAGTGATCTTGGCGCGGGTTGGACTGACAACCTGCACATCAATGTGGCGGGGTGTCAGGAACTCATTTACCGAAATCTGCATGGATGCACCTATTTTCTAGCCCTTACTTGGAGTAGAGCTCGACAATCAGGCTTTCGTTGATGTCGGCGGACAGATCACTGCGAGCAGGAACGTTCTTGAAAACGCCCGACTTCTTCTCAGTGTCTACTTCTACCCATTCTACGCGGCCACGTTGGGCACACAGATCGAGAGCTTGGACAATGCGAAGTTGGTTTTTTGCTTTCTCGCGAACTGCGACCACGTCACCAGCACGAACCTGATACGACGGAACGTTTACGGTCTGACCGTTAACGCTGATCGACTTGTGCGATACCAGCTGACGGGATTCGGCACGAGTCGAACCAAAGCCCATACGGTATACAACGTTGTCCAGACGGCATTCGAGCAGTTGCAGCAGGTTTTCACCGGTTGCACCTTTCTTGCCAGCAGCTTCTTTGTAGTAGCCGCTGAACTGACGCTCGAGAACGCCGTAGATACGACGGACCTTCTGCTTTTCACGCAGTTGGGTGCCGTAGTCGGACTGGCGACCGCGGCGTTGGCCGTGGATACCAGGTGCTGCTTCAATGTTGCACTTCGATTCGATCGCGCGCACGCCGCTCTTCAGGAAGAGATCGGTGCCTTCGCGACGAGCGAGTTTGCATTTTGGACCAATGTAACGAGCCATTCTTTACAATCTCCTGGATTACACGCGGCGCTTCTTCGGCGGACGGCACCCGTTGTGCGGGATTGGCGTCACGTCGGTGATGCTGGCGATCTTGTAGCCACAGCCGTTCAAAGCGCGGACTGCGGATTCACGACCTGGACCTGGACCCTTGACGTTAACGTCGAGGTTTTTCAGGCCGTATTCCAGCGCAGCTTGACCAGCACGCTCAGCAGCTACTTGAGCAGCGAACGGGGTGGACTTGCGGGAACCGCGGAAACCCGAACCACCGGAGGTAGCCCAGGAAAGAGCGTTACCTTGACGGTCGGTAATGGTCACGATGGTGTTGTTAAAAGAAGCATGGATGTGGGCGATGCCATCAACCACTGTCTTTTTAACTTTTTTACGAGGACGAGCAGCAGGTTTTGCCATGATTAAATTCCTGTCGATTCGCTGGGGCGATTACTTGCGGATCGGCTTACGCGGACCTTTACGGGTACGCGCGTTGGTCTTGGTACGCTGACCGCGTACTGGAAGACCGCGACGATGACGCAGACCGCGATAGCAACCGAGGTCCATCAAGCGCTTGATTTTCATGTTGATTTCGCGACGCAGGTCACCTTCAGTGGTGAACTTCGCCACTTCGCCACGCAGCTGTTCAATTTGCTCGTCGCTCAGATCTTTGATCTTTGCTGCTGGGTTTACCCCAGTGTCTGCACAGATTTTCTGCGCAGTAGTGCGACCGACACCATAGATGTAGGTCAGCGAGATAACAGTATGCTTGTTATCTGGAATGTTAACGCCTGCAATACGGGCCATTCAGTGGGACTCCAATTGACAGCTACCTACGCCCCGGAAGCCAAGAAATAGGGCGCGAGATAATATCGCTGTAATAACAAATAATCAACCCGGCAGCGCACTAGCTGCCGGGCTTGAAGCACAATCACACTCAGCCTTGGCGCTGTTTGTGACGCGGTTCCGCGCTGCAAATTACTCGAACAACACCTTCGCGGCGAATAATCTTGCAGTTACGGCACAGCTTTTTCACCGATGCACGAACTTTCATCACCAACTCCTCGAACCTTATGGGTACTCAGCGCAACATGCCGCTGCCGTAACCCTTCAGGTTGGCTTTCTTCATCAGGGATTCGTACTGGTGCGAAACGAGGTGCGATTGTACTTGGGACATGAAGTCCATCACAACCACGACCACGATCAGCAACGAGGTCCCGCCAAGGTAGAACGGAACGTTTGCTGCAACCACCAGGAATTGGGGCAACAGGCACACGGCCGTCATGTAAAGAGCACCGAACATGGTCAAGCGAGTCAGAACGCCATCAATATAGCGTGCAGACTGCTCACCTGGACGGATGCCCGGAATAAAGGCACCGGACTTCTTCAGGTTTTCCGCTACGTCTTTCGGATTGAACATCAACGCCGTATAGAAGAAGCAGAAGAAAATAATCCCTGCACTAAACAGCAGAATATTCAACGGCTGACCAGGAGCGATCGACTGCGAGATGTCCTGCAACCAGCCCATACCTTCAGACTGACCAAACCAGGCACCCAACGAAGCCGGGAACAGCAAAATGCTGCTCGCGAAAATAGCCGGAATAACACCGGCCATGTTCACCTTCAGCGGCAAGTGGCTTGTCTGCGCAGCAAAAACCTTGCGGCCCTGCTGACGCTTGGCGTAGTGAACAGCGATACGACGCTGGCCACGCTCAATGAACACCACGAAACCGATAATCGCTACTGCCAGCAAACCGA
This sequence comes from Pseudomonas sp. AM14(2022), assembly GCF_036346455.1. Taxonomy (NCBI): domain Bacteria; kingdom Pseudomonadati; phylum Pseudomonadota; class Gammaproteobacteria; order Pseudomonadales; family Pseudomonadaceae; genus Pseudomonas; species Pseudomonas sp. AM14(2022). The sequence goes on from NZ_JAOTNY010000008.1 coordinate 292,797, forward strand.
TGGCAACCAAGGCAAAGATATTGATATCACCCTGACGCGCAGACTCGAAAGACTGCCCGATTGCTCTCGGAAGACCGGCGACGATACCCGAAAAAATCAACATCGAGATACCGTTGCCTACACCACGCTCAGTAATCTGCTCACCCAGCCACATCATGAACATCGCACCAGCCACAAAAGTGGATACCGCGACGAAATGGAAGCCAAAGTCACCAGTGAACGCAACGCCCTGCCCCGCCAGACCAATGGACATGCCAATAGCCTGAACGAGAGCGAGGACGACGGTGCCGTAGCGGGTGTACTGGCTGATCTTGCGACGGCCAGCTTCACCTTCCTTCTTCAACTGCTCCAGCTGCGGGCTGACGGCGGTCATCAGTTGCATGATGATCGATGCCGAAATGTACGGCATGATCCCCAGTGCAAAGATGCTCATCCGTTCCAGCGCGCCGCCGGAGAACATGTTGAACAAGCTAAGAATGGTCCCCTCATTCTGTCGAAACAGGTCTGCGAGTCGGTCCGGGTTGATACCTGGAACCGGGATGTGTGCGCCTATTCGGTAGACGATAATCGCCAGGAACAGAAAACGCAGACGAGCCCAGAGTTCAGACATACCGCCTTTGCCGAGCGCAGAGAGAGCACCTTGCTTAGCCATTTATTCCTCGAACTTGCCGCCAGCTGCTTCGATAGCCGCACGCGCACCTTTGGTGGCGCCGATTCCCTTGCCGATAGTGACAGCGCGAGTCACTTCACCGGACAGCATGATTTTCACACGCTGTACGTTGACGTTGATCACGTTGGCATCTTTCAGGGACTGCACGGTGACGATGTCGCCTTCCACTTTGGCCAGCTCGGACAGACGCACTTCTGCGCGGTCCATGGCTTTCAGGGAAACGAAACCGAACTTCGGCAGGCGACGATGCAGCGGCTGTTGACCGCCTTCAAAGCCTGGAGCAATAGTGCCACCGGAGCGGGAGGTTTGACCTTTGTGGCCACGGCCACCAGTCTTACCCAAACCGCTACCGATACCACGGCCCGGACGATGCTTTTCGCGACGGGAACCCGGCGCTGGACTCAGATCATTGAGTTTCATCGATTAACCCTCGACACGCAGCATGTAGTAAGCCTTGTTGATCATCCCGCGATTCTCGGGAGTATCCTGGACTTCTACAGTGTGACCGATGCGACGCAGACCCAGACCCTTAACGCACAGTTTGTGGTTAGGGATGCGGCCGGTCATGCTTTTGATCAGCGTAACTTTAACGGTAGCCATGATCAGAAGATCTCCTTGACAGTCAGGCCACGCTTGGCAGCGATGGACTCAGGAGATTGCATGGCTTTCAGACCTTTGAAAGTGGCGTGAACCACGTTTACCGGGTTAGTCGAGCCGTAGCACTTGGCCAGAACGTTCTGAACGCCAGCAACTTCGAGGACAGCACGCATAGCGCCGCCAGCGATGATACCGGTACCTTCAGAAGCAGGCTGCATGTACACCTTCGAAGCGCCGTGAGCGGACTTCATTGCGTACTGCAGGGTAGTGCCGTTCAGGTCAACTTGAATCATGTTGCGGCGAGCAGCTTCCATTGCCTTCTGGATCGCAGCAGGCACTTCACGCGACTTGCCACGGCCGAAGCCAACACGCCCTTTACCATCACCAACCACGGTCAACGCGGTGAAAGTGAAGATACGGCCGCCTTTAACGGTTTTGGCTACGCGGTTAACTTGAACCAGCTTCTCAATGTAGCCTTCGTCGCGCTTTTGGTCGTTATTTGACATAACTTAGAACTCCAGCCCAGCTTCACGAGCAGCATCAGCCAGCGCTTTAACGCGGCCATGGTACTTGAAGCCAGAGCGGTCGAAAGCCACTTGCGAGACGCCAGCGGCCTTAGCACGCGTAGCGACCAGCTGGCCAACCTTTGTGGCCGCGTCGATGTTGCCAGTGGCGCCATCACGCAGTTCTTTATCCAAAGTCGAGGCGCTTGCCAGGACTTTGTTGCCGTCGGCCGAGATGACCTGGGCGTAGATGTGCTGCGACGAGCGGAACACGCAGAGACGCACGACTTCGAGTTCGTGCATTTTCAGGCGTGCTTTGCGAGCGCGACGCAGTCGAGTAACTTTTTTGTCGGTCATTTGCTATGCCCTACTTCTTCTTGGCTTCTTTACGACGGACGACTTCGTCCGCGTAGCGCACACCTTTGCCTTTGTACGGCTCTGGTGGACGGAAGTCGCGGATCTCAGCGGCCACTTGACCTACCAGCTGTTTATCGATGCCCTTGATCAGGATATCGGTCTGGCTAGGAGTCTCAGCGGTGATGCCTTGCGGCAGTTCGTAATCCACTGGGTGCGAGAAGCCAAGAGCCAGGTTCAGCACCTGACCTTTTGCTTGCGCTTTGTAACCAACACCGACCAGCTGGAGCTTGCGCTCGAAGCCTTGGCTTACGCCTTGGACCATGTTGTTTACCAACGCACGCGTGGTACCGGCCATTGCGCGAGTCTGTTGATCGCCATTGCGAGCAGCGAAACGCAGCTCACCAGCTTCTTCAACGATCTCAACGGACGAATGGATGTTCAGTTCAAGAGTACCCTTGGCACCCTTCACCGAAAGCTGTTGGCCTGCGAATTTTACTTCGACACCGGCTGGCAGCTTAACGGGGTTCTTAGCGACGCGAGACATGCTTATCCCCCCTTAGAACACAGTGCAAAGAACTTCGCCGCCGACACCGGCAGCGCGCGCAGCACGATCCGTCATCACACCTTTGTTGGTGGAGACGATAGACACGCCAAGACCGCCACGAACTTTCGGCAGATCTTCAACGGACTTGTACTGACGCAGGCCTGGACGACTAACGCGCTTCACTTCCTCGATGACCGGACGGCCTTCGAAGTATTTCAGCGAGATGGACAACGACGGCTTAGCGTCGGTGGTGATCTGAAAATCCGCGATGTAACCTTCGTCCTTCAGGACTTTTGCTACAGCCACCTTCAACGTGGAAGACGGCATGCTTACGACAGACTTTTCAGCCATCTGGGCATTACGGATTCGAGTTAGCATGTCCGCTAACGGGTCCTGCATACTCATGGGCTAGACGCTCCTAATACAGAAAAATTAGCCTTGCGGCTACTACATGTCGCCGAGAAACTCCGGGCATGAAAAACACGGGCTCAGGCGAGCCGGTCATTCTAGACACACCCCAGAAATGAATCAAGCCCCAAAAGGGGCTTGATTCAGATTCAAGGCCACCGATGGTCAGGTTCTTGCGAACCCGACCATCAAGGCTTTGACAGCGATTACCAGCTGGCTTTAACCAGACCTGGAACGTCACCACGCATTGCCGCTTCACGCAGTTTGTTACGGCCCAGGCCGAACTTGCGGTAAACGCCGTGCGGACGACCAGTCAGGCGGCAACGGTTACGCATGCGCGAAGCGCTTGCGTCACGTGGTTGCTTCTGCAGAGCTACGGTAGCTTCCCAACGCGCTTCTGGACTTGCGTTCAGATCAACGATGATAGCTTTCAGCGCTGCACGCTTGGTGGCGTACTTGGCAACAGTGAGCTGACGCTTCAGCTCACGGTTTTTCATGCTCTTCTTGGCCATTTTCCTACTCCAATCAGTTGCGGAACGGGAATTTGAAAGCACGCAGCAGAGCGCGGCCTTCATCATCGTTCTTGGCAGTGGTGGTCAGGGTAATGTCCAGACCGCGGAGAGCATCGATCTTGTCGTAGTCGATTTCCGGGAAAATGATCTGCTCTTTCACGCCCATGCTGTAGTTGCCACGACCATCGAAGGACTTGGCATTCAGGCCGCGGAAGTCGCGAACCCGAGGCAGGGAGATCGACAGCAGACGATCCAGGAACTCGTACATACGCTCACGGCGCAGAGTCACTTTGACGCCGATCGGCCATCCTTCACGGACTTTAAAGCCAGCAATGGATTTACGAGCGTAGGTCACAACGACTTTTTGGCCGGTGATCTTTTCCAGGTCAGCAACAGCGTGCTCGATGACTTTTTTGTCGCCGATCGCTTCGCCCAGACCCATGTTCAGGGTGATTTTGGTAACGCGCGGAACTTCCATCACGTTCGAAAGCTTAAGTTCTTCCTTAAGTTTCGGAGCGATTTCCTTCCGGTAAATCTCTTTTAGTCGTGCCATGGTCTTCTACCTAGCAGTGTTCAAGCATCAACCGCTTTTTGGGTCGACTTGAAGACACGAATTTTCTTACCGTCTTCTACTTTGAAACCAACGCGGTCAGCCTTGTTGGTTTCGCCGTTGAAGATGGCGACGTTGGAAGCGTGCAGTGGCGCTTCTTTCTCGACGATACCGCCCTGTACGCCCGACATCGGGTTAGGCTTGGTATGACGCTTGACCAGGTTCAGACCACCAACAACCAGACGGTTGTCAGCAAGAACCTTCAGCACCTTACCGCGCTTACCTTTGTCTTTGCCGGCGATCACGATGATCTCGTCGTCACGACGAATCTTTTGCATGTCGGATCTCCTTACAGCACTTCTGGGGCGAGCGAGACGATCTTCATGAACTTCTCAGTACGAAGTTCACGGGTCACTGGCCCAAAGATACGGGTGCCGATCGGCTCTTGCTTGTTGTTCAGAAGAACAGCAGCGTTGCCATCAAAGCGGATAATGGAGCCATCAGCACGACGTACGCCGTGACGAGTGCGGACTACAACAGCAGTCATCACTTGGCCTTTTTTCACTTTACCGCGAGGAATTGCTTCCTTGACGGTAACTTTGATGATGTCACCGATACCAGCGTAACGACGATGGGAGCCACCCAGCACCTTGATGCACATAACGCGGCGAGCGCCGCTGTTATCGGCCACATCGAGCATGGATTGAGTCTGAATCATATAATTTCTCCGACCCCTAGCCCTTAGACTTCCACAGCGCGTTCGAGAACATCAACCAGCGCCCAAGACTTGGTCTTGGCCATCGGACGAGTTTCACGAATAGTGACTTTGTCGCCGATGTGGCACTGATTGGTTTCGTCGTGCGCGTGCAGCTTAGTCGAACGCTTAACGTATTTACCGTAGATCGGGTGCTTAACGCGACGCTCGATCAGAACGGTGATGGTTTTGTCCATCTTGTCGCTGACAACACGGCCAGTCAGCGTACGGACAGTTTTTTCGGCTTCAGCCATGATCACTTACCTGCCTGCTGGTTGAGCACAGTCTTCACGCGAGCGATGTCACGCTTAACTTGCGAGAGCAGATGAGACTGCCCCAACTGGCCAGTTGCTTTCTGCATACGCAGATTGAACTGGTCGCGCAGCAAGCCGAGCAGTTGCTCGTTCAGCTGCTGTGCGGATTTTTCACGAAGTTCATTCGCTTTCATCACATCACCGTCCGTTTAACAAAGGAGGTGGCGAGCGGCAGCTTTGCAGCAGCCAGGGCGAAAGCCTCACGCGCCAGCTCTTCAGAAACACCCTCGATTTCATACAGGACTTTGCCTGGCTGAATCTGGGCAACCCAGTACTCCACGTTACCCTTACCTTTACCCATACGAACCTCGAGAGGTTTCTTGGAGATCGGCTTGTCCGGGAATACACGGATCCAGATCTTGCCACCACGTTTTACGTGACGGGTCAGAGCACGACGCGCTGACTCGATCTGACGAGCGGTGAGACGACCACGAGCAACAGACTTCAGCGCGAACTCGCCGAAGCTGACTTTGCTACCGCGCAGTGCCAGACCACGGTTGTGGCCGGTCATCTGCTTGCGGAACTTCGTACGCTTTGGTTGCAACATTTGGCGTACCCCTTACTTAGCAGCTTTTTTACGAGGCGCTGGTGCTTGTGGTTTCAGCTCTTCTTGGCGACCACCAATTACTTCGCCTTTGAAGATCCAAACCTTTACACCGATCACACCGTAGGTGGTGTGAGCTTCGTAGTTGGCATAGTCGATGTCGGCACGCAGGGTGTGCAGTGGCACACGACCTTCGCGATACCATTCAGTACGTGCGATTTCAGCACCGCCGAGACGACCGCTCACTTGGATTTTGATGCCTTTGGCACCAATGCGCATGGCGTTCTGTACTGCGCGCTTCATAGCGCGACGGAACATTACACGACGCTCCAGCTGCTGAGCTACGCTCTGCGCAACCAGCATACCGTCGAGCTCCGGCTTGCGGATCTCTTCGATATTGATGTGCACAGGCACACCCATTTGCTTGGTCAGGTCCTGACGCAGTTTCTCAACATCTTCACCTTTCTTCCCGATAACGATACCTGGACGAGCGGTGTGGATGGTGATGCGTGCAGTTTGGGCCGGACGATGGATATCGATACGGCTTACGGACGCGCTTTTTAGTTTGTCTTGGAGATACTCACGCACTTTCAGATCTGCGAACAAGTAGTCCGCATAAGTCCGACCGTCTGCGTACCAGACGGAGGTGTGCTCCTTGACGATTCCCAGGCGAATGCCAATGGGATGTACTTTCTGACCCATCTCTTCGACTCCGTTACTTGTCAGCAACCTTGACAGTGATATGGCAAGACCGCTTGACGATGCGATCAGCACGGCCTTTGGCACGTGGCATGATGCGCTTCAGCGAACGCCCTTCGTTGACGAAAACGGTGCTGACCTTCAGGTCATCAACGTCTGCGCCTTCGTTATGCTCGGCGTTGGCTACGGCCGACTCCAGCACTTTCTTCATGATCTCGGCGGCTTTCTTACTGCTGAAAGCCAACAGGTTGAGCGCTTCGCCCACCTTCTTCCCGCGGATCTGGTCGGCGACCAAGCGGGCTTTCTGGGCGGAGATTCGAGCGCCCGACAACTTAGCGGCTACTTCCATTTCCTTACCCCTTAACGCTTGGCTTTCTTGTCAGCCACGTGCCCACGATAAGTGCGGGTACCGGCGAACTCGCCCAGTTTATGGCCAACCATGTCTTCGTTCACGAGAACTGGGACGTGCTGACGGCCGTTGTGTACTGCGATGGTCAGACCGACCATTTGTGGCAGGATCATCGAACGACGCGACCAAGTCTTAATTGGTTTGCGATCGTTCTTTTCCGCCGCCACTTCGATCTTCTTCAGTAGGTGAAGATCAATAAAAGGACCTTTTTTCAGAGAACGTGGCACTGTCGTATCCCTCTATTTACTTGCGACGACGGACGATCATTTTGTCGGTACGCTTATTACCACGAGTCTTCGCGCCCTTAGTCGGGAAGCCCCATGGCGATACCGGATGACGACCACCAGAGGTACGACCTTCACCACCACCATGTGGGTGGTCAACCGGGTTCATGGCAACACCACGAACGGTTGGGCGAACGCCACGCCAGCGTTTGGCACCAGCTTTACCCAGCGAACGCAGGCTATGCTCGGAGTTCGAGACTTCGCCCAGGGTCGCACGACATTCAGCCAGGACTTTACGCATTTCACCGGAACGCAGACGCAGGGTAACGTACACGCCTTCACGAGCGATCAGCTGAGCCGAAGCACCAGCGGAACGAGCGATCTGTGCGCCTTTACCTGGCTTCAGTTCGATGCCGTGTACGGTAGAACCGACTGGAATGTTGCGCAGTTGCAGAGCGTTGCCTGGCTTGATTGGAGCCAGAGCGCCTGCGATCAGCTGGTCGCCAGCACTCACGCCTTTAGGGGCGATGATGTAGCGACGCTCGCCGTCTGCGTAGCAGAGCAGTGCAATGTGAGCAGTACGGTTTGGATCGTATTCGATACGCTCGACAGTGGCGACGATGCCATCTTTGTCGTTGCGACGGAAATCGACCATACGGTAATGCTGCTTATGACCACCACCGATGTGACGAGTGGTAATACGGCCATTGTTGTTACGACCACCAGTCTTCGATTTTTTCTCGAGCAGCGGTGCGTGAGGAGCGCCTTTATGCAGCTCCTGGTTGACCACCTTGACCACAAAACGGCGGCCAGGGGAAGTCGGTTTGCATTTAACGATTGCCATGATGCACCCCTTCCTTACTCAGCACTGCTGCTGAAATCGAGATCTTGGCCTGGCTGAAGGGAGATAACTGCCTTCTTCCAGTCATTACGCTTGCCCAGACCGCGAGCAGTGCGCTTGCTCTTACCCAGAACGTTCAGGGTAGTGACGCGCTCTACTTTCACGCTGAACAGGCTTTCGACGGCCTTCTTGATTTCCAGCTTGGTTGCATCAGTAGCAACCTTGAAAACGAACTGGCCTTTCTTGTCTGCCAGAACCGTAGCCTTCTCGGAAACGTGCGGGCCAAGCAGAACTTTAAATACGCGTTCCTGGTTCATCCCAGCAGCTCCTCGAATTTCTTCACGGCCGACACGGTGATCAACACCTTGTCGTATGCGATCAGACTAACTGGATCGGAACCTTGCACGTCACGTACATCTACGTGTGGCAGGTTACGAGCAGCCAGGTACAGGTTCTGATCAACAGCGTCCGACACGATGAGAACATCGGTCAGGCTCATGTTGTTCAGCTTGCCCAGCAGATCTTTGGTTTTCGGAGTTTCAACAGCGAAATCCTGAACCACGACCAGACGATCAGTACGCACCAGCTCAGCAAGGATGGAACGCATTGCTGCGCGATACATCTTCTTGTTCAGCTTCTGGGAGTGATCCTGTGGACGAGCTGCGAAAGTGGTACCGCCGCCACGCCAGATTGGGCTACGGATAGTACCGGCACGAGCACGGCCAGTACCTTTCTGACGCCATGGGCGCTTACCGCCACCACGAACGTCGGAACGGGTCTTTTGCTGCTTGCTACCTTGACGGCCGCCGGCCATGTAGGCCACGACTGCTTGGTGAACCAGCGTCTCGTTGAACTCGCCGCCAAATGTCAGTTCGGAAACTTCGATCGCTTGAGCGTCATTTACATTTAATTGCATGTCAGCTTCCCCTTAACCGCGAGCCTTGGCTGCTGGACGTACAACCAGGTTGCCGCCAGTAGCGCCAGGAACAGCGCCCTTGACCAACAACAGATTGCGTTCAGCGTCCACGCGCACTACTTCCAGGGACTGCACGGTCACGCGCTCAGCGCCCATATGACCGGACATTTTTTTGCCCTTGAATACACGACCAGGAGTCTGGCACTGGCCGATAGAGCCTGGGACGCGGTGGGATACGGAGTTACCGTGGGTGTTATCTTGCCCGCGGAAATTCCAACGCTTGATCGTACCCTGGAAGCCTTTACCCTTGGACTGACCGGTTACATCAACCAGTTGACCAGCGGCGAAGATTTCAGCGTTGATCAGATCGCCAGCCTGGTACTCGCCTTCTTCAAGACGGAATTCCATGGTGGTGCGACCAGCGGCAACGTTCGCTTTAGCGAAGTGACCAGCTTGAGCTGCTGTTACACGCGAAGCACGACGCTCGCCGACAGTGACTTGCACTGCACGATAGCCATCGGTCTCTTCAGTTTTGAACTGGGTGACGCGATTCGGCTCGATCTCAATGACCGTGACCGGAATGGAGACACCTTCTTCGGTGAAAATACGGGTCATACCGCATTTACGACCGACTACACCAATAGTCATGTTGTAAACCTCATGAGTGTACGGGGCTTTCACCCGCTATGGCCGCCCATTTCAGAGCGTTACACGACCAAGACCGAGTCTTAGCCGAGGCTGATCTGCACTTCCACACCGGCCGCAAGATCAAGCTTCATAAGAGCATCAACGGTTTTATCCGTTGGCTGGACGATGTCCAGAACGCGCTTATGAGTGCGGATTTCGTACTGGTCACGCGCGTCTTTGTTGACGTGCGGGGAAACCAGAACGGTGAACCGCTCTTTACGGGTAGGCAGTGGAATTGGACCACGCACTTGAGCACCAGTACGTTTCGCGGTTTCCACGATTTCCTGGGTTGATTGGTCGATCAGGCGATGGTCGAAAGCCTTCAACCTGATACGGATTTGCTGATTTTGCATTGGATTTCAGACTCCGGCTGCTATTCCCACCGGGCGCAATACGCCCGTTAAAAGGAGGCGCAATTCTATAGACGCCCCAGATAGGTGTCAACCCAATAAAAAAGCCCCCGCTGAGCGGGGGCTTTTTCACTTCATCAAGCAGACTCTATAAAAGAGAATTACTCGATGATTTTG
>NZ_JAOTNY010000009.1:0-254026 GCF_036346455.1 Pseudomonas sp. AM14(2022)
GCTGGTAGATGTCGCTGAGTTCGGCGTACCACACGCCGACCAGGGTGCGCTTGTCGTTGAAGGTGTATTCGCCGCCGCCGAAGTTGAAACGGTCGGAGGTGAAGGCGCCGCGGCCGTTCATCGACATGTCTTCCATGCTGGCATCGTTGCGCGGGCTGTTGCCACGGAACTGCCCACCGTAGAGGGTCAGGCCGTTGATTTCGGTGGAGGTGATCTGGCCACCGCGAAAGGTCTGCGGCAACGAGCGGCCATCGTCCGAGCGCAGGATCGGCAGCACCGGCATCCATTCGCCAACCTTCAATTCGGTCTTCGACACCTTGGCCTTCAGCGCCACGCCGAGGCGACCGAAGTTGTCCGCCGGACGCCCGTCATCGTGAATCGGCAACAGTTGCGTACCGCCGGTGCCCTTGCCGCCATCGAGTTTTTGCGAATACATCCCCAGCACATCGAGACCGAAGCCGACGGTGCCTTGGGTGAAGCCGGATTTGGCATCAAGGATGAAGTTTTGCGTCCACTCTTCAGCCTTGCTCTGCGGGTAGTTCGGGTTGACGAAGTTGCGATTGAAGTAGGCGTTGCGCAGGTTCAGCGTGGCTTTGCTGTCTTCGAGGAAGCCTTCGGCGTCTGCGCTCATCGGCAAAACCAGGGCGAGGCTGCTGCAGCCGATCAAACTCAGGGTGGAACACGGGCGGGGGAAGGAAATACGGGACGTGCGAACGGAATTGCAGACGAGTGTGCTCACTGTGACGCTCCCTGTTGTTGTTTTTATTATTTGTCATACGTCGTCGTACAACATGGTTGCGGATAGTTGCGAGGTTTTGCGCAAAAGTCAACAGGGCTTGTTACGATTATTTTGCACGATTTGGCAGCCCTCCAAATGCTGCGAAGAGGGCTGTTTTCGGCGGGTTTACCGGTTATAGAGCGCCTCTGTGTTGTCGATCAGCGGGTTTTTCTCGGTCAGGACGATCCGGGCGATCTGGTCCTTGCGCATGAATGTCACTTTTGGATGGGACTGCGCATAGCGGATAAAACGTTCCATCGCCTCGACCATCGCCGGGGTGCCGCCGATGCGGTCGTGCAGACTCACTGACATCATCCGCCGCTTGCTCGCGCCCTCGGCGTACAGGCGATCAAATTCCAGCACCAATTGCTGATAAAACTGCTCGGCGGAGAAATGCCGACCCTCGATCAACACGATGTCGTTGTTGCGCAAGGTATACGGCACCACGGCGAATTTGCGCCCACGGACCATGGTCACGAACGGTTCGTCGCGGCTGACATCATCGATGTGGTAGCTGAAGTTGAGGTCTTGCAGGACCTTCAGCGTGTTGGCGCTGCGCCGCAACCAGTTGGCGTTGTAGCCCACCGAGCGCTGGCCGGTAAGTCTCTCGACCGCGTTGACACCGTCGCCGATGAACTGTTTTTCCTGGTCGTAACTCATTTTGTAGGAATCGGCCCAGCGCATGCCGTGGGCTGCCAGTTCGTGGCCGCGCTCGGCAATCGCTTTCGCCAGTTCCGGGTGCTTGAGCGCCGCTTCGCCGACCACATGCGAGGTGACCTTGATCCCGGTGCGATCCCACAGGTCGAGCATCCGCCACAAGCCTTCCTTGTAGCCATAATCAAACCAGGTCTGCGCCGGCAGATCAGGGTAACCCTTGGGCAATGGACTGCCGGAGAACGGACTTTCCGCACCCTCGGGCTGGCCGCCGGTTTCGAACTGCATCGACACTGAAATCACCAGTTGCGAACCGTCCGGCCACGGGCGTTCCTGGGCGAAGGCGAGGGCGGGCAGCAACAGGGCGGCGGCCAAAAGGTTTTTCAGCAGGCGTGGGGAGCGTTGCCAGTGGGGCGTGGTCATAACGGGCACCTTGCAGGTTGAGAAGGGCTGCAAGGGTGGCAGTTGCCCGGCGCGGGAAAAATCCGTTGCGGGCGAGAGGACCTTTAAACAGAATTTACGAATCCACCACGAACCCTGTGGGGGCGGGCGTGCCCGCGATAACGGTCTGCCAGTCAGCCTGTTGCCGAGCCGACTGCCGTCATCGCCGGCAAGCCAGCTCCCACAGGATTGTGGGTTTGCCGCAGGATTTGCGGCAAACTCCCGGCAACACAAGCACAAGGCCTTTCAATGGATCGATATGCCCCGCGCGACTGGCAGCCTCACGAGAAGCCCAGTCTGCCCGGTTCCCCCTCGACGCCGCTGCACTCCAACCCCAAGCGCCTGGCCTATGCGCTGGTCGGGCTGCTGGTGGCGGTGACCGGTGGTTTGGGTAACTCGCTGGTGGTCGCCAACCTGCCTTACCTGCAAGGCGCGCTGGGCGCGACCACGGCGGAGATGGCCTGGCTGCCAGCTGCTTACGTGATGACCAACGTGTCGATGAACCTGCTGCTGGTGAAGTTTCGCCAGCAGTTTGGCCTGCGTGCATTCACCGAAGTGTTTCTGGTGCTGTATGCGCTAGTGACGTTCGGTCATCTGTTCGTCAACGACTTGAGCTCGGCCATCGCGGTGCGGGCGGCGCACGGCATGGTCGGTGCGGCGCTGAGTTCGCTGGGTCTGTATTACATGGTTCAGGCGTTTCCGGCCAAATGGCGGTTGAAAGCGCTGGTGCTGGGTCTCGGTGCCTCGCAACTGGCGCTGCCGCTGGCGCGCCTGTTCTCCGAAGACTTGCTGCAGATTGCCGAATGGCGCGGCCTGTACCTGTTCGAATTGGGCATGGCCTTGCTGTCGCTGGGCTGCGTGCTGCTGCTCAAGTTGCCGCCCGGTGACCGCTTCAAAACCTTCGAGCCGCTGGACTTTCTGACCTTCGCTATTCTCGCCAGCGGCGTGGCACTGCTTTGCGCGGTGCTCTCGCTGGGGCGGATCGACTGGTGGCTGGAGGCCAACTGGATCGGCTATGCGCTGGCGGCCTCGATTGCCCTGATCCTCGCCGGTCTGGCGATCGAGCACAATCGCAGCAACCCGATGCTGATGACCCGCTGGCTCGGCAGCGGCACGATGATCCGCCTGGCGCTGGCGGTGACCCTGATTCGCATGGTCACTTCGGAGCAATCCACCGGCGCCGTCGGTTTCATGCAGAACCTCAACATGGGTTATGAGCAGTTGCACAGCCTGTATGTGGTGATGCTGATCGGCAGCGTCGCCGGGCTGGCGACCAGCGCCCTGACCATCGACCCCAAGCACCTGCTGATGCCGTTGATCATCTCGCTGGCGCTGATGGCCACCGGTTCGGTGATGGACAGTTTTTCCAATAACCTGACCCGCCCGCAGAACCTGTATTTCAGCCAGTTTCTGCTGGCCTTCGGCAGCACGTTTTTTCTGGGACCGACCATGGTGTTCGGCACCCGCAACGTGCTGACCAATCCGCGCAATCTGGTGAGTTTTTCGGTGTTGTTCGGGATCTGCAACAACCTCGGCGGCCTGCTCGGCGCGGCGTTGTTGGGCACGTTCCAGATCGTGCGCGAGAAATTCCATTCCAGTCACCTGGTCGAGCACCTGACGCTGTCCGATCCGCTGGTGGCCGCCCGCGTACAGAGCGGCGGGTCGGCCTATGGCTCGTTGCTGGCCGACCCGAGCCTGCGCAATCTGGCCGGGATTCGCAGCCTGTCCAACGCGGCCACTCGCGAAGCCAACGTGCTGGCCTATAACGATGTATTCATGCTGATCGCCGTGATTGCGGTGCTGACCATGATCTGGCTGTCCATTCGTGCGCTGTGGCTGATGAGCACCACCAAAGCCGTCGACCCCGCGCCTTCCGTACCTCCTGACGGTGCTTCCAATTCATGACCGAACCCACCACCACAACCACCAATGCCATCGCCGCCACCCCGGAAGGCGTGGCACCGCCGTCCTCGCCGAACACCGAGCCGCGCTCGTTGCGGGTGCGGATCATCTCGTCGCTGGGCTTTGCCGCGATTGCCATCGTCGGTGTGCTGATCGTGCTCTACGCCTGGCAGTTGCCGCCGTTCAGCAGTGCGGTCGAAACCACTGAAAACGCCCTGGTGCGTGGCCAGGTGACGATCATCGGCCCGCAGCTCAGCGGTTACGTGTTCGAGGTGCCGGTGCAGGACTTCCAGTACGTGAAGGCCGGCGACCTGCTGGTGCGGCTGGACGACCGGATTTATCAGCAGCGCCTCGACCAGTCGCTGGCGCAACTGGCGGTGCAGAAAGCCGCGCTGGCCAACGTTGTGCAGCAACGCAACAGTGCCGAAGCGACGATCAAATTGCGTCAGGCGGTGGTGGCCGACAGCGAAGCGCAGTTGCGTAAAAGCGAGGCGGATCTGCGGCGTAACAAGGAGCTAGTGAGTGACGGCTCGGTGTCGAAACGCGAGATGGACGTGACGCTCGCGGCCAATGCGCAGAGCATTGCGGCGGTGGCGCAGGCCAAGGCCAATCTGGAAATCGCCCGGCAGGATCTGCAGACGGTGATCGTCAATCGCGGTTCGCTGGAAGCCTCGGTGGCCAGCGCTGAAGCAGCGGTGCAACTGGCGCGGATCGACTTGTCGAACACCCGCATCGTCGCCCCGCGCGACGGCCAGCTCGGACAGATCGGCGTGCGCCTCGGCGCTTACGTCAACTCCGGGGCGCAACTGATGGCGTTGGTGCCGAACCAGAAATGGGTGATCGCCAACATGAAGGAAACCCAGATGAACAATGTGCGCGTCGGGCAGCCTGTGCGCTTCACCGTTGATGCGCTGAACCACCGCAAGTTCACCGGCCATGTGCAGCACATTTCGCCCGGCACCGGTTCGGAATTCGCCCTGTTGCAGGCCGACAACGCCACCGGCAACTTTGTGAAAATCGCCCAGCGCGTGCCGGTGCGGATCACCATTGATGAGGGGCAGCAGGAAGAGGAGCGCTTGCGCCCGGGGATGTCGGTGGTGGTCAGCATCGACACCGCAGCGGGCGACACACAACCGCATTGACCTGCGCAGATCAAAAATGTGGGAGCGGGCTTGCTCGCGAAAGCGGTGTGTCAGGCGATATTTTCGTATCTGATACACCGCCTTCGCGAGCAAGCCCGCTCCCACAGTCTAATTGGGTTTATCCAGCAATCATCGGCGGCAGGGTACCGAGCAGGGAGACCGCAGCAACAGCCCCCATCCCCAACAACCACTCCAGCACCACACTGCGCTTGAGCGCGCCCATCCGCTGTTCGCAATCATCAATCCGCAAGCGATTGAACAGCGCCAGCGCGAGCATGCCCAGCACCAGCAAGGCCTTGATCAGCAGAATCAACGCAAACCCACTGAACAGCGGCGTCGGCCACCATTGCCCGGTCAGCACGCGCACGTTGATCAGCCCGGTGATCAGCAGCCCGCCAACGATCGCATAACCGACACCGCTGAAGCGTTGCAGGATCCGCCCCATCGCTGTGCTCGGCTGACGCAGGATCAACACCAACAGCAACAAGCCGCCCAGCCATGCAGCGACGCAAGTCAGATGAACGATCTGGTTGAGGATCAGCAGTTGCCCGCTGAGGCCGTCGAGCATCGCGCCGTGACCGACCGGCGCCAGGGTCGCCAAGAGCAGCGCACTCAAGCCCAGGCGCAGCAGCACATTCGAACGCCACGGCGTGAACAGCAATGCCAGCAACAGCGCGTTGATCAGCAGATGCCAGCGCCAGACCTGGCCGAAAAAGGTGTTGCCGAGCACCACGCCAACAGTGTCCGGATCGAACGCTGCCGCCGCCGAACCGGCCATGCTCGCGGTGATCAACAGTGCCCAGGTGACACCGCTGACCAAGGCAATCGCGGTCAGCCAACGCGCCAGTCGCGCCAGATGCCGATCCAACGTCGGCACTGGTGCCTTGAGCAGCAACGGCCGGAACAACCAGGCGCCGAACAGCATCAACACCGCGCTGAAATGCACAAAACGGCACAGCACCAGCGCTTCACTCATGAATTACTGGCCAACCTTGAACTGGTAGGCGCCTTCGCTCTTGTGTGTGTCGACCGACACTGCGTGCCATTCGACTTTGTATTCACCGGCGCCGAGAGGTGCGGCGGGGGTGACGATCAGGGTTTTCTTGTCGCCTTCGGTGGTCAGCGGTTTGATCGCGACCGGGGCGCCATCGTGGGTCAGGCTGACTTTGGTGAAACTGGCTTCGACGCCTTCAGAAAAGGTCAGGCGCAGATCGGCCGGCGTGGCGACGGTGCTGTCGGCGGCCGGGGTGGCACTTTTCAGGTGGGCGTGGGCGAAAACCGAAGATGCGGCGAACAGCGAAGCGAGCAGGGCAGTGGTGGTCAGGACGTTCTTGAACAGCATCGCGGATACCTCTGAGGCAGGACAAAGAAGCGCCAGTTTAGCCATGCGCCGGCCTTCATACGAAGTTTTGTTTGCAGCGGTCGCCCCGAGGCCAGAGCGGATGCTAGTCTTCAACAACGTCGTTGTCAGGGAGCCCTCATGGGCAATCACAAGATCGAGATCCGTCGCAGTAACGTCGAGAAAATCCTGCTCGCGGCGGAAAAAGTCTTCGCCGAAAAAGGTTTCGGCGGCACCGCCATGGCCGACATCGCCGCCGAAGTGCAGCTGCCGCGTTCCAACCTGCATTACTACTTTTCCACCAAGAGTGAACTGTACAGCGCGGTGCTGTTCGACCTGCTGGAAGTGTGGAAGCAGGACGCACTGTGCTTCGAGATGTTCGATGACCCGCGGGTGGTGCTCAGCAGCTACATCCGCGCCAAGATGAACCACTCGCGCAGCCGGCCGTACGGCTCGAAAGTCTGGGCCAACGAGATCATCCACGGCGCCCCAACGTTAGGCGAGGCGCTGGATCTGAGCTTGTACGACTGGGCGAAAATGAAGGAAGCGAAGATCCGCCAGTGGGTCGAGGACAAGCGGATTCTGCCGGTGGAGCCGTCGGGCCTGCTGTACATGATCTGGGCCTCGACCCAGCATTACGCCGACTTCGATCATCAGGTGAATATTCTCAACGAGCATCAACCGCTGTCGGACATGCAGTTCGAACGGGCGGTGCAGACGGTGACCAGTGTGATATTGCGCGGGATCGGGTTGGAGCCCTGATATATGAGTTGAAGCGGCTGGCCTCTTCGCGAGCAAGCCCGCTCCCACAGTTTTGAAATGCATTTCAAATGTGGGAGCGGGCTTGCTCGCGAAGGCGTCAGGTCAGACGCTACCTGCCCTAAGCTGAGACATGGTACGGATTCCTCGGATCATGATTCCAGTCCAGAAACGGCTTGCCGGTCTCCATCGGCACCATCTCGATGCAGTCCGCCACCGGGCAGGTGATCTGGCACAGATTGCAGCCGACACACTCCTCATCGATCACTTCATATTTATGCGTGCCGTCAGCCTGTTTCAAGCTGCTGATCGCCTGGTGTGAAGTGTCTTCGCAAGCAATGTGGCAGCGCCCGCAACCGATGCACGCGTCCTGGTCGATCTTGGCGATCACCTGGTAGTTGATGTCGAGGTACTTCCAGTCGGTGGTATTGCCCACTGCGCGCCCGGAAAACTCGGCGATGTTGGCGTAGCCTTGGCTGTCCATCCAGCGCGACAGCCCGTCCTTCATCTCCTCGACAATCCGGAAACCGTGGAGCATCGCCGCCGTGCACACCTGCACCGCGCCACTGCCCAGCGCGATGAACTCCGCCGCGTCACGCCAACTGCCGATGCCGCCAATGCCGCAGATCGGCAGGCCTTGCGTCTGCGGATCACGGGCAATTTCGGCGACCATGTTCAGCGCAATAGGCTTCACCGCCGAGCCGCAGTAACCGCCGTGGGTGCTTTTGCTGCCGACGGTGGGCAGGGCGACCATGTGTTCCAGATCGACACTGGTGATCGAGTTGATGGTGTTGATCAGCGACACCGCATCGGCGCCACCGCGATGGGCCGCGCGGGCGGCGACACGGATGTCGGTGATGTTCGGCGTCAGCTTGACGATCACCGGTAGCGAGCAATAGGTCTTGCACCACCGAGTGACCTGCTCGACGTACTCCGGCACTTGACCCACCGCTGCGCCCATGCCGCGCTCGGGCATGCCGTGCGGGCAACCGAAATTCAGCTCGATGCCATCGGCGCCGGTGGCCTCCACCAGCGGCAGGATGTGTTTCCACGATTCCTCCACGCACGGCACCATCAACGAGACGATCAATGCGCGATCCGGCCAGTCCTTCTTCACCTGAGTGATTTCGCGTAAGTTGATTTCCAGCGAGCGGTCGGTGATCAGTTCGATGTTGTTGATGCCCAGCACCTCGCGGTTGTTGCCGTAGTGCGCCGAGTAGCGCGACGAGACGTTGACCGCTGCCGGGTCCTCGCCGAGGGTTTTCCAGACCACGCCACCCCAACCGGCCTCGAAGGCGCGGACCACGTTGTAGGCCTTGTCGGTCGGTGGCGCGGAGGCCAGCCAGAACGGATTGGGCGCTTTGATACCGGCGAAGACTATCGAGAGATCGGCCATTTACGCAGCCTCCACGTTGAGCATCAGTTGCGCGTTGATCGCCTCGGCGGCGAGTTTGCCGTGCTGTACCGCTTGCACGGTGAGGTCCTGATCGAGGCTGGTGCAGTCGCCGCCGGCATACACGCCGGGAATGCTGGTGCGCAGGTTGTCATCGACCTGAATCCGCTCGCCCTGACGCTTGAGTTCACGGGCCAGCGGGTCGGCGAGGGCGCTGCTGTCAAAGGCCTGGCCGATGGCTTTGAAGATCGCGTCGGCGGCCAGTTCGAAGGTCTCCCCAGTGGTTTGCAGACGACCGTCGACCAGTTGCGTGCGGGCGAAACGCATGCCGCGCACCTTGCCTTGCGCGTCGAGCAGCACTTCCTCCGGTTGCGCCCAAGTCAGCAGGCGCACCTGATTGGCTTTGGCGATGTCTTGTTCGTGGCCGGTGGCGCCCATGTCCGCCGCACCCCGGCGATACACCAGATTCACGTCACGCGCTCCGAGGCGGGCCATTTGTACGGCCATGTCGATCGCGGTGTTGCCGGCGCCAAGGACGATGCAGCGTTCGGCCAGTGGCAGTTGCGTCAGGTCATCGGCCTGGCGCAGTTCGCGGATGTAGTCGGTGGCGGCGAGCAGGCCGGGCGCGTCTTCGTGGGCCAGACCGAGCTGTTTGCTGGCGTTGAGGCCGAGGCCGAGGAACACCGCGTCGAACTGCTGATGCAGCTCGCTGAGGGTCAGATTCTCGCCGAGTTTCTGCCCGTGACGGATTTCGATGCCGCCGATCTGCAGGAGGAAATCCAGCTCCTTCTGCGCGTAATCGTCGACCAGTTTGTACTTGGCGATCCCGTATTCATTAAGGCCGCCAGCCTTCTCCCGTGCTTCGAAAATCACCACGTCATGCCCGTGCATCGCACTGCGGTGGGCGCAGGACAAACCTGCTGGCCCGGCGCCGACCACGGCGATGCGCTTGCCGGTGCTCGCCGCACGCTGGAACGGGTGCTCGGTGAAGTGCGCGTTGTCCACGGCGTAGCGTTGCAACAGGCCGATCAGCACTGGCGCGCATTCCTGGGCGTTGTTGCGCACGCAGGCTTGCTGACAAAGGATTTCCGTCGGGCAGACCCGCGCACAACTGCCGCCGAGGATGTTCGCCGAAAGAATTTTCTGCGCTGCGCCGGGCACGTTGTCCTGATGGATGTTGCGGATGAACGACGGAATGTCGATCTCGCTCGGGCACGCGTTGACGCACGGCGCGTCGTAGCAATACAGGCAGCGCGAGGCTTCCAAATGCGCCTGCCGGGCGTTGAGCGGTGGCGCCAGATCAGTGAAATGGCCGGCGAGGGCGGCCGCGCTTTCGTGCGGATGCGGGAGATGGTTCAGGGTATCGATCACGGTTTTTTGCCTCACGGTTATTGAGGTTCTCTGCCTCTGATGGGCAGTGGTTTTTGTGGTGTCTGAACTGGCGCTATCGCGAGCAGGCTCACTCCTACAATTGGAATGCGTACATCTGTAGGAGTGAGCCTGCTCGCGATGAGGCCGAAGGCCTCGCTTTAGCGCTTAACGGCAGTCGGGCGATGTTGCTCAGCCCGCTTGCTCAGCAAATCAAACACCGCCGGATACGCCGGCCGTTCGATGTACCGCCCGGCCCCGCGCTCGGCGCGCAGGTCGCCGTCGGCCCAGACCACTTTGCCTTGGCTGACGGTATGGCTCGGCACGCCGCGCACGGTCTTGCCTTCGAAGATGTTGAAGTCCACCTGCTGATGGTGGGTCTTGGCGGAGATGGTGCGGGTGCCTTGCGGGTCCCACAGCACCAGGTCGGCATCGGCGCCGACGCGGATCGCGCCTTTGCGCGGGTAGAGGTTGAAGATTTTCGCGGTGTTGGTGGAAGTGAGGGCAACGAAATCCTGCATCGACAAGCGTCCGCTGTTGACCCCTTCATCCCACAGCACCGCCATGCGGTCTTCAATGCCGGCGGTGCCGTTGGGGATCTTGCTGAAGTCGTCGCGCCCGGCGGCTTTTTGCTCGGCGCAGAAGCAGCAGTGGTCAGTGGCGGTGGTGTGCAGATTGCCGCTTTGCAGACCGTGCCACAGCGCTTCCTGATGGCCGCGCGGGCGGAACGGCGGGCTCATCACGTAACCGGCGGCGGTCTGCCAGTCCGGGTGCTGGTAGACACTGTCGTCGAGCAGCAGATGCCCGGCCAGCACCTCGCCGTACACCGGTTGACCCTTGCTGCGGGCGTAGGTGATTTCGTCCAGCGCTTCTTTGGTGGAAACGTGCACCAGATACAACGGCGTGCCGATGGTCTCGGCAATACGGATCGCCCGGCTCGCCGCTTCGCCTTCCACCTGCGATGGCCGCGACAGTGGATGCGCTTCCGGCCCGGTGATGCCCTGGGCCATCAACTTGCGTTGCAGGTGATAGACCAGTTCGCCGTTTTCCGCGTGCACGGTCGGCACGGCGCCGAGTTCCAGGCAGCGTTCAAAACTTGCCACCAGCGTGTCGTCGGCGGCCATGATCGCATTCTTGTATGCCATGAAATGTTTGAAGCTGTTGATCCCGTGATGGCTGACCAGCTCGGCCATTTCCTCACGCACTTGCTCGCTCCACCAGGTGATCGCGACGTGGAAGCCGTAGTCCGATGCCGACTTCTCGGCCCAGCCGCGCCACTGGTGAAACGCTTCCATCAATGACTGCTGCGGATTGGGAATCACGAAGTCGATGATCGACGTGGTCCCGCCAGCCAGACCCGCAGCGGTGCCGCTGTAAAAGTCTTCACTGGCCACGGTGCCCATGAAAGGCAGTTGCATGTGAGTGTGTGGGTCGATGCCGCCGGGCATCAGGTATTGGCCGCTGCCGTCGAGCACTTCGGCGCCGGCGGGAACATCCAGGTTCTGACCAATGGCTTTGATCACGCCGTCGGCGCAATAGACGTCGGCGCGATAACTTTCATCATGGGTAACAACGGTGGCGCCACGGATCAACAGAGACATTCCGAGTTCCTCGCAGGCATGACCGACTTGTGCCGGTTCTAAATGTTTTATTGATGTACAACGCTGATCGGCGTATTCCTGTCAGCGCTGTCAGGAATAGAAGCTAGTCGCAGTTTTGCAATTGATCAAGATTATTTTTTATAAGCTTATGACTGTTTTAAGTTTATGAAAAATAACGATAAAAAACATAAATCACCAAAATGGTGAGGCTGTTCACCATTTTGACGCACTTGACAGGATGGAAATATGAGCAAGATTTCCTATGTGAAATCAGCCGCTTGAAGTTGAGCTGCGGTTGAGCGCCCGTGATGAAAAAAAGTGCAGTGCACCAGATTGAGTCCTGACAGTTCGAACAACTTGGCAAACGTTTGGCCTGAGCGTGCAGACAAGTTTTCGCGGACTCTTTCGGTGAATAATTAAACCGAGCAATATCAGAAAGTTGCAATGTGTTTGAACCACGGCCCTACCGTTAAGCGGGGCACCCGGCACGTTTATTGATGCCGCCGCTGACACCATGGCCGGTACACGAAAGTTGTCAGTTCCTCCGGCCATCGTCCGGCTCGCATCCCGTGTGCAGCCGCCTGATGAGCAAAAAAATAATCAGAAGAACAGTGGAGCGGCCATGCAACAGAACAGATCGCAAGTGACCGAGCGCGACGGCTTGTTCGAACTCGAAGCCGGCAGTGACGTCCTCGACAGTCCCCGTTACAACCACGACATGGCACCGACCAAGGTGCGCGAACGAACCTGGAACAAATGGCACATCACCGCGCTGTGGGTCGGCATGTCGGTGTGCGTGCCGACTTACACCCTCGGCGGCGTACTTACCGCGTATTTCGGCCTGACCGTCGGCGAAGCGCTGATGGCGATTCTGCTGGCCAACGTCATCGTGCTGATCCCGTTGACCCTCAATGCTTTCCCCGGCACCAAGTACGGCATTCCATTCCCGGTGCTGCTGCGCTCGTCGTTCGGCGTGCTTGGCTCCAACGTGCCGTGCCTGATTCGTGCACTGGTGGCGTGTGGCTGGTTCGGCATTCAGACCATGTTCGGCGGGCTGGCGATTCACCTGTTTCTCGGCTCGATCTTCGACGGCTGGAAATCCCTCGGCGGAACCGGCGAGGTGATCGGCTTCATGATCTTCTGGTCGCTGAATCTGTGGGTGGTGATCCGCGGCGCCGAGTCGATCAAGTGGCTGGAAACCCTGTCCGCGCCGCTGCTGGTGGCGGTCGGCATTGGCTTGCTGATGTGGGCGATGCCCAATGTGTCGATGACCGAGCTGCTGGCGATTCCGCCCAAGCGTCCTGAAGGCGCCAGTGTGGTCAGTTACTTCGCCGCCGGGCTGACGGCGATGGTCGGCTTCTGGGCCACGCTGTCGCTGAACATTCCCGACTTCAGTCGCTACGCCAAAAGCCAGAAGGACCAGATACTCGGGCAGATTTTCGGTCTGCCGCTGACCATGTTTCTGTTCGCTTCGCTGGGTGTGGTGATGACCGCTGCGTCGGTGAAACTGGTCGGCGTCACCGTGTCGGATCCGGTCAGCCTGATCGGCCATATCCAGAGCCCGCTGTGGGTCGCGGTGGCCATGGCACTGATCATCATCGCCACGCTGTCGACCAACACCGCAGCGAACATCGTTTCGCCGACCAACGACTTCCAGAACATCGCGCCCAAGGTGATCAACCGCACCAAAGCGGTGTTGCTCACTGGTTTCGTCGGGCTGGCGTTGATGGCCCACGAGTTGCTGAAAAAACTCGGGCTGATCGTTTCCGATGTCAGCCTGGAAACCGTGTATTCCAACTGGCTGCTGGGCTATTCGAGCCTGCTCGGGCCGATCGCCGGGATCATGGTGGTGGACTATTTCCTGATCAAGAAACAGCAGTTGGACCTGGCCGGGCTTTATCGCGACGACGTCTATCCGGCGTGGAACTGGGCCGGGTTCACCGCGTTTGGCGTGCCGGTGGTGCTGACCTTGCTGTCGCTGGGCAGCGATGCGTTCAGCTGGTTTTACAGCTACGGCTGGTTTACCGGTTCGGCGTTGGGTGGGGTGATTTATTACGGGTTGTGTTCGATGCGAAGCAGCCCCTCTGTTGTGAAATCTTCGGTGTGAGGAATGGCCCCTTCGCGAGCAAGCCCGCTCCCACAGGGTGAACGCATTCCAAATGTGGGAGCGGGCTTGCTCGCGAAGACGGCCTCAAATACACACAAGAACTGCCTGAAGAAACTCATAAAAAACTGCCTGAGGAGATCAACATGAACGCAGCCGTAGACGTTCTGCAATCCACCCATCAGCACATCAACCGCGACCGCCTCTGGGCCTCGCTCATGGAACTGGCCAAGCTCGGTGCCACGGTCAAGGGCGGGGTCTGTCGCCTGGCCCTGACCGACCTCGACCGTCAGGCTCGTGACCTGTTCGTGCAGTGGTGCAAGGACGCCGGGTGCAGCGTCACGGTGGATGAAGTCGGCAACATCTTCGCCCGTCGTCCGGGGCGCAATCCGAACCTGCCGCCGGTGATGACCGGCAGCCACATCGACACCCAGCCCACCGGCGGCAAGTTCGACGGCTGTTTCGGCGTGCTCGCCGGCGTCGAAGTGCTGCGTACCCTCAATGACCTCGGCGTAGAAACCGAAGCGCCGCTGGAAGTCGTGGTCTGGACCAACGAAGAAGGCTCGCGCTTCGCCCCGTGCATGATGGGCTCCGGGGTGTTCGCGGAAAAATTCACCCTCGAAGAAACCCTGGCCAAGATCGATGCCGATGGCGTCACCGTCGGCGAAGCCCTGAATGCCATTGGTTACGCCGGATCACGCAAAGTCAGCGGGCATCAAGTCGGCGCCTACTTCGAAGCACACATCGAACAAGGCCCGATCCTCGAAGACGAGCAGAAAACCATCGGCGTGGTGCTCGGCGCCCTCGGGCAGAAGTGGTTCGACCTGAAACTGCGCGGCGTCGAAGCCCACGCCGGGCCAACGCCGATGCACCTGCGCAAGGACGCGTTGGTCGGCGCCTCGGTAATCGTCGGTGCGGTCAACCGCGCGGCCCTCGGTCATCAACCCCACGCCTGCGGCACGGTCGGTTGCCTGCAAGCCTATCCCGGCTCGCGTAACGTCATCCCCGGCGAAGTGCGCATGACCCTCGACTTCCGCCATCTGCAACCGGAGCGGCTGGATTCGATGATCGCCGAGGTGAAGCAGGTCATCGACGCAACCTGCGAGGAACACGGCTTGACCTATGAGCTGACCCCGACTGCAGATTTTCCGCCGCTGTACTTCGAGAAGGGTTGCGTCGAAGCCGTGCGCGGTGCGGCGCAAGGCCTGGGCCTGTCACACATGGACATCGTCAGTGGCGCGGGGCATGACGCCATCTTCCTTGCCGAACTCGGCCCGGCCGGGATGATCTTCGTGCCGTGCGAAGGCGGGATCAGCCACAACGAAATCGAGAATGCCGCGCCGGACGATCTGGCGGCCGGGTGTGCGGTGTTGTTGCGGGCGATGCTGGCGGCTTCGGCGATGGTGGCGGAGGGGCAGCGCGCGGCCTGAAAACGCGGCGTGACCTGTGGGAGCAGTTCCCACAGGTTTTTTTAAGTGATCAGCCGGGACGCTCGTTTTTGTTCGCGCCCCCTTGGCGGCGATCACTTCCATTTGGATTGCCGATATCCAGCAACCGTCGTTCTACCAGCACATTCTCCAGCGCCTGACGCTCGACCGGCGCCATTTGGTGTTCGCGCTTTTTCAGTTCCAGCAGAATCGGGCTGGACCAGGTGCGATAAGTCTGTTCGATGTTGCGACGCGACGTCATCAGTCTCTCCTTGATCAAGAGCCCGGTGAAGCTGGCAGGGGCTCAATCCGATGAGGGGGTAACCTTAGTCGAGAAACCCCGAATCTGCGAATACGCCGTTGTTCCCTGTAGGAGTGAGCCTGCTCGCGATAGCGGTGCGTCAGTAGCGCAAATGTCAGCTGACACATCGCTATCGCGAGCAGGCTCACTCCTACAGGTTTTGCATCGCCTGCGGGTCAATCCTCGATATTCATCATCGCCTGCACACCTTCCCATGCTTCGGCGCGCATCCGTTCGATATCCAGCCCCGGAATCACGCCGTTATCGACCACGATCCGGCCGCCCACCAGGCTGTATTTCACGCTGATCGGTTCCCCCGCGACGACCGGTGCAACCGCGCAATCGTGGAAGCCGAAGAACCGTGGATGATCAAGGCTGTAGATCACCAGATCCGCCGCTTGCCCGACCTCCAGCGTACCGACCGCGCCCAGTCCCAATACCTGTGCACCGCCCGCCGTGCCCCAGTGGATCACGTCTTCGGCAGTGGTCGCCGAGGCGCCTTGTGCGGCGCGGTGGATCAGCCATGCGGTGTTGGCTTCGCCGACCATGCTTCCGGATTCGTTGGACGCGACGCCGTCGACGCCGAGGGAGATCGGCACGCCGGCCTCATACATTTGCGGCACCGGCGCGACGCCGCTGCCCAGGCGCGCGTTGCTTACCGGGCAGTGTGAGATGCCGCTGCCGGTCTGGGCGAGCATGCGGATTTCGCCGGGTTGCAGGTGCACGGCGTGGGCGAACCACACGTCGGGGCCGAGCCATTCGTGTTCGGCGACGAACTCCACCGGCAGGCAGTTATATTTCTCGCGGCAGAAATTCACGTAGTTCTGCGTTTCCGACAGGTGCGTGTGCAGACGCAAACCGAGGCCGCGCGCGGTGTGCGCCAGTTCGCGCAGCAGGGTCGGCGGCAGCGAAAAGGTTGGCGTGGTGGGTGCGACGACCACCCGGCGCAGGGCGTCCGGGGTGTCCTGGTGATACAGCGATTTCAGCCGTTCGATGTCGCCGACCATTTGTTCGAGGCTTTCCGGTTGCAGCGCGGTTTTCGAGAAGCCCGGGTGGGCGCTGGCGGACTCCAGTGCGCCACCGCGACACAGCACAAAGCGCAGGCCGAACTCATCGGCCAGATCGAACAGCAGATCCCCGGTCTCGGTTGTGCCGTGGGCGTGATAGAGATAGTGATGATCGGCGCAGGTCGTCACCCCGGACAGCAGCAACTCGACCATGCCCAGCCGAGCGGCGATCCGCGCCAGTTGCGGGGTAAAGCGGTTCAACCTTGGGTAGGGCACGCTCGCCAGCCAGCCTTGCAGATCCTGATTCAAACCTTCGGGCACGGCTTTGAGCAGGTTCTGGAACAGGTGATGGTGGGTGTTGATCCAGCCCGGATAGACCACGCAGTTGCGTGCATCGAGCACTCGCTCGCCCGGTTGCGGCTCCAGGTCGGCGGCCATTTCGGCGATGCGGCCGTTGACCACGCGAATGTCCACCGCACCGGCCCGGGCACGCGGGCCGCGCAGGCCGGTCATCACCGCCAGCGGGTTTTTGATCAGGATGTTTTGAAGTCGAGTCATGGGCAGGCTCCAGTCAGAGAATGTGCGAGGCGGATTTGCCGGGTGTGGTTTCTGGCACGCTGACGCCGTTGAGCGCCGCGTTGAGCAGCACCGACACCAGGCAGGCGATGACCACGCTGCTGTGCAGGAACGGCTGTGACCACTCGGGCATTTGTTTGAACAGGGTGGGCGCGAGCACCGGTACCAGCGCGGCGGCGATGGTGAAACCGACGATCAATACGTTGTAGCGATTGCGCTCGTAATCGACCTTGGCCAGGGTCTGAATGCCCGCCGCCGCGACCACGCCGAACATGGCAATGCCGGCACCGCCCAGCGCCGCGGTCGGCATCGACGCGATGATCGCCCCAGCCTTGGGTACCAGCGCAATCGAACACATCAACAGGCCACTGACGGCGACCACCCAACGGCTGCGCACGCCGGTCAGGATCACCAGACCGACGTTTTCCATGAAGGCAATGAACGGGAAAGCAGCGAACATCCCGGCGATGGTGCTGGCCAGGCCATTGGCGCGCAGGCCATTGACCACTTGCTGGTCTTCCACCGGTTTGTCGACGATGTCGCCGATGGCCACGAACAACCCCATCGACTCGACCATCTGCACGATCATCACCACCACCATGGTCGCGATGGGGATCAGGCTGAACGTCGGCAGGCCGAAGTAGAACGGGTAGGGCACGGTCAGCCACGGCGCCTCTTCGACGCTGTGGAAATTGCCCATGCCCAGACCGTAAGCCAGACCGGATCCGACCAGCATGCCCACCAGCACCGCCATGTTGCGCAGCAGCGGACTGCCATAGCGATTGACCAGCAGAATGGTCAGCAGCACCACCACCGCCACCGCGAGAAATGCCGGGGCGCCGAAGTTGCTCGCGTTGCGACCTCCACCGACCCATTCATAGGCGATCGGGAACAGCTGCAAACCGATCACTGTGACGATGCAACCGGTGACTACCGGCGGGAAAAACCGCCGTAATCGGCCCACGAACGGCGCCATCAGCAGGGTGAAAATCCCGGCGCCGATCACCGCGCCGCAGACTCCGGCGAAGCCCACTTCGGGGTTGCTGCCGATGGCGATCACCGGGCCGACGCTGCTGAACGCCACGCCTTGCAGAATCGGCAGACGCACGCCGAATTTCCAGAAACCGACGGTTTGCAAAAGGGTGGCGATGCCGGAGCAGAACAGCGTGGTGCTGATCAGCACCACGGTATCGGCGTGGGACATCTTCAGGGCACTGGCGACGATCAACGGCACGGCGATGGCGCCGATGTACGAGACGGCCATGTGTTGCAGGCCGAGGGTGAGCATCTGTCGCACCGGCAGGACGCGGTCGACGGGGTGCACGGTGGAGGAAGGAGTGGCTGACGACATGGGGAATCACCTCTGGCTGTTTTTATGCGGTAGAGAGGGGTATTCGTCTGATGCCGATCAATTGATTGACGCCGTGATGAGACACCTGTGGCGAGGGAGCTTGCTCCCGCTGGACTGCGCAGCAGGCCCATGCTTTTCAGGGGCCGCTTCGCGACCCAGCGGGAGCAAGCTCCCTCGCCACAGGTTCGGTGTCACCGTCAATTGAGTGGTTTCAGTCATTCGTGCTGCGAAGCCGCCATCCACCGGCTCCGATGCCTTGTTCAGCCTGCCAGGCAGGCGGCAAAGCCCTGGTTCAGCGCCGCGCGGTCCAGGTCGCGGCCGATGAACACGATCTTGCTCGAACGGGGCTCCGTGCCCCATGCGGTCGAGGCGCGAAACTCCACCAGGCTGTGCACGCCTTGCAGCACGTAGCGCTGGTCTTCGTTGGCCACGGCGAGCACGCCCTTCATGCGGTACAGGTTGTCGGCCTGGGACGAGCGCAGTTCGCTGATCCAGCGGTGGAACGCCATCAGATTGACCGCGCCGTCGACGGCGATGCCCACCGATGACACGCTCGGGTCGTGTTCGTGGTCTTCTGATTCATGCTGGTGGTCATGGTCGTGATGCTCAGGTTCCGCGCCGATTTCCATAAGCTTCTGCGTGCACTCGAACGCACCGATGCCGAGGATTTTCGTCAGGTCGATCTGCGCATGGGTGGAGGTCACCAGATCTGCGGTGGCGTTCAAACCACGGATCTTGCCGCGCAGAATGTCCACCTCTTCAGGGCTGACCAGATCGACCTTGTTGATGACGATGCGGTCGGCGCAGACGATCTGATCCACCGCCTGATTGTCGACGCCATCTAGTTGCAGATCCTCCAGGTGCTGGGCGATGTGCCTGGCGTCGACCATGGTCACGATCGCGTCGAGTTCGACTTCTTCGGCAATCGGGTCATTGATGAAAAAGCTCTGCGCCACCGGGTACGGATCGGCCAGCCCGCTGGTCTCGATCAGGATGTGATCGAGGCGCACCGGACGCGCCACCAGCTCGCGGACGATGCGTACCAGATCCTCGCGTACCTCGGCGGTGCAGCACACGCAGCCGTTGACCATTTCGTAGATCTCTTCGGTCTCGGAGCTGAGCACCAGATCGCCGTCGATGCCGACCTCGCCGAACTCGTTTTCGATCACGGCGATCTTGCGCCCGTGGTTTTCCTTGAGGATGTAGTTGAGCAGGGTGGTTTTGCCGGCACCGAGGAAGCCGGTGAGGATGGTCACGGGGATTTTGGTGTTGGGGGTTGGGGCGTTGAAGGGGGTGTTCATATGAAGGCTCCTTTGTACTGATTGACCGGTGCACATTGAATTCGGGTTGTGTTGCTTTTTTGTAGGAGTGAGCCTGCTCGCGATGGCGGTATGTCAGCTGAGAATTACTTCACAGACATTCCTCCATCGCGAGCAGGCTCACTCCTACAGGGGGATTTCTGTTCTCTCCAGCGGGTGGCAACGCCGGCATCGAGGCCGAACAGGTCGAGCGCCCGGCCGAGGCTGTGATCGACCATCTGCGCCAGGCTTTCGGGCCGGGCGTAGAACGCCGGCACCGGCGGGGTGATGATTCCGCCCATCTCGGTGACGGCGGTCATGTTGCGCAGGTGGGCGAGGGTCAGCGGCGTTTCGCGGGCCATCAGCACCAGGGTGCGGCGTTCCTTGAGGGTGACGTCGGCGGCGCGACCGATCAGCCCGGAAGACGTGCCGGTGGCGATCTCCGCCAGGGTGCGCATCGAACACGGCGCGACCACCATGCCCAGGCAGCGAAACGAACCGCTGGCGATCCCGGCCGCGACGTCATCGGCGCGGTGGTAGTGGCTGGCAAGCGCAGTGACATCGGCCAGTTTGTAATCGGTCTCGTGGGCCATGGTCAGCAGTGCCGCGCGGCTGATGATCAGGTGGCTTTCGATGTTCAGCTCGGCGAGCAATTGCAGCAGGCGCACGCCGTAGATGAAGCCGGACGCGCCGCTGATGCCGACCACCAGCCGCTGGCGGTTCACGATGCCAGCCCTTTGAGCAGTTGCCGGGCACGTTCGAGCACGTCCTGATCGAGCTGCGCCTTGATCCCGTCGAAGCCCGAGCCACGGGTGGCGTCCAGGCCCATGCGCGAAGTGGTGCCGTTGACCGAGGACGACGGATCCAGCGGGCTGCCGGGCAAGCCATCGATCACGAAAATATCCAGATGCGGCTGGAAATGCGTGGCCAGCGCCCACAACACCTGGCTGTCGTCAGTGATGTCGATATCGCTGTCCACCGCGATCACGTTTTTCAGATACGGATCCCAGCCGAGCAGGGCCAGCATGATCTGCCGCGCCTCGCCGTCGCGGCTTTGATCCAGCGCCACGTAGCAATGAAAGTGGGTGCCGGAGTTCGGATAATGCACGGCGGTGACGGCGGGGAAACGCGCCTTGAGCTTCTCGCTCATTTCCGCTTCGCGCGGCAGCCGGGCGAGGGTCAGATGCTCGGCGTAGCGGCCGCCCATCACGTCCACCAGCCAGGCGTCCTTGCGCCGCAGCAGGGTGTCGACGCGCAGCACGTTGTTGGTCGAGCGATCCGAGGAGTAACCGCTGAACTCGCCGAACGGGCCTTCCTCGGCGTAGGCCGTCGGGTCGATGGCGCCTTCCAGGACAAATTCGGCGTAAGCCGGTACGCCGATGCCATAGCGCGGGGTTTTCACCAGCTCCAGCGGCGCGCCGAACAGGCCACCGGCGACGGCACGTTCATCGCTGCCGTAGGGTAAACGCGCTGCCGCCGCGAGCATGAACAACGGATGCGCGCCGACCACCATTGCCACGCGCAATTCTTCGCCGCGCTCACGGGCGGTCTGCAGCATCCGCCACAGGTGTCCGCGCGAGTGCAGGCTGGTCGCCAGGGACTGGCGGGCGTGGCGCATCGAGCGGTGATAACTCATGTTGGCAATGCCGGTCAGCGGGTCCTCGGCGATGATGATCGCGTTGGTGATGTACGGCCCGCGATCGCTGTCGAAGTGCTTGAGCATCGGCAGCAGCGCCAGATCCACGGCTTCGCCTTCGAACACTTCATCGAGCACCGGGCCGCTTTCCACGTAGCGCGGGGCGATGGGCTGGTTGGCGCGGCGCTGAAAGGTTTCGTGCAGTTGTGCCGGGGTGACATCGAACAACCGGGCAATGCGGGTGCGGGAGGCGAACAGGTTAGTTGCCACCGTTACCTTGAGGCCGCAGACGTTCTCG
Organism: Pseudomonas sp. AM14(2022); assembly: GCF_036346455.1. Classification (NCBI taxonomy): domain Bacteria; kingdom Pseudomonadati; phylum Pseudomonadota; class Gammaproteobacteria; order Pseudomonadales; family Pseudomonadaceae; genus Pseudomonas; species Pseudomonas sp. AM14(2022). The sequence continues at coordinate 21,376 of NZ_JAOTNY010000009.1, forward strand.
CAGATCAGCAACGGATCGCGACCCTGTGCGGCGAGGGCATCGACCAGGGCGGTGATGTCCTGATCGGCAGAAATAGATTGGGTGATGGTCAGCACATCGTCCGGGTACTCACGGCGATAGGCGTCGATGAACACGTGAAAATCCTGAGAATCGCCGAGCGTCGAACGGGTCATGGTTTCACCTCGTAAAAAGCAGGCACGCAGGGGTGAGAGGGCGTTCGATCGAGCAGCCGTTGGCCTGCCGGTCGAGGGAACGCCGGGTCATCTTCGTGCCTGTAAAGTCGCTGTGTAACTGTCGTAACACGGCCCCAATGTGGGAGCGGGCTTGCTCGCGAATGCGGTGGATCAGCCACCTTCATTGTTGAATGACGCACCGCTTTCGCGAGCAAGCCCGCTCCCACATGGGTTGTGTGTGGCTACAAGTACGTGGTGGTCAGGCGAATATCCGCCTCAACCAGATCCTTCGGCGGTGGCGTCGGCTCGATCCCGCACAAACGGGCGATGTTGTTGCCCAGGTAGTCCTCCAGATGATCCTCATCGATGCCCAGACCTTGCGGTGCCGGTGAGCACAACACCTCCAGTTCGCGCAGCCACATGCCCGGTTCGTTCGGCGGCGAGTCGGTGCCGAACACGATCTTGTTGCGCGGCAGCTCCTTGGCGAATTCGACGATCCGCGACTGGAAGCACCAACCCGATTCGCAGTACACGTTCGGCGTGTCCATCGCCATCCAGAACGCCTCGAACGAGTAGTTGCCGCCGGTCTGGATGCCGAAGTGGCCGATGATGAAATTGACCATCGGGAACTCACGGATGATCGGGTAGAACATTGTCGGAATGGTGTACGGGCCGTCGCCGGTATGGATCAGCACCACGATGTTGTACTTGGCGCAGACTTTCATTGCCGGGCGCAACCAGTCCAGCGCCCGATCCGGGCGATAGCCGTGCATGTTGGCGTGCAGCTTGAGCATCTTGAAGCCGTATTCCTTGATGTGGAATTCCAGCTCCGCCGCACCGTTTTCCGGTCCCCAGCGCGGGTTGAAGTTGAAGTTGCCGATGAAGCGATCCGGGTACTTCACACAGAGTTCGGCGACATACGACATGTAGTCGCGCACGCCCTCGCGGCCCCGGCGGTTACCGTCGCGATAACCGGTGTTGCCCGGTGGCGGCTGGATGAAACCCATGTCGATGCGGCGCGGTTTGCCGTTGATCATGTACGGGCCGTCCATCAGTTTGAGCATGCGCTCGCCGGTGAACGGTTCGCCGGTGTGGCGCCAGGCCTCGTCGACCAGATTGGTGGGGTGCAGATGGGTGTCGATGATCATCGGTTCAGCTCCTGGCCAGTTGCGTGGTGACGGGGCGCTTGAGTTGCGCCTCTGCTTCGGAAACGGAACGCGGCGGCGGGGTCGGTTCGAGGCCGATCATCCGCGCGGTGTTGTTGCCCAGATATTCTTCGAGGGTGTCCTCGTCGAGGTTCAGGCCCTGCGGCGGCTCGTGGCACAACACTTCGAGCAGGCGCAGCCACATGCCCGGTTCGTTCGGCGGGGTGTCGGTGCCGAACAGGATCTTGTGCGTCGGTAAGACCTTGGCGAACTCGACGATCCGCGATTGCAGGCACCAGCCGGATTCGCAATAGACGTTGGGCAGTTCCATCGCCCATTGCATCGGTTCGAATACGTAGACCCCGCCGGTCTGCACGCCGAAGTGGGCCATGATGAAATTCACGTTGGGGAATTCCTTGATCATCGGCACCCATTCCGAGGGGATGCTGTACGGCCCGTCGCCAGTGTGCAGCTTGACCGGGATGCCCAGTTCGGCGCATTTCTCGAAGCACGGGCGCACCCAGTCCAGTGCACGATCAGGCCGGTAGGCGTGCATATTGGCCTGCATCTGCACCATCTTGAAACCGTGCTCCTTGACGTAGCGCTCGATCGCCTCGACGCCGTTTTCCACACCGCAGCGCGGGTTGTAGACGAAGCAGCCGATGAAACGATCCGGGTAGGTCTGCACCATTTTCAGGGTGTAGGCCATGTAGGCGTCGATGGATTCACGGCCCGAGAGTTCGCCGTCGGTCCAGGTGTAAATGGTGTTGCCCTGCGGCGGCTGGATGAAGGCTTTGTCGATCCGGCGAGGTTTGCCGTTGACCATGTACGGGCCATCCATCATCTCCAGCAAACGCTCGCCGGTGAACGGGTCACCGTCATGCCTCCAGGCGAGGTCCACGAGATCCGTGGGATAGCAGCTGATATCGATGATCATTGAAGTCGATCTCCTGATAGCGGGGAAGGGAGCCTTGCGGCTCTCGGCATCCACGCCCCGGGCTATCGGCCATTTCTATGCGCAGCACTCGCGCATTCCCTCGCCTGTTCGCATCCGGCCCGGGTGGGTGGTTGCTGAGGGCGAGTATTGGAAAGGGGGGAGGGGTTCGTACAATATTAATTGGGCGCGGTGGTGATACTTGGGCGATATGGTTTTGGTTTTACATTTGTGGAGACTGTGCCGGCGCTATCGCGAGCAGGCTCACTCCTACAGGGGGGGCACATTCCAATTGTAGGAGTGAGCCTGCTCGCGAAGGCGTCAGTGTTGCGTACGCAAAGCCAACTGCCGGATCACCTCAACCACCGGCGCCACCCGCTCGGCCTGCCCATGCGGCCAAACCGCATACAGGTTGTAATGCGCAGCAATCTGCGCCTCGTTCAACGCCACCAGCCGCCCATTGCGCAACGCATCGGCGGCGAGTAAGCCGCGTACCAGCCCGGCACCAACCCCGGCTTCGGCAGCCGCAATCAGGTTCGCTGCATTATCGAAAATCACCCGCGCCGCTGGCTCTACCGGGGGCATTCCGGCCGCATCCAGCCACGGTATCCACGAGCGCCGCGTATAGCCCAACAGCGGCAATTCAAGAATCTGCGCCGGGCTCAACGGCACCTGCAAACCATAGCGCTCAAGCAGCGCCGGTGAAGCCACCGCCAGCACCCGGTCGCCGCAGATCTGCGTCATCTCGCAGTCATCCCAATCGCCATAGCCGTAACGCAACGCCAGATCGACCCGCTCAAACGTGCTGCGATCACTGCGCGGCATCGACAGCAGCGTCACCTCGTAATCCGGAAGTCCGTCGAGCAACTCCGGCAGGCGCGGATTGAGCCAGCTCTGCGCCAGTTCACTGTCGACGTCCAGGGTCAGGCGCTGCGCCACGCTGCGGTTTTTCACCGAGGACAGGGCCCGGTCGATCTGCGCCAGCCCGTCCGCTAGCACGCTGGCAAACAACTGCCCGGCATCGGTGAGGTTGCTGCCGCCGCCCTCACGTACGAACAACGGCTGACCGATGAAATCTTCCAGTGCGCGAATCTGCTGGCTGATCGCACTGTGGGTCAGGTCGAGCTTGCGCGCCGCGCTGGAAAAACTGCCGCTGCGCGCCGCTTGGATGAACGCGCTCATGGACTGCACCGACGGGTATCGCTTGTACATGTTGTTAGTCCTGCTTACACCGGTTGGCAGAAATCGTCGCTGGCCGCGTGTTGCGTGGGCTTCCAATAATCGGTCACCAGGCCCGCACAAAGACGGGCCGCTCTTTTGGAGCCTTACAATGATCGCATTCACGGTTAACGGCGAACGACGCGAGCTGGATGAGGCGTCCCCCTCCATGCCCTTGTTATGGGTACTGCGTGATCAACTGAAACTCACCGGCACCAAATTCGGCTGCGGCATGGGCCTGTGCGGTGCCTGCACCGTGCATCTGGACGGTGTCGCGGTGCGTTCCTGCCAGTTGCCGCTGGCCGCCGTCGCGGGCCACAGCATCACCACCATCGAAGGCCTGTCGCCAAACGAAAGCCATCCGCTGCAACTGGCCTGGGTCGCCGAAGATGTGCCGCAATGCGGCTACTGTCAATCCGGGCAGATCATGTCCGCCGCGGCGCTGCTCAACACCGGCGCGGCGGTGACTGACGATTCGATCCGCAATGCGATGTCGGGGAATATCTGCCGTTGCGGCACTTACGGGCGGATCAATAAAGCGATCAAACGTGCGGCGAACGCGCCGAAGGAGGCGTGATGAGCCTGCGCGCCGACACCTTGCTCGAACCGTCACGGCGGGTGTTTCTCAAGCAAGCGGCGACGGTGGCTTCGGGCCTGGCGATTGCCTTGTATCTGCCCTCCGGCAGCGCCGCCAGCGACCCGAAAGCTCCGGCGCCGGCCACCGAATTCGGGCCCAACGCCTGGGTGCGGATCTTCCCCGACGGCACAGTGAAACTGGTGGTGCACAAACACGATTCCGGCACCGGCACGCAAACGGCGTTGGCCGCGTGTGTGGCCGAAGAGCTGGATGTGAACCCGATGACCGTGCAGGTGATCACCCCGGAAGATCCGTTCTTCGAGACCTACATTCACCCGGTCTGGAAAGTCTTCTCCACCGGCGGCAGCACCAGTGTGTCTCTCGAATACGAGCGCCTGCGTATGGCCGGGGCCAAGGCGCGGGCGCTGCTGATCACGGCGGCAGCGCAGCAATGGAAAGTCAGCCCCGACAGCTGCAGCACCGAAGAAGGTCGGGTGGTTCATCTGCCCAGCAAACGCAGCCTCGGCTACGGCGAACTGGTCGGCGTGGCGGCGCATTTGCCGGCGCCGGCCAGTGTCACGCTGAAGGATCCGACGCAGTTCAAATACATCGGCAAACTGCGGCACAAACGCGATGCCACGGCCAAGGTCTGCGGGCGCTTCAAGTACAGCATCGACGTGCAGTTGCCGGGGATGCTGGTGGCGGTGATTCAGCGCGCGCCGGTGGTCGGGGCGAAAGTCGTCAGCGTGGATTCGGCGGCGGCATTGCAGGTGCCGGGCGTGCGCCAGGTGCTTGCAATCCCCGGGCGCCCGGACGTGCTCGGCGGCAATCTGGAAGGCGTCGCGGTGCTGGCCGACACGTTCTGGGCGGCGCAGCAGGGGCGCAAAGTGCTGGAGATCAAATGGAGTGATTCGCCGCTGGCCGGGTTCGACAGCGCGGAACTGGCCAACGCCCAGGCTGCCGCTATTTCCGACCCGAACAGTCAAATCATCAAAGTCATGACGCATGGCGATGTCGGCGCGCAATGGCCGCACGCGGCGCAACTGCTCGAAGCCGATTACCGCATGCCGTACAAGGTGCAGAACCCGCTCGAGCCGATCTGCATTACCGCGCACGTGCGGGACAAGGCGATCACTTATTGGGGCGGCGTGCAGGTGCCGTCCTCGGCGCTGGAAGCCGCGCAAACCGTGTGCGGGATCGCCAAGGACAAGGTCACCATCAATGAGCTGGTGTCCGGCGGCAGCTTCGGCGCGCGGGAGGCCAAATACTGGTTGTTCGAGGTGGCGTATCTGGCGCAACACACCGGCGTGCCGGTGAAGTTGCTCAACAGCCGCGAAGACGAGATGCACGCACTGTTCAATCACCCGGCGACGCTGCACCGGGTCAGAGGCGCGCTGGATGCCCAAGGCAAACTCAACGCACTGCAACTGCACGCGGTGTCACCGGCCTCGCCGGAGCAGTGGGAGCCGGGCTATTTCGAACGCCCGGATCACATGGATTACAGCACCACCGAAGCGATCACCGCGTGGGACTTCGCCTACCGTCCGCCGCATCTGGAGCTGAACTGGGTCAAGCACGAAAGCCATGTGCCCAGCGGCTGGTATCGCTCGGTGAGCTTTATTCCCAATGTGTTTGCCGTCGAGAGTTTCATGGACGAACTGGCCCATGCGGCAGGCGCGGATCCGCTGGCGTTCCGTCTGGCCAACATGCAGGAGCGGCCACGGCATGTGGCGGTGCTGAAACAGGCTGCCGAACGCGCCGGATGGGGCCAGCCGTTACCTCCGGGCACTGCGCTGGGGATTGCGACCCATCAGGGTTACAGCAGTTTTATTGCGGTGGTGGCGCGGGTCGCGATGGTCGATGGCAAACCGAAAGTCGAGAAGTTGACCTGTGTGGTCGATTGCGGTCTGGCGGTTTCGCCCGGCGGGGTCGAGGAGCAGATCTACGGCGGCTTGATGTGGGGTCTTGGTCATGCGTTGTTTGATCGCCTCGACATTCAACAGGGCAGGGTGGTGCAGAGCAATTTCCACGACTACCGCGTGACCCGGATGTCGGACATGCCGGCCACCGACATCGTGGTGCTGGATGGCGAGCCGGGCAAGCCCGGTGGCGTAGGCGAGTTGGGCAGTCCGTCGGTGGCACCCGCGATTGCCAACGCCTTGTTTGCGCTGACCGGCGTGCGCCAGCGTTCGACACCGCTGAGTCTGGGGTAAGCCGCCATGGACCTGCGTCTGCTGCGGTACTTCATGGCCCTGGCCGATGAGCTGCATTTCGGCCGGGCCGCCGAGCGCCTGCACATCTGCCAGCAGCCGCTGAGCCAGCAGATTCGCCTGCTGGAGGAGGAGCTGGGCACGCCGTTGTTCGAGCGCAGTCACCACCGGGTCGAACTGACAGCGGCGGGGCAGATGCTCAAGGAGCAGGCGCCGCTGGTGTTCGAACAACTGGAACGGGCGCTGGATCTGACGCGCCAGACCGGGCGCGGGCAGCTTGGCGAGCTGGAAATCGGCATGATCAGCTCGGTGATGGTCGGCGTGCTGCCCAGAGCCCTGCACCTGTTTCGTGAGCGCTATCCGCAGGTGAACTGGCGCCTGCATGAAATGACCCCGGCGGCGCAGGTCAAGGCGTTGAAGGAAAAGCGTATCGACGCCTGCGTGTTCCGCGTCGGTTATGACGATCCGCTGTTGCGCAATGAACTGCTGATCTACGAGCCGATTCATGTGGTGATGCCGGCTGATCATCCGCTGGCCAGGCGCGAAGTGCTGGCGCCAGCGGATCTGGCGCAGGAGCCGTTTGTCGCGCTGGAACTGAAGCAGTCGCGGTTCGCCAACTTCCTTTATCAGTGCTGCATTCAGGCCGGATTCACCCCGCAGATTCGCCAGCAGGTGATCGAGGTGCAGACCTTGCTCAGTCTGGTGCGCGCCGGTTTCGGGGTGGCGCTGCTACCTGCTTCTATCGAGCAGTTGGCCCCGGCGGGGTTGGTGTTTCGCAAGCTGACACCGGCGCTGCCGGAGGTGCCGTTGTATGCGACTTACCGGGCGGATGATGCCTCGCCGGTGCTCAAGCTGTTTCTCGATACGTTGCGGGAGTTGGTGGAATCTTCAGATCACCATTGATCCCCTGTAGGAGTGAGCCTGCTCGCGATAGCAGTGTGTCAGTCAGCGTTGATGTGGCTGACAGACCGCTATCGCGAGCAGGCTCACTCCTACAGGGATTTGTGGTGTTGTTGAAGTGTTCGGCACGATCACGAACGCCTGCGGTCGTAATCTTCACACGCGAATTCCCTGTGGAGATCCAATGAGCCAGGAAGTCCTGACCACTGAAACCAACCGTCGCCAGCTGCAGCAGATCATTGCTGGGCTGTCCGACGGGGTGATTCTGCTGGAGCTCGATCAGAGCATCCTCTGGGCCAATGAGGCGGCGCTGGCGATGCACGGTGTCAGCCGGATCGGTGAGCTGGGCACTAATGCCGACGAGTATGCCAAGCGCTTCACTCTGCGGTATCGCAACAATCATCTGTTGCCGCCCGAGAACTATCCGATCAGCCGCGTCGCGCGCTGTGAAGTGTTCAGCGACCTACTGATCGAGATGCATGCCGTGGATGACCCGGAACGGGTCTGGGTGCACAGTGTGCGCAGCATGGTGCTGACCGACCGCGAAGGGCAGCCGGAGTCACTGGTGCTGATCATGAGCGACGTCACCGATTGGGCCAACGCCGAGCAGCGCTTCGAAAAGACCTTCAATGCCAACCCGGCGCCGGCGGTGATCTGCCGCCTCAGCGATTTGCGCTACATCAAGGTCAATCCGGGGTTTCTGGAGATGACCGGTTACACCCGCGAGCAGGTGATCGGCACCTCGGCCTATGAAATCGACATCTTCGAACAGGCCGAAAAAAAGGATCTGGCGATCCAGCGCCTGCGCGATGTGGCGACCATTCCGCAGATGCAGGCTCAACTGCGCCTGCCCGATGGCGGCAGCAAGCAAGTGATCGTTGCCGGGCAACCGTTGGTGCTCAATGATGAGGATTGCATGCTGTTTTCCTTTGTCGACATGGAGCTGCGCCACAAGGCCGAGGTGGCGCTGCGTCAGAGCGAAGAGCGCTTCGCCAAGGCGTTCCGCCTGACTCCGGTGCCGATTCTGATCTGTACCGCCGACGAACAGCAAGTGATCGATGTCAATCAGGCGTTCCTCGACACCCTGGCGTACGAGAGTGACGACGTCGTCGGCAAAACCGTGACGCAGCTCAATTTCATTGACGACGATGGTGCGCGGACCCGACTGCTGACCGCCCTGGCGAAAAGCGGACGAGTGGATCGGGTCGATGTGCGGGTGCGCAAGAAGGACGCGGATCTGCTGGAGTGCGCGGTGTCTGCCGACACCGTGAATATTCAGGACACGCCGTGCTATCTGCTGGTGCTGATGGACATCACCGAACGCAAGCGCACCGAGCTGGAGCTGGTGGCGGCGATTGAAGAGGTGATGAAAGACGCTTCGTGGTTCAGCCGGACGCTGATCGAAAAACTGGCCAATGTGAAGAAGGTCAACTCGCCGCAACTGCCGAGCGTGTCGTTCACTGACCTGACGGCGCGTGAGCGCGACGTGCTGGGACTGATCTGCGAAGGGCTGGCTGACAAGGAGATTGCCGCCCGCCTGAAACTCGCGCCGAACACCGTGCGCAATCATGTGGCGACCGTGTATTCCAAGCTTGATGTACACAGTCGCAGCGAGGCGATTGTCTGGGCGCGGGAGCGTGGTCTGTTTTCTGGCGAGCGCGGCGCGAAGGGGCAGCGGTAGGTGCAAATGCACTAGCTGATGCGGTGCAAATGCAGGTTCTGGTGAGATAGGGCAGTTCTTAGTCTGTTGGGGTGCGATACGAGCCTGTTGGCTTGGGATCGTCTCCCTTCGAAACAGCTAAAGGAACAGGCTCCATGATGAATCTTGCGCAGTTGCGCGCCAGCCTCGAACAGAGTTTTTCGCCCTTGGCGTGCGAGTGTTCAGTGGATGGGGATCATTCGCTGACGGTGAAGTTGTATCACCCGGATTCGGGGCAGGTGGATCTGGTGATCAGTGGGTTGAAGCTCAATGCGTTGCGTACGCCGGAGGCTGTGGCGGCGTTGGTTGATGAGTTGCGGTATGAGTTGGAGAGCAATTCTTTGCGGGCTGCTCGGGATCCGGATATGGCCTAGGGTTTTGGTGTTGGTTTGTTTTGGGTGTATATCCGTTGCTGCGGTTATGGCTGCTTAGGGTTCCGCCCTGACGGCGGGTCACTTTTTCCAGACGCCGAAAAAGTAACCAAAAAGGCTTTACCCTGACGTTCGGCCCTCGCCTGGGCTCGGGTTCCTTCGCTGCGGGATTCATCCGGGGGGCAGCGCCTACGGTTTGCTTCGCTGCACCTCCTCTCGCTGTGTTTGGCTGCGCCAAACGATCGCTGCGCTCCCACCCCCGGACAAATCCCTCCACTCAGCCTGCCGACGGGCCCTCAGATCAAAAGCGGTACTCGAGCTAACGCTCATTGTGTTGAGTGGGGCGGCTTCGCCGCATGGGGGCTCGCTCTCTGAATTGCAGGAGCCAGCCTGCTGGCGATGGCGGCCTGACAGCCGACCCATTTACAACTGAACAAACCCATTCCAACTGTGGGAGCGGGCTTGCTCGCGAAGGCGGCCTGACAGCTGACCCATTTCAGTCAGGAATACTCAACCCCTGTGGGAGCTGGCTTGCAGCGATGGCGACCTTCCAGTCAAAAAAATCTTGTTGATGTACCCCTCCCACACAGAGTTACTCCCCGCAAAATCGACAGCCAATTCCCTTATCCCCCCTCCATTTCACTGGCGCTTACAGGGTGGTCGGCTATAAAGAATGAGTGGTCAGGTATTCCGTCATCCGCAGTATTCGTGCGCGATTGCGGAAGTGGCTCTTCCATTCATCGCGGGTCGTCCTATGAATAATCCTGGGAAACACGTGTATCTGCCGTTGTCGCTGGCTTTCTCTATCGCGCTATTGAGCGGCTGCGCCAGTCCTCCGCCACCGCCTCCTGCTGCACCGCCACCACCGCCGGTGCGTACCTGTCAGACTCTGGAAAACACTCAGGTGTCGGGCGATATGTATGTTGACGAGCAGGTCACCCGGCATATCACCACCACCCGGTGTGTCACGCAGTAGTGCTGTAGGGGTGCTTGCCGGTGCACTTTGTCAGGCCATTACCCAAAGTCACTGTCTTACGGATAACCCCTGTGGGAGCGGGCTTGCTCGCGAATGCGGTGTGTCATTCAAGGCAATGCTGCCTGACACTCCGACTTCGCGAGCAAGCCCGCTCCCACAGGGTTAATCATTTGTCAGAGAGATCAGGACAGGAACCCACCATCCACATTCAGCGAAACCCCGGTGGTGTAGCTCGACGCATCACTCGCCAGATACAAAACCGCCCCGGCCATTTCACTCGGATCGGCCACGCGCTTGAGCGGGATCTGCGTCAGTGCCTGCTTGAGGATCGCGTCATTCTTCACCAAGGCCGAAGCGAATTTGGTGTCGGTCAGGCCCGGCAGCAAGGCGTTGCAGCGGATGCCGAATTGCGCGCATTCCTTGGCGAAGACTTTGGTCATGTTGATCACGGCGGCCTTGGTCACCGAGTAGATGCCTTGGAACACGCCCGGTGAAATCCCGTTGATCGAGGCGACGTTGATGATGCTGCCGCCACCGTTTTCGCGCATCAGCTTGCCGGCTTCCACCGACATGAAGAAGTAACCACGGATGTTCACGTCGACAGTCTTCTGGAACGCACCCAGATCGGTGTCCAGCACGTTGCAGAACTGCGGGTTGGTCGCCGCGTTGTTCACCAGAATATCGAGGCGACCGAACTGTTCCTTGATCCCGGCGAAGACCTGACTGATCTGTTCCATTTCACCAATGTGGCAGGCCACCGCGGTGGCCTTGCCGCCGGCGGCGATGATCGCGTCGGCGACGTGCTGGCAGCCTTCGAGCTTGCGGCTCGAGACGATCACGTGGGCGCCTTGCTGGGCCAACAGTTTGGCGATGGCTTCACCGATGCCACGGCTGGCGCCGGAGACGAATGCGATTTTGCCGTCGAGGTCGAACAACTGAGTCTTGGACATAAGGGTTCCTTGGTGTGGGCCGTCAGAGGCTCGATTTCGCAATGACCTGCAGGCTCATGTGCTCCAGCAGTTTGTTCATGTGAATGAACTGCGCGAAGCGTTTGTCCTGGGTCTGGCCGTGGTAGAAGCGGTAGTAGATCTGCTGCACGATGCCGGCCAGACGGAACAGGCCGTAGGTGTAGTAGAAGTCGAAATTGTCGATCTGGATGCCCGAGCGTTCGGCGTAGTAATCGACGAATTCGCGGCGGGTCAGCATGCCCGGGGCGTGGCTCGGCTGGCGGCGCATCAGTTGCACCGGTGCCGGATCATCGGCCTGAATCCAGTAGGCGAGGGTGTTGCCCAGGTCCATCAGCGGATCGCCGAGGGTAGTCAGTTCCCAGTCAAGCACGCCGATGATCTGCATCGGGTTGTTCGGGTCGAGGATCACGTTGTCGAAGCGATAGTCGTTGTGGACGATGCTTGAGGTCGGATGGTCGGCCGGCATCTTGTCGTTGAGCCAGGCTTTGACTTTCTCCCAATGCGGCGCGTCCGGGGTCAGGGCTTTTTCGTAACGTTCGCTCCAGCCTTTGATCTGGCGGGCGACATAGCCTTCAGGTTTGCCCAGATCGCCGAGACCGCAGGCGTTGTAGTCAACCCGGTGCAGTTCGACGAAACGGTCGATGAAGCTCTTGCACAGTGCTTCAGTCTTGGCCGTATCGAGGCCCAGTTCTGGCGGCAGGTCGGAGCGCAGGATGATGCCCTTGACCCGTTCCATCACATAGAACTCGGCACCGATCACCGACTCGTCGGTGCAGTGCACGTAGGCTTTCGGGCAGTAGGGGAAACCGTCGCGCAGTTGATTGAGGATGCGGAATTCGCGGCCCATGTCGTGGGCGGATTTGGCCTTGTGGCCGAACGGCGGTCGGCGCAGCACGAACTCCTGCTGCGGGTACTCCAGAAGGTAAGTCAGGTTCGACGCACCGCCGGGGAACTGGCTGATCTGCGGGGTGCCGGTCAGGCCCGGAATGTGCGCCTTGAGATACGGATCGATCAGGCTGGCATCGAGTTCTTCGCCAGAGCGGATACGGGTGGACTGGTCAGTAAGCGCCATGCTTATCCCTTCTGCTTATTTTGGAGGCCAGACATCATTGGCTAATCTAATGGCGCACTCGGGCAGCTACAAGCGCGCAGCGGTCTTATAGGTTAGCGTGTTGCAGGATAATCAGCGTTTCGAATAGGTACGGCAGCAGGGCGCTGCCGGCTCTTTTCAATGCACGCGCTGGTTGTTGAGCCTTGGAGGCAGGGCGATGGGCGTCAGCACCGGTTGCCCTGAGAAGAACGCCACGAGGTTTTTTCCCACCAGTTCCACCGTGCCTTGGGTGGCCTCGGGTGACAGGCCGGCGACGTGTGGCGTGAGAATCACATTACTCAGGGTTTTCAGCGCATCCGGCACCTGCGGTTCGTGATCGAACACGTCCAGTGCGGCGCCGGCAATCCGCCGTTGCTCAAGGGCGCTGATCAGCTCAGCGGTGGCGATCACACTGGCCCGCGCGATGTTGACGATGAAACCGTTCGGGCCAAGGGCGTCGAGCACCGGGCGAGTCACCAGATGCTGGGTGCCAATCCCGCCCGGCGTGGCGACGATCAGAAAGTCCGAGGCCCGCGCCAGTTCGGTTGGCGTCGAGCAGAACGTATAGGGCACATCACTGCGCAACTGACGGTTGTGATAACTGATCTGCATGTCGAAACCGAGGTGAGCACGCCTGGCAATCGCCATGCCCACCGCGCCCAGGCCGAGAATGCCCAGGCGTTTATTGGCCAGCGACGGGCGCATGATCTTCGGCCATTCACCCCGGCGCACCGCCGCGTCGCAGCGCGGAATGTCGCGCACCAGCGCCAACAGCATCGCCATCGCATGATCGGCCACCGACGAAGCGTTGACCCCGGCACCATTGGTCACGGTGATCCCGCGATCGCTGGCAGCCTGCAGGTCAACGTGTTCATAACCGGCGCCGATCACGGTGATGATTTTCAGCGCCGGCAGGGCGGCGATTTCCTCAGCGGTCAGTCCCAGCGGGCCACGGGTCAGCACCGCGTCGATCCGTGCGCCGTGGCTGGCGATGGCTTGCGCACGTTCGGCAGGGGTTGGTGCGAGGATCAGATGAAAGCCCTGATGCTCGAGAATCGGCAAATAGTCATTGATGGTTTCAACCAGTACCAGAACGGTGGCGGGCATTGCGCGGCTCCTGTGATCTATGACGGTGTGGTCGCGAAAGTCGTGTCAGAGTGCTGATTCCAGAGCGGTTTGGCAATGGTGGCCGCAGCCCCGCTTCAGCCAGTGTAGGAGCTGAAACGGGGAGCGCGCGGGCGCTTCGTCAGAAGCTCACGTCGGCGCTGTTGATCAGCCGTGCAAATGCTCCGCCGAGGGTGGCGTTATGGTGCTCGATGATGATGTGGGCGGGTAATGCGGGGGTGTCCATGCAAGTGTGGGCGTCGGCCACCAGCAACGGTTTGAAGCCCTGATCGGCAGCGGCGCGGCAGGTGGCGTCGATGCAGAACTGGGTCTTCATGCCGACCAGGTAAAGGTCGTCGATCTGCGCAGCGTTGAGCTGCTGCGCCAGATTCGTGCCGTGGAATGCGTTGGGTCTGGATTTGTCGAATACATGGTCGGACTTGGCATTCAGATCGAGTTCCGGCAGCAATTGCCAGAAGGGGCTGCCGGCGGCAATCGGCGAACCTGTCGGGCCGGTGTGGCGCACGGCGTAGATCGGCACGTGTTGCTGGCGTGCCTGGCGGATCAACTGCTGGATGTTGGCGAGCACACGTTCGCCGTCGTGGGGTTTTTCCGGGCCATGGAACAGACCGACCTGCATATCGATGATCAACAATGCTGCGGACATGATGTTTCTCCTTGAGGGCTGCAAAAGCCGCACGGACGGGAGAAACAACAAGGCCCCGTCCATTGCTGGCGGGGCCTTGGGTTCACTGCGCTGGATTCATCTCAGGCAGCAACACCACGACCCGCCGGTGGCGGTCGTGGTGGTACGGGTGAGGTGCAGCGGGCGAAGGTTCATGCCGCCGATCATGCTGGCGGCGGCGAAGGGCTGTCAACTGGCGTATTGAGCGATGCCGTTGCCGAACGACCAATTCTCCTTTTTGACTTCCACCAGATTGATGAACACGTCTTCCATGCGAATGCCCAGTTGGGTGTTCAGGCTGTGCGCGATGGTCTGGTACAGGGCTTTTTTCTGCTCCAGCGTCCGCCCTTCATTGAGGGTGATCTGGATGATCACCAACTGATCGCTGCGCTGGATGCCCAGGTACTGCGGATCGAATATGAAATGTTCGCCGTCGTGCTCGTTGAGAATCTGGAAGTTGTCGTGCTCCGGCACGTTGATGGTGCTGCGCATGGCGGCGTAGATCTGCTCGCCGATGCGTTTGGCGAAGGTGGGGTCAGAGTGTTTTTTGATTTCGACGCGGACGAGGGGCATGGGCAAAGACTCCGTGGGGCAGGGACTCCTCTCACGCTAGAACATGTCGGCCAAATTGAAAGTGTGGGGTGATGAGCTCGCCGCTGTTTTTGTACGAGGCTACCTACGTTTTTCGCGGATTTTGCCTACGAATTTGGCGGATGCGTCTGCTATGCGGCTGCCGATGAACAAGAAATGATGAGGCATACAGTAGCTCGGGCGGTGACTGCCAACAGCCAAGGAAGGCAAATGCTCAAGAACGATCTTGAAAATCTGGAACTCGACAGGCTGGAGAATGAGTCAAGAAAGCTTGTGGCCGAGAGGAAAAAGCTATTGGCGGAGGAAAAAAAGCTTAAGAGAGAGACAAATTTATATCCGCTCGCAGTTATAGCTGGGGTGGTGACAGCAATCACCGCAGCAGCAGGTGTTTTCTTCAAGTTTTGATTGTTCGTTTCACAACCGTCCGACCCATGATCCAAAGGAAAATCCACATGAGTACCTATGATCGCAAAGCCAGAATGGAACAACTGGAACGTGAGCACGATGAGTGGGAAGAAAGAATGCGCATCAAAAACAAGGGCGATATGTACCCAATCTGGGGAATGCTGGCGTTCGGCCTGTTTTGCATGTCACTCGGATTCATGCTGGCTCGATCAATCTGATCAAGTCTTCCCGCTCGTATTCCATTGAAACTTGCCGGAAAACGACATCTCACGTATCCGGAGCCGACAGCCATTTTCCCGAAAACGACAACCCGCTGATCTGCTCCGTACAACCATTCCTCAGCTAAGTCTTTGCTTCTGCTCATTTATCGCGGAGAATCGCGCCCCTGTTTCGGCCGGAGCATGTCTGTCGGTTTTTTCCGACGCGTCCTGACCGAGTGGCAAGTGACCGGAATGCGGAGATCCGACCGGATGAATGATCAGGCCAATAGCGTCGACGCACGCTATGAAGCGGCAGCACCAGCTGAACTGTCGAGCTGGAATCGCCATGACACCACGTGGATGTTGGGACTGTTCGGGACGGCCATTGGCGCCGGTACCCTGTTTTTGCCGATCAACGCGGGTCTGGGTGGCTTCTGGCCGCTGGTGATCCTCGCGCTGCTGGCCTTCCCGATGACATTCTTCGCTCACCGCGGCCTGACCCGCTTCGTGCTCTCCGGTCGCGAAGGCGCCGACATCACCGAGGTGGTCGAGCAGCATTTCGGCATCAAGGCCGGCGCGCTGATCACCCTGCTGTACTTCTTCGCCATCTTCCCGATCCTGCTGATCTACAGCGTCGGCCTGACCAACACGGTCGCCAGCTTCCTCGAACACCAACTGCACATCACGCCGCCACCGCGCGCGCTGCTGTCGTTCGTGCTGATCCTCGGCCTGCTGGCCGTGGTGCGTTGCGGCGAGCAGGCGATCGTCAAGGCGATGAGCCTGATGGTGTATCCGTTCATCGTCGCGTTGCTGTTCCTCGCGGTGTACCTGATTCCGCACTGGAATGGCGGCATTCTCACCACCGCTTCGCAAGTGCCGGCACCGTCGGCACTGCTGCACACACTGTGGCTGGCGATTCCGGTGATGGTGTTCTCGTTCAACCACTCGCCGATCATCTCGGCCTTCGCGGTGGACCAGAAGCGTCGTTACGGTGCCAATGCGGAGCAGCGCAGCTCGCAGATCCTCTGCCGCGCCCACCTGCTGATGGTGGTGATGGTGCTGTTCTTCGTCTTCAGTTGCGTGCTGACCCTGTCGCCGGAACAACTGGCCGAAGCCAAGGCGCAGAATCTGTCGATCCTGTCGTACCTGGCCAACCACTTCAGCAACCCGGCCATCGCCTTTGCGGCGCCGTTGATTGCCTTTGTGGCGATTTCCAAGTCGTTCCTCGGCCACTACATCGGTGCCAGCGAAGGCCTCAAGGGCCTGATCGTCAAGAGCGGCAAGCGTCCGGGCGCCAAAGCGCTGGATCGCATCGTCGCGGCGTTCATGCTGGTGGTGTGCTGGATCGTTGCAACCCTGAACCCGAGCATTCTCGGGATGATCGAGGCCGTCGGCGGTCCGGTGATTGCGGCGATCCTGTTCCTGATGCCGATGTACGCGATTCGTAAAGTACCGGCGATGGCGCGCTATCGCGGTCAGGCGTCGAACGTATTCGTTACCCTGGTCGGTCTGGTGGCCATTTCGGCGGTGATTTATTCGCTGACGGCGTAAGCCAAAGCGCCAGAGACTCAGCTACAGTGGCCGCTGTGCGTGATACGCACAGCGGCTTTTTTTCGTCTGGAGACAGTGGATTGTCGAGCGCGCCCCAATCTGTAGAGCCACCCAATCGCTGGCAGGATATCCTCGCCGGTCTGTCGATTGCCGGTCTGCTATTACCCGAAGCGGTCGCCTATTCGACCATCGCCGCACTGGCGCCCCAGGCCGGGGTGATTGCGCTGTTTGCCGGGTTGCTGTGCTATGGGTTGTTTGGCACCAGCCGCTTTGCCATTGTCTCGGCCACGTCTTCGTCAGCAGCGGTGCTGGCGGCGGCCACCGCGACCATGGCCAATGGCGACCCGCAGTTACGCGCGACGCTGGCGGTCGGGTTGGTGCTGGTCACCGGTGGGCTGTTCTTGCTGGCGGGGATCTTTCGTTTCGGCAGCGTCACTGCGTTTATCGCCAAACCGGTACTGCGCGGCTTCGCTTTCGGCCTCGCGCTGACCATCATCCTCAAGCAGGTCGCCAGCGTGGTCGGCGTGCACCTGACCGATGCCAATCTGGTGCGCTTCGCCCCGCAACTGCTCGAACAACTGCCGCAGTGGAACTGGCCGGCGGCGGCCGTCGCAGCGGTGGCGCTGGTGCTGTTGGGACTGTTCTCGCGCTTTCCACGGGTGCCTGGCGGTTTGCTGGTGGTGGTGATCGGCATCGTCGCCGGGCAATGGCTGAACCTGCCGGCTCATGGCGTGAGCATGATCGGTTTGATCGACCTGAGCCTGGAGGTGCCGAGCCTGCCGGTGCTGCCGTTTGCCGACTGGCTGCGGCTGGGGGAGGTGGGGTTTGCGCTGGTGATGATTCTGTACGCCGAGTCGTACGGCTCGATCAGTTCGTTCGCCCTCAAGCACGGTGATCGTGTGACCTCCAACCGCGATCTGCTGGCGCTCGGCGCAGCGAACTTGTTGTCCGGATTGTTCCATGGCATGCCGGCGGGGGCCGGGTATTCGGCAACGTCGGCGAACGAGGCCGCTGGCGCGACTTCTCGCTGGGCCGGTGGGGTGGCGGCGCTGGTGGTACTGGTGATCGTGCTGACGGTGCTGCCGTGGATCGCCCTGACACCGGAGCCGATTCTGGCGGCCATCGTGGTTCATGCGCTGGCGCGGGGCTTGAGTCTGCAGCCGCTGGGGCGCTATTTCGTCTGGCGCCGGGATCGGCTGCTGGTGCTGTGCGCGGTGGGGGCGGTGCTGGTACTGGGCATTCTCGACGGCTTGCTGGTGTCGGTGGCCATCAGCGTGTTGCTGATGCTCAAACAGATGTCGGCGGCGGACATTCAGGTGCTCGGTCGGATCGACGGCGGGCATGATTTTGTCGATCTGCAGCGTCACCCAACGGCGGTGACTGAGCCGGGAGTGCTGATTGTGCGGCCCAGTGAAGCGTTGTTCTTTGCTAACGTCGAGCGAGTTCTTGGTGCAGCTTTGCACTTGATTCGTCATTCGGACGTGGCGCTGCACACGGTGATTCTCAGTCTGGAGGAAACCCCGGATCTGGACGGCACCAGCATCGAGGCGATCCAGGAGTTCTTCCTGCGGGTGCATCAGGAGGGCAAGCGCCTGATTCTGGCGCGACTCAAGCATGAGGCGCTGGCCGTGTTGGAGGCGTTGCCGGAGGTGACGGCCAACGGGGTGATACTCAGCGGGCTGAGCGTCGATGGTGCGGTGCAGCAGGCCAGCAAGCCCGCTCCCACAGGTCCCCAGACATAAAAAAACGCCGCGCATCTCACGATGGGCGGCGTTTTCTATTGCTTTGTAACGTTAGGCTTGAACGACTGGAATCTTGGCGTTCGCAGCGGCTTCACGGAACTCGGCGATCTGGTCGAAGGACAGGTAGCGGTAAACATCGGCCGCCATGCTGTCGATCTTGCCAGCGTATTCCATGTACTCCTCGACGGTCGGCAGGCGACCCAGGATCGAAGCCACGGACGCCAGCTCGGCCGAAGCCAGGTAGACGTTCGCGCCGTCGCCCAGACGGTTCGGGAAGTTACGGGTCGACGTCGAGACCACGGTGCTGTTCGGCTCAACGCGTGCCTGGTTACCCATGCACAGCGAGCAGCCTGGCATTTCCATGCGTGCGCCGGCCTTGCCGTAGATGCCGTAGTAGCCTTCTTCGGTCAGTTGGTGAGCGTCCATCTTGGTCGGCGGCGACAGCCACAGACGGGTTGGCAGCTGACCCTTGACCTGATCCAGCAGTTTACCGGCAGCGCGGAAGTGACCGATGTTGGTCATGCACGAACCGATGAACACTTCGTCGATCTTCTCGCCAGCCACGCTGGACAGCAGACGGGCGTCGTCCGGATCGTTCGGCGCGCACAGTACCGGCTCGTTGATCTCGGCCAGATCGATTTCGATGACTTCGGCGTATTCGGCGTCGGCATCGGCTTCCATCAGCTCAGGGTTGGCGATCCAGGCTTCCATCGCTTGCGCGCGACGTTCCAGGGTACGTGCATCGCCGTAGCCTTCGCCGATCATCCAGCGCAGCAGGGTGATGTTGGACTGCAGGTACTCGGTGATCGACTCTTTCGACAGCTTGATGGTGCAACCGGCAGCCGAACGTTCGGCCGAGGCGTCGGACAGTTCGAACGCCTGTTCCAGGGTCAGACCTTCCAGGCCTTCGATCTCCAGGATGCGGCCGGAGAAGGCGTTTTTCTTGCCTTTCTTCTCGACGGTCAGCAGACCGTTCTGGATGGCGAAGTAAGGGATGGCATGAACCAGGTCACGCAGGGTGATGCCAGGTTTCATTTTGCCTTTGAAGCGCACCAGGATCGATTCCGGCATGTCCAGCGGCATGACGCCGGTGGCAGCGGCGAACGCGACCAGACCGGAACCGGCCGGGAACGAGATGCCCATCGGGAAACGGGTGTGCGAGTCACCACCGGTACCCACGGTGTCCGGCAGCAGCATGCGGTTCAGCCACGAGTGGATGATGCCGTCGCCCGGACGCAGGGAAACGCCGCCGCGGGTCATGATGAAGTCAGGCAGGGTGTGGTGGGTGGTCACGTCGATCGGCTTCGGATACGCCGCGGTGTGGCAGAAGGACTGCATCACCAGGTCAGCGGAGAAGCCCAGGCACGCCAGGTCTTTCAGTTCGTCACGGGTCATCGGACCGGTGGTGTCCTGAGAACCTACGGTGGTCATTTTCGGTTCGCAGTAGGTGCCAGGACGAACGCCTTTGCCTTCTGCCAGACCGCACGCCTTGCCGACCATTTTCTGCGCCAGGGTGAAGCCCTTGGTGCTTTCAGCCGGTGCTTCCGGCTTCTTGAACAGATCGAATGCCGGCAGACCCAGTTCGGCGCGCGCCTTCTCGGTCAGGCCACGGCCGATGATCAGCGGAATACGACCGCCGGCACGGACTTCGTCCAGCAGCACAGGGGTCTTCATTTCGAAGGTGGTGATGACTTCGTCGGTACCGTGCTTGCAGACTTTGCCTGCGTGCGGGTACAGGTCGATCACGTCGCCCATGTTCATGTTCGACACGTCGAACTCGATTGGCAGTGCGCCGGCATCTTCCATGGTGTTGTAGAAGATCGGAGCGATTTTGCTGCCGAAGCAGAAACCGCCAGCGCGCTTGTTCGGCACGTAAGGGATGTCGTCGCCGAAGAACCACAGCACCGAGTTGGTCGCCGATTTACGCGAGGAACCGGTACCGACCACGTCACCGACGTAGGCGATCGGGAAGCCTTGACCGCGCATTTCTTCGATCTGCTTCATCGGGCCGGTCTTGCCTTGCTCGTCCGGAACGATGCCGTCACGGGCCATTTTCAGCATGGCCAGGGCGTGCAGCGGGATGTCAGGACGCGACCAGGCGTCTGGCGCAGGGGACAGGTCGTCGGTGTTGGTTTCGCCGGTGACCTTGAATACGCGCAGGCTGATCTTGTCGGCCAGGACAGGACGCTTCTTGAACCACTCGCCGTCAGCCCAGGACTGCAGCACGGCCTTGGCGTGAACGTTGCCGTTCTTGG
This sequence comes from Pseudomonas sp. AM14(2022), assembly GCF_036346455.1. NCBI lineage: Bacteria > Pseudomonadati > Pseudomonadota > Gammaproteobacteria > Pseudomonadales > Pseudomonadaceae > Pseudomonas > Pseudomonas sp. AM14(2022). The sequence goes on from NZ_JAOTNY010000009.1 coordinate 42,170, forward strand.
CTTTTTCAGCCACGTCGTGGAAGGCATCGAACATCAGCAGGGTGTGCTTGAGTTCTTCGGCAGCCACTGGCGCCAGCTCGGCGTTGTCCAGCAGTTCAACCAGAGTCACGATGTTGTAGCCGCCCTGCATGGTGCCGAGCAGTTCTACAGCGCGCTTCTTGTCCAGCAGAGGGGAGGTGACTTCGCCTTTGGCCAGGGCCGACAGGAAACCGGCTTTGACGTAAGCGGCTTCGTCCACTCCTGGTGGTACGCGATTGGTGATCAGGTCAACGAGGAAAGCTTCTTCGCCAGCCGGAGGATTCTTCAGCAGCTCGACCAGGCCTGCAGTTTGTTCGGCGTTAAGCGGCTGGGGAACGATACCCAGGGCTGCACGCTCTTCGATATGTTTGCGGTAGGCTTCAAGCACAGTTATTACCCTCATCAGTGGTCCCAAATGGGTGTCCGGGACGCTCATCCCGAAATTGCCGTACTCATGCACCGCACGACGTTGTGAGTCGTTTGGCCAGAATTACCGGCAATTCCTTACAGAAGCTGCTTTCAAAGTTTTACGCCTGCAGAACGGGGAGCTGATGAGGGTTGGCGTTGGGCTTTTCCCCGCTGGAAAAACCCTTCGCCAACACCGCTCTGAAGGAACGACTGTGCTCGTGACGCTTTGAAAACAGCTTCTAACGGACATTGGCGCCTTAAAAGGCTGGCTGATTCTACGGCAAAAAAAATTTAAAGGTAAGTCGCGCTCTATTGGACTTTGGTGGCGTTGTGCGCGGGCGAGGCAAACCGCGAGCCAGCGCTTGCCCCTGACGTTTGAGGGGTGATCAATGCCCGACAAAGGGCTAACATGCCGGCCTGTTCCGCGTTTCAGTGTTTTGCCAATTTATGCCCAATCAGACCATCAAGACCCCCTGCGTCGGCCTCTGCTCCACTGTTTACGGAGATCTGGTGTGCCGTGGCTGCAAGCGTTTCCACCACGAAGTGATCCACTGGAATGGTTACGGCGAGGAGGAAAAGCGTGCGGTGTGGTTGCGTCTGGAGCAATTGCTGTCACAAGTGATGGCGAGCAAGGTCGAGATCTTCGATCCGGCGCGCCTGCGCCAACAGCTGGAGCAGCGCAAGATCCGCTTCGTGCCGCATCAGTCGGAATATTGCTGGGCCTATCAGCTGATTGCACGCGGGGCGCGGGTGATCATTAATCTGGAAGCCTACGGGATGGTGTTGCTGCCGGAGTTCCGCGACTGGAACCTGCCAGAGTTGCGCGATGCCATTGATCGGGAATTCTTCCTGCTGTCGGAAGCGCATTATCAGCGCTACATCGCCCCCGGCTTCCTGAAAGACGCCTTCGGCGCCTGAAGATCAAAAGCTTCGCGAGCAAGCCCGCTCCCACAGGAGATTGCATTCCAAATGTGGGAGCGGGCTTGCTCGCGAAGACTGACTTTCAAACGCCGCAGTCCTTAATGCTTCACCGCCAACTCCACCAGATGATCCTCAACCTCCTGCGGCTTGAGCACCAGCACGTCGCTTTCCAGCGCATCCAGCACCACTTCGGCGGTATTGCCGATCAACGCGCCCGACAACCCGGTGCGCGCCACGGTGCCGATCACGGTCACCGCCGCCTGCAGCTTGTGCGCCATGAACGGAATCAGCACATCCGCCGGGCCTTCCTCGATATGCAGATGTTCATCATCCACATCGAACTCCGCCTGAAACGCCCGGCATTGCTCGCGATAACGCGCTTCGATGGTTTCGCTCAGCTGTAACGCCGGGTCGGCCGCCGAGAGCATGGGTGATGGATGCGCGCTGATCACATGCAGATGCGCCTTGGCGAGGCTGGCAATGTCGTAGCCGTGATCAATGATCGTGGTGTGCAAATGCCGGTGTTCGCCATCGGCATTGCCCACGTCCACAGCCGCAAGAATCACCCGGTCTTTCCAGGAAGTGGATGTTTTTACCAATAGCACCGGGGTCGGGCAGTGCCGCAGCAGTTTCCAGTCCGCCGGCGTCAGCAGGGCCTTTTTCAGCGCACTGTCGGGATAGTGCTGCTTGACCACCAGCCCGCAGCCTTCGGCCTGCTGCACATCGATGATGGTTTCATGCAGGCTCTCGTTCCACGCCTGTTCGGTGGTCGCGCTGTAGCCATCCGCCAGCAGCGCGGCTTTGAGCACGCCGAGCATGCCGGCGTGGTCGTGCTTGCGGTCGCACACCAGCAGGTGCAGATGGGCCTGGGTCACGCCGGCGATCAACTTGGCGCGCTTGAGCGCCAGGCTTTCCGAATGTTCAGGTTCGATGACCACCAGAATGCTGCGAATGGCTTGCATGAGCGGAGTCTCCAGCAAAGAAAAGGCACGGCGTTGCACAACTATAGTTGCTGCTCATGCGCCTGCGACTTGATACATATCAACGCCTGCGACTGGTGGTCTGCGGGCAGGCCGGTATAATCGGCGGCCTTTGCTCGTACACCTTTTACCGTGAGCCCCATGATCCTTCCCGAAATCCACGAATTCCTTGGCTGCCGCACGCCCGACGCCTGGGTCCAGGCGGCACTGGCCGATCAGGAAACCCTGCTGATCGACCACAAGAACTGCGAGTTCAAGGCCGCCAGCACCGCGCTGAGCCTGATTGCCAAGTACCATTCCCACGTCGACCTGATCAACATGATGTCGCGTCTGGCCCGGGAAGAACTGGTGCACCACGAACAAGTCATGCGCATCATGAAGCGCCGCAAGATCGAACTGCGCCAGCTGCATGCCGGGCGTTACGCCTCGAGTCTGCGCAAAGTGGTGCGCAGCCACGAACCGGTGAAACTGGTGGATACGCTGGTGGTCGGCGCGTTTATCGAAGCGCGCAGTTGCGAGCGTTTCGAAGCGCTGGTGCCGCATCTGGACGAAGAACTCGGCAAGTTCTATTTCGGCCTGCTGAAAAGCGAGGCGCGGCACTTTCAGGGTTATCTGAAACTGGCTTACCAGTACGGCGACGCGAAGGACATCGCTCAGGTGATCGACAAGGTGCGTGCGGCCGAGCAGGAGCTGATCGAGTCGCCGGATGAAGAATTCCGCTTTCACAGTGGTGTGCCGGCCGCGGCCTGAAACACAAACTGTTAAAAATTCTTAAGAGTATGAAATATCACCGAAAACCGGCCCCTGCGGCCGGTTTTTGCTGCCCGAAACAACGCCTCGCCGACGAATCCCGCCATACTGTCGCCCACTTCACACATGGGTTGGCAGACGGTCGTTATGGATAACCTGGGTTTTGGCAAAGTCCTGCTGGTCGAAGACGATGAGCGTCTGGCCACGTTGATTGCGCACTTTCTCGAACAGCATGGCTACGAGGTGCGCGCGGTGCATCGCGGTGATCTGGCGGTGGCCGCGTTTCTCGAGTTCCAGCCCAAAGTGGTGGTGCTCGACCTGATGCTGCCGGGGCAGAGCGGGCTGCACGTGTGCCGGGAGATTCGCAGTGTGTCGGACACGCCGATTGTCATCCTTACCGCCAAGGAAGACGACCTCGACCATATTCTCGGCCTGGAATCCGGCGCCGACGACTACGTGATCAAACCGATCAAACCGCCGGTTTTGCTCGCGCGGCTGCGCGCCTTGCAGCGGCGGCAGATGCCGGAAGCTGGCGTGGTCAGTGCGCTGGAGTTCGGGCGCTTGAGCATCGATCGCAGCTGTCGCGAAGTGCGTCTGGCCGGCGAGATCATCGAAATGACCACCATGGAATTCGAGCTGCTGTGGTTGCTGGCCAGCGCCGCCGGCAAGACCCTGTCCCGCGATGACATCCTCAATCGCATGCGCGGTATCGCTTTTGACGGGCTCAACCGCAGCGTCGACGTGTACATCAGCAAGTTGCGCAACAAACTCAAGGACAACCCACGCGAACCGGTGTGCATCAAGACCGTGTGGGGCAAGGGGTATCTGTTCAATCCGTTCGCGTGGGAGCTGTAGATGCTGCGGTTATTCCTCGGGCTGTTTCTGGTGATGACGGTGGGCCTGGTCCTGGCCCTGCAAACTGTCGAGCGTACGTTCGATGCCTTGCTCGACTATCAGATGCAGGACTACAACCGCGAGGCGGTGCGTGGTCAGGCCTGGACGCTGGGGGAGTTGCTGCGCAACCTCGACGGCCCGGCCCGTGAAAAACAATTGCAGGCCCTGCGCCCGCACTATGGCCTGGGGTTGACCTTGGTCGACGCCGATCAACTGGCGCTCAGCGACGAGGAAAAAGCCGAGCTTGCTCAAGGCTTGCTGGTGATCCGCGACAAATACACCCAATACATTTCAGCCATCGACGGCGGCTCGCAACTGCTCAGCATTCGCTTGCCCGCCGAACCCAGCCTGATGCCGTTCTACATTGCCGGTGCCTACTTGATGATCGCCGTGCTGATCGGCTGTGTGTTGTTTTTCTGGGTGCGTCCGCACTGGCGCGATCTGGAAAAACTGCGTCTGGCCGCCGAGCGCTTTGGCGACAACGACCTGTCGGTGCGCATTCAACTGTCCAAGCGCTCGAACATTCGCGATCTGGCTGAACACTTCAACCTGATGGCGGCGCGCATCGAGAGTTTGATCGCCAATCAGCGTGAGCTGACCAACGCGGTTTCCCACGAACTGCGCACGCCGATTGCGCGATTGTCGTTCGAACTCGACCAGCTCAAGCAGCAACCGGACGCCAGCCAGAACCGCGAACTGATCGCCGACATGTACGCCGACCTTGGCGAGCTGGAAGAAATGGTCTCCGAGCTGCTGACCTACGCCAGCCTCGAACGTGGCGCGACGGTGATCAAGTGCGAAAACATTCAAGCGGCCAACTGGCTCGACAGCGTGGTCGGCAGCGTGGCGCTGGAGGCGGAAGCGGCGGGGGTGCAGTTGCTGATTGGTGACTGCCTGCTCGACACCGTACGCATCGAGCCGCGCTTTATGGCGCGCGCAGTGATCAATCTGCTGCGCAACGCCATTCGTTATGCCGAGCGCCGTGTCGAAGTGACGCTGGTGCGCAGCGGCGATTACTACGAAGTGCGGGTCAACGACGACGGTCCGGGGGTGCCGGTGGAAGGTCGGGAGAAAATCTTCGAGCCGTTCTCGCGGCTGGATGCCAGTCGCGATCGGCGTACCGGCGGTTTCGGCCTGGGTCTGGCACTGGTGCGGCGGGTGTCGCAGTCCCATGGCGGGCAGGTCGAGGTCGGGGAATCAGTGTGGGGTGGGGCGTCGTTCCGGATGACCTGGGCGCATCTGGACTGATTTGTGTAGACAGGTTGGGCCCTATCGCGAGTAGGCTCACTCCTGCATTTGGAATGCATTCCCTTGTAGGAGTGAGCCTGCTCGCGATAGAGCCATCAATCACAACACAACCCCCTGCTTATTTGACCAACCCCAACCGCTCATGCCACTGCGCAATCGACTCCTCGGGATACACCGCAAACTGCTTGTCCTTGGGTTTCGCATCCACCTCGACCCAGGGCGCCTTCGACCCCAGCATCAAATGTGTGTGCTGCGGCGGCACCGGCAGTGGCGTATCGATGGCCGAGGCGAATGGATGAATCAACTCCGGCCATTCCGGGCTGAACAGCCACAAGCCGCTGCCGCACTGTGAGCAGAAATGCCGCTCGGCGGTGCTGCGATGGGCACGTTTTTCACCTGCTTCCTTCATCTTCGCGTGGTAGATGCTGATGTGCTTGCGCCCCTGAGCCTTGAGGCTGGCCGCATCGCCACCGAGGTTGATCGCATAGCCGCCACCGCCCTGAGTCTTGCGGCAGATCGAGCAGTAGCAGCGTTGATAGGGGTAGGGATGGGCGCTGGTCAGGCTGAAAGTGACGGCGCCGCAATGGCAGGAGCCTTCGAGGTGCATGTGGGGCCTCCGGTTGGCTGAAGTGGGTGCGGTTGAGCCTAGAAGATTTGTGGTGATCATGTTGACGCCTTCGCGAGCAAGCCCGCTCCCACAGGGGAACGCATTTCAAAATGTGGGAGCGGGCTTGCTCGCGAAGAACGATAACGCGGTGCCACTGGACGCCTGCTCAAGGCCCGGTCAGCATGTCCCCAAAAAAGGCACCCCAACCCATGCGAAGACTCCCCTCACTGGCGGCCCTGCGAACCTTCGAATGCGCCGCCCGCCACGCGCATTTCGGCCGGGCTGCCGCCGAGTTGTGCGTCACCGACAGCGCGGTCAGCCACCAGATCCGTCAACTCGAAGAGCAGCTCGGCGTCTCGCTGTTCATCCGCGAAGGCCGGCAGATTCGCCCGACCATCGCCGCCGGACGCCTGATGCAGAGCCTGCAGCAGGCTTTCGAACTGATCGGCGAGGCCTGCGATGAACTGCGCGATCCTTCCTCGCTGGCGGTGTTGCGCCTGGCGGTCACCGCCGAGCTGGCGCAAAAGTGGCTGATGAACCGCCTCACCGATTTCTACGTGCGCTATCCGCACATCACCCTGCATCTCTACGAACAGCCGATCGACGCCAGCGCGCCGGGCGAAGACATCGACCTGGCGATCACCTACGGCACCGGCCCGGTGGACAGCAGCGCCTATTTCGTGCGGCCGTTGCCGGCGCTGCAGTTCTTCCCAGTATGCAGCCCCGGACTGTTCAACCAAGGCACTCTGAAAACCCCGAAAGACCTGGCGCGCCACTGCCTGCTGCACGACGATCAGGACGGCAAGACCTGGACCGCCTGGCTGACCAGTCACGCCGGCGATCTGCGCCCGCAGCGCCAGTTGTATTTCGCTCACGCCGGTCTGGCGCTGGAAGCGGCGGCACAGGGGCAGGGTGTGGCGATGGGCGACAACCTCACCGCGCAGGAGGACTTGCTCAGCGGGCGGCTGGTGCGGCCGTTCGCATCGAGCATGACCGCGCTCGGCCAGTACGCGCTGGTCTGCGAACGGCTGCGCCTGGAGCGGCCGGCGGTGGCGCAGATGCTTGAATGGTTCAACGATCAACTGGCCGATTGATGAGTTGAATTCAACTGTTCCGCAATATTCATCGTTGGCGGGCCAGCCGTCCGCGACCGTAGCCTGTGGTCATTCCCAACCCCAAGACGAGGTTTGACCATGGCACGTTTGCTCGACTCCACCCCCAAGCGCGACGGCTTCCGTCTGCCCGGCGAATTCGAAGCCAAGTCCGGCTGCTGGCTCGGCTGGCCGGAGCGCACCGACGTGTGGCGCAACGGCGCGAAACCGGCGCAGAAAGTCTGGGTGCAGATCGTCACCGCCATCGCGCAGAGCGAACCGGTTACCGTGTGTGCCTCCGCCGCACAATTCGCCATCGCACGCCGGCAGTTGCCGCCGCAAGTGCGTGTGGTCGAGATGACCTGCAACGACACCTGGTTCCGCGACAGCGGCCCGTGCTTTGTGGTCAACGACCAGAGCGGCGAAGTGCGTGGCGTCGACTTCGAATTCAACGCCTATGGCGGCCTCGACGGCGGGCTGTATTACCCGTGGGACAAGGACGACCAGATCGCCAGCAAGATCCTCGAAATCGAACGCTTCGACCGTTACCGCGCACCGCTGATTGCCGAACTCGGCGGCATCCAGAGCGATGGTCAGGGCAGCATCCTCACCACCGAACAGTGCCTGCTCAACCGCAATCGCAACCAGCATCTGGGCAAGGACGAAGTAACCCGGCGCCTGACCGATTACCTCGGCGCCGAACAAGTGATCTGGCTGCCACGCGGCTGCAAGTTCGACGAAACCGATGGCCATGTCGATGACCTCGCCTGCTTCGTCCGCCCCGGCGAAGTGGTGCTGCAATGGACCGACAACCGCGACGATCCGCAGTGGGAAATCTATCAAGAGGCCTACGACATCCTGCGCAGCACCCGCGACAGCCGTGGCCGCGAGTTGATCGTGCACAAGCTGCCGCAACCGGACGTGCTGGAGTGGACCGCCGAAGAAGCCGAAGGCCTCGATCAGCAGGACAGTACCCACATCCGTCAGGCCGGCACCAGAATCTGTGCGTCGTATATCAACTACTACGCCGGCAACAGCTCGATCGTGGTGCCGCTGTTCGGTGATCGCAACGATCAGGTAGCGCTGGCGACTCTCGCCGAGCTGTTCCCGCAGCACAAGATCGTCGGCATCGAAAACTCCCGGGAAATCCTTCTCGGCGGCGGCAACGTCGCGTGCATCACCATGCCGCAATACGCCGGCACGCCAAACATCAAGGGGGTGTGATGATGGGCCTGCACAAACTGACTCAAGCGTTATTGCTGGTGCTCGCACCCCTGTGTGTGCAGGCCGCCGACACCGCCAGACCGGTGGTCAATCTGTACATCTGGGGCGAGTACCTGGCCCCGGATACGCTGAAGAACTTCGAGGCGAAAACCGGGATTCAGGTGGTCGCCGATCACTTCGATTCGCTGGAAACCGTGGAGACCAAACTGCTCACCGGGCGCAGCGGTTATGACCTGGTACTGACCGCCGGCCAGCACCTGTCGCGGGCCATTGAAAGCGGTGCGATCCAGCCGCTGGACAAGGCGCGGGTGCCGCACTTTGCCGGGGTTGGCGAGGAGTTCCGCCAGCACATGGCGGTGTTCGATCCGGGTAACCGCTACGCCGGGATTTACGCCTGGGGCACCACGGGGGTGGGCTATCAGGAACAGGCGATCAAGCAGCGTCTGCCGCAGGCGCCGACCGACAGTTGGGCGATGCTGTTTGACCCGGCCGTGGTGGCGAAATTTGCCGATTGCGGGGTCAGTCTGCTCAACGATCCGAACGAAGTGTTCGCGGCAGTCATGAAGTACCTGGGCCTGGACATCAACCGGCAGAACCTTGATGACTTGAAACTCGCCGAGCAGCAACTGGCGAAGATCCGCCCGTACATTCGCTACTTCGACAACGATCTGAACATTAGCGACCTGGCCAACGGCAACACCTGCGTGGCGATGTCGTGGAATGGCAACGTGGCGATTGCGGCGGGGCAGGCACAAGCGGCGAACAAGCCGTTCCAGCTCAGTTACCGCATCCCCAAAGAAGGCACGTTGATCTGGTTTGACGCCATGGTCATTCCCAAGGATGCGCCGCATCCGCAGGCGGGGCTGGCATTGATGGATTATCTGATGACGCCTGAGGTGATCGCGCCGATCACCGACACCATCCACTACGCCAATGCGATCACGGCGGCGGATGGTCTGGTGGATGCATCGATCCGTAATGATCCGGGGACGTATCCGTCGGAGGCGGTGCGGGCTTCGCTGTACAGCAAGAATGACAATGGCAAGGCGTTCAACCGGGCTTTGATTCGGGCGTTCAGCAAGTTGAAGTCAGGTCTTTGATTTGAGGTTGAGTCGACGGGCGCCTTCGCGAGCAAGCCCGCTCCCACATTTTGAAATGCGTTCCTCTGTGGGAGCGGGCTTGCTCGCGAAGAACGATAACGCGGTCTAGACCTTGGCAACGCGCCACAAATACCAAGCTGCCACCGTCCGATACGGACTCCACGCCAAGCCGATCTCGATCATCTGCCTGCGCGTCGGCTGTACCTCCAGCGCCTTCAAGCGCCGATAGCCCTCGCGCACGCCAAAATCATCCGCCGGCAGAATATCCATGCGCTCCAGGCTGTAAATCAGCAGCATCTCCACGGTCCAGCGGCCAACCCCGCGCAGGCTGACAAGGCGTTCGATCAGCGCTTCATCGTCCATCGCCAGCGCGGTGGGATAATCCGGCACCACACCGTCCAGCGTTGCCCGGGCGATGCCCTGAATGGTCGCAATCTTGCCCGCCGAAAAACCGCAGCCGCGCAGCTGATCGAAGTCGGTCGCGAGAATCTGTTCCGGCCGGGGAAACGTCTGCCCCGGAAACAACGCCACCAGACGACCGACAATTGCGTCCCCAGCCTTGGCGTGCAGTTGCTGATAAGCAATCGCCCGCACCAGCGATTCGTAAGGATCACGCGTCGGGTGCGGTTGATGCAGGCACGGGCCGACGGCTGCAACGTGGCGCTGCCAGTCCTCGTCGAGCGCGGCCAGAAATTCGCTGGCCGCCTGATAACGATCCGGCATGCTATTTCAGCAGTCCGTTGACTTCGCCGTAGGTCAGCGCCTTCAGGTCGTGGGTGTCGAGCTTGCCGCTGGCGAGGAAGCTTTTCACCAGCGAACCCATCGCGCCGTAGAGGAACTCGGCGATCCCGGACCCGGCGCTCAAGCGCCGCACGCCCAGAGCTTGCAGCTCGGTCGGCGACGGCAGGCAGGCGAAGCCGAGCACGTTCACCGGCAGTGATGTGCCCTTGCAGATTGCCTCGATTTCATAAGCGGCGGTCACGCCAGCGGCAAACAAGCCATCGGCCCCGGCGGCCTGGTACAACGCTGAACGGTGCAGGGTTTCGGCGACGCGATCCTCGGCCGGTACCAGGCCCTTGAGGTAGACGTCAGTGCGTGCGTTGATGAACAGCTTAACACCACGCTTCTGAGCGATCTGCCGTGCTACTTCGATCTTGCGCGCCAACAGTTCCGGGGCGCCGCTGCCGTCCTCGATATTGATCCCGACCGCACCGGCGGCGAGCACCGCGTCGACCACTTCGGCCACACGGCCAAGGTCATCGGAATAACCCGCCTCGATGTCCACGCTCAGCGGCACCTGGATCACCCGCGCGATGGATTCCACGGTTGAGATCAGCCGTTCAAGGGGCAGGGTGTTGCCGTCTGGATAGCCATGCGCCCAAGCGACTGCCGCGCTGCTGGTGGCGACCGCTTTACCGCCTGCATGCTCGACCAGTCGCGCGCCAGTGGCGTCGGCGACGTTAGTCAGGATCAGCAGACCTTCCTGGTGTAACTGGTGGAACCGAGTTTCGAGCGCGTTCATCGAAATCCCTTCTTGTGAGTGGAGCGAAGTGTCAGAAAGCCAGTGGTTGCGTGAGCTGCACCGCAGCGTTTTCCAGCCTCAGCAAAAACGCCTTGCGCGGCTGTCCACCACCATAGCCGGTCAGCGAACCGTCCGCACCGATCACCCGATGGCACGGAACCACGATCGACAGCCGATTGTGCCCATTGGCCAAACCTACCGCGCGACTGGCGCCGGGTTTGCCCAGGCGTGAGGCGATGGCGCCGTAGGTGCTGGTCTGGCCGTAAGGAATTTGCAGCAGTTGCTCCCAGACTTGCCGGTCGAACGCGCTGCCGGGCAGATGCAGCGGGACGCTGAATGCACTGCGCGTCCCGGCAAAATATTCGTTGAGTTGCTCTTCGATCTGCCGCAAAGGCGCGTTGTGTCCCGGGGCGACCACGTAGCCATGACGGATTTGCAGCTCTTCGACTTCGCGGGTCAGCGCCGGGCGATCGAGAAACTCCAGCAACACCAGTCCGCGACGTTCGGCCATGGCGATCATCGGCCCCAGCGGCGTGGTCAGGCGGGTGAACAGCAGCGGTTCACTGTTGGCCGCGCGGCCCGGGGTGATGTGGAACGACTTCTGGAATGCATCGCGAAAACCGCTGAGCGATTCGTAGCCGGAGTCGAACGCCGCATGGTCAATCGAGGTGCCTTGTTTGATCCCGCCCAGCGCCATACCGAGCCGGCGCGTGCGCAGCCACGCATGAAAGGTCATGCCGAAATGCTGCTTGAACCAGCGCCGCAGCTTCAGCGGTTCGATGCCTTCGGCCAGCAGTTGCGCATCGCTCCAGCGCATTTCCGGGTCGGCATCGACGGCGGTGAGCAGGCGCTGCACCCAGTCGGGGGCGATGGCTGCGGCGTCCAGCGGCTTGCAGCGCAGGCAGGCGCGATAACCGGCGCTCAAGCACTCATCGGCATGGGCGAAGAATTCGACGTTCTCCGGTTTCGGCTTGCGCGCCGTGCAGCTGGGGCGGCAGAAGATCCCGGTGGTTTTCACGGCCGTGAAGAACACCCCTTCGTAGGCGGTGTCGCGTTCGAGCATGGCGCGAACCATCTCGGCGTGGGGCGGCAGCAGTGCGTTTTGTATGTTCATGGCCTGAGCTTAAATCCAGGTTTTCGATGGCTCCACCGAAAAATCGACAGTGAATTTTTTCGATTCTGCACCACAATCAGCGGGTCACCGACTCAATGGAGCCAACCCATGCAGCCGTTCATCATTCAACACCTCGATCACATCGTCCTGCGTGTCGCCGATCTGCAACGCAGTATCGATTTCTACCGCCAGGTCTTCGGCGCCGAGGTGGTCAGGCACAACGAACCATTGGGTCTGGTGCACCTGCGCGCCGGCACCTCGATGATCGACCTCGTCGACTTGCAAGGCGAACTGGGCAAAAAGGGTGGCGGGGCGGCCGATACCGAGCGGCGCAACGTCGATCACTTCTGCCTGTGCATCGAGCCGTTCGATGAACCGGCGCTGACCGAGCACTTGCAGGCGCACGGTCTGACCGTGGAAAAAGCCGCCAGACGCTTCGGCGCCGAGGGCTACGGCCTGTCGCTGTATTGCTTCGACCCGGACGGCAATCAGGTCGAACTCAAAGGCCCGTCCGAGGCTTAAGCACGTTTGGCGAACAACAGCACTGAAGCGGCCGCCGACAGCAGCCCTGCACAGCAACGGTTGAAGACCCGTTTGCCGCGCGGCTCGGCGAACCAGCGGCGCATGTGCAGGCCCATCCACGCGTAGGCGCCGATGGCAATCCATTCCAGCAGCAGAAACAGCGCGCCGAGCACGGCGAATTGCGCCGGCACCGGGCGGCTCGGATCAACGAATTGCGGCAGAAACGCGGTGAACAACAGGATCGCTTTCGGATTGCCCGCCGCCACCAGAAACTCCTGACGTGCCAGCCGCCAGAACCCCACCGACGCTCCGGCGACCTGCTGCTCGGCCTCGGGGTTGGCGCGCCACAGTTGCCAGGCCAGGTACAGCAGGTACGCCGCGCCAATGATCTTGATCGCATGGAACAGCCATTCCGAGGTCTGCAGCACCACCGACAGCCCCGCGCCGGCGAGGGCAATCATTGCGGCGAATGCAACGATTCGCCCGATACCGGCGGCGCAGGCCCGACGATAACCATAGCGGGTGGCATTACTCACCGACAACAGGTTGTTCGGGCCGGGGGCCATGTTCAGGGCGAAACAGGCCGGGAGAAACAGCGAAAGCGTGGCGAGATCCATGGGCTTGGGCTCCAGAAGCGATGACGCTTTTTTATCACAGGCGGCGGGCGCGCTGACCCGTACAGTCACGCGGTGCTGTCGCGGTACAGCATTGGCAGCCTCTTTGATCGAGTCGAACTTTTCTGATTCTTCAGAGCTCTGAAAGGTCTGAGGGCGATGGTTTCGTCAGAAAAATCTGTGCGCCAAGTCAGAAAAAGGCGTTTGCCGTGTAATATTCGTCCAAAGCTGCAAACACCCTGCCGGCCCCGAAGCGGCCCCACCAAGAGCGATCTACATGCAAGCAAAGGCCCGTGAAGTTTATGTGCCACCGGTGCTGCAAGATCTGCGAGCCGGCACTGCCGAACTGCACATCGCACTGGAAAAACGTCTTCCTTTTTTCTCCGATACCCTCGATTCGAACGCTTTTGTACGGTTGATGCAGGCCTACTACGGCTTTTATCGACCGCTGGAAAGTGCAATGCTCGACAGTGGCGTGATCCCGGTCGATTTCGATCTTGCGCCACGTCTCAAGACGCAGATCCTGCTCAATGATCTGAGGGCTCTGGGCCTGATGCCCGAGACTATCGCCCATCTTCCATTGTGTCAGTCGTTGCCCGTGATCGACTCCAGCGCTGCCTGCCTGGGGGTGATGTACGTGCTGGAAGGGGCAACCCTCGGCGGGCAGATCCTGCGCCGCGAAATCGCCTCGCGGTTGAGCCTGAATGCCGACAATGGCGCGGCATTCCTCGACATCTATGGCGCCGCCACCGGCCGCCGCTGGCGCGCTTTCATTGAATACCTGGGCAGTCGACCGCTGGATGCGGACGAACGTAAAGCCGTTGTTGCGGCGGCCCAAACCACATTCAGCTGTTTCGAGCGCTGGCTCGACAGCCGGGAGGTACTGGCATGACCCCGCAAGACCAAGAAGCCTTTGAAGAACTGCTGGCCAACTGTGCCGACGAACCGATTCGCTTTCCCGGGGCAATCCAGCCCCACGGCCTGTTGCTGACTCTGAGCGAGCCGGCGCTGGACATCATTCAGATCAGCGCCAACGTCGAGACCCTGCTGGCACGCCCGGCGCAAGAACTGATCGGCCAGCCACTGCACGAATTGCTGGGTGAGACGCACGCGGCGGTCGTGCGCGAGGCGTTGCAACAACCGGTATTTGCCGATGCCGGACCGTTGCATTTCCGGCTCAACGGCACCGCGTTCGAAGGTCTGCTGCACCGTCATCAAGGCGTGTTGATCCTGGAACTGGAAATCCACGTCGAAAACTTCCAGCCGCGTAACGTCGCCGGCAACCAGACCCATCTGGGGCGCATGCTCCAGCGTCTGCAAGCGGCCACCTCGCTGCAGGCGCTGTATGACATCAGCGTCAGGGAAATCCAGGCGATGACCGGTTACGACCGGGTGCTGATCTACCGCTTCGAAGAAGAGGGCCACGGTCAGGTGATCGCCGAGGCGTCCGATCCGTCGATGGAAGTGTTCAACGGCCTGTTTTTCCCGGCCTCGGACATCCCCGAGCAGGCGCGCGAGCTGTACCGCACCAACTGGCTGCGGATCATTCCGAATGCCGATTATCAGCCAGTGCCGCTGGTGCCCAAGCTGCGCCCGGACACCCAGACCCCGCTGGACCTGAGTTTCGCCACCCTGCGCAGCGTCTCGCCGATTCATTGCCAGTACATGAAGAACATGGGCGTGCTGTCGTCGATGAGCATCTCGCTGCTCAAGGGCGACAAGCTCTGGGGCCTGATCAGCTGCGGCAACCGCCAGCCGCTGCATGTGCCGCATGAACTGCGCAGCGCATGCCAGACCATCGGTCAGGTGCTGTCGCTGCAGATCAGCGCGATGGAAGCGCTGGAAATCAGCCGCCAGCGCGAGGAGAAAGTCGAGGCGTTGGCGCTGCTCAATCAGGCCATGATCGACTCGCCGGAAAACGTCTTCGACGGTCTGGCGCAACAACCCCAAGTGCTTATGGCGCTGGCCGGGGCCGGGGGCATTGCGATCATCGAAGACAAGCAATTGCACCGTTACGGCAATTGCCCGGAGCCAGAAGACATTCGCGCCTTGCACAAGTGGTTGCAGGAAACCGGTGAGCCGGTGTTCGCCAGCCATCATCTGGCGAGCGTCTATCCGCCGGCTGCGCAGTTTCAGCAAGTGGCCAGCGGCGTGCTTGCCATGAGCCTGCCCAAACCGGTGGACAACGGGGTGATGTGGTTCCGTCCCGAGGTCAAGGAAAACATCAATTGGAGCGGCGACCCGCGCAAGCCGCTGGATCTGGAAAACTCCGACGCCGGCCTGCGTCTGCGCCCGCGTACTTCGTTCGAAATCTGGAAAGTCGAGATGGCCGGGATCTCCACCAAATGGAGTCATGGCGATCTGTTCGCGGCCAACGATTTGCGCCGTTCGGCACTGGAAAACGACCTGGCGCGACAGGTACGCCGCGAGCAGGAGGCGGTGCGCGCCCGTGATGAACTGGTGGCGGTGGTTTCCCATGACCTGCGCAACCCGATGACCGTGATTTCCATGCTCTGCGGCATGATGCAGAAGACTTTCAGTTCCGACGGCCCGCACACCTCGCGGCGCATCTCCACGGCTATCGACACCATGCAGCAGGCGGCCGGGCGGATGAACACGCTACTGGAAGATCTGCTCGACACCTCGAAGATCGACGCCGGGCGCTACACCATCGCCCCGCAGACCCTGGATGTCGGGCAGATGTTCGAGGAGACCCAGTCGCTGCTCGGGCCACTGGCGCTGGACAAGGACATCAGCATCTCCTTCCAGGCCGATCCCGACCTGAAAATCCACGCCGACCCGGAGCGCCTGTTTCAGGTGCTGTCGAACCTGATCGGCAACGCGATCAAGTTCACCCCGCGCAAAGGTTCGGTGGGCGTGTTGGCCAAGTCTGACGGCAAAGAGATCGTGTTTACCGTGCGCGATACCGGCGAAGGCATTCCCAAGGAAAACCTGGCGCGAGTGTTTGACCGCTACTGGACGGTGAAGGAGGGCAACCCGACCGGAACCGGACTGGGCTTGTACATCACGCAGGGGATTGTTGAAGCCCACGGCGGGCGCATCGAGGCCAGCAGTGAGCCGGGTGAGGGCACGGAGTTTCGGTTTACGGTGCCGGCGATGATCGGGAGCGAGTGATAGCCATACGGCAAGACAAGAACAGCCCGGCGGGTGAATGCCGGCCGGGCTGCTGCTACTCCTGATCAGAGATCTGACAGTGGTCCATCGACGCCATGAATTGCGTTGAACGCTTCTTTCGAAACCGGGTTGAAACGGTTGCGTCGTAGCTCGCTGATTGCGAACAAAGCACGGCCTGTGCGGCCATTGCCGTCACCGAACGCATGGAAACCCACAACCGCACCGAGCAGTTGCTTGCCGAAGTGTTCATGAGCGGGGTTCAGTAGTTTCAGGTGATCCTGCATCAACGCAAAGCCACTGATGTCGCTAACATACTTTGCCTGATTCAAGCCCACGCGAATGGTGTCGGCGGTGGCGGGCGCGATACTAAGATGTAACTGTGCAATGACCGCAGGATCGGTCAGCGACTTGTTGCTGGCCGCGTATTCGCGCAGTATCGCCACGATGCTATCGAAGTCGTTACCTTGCGAGTTCGATGCATAAACAATCCATGCACCGGCGCGCTCGGCATTATCGCTGAGGCCTCGAATGTTGTATCGCGATTCTTCCAATATCCCATTGTAGGGGGCTGCGCCCAGGTCCTGTTTCAGCAGATTCTGCTGATAAGTTTTGATGTAGTTGGCTTTGCGCACTTCGACCTCGGTGACCGTTGCCAGCAAGGTTGAATATCCATTGCCTAGCGTACGTGTAGAACTGTAGTCGAACGGATTTTTGGACATGAAGGTTTTTAGCAGCTCTTCCACAGCTGTTTTGCCAATCAGTTTCTCAAGCTCTTGAGTTGATTGCAGTTTACGTGTGGTCTCGAAAATTGAACTCTGGAAAAGGTGATCCAGCTCAAGAGCGCTGACATCCTTGGGAAGCGCAACGGTCTTGTCAGTCAGCCGGGCCAGGATCTGGCTTGTGCTCTCGATGGTGTCATCCTTGAACAACGCTCTGGCATGCGCCACCGTCGGCAACGTCATGCGAATCTCCGCTGCAGCTCCGGTCTTGCTCAGGGCTTTGACCAGGTCGTACGAGCCGCTGCTGGTACTGCTCAGCGCTCGAAGTTGTCCGGCGCCGGCCCGGGTGATGGCATAGCCGAAATGACTGAGTTTCATCACGCCTTTGCCGACCAGTCTGGCACCACCGTAAACCAGCTTCGGAACGCCATCGAGCGGATTGAACACCGACAGCGCAACGCTTGCGCCGACCTTGCTCAGGCTTAACAGTCTTGTACTGCTGCCCAGCGCCTTGCTGAACGGCCCGATGGCTCCGGCAAAGACAAAGAGGATCGCGGTAAGGTCCATGACGCAACTGAATATCGCGCCGCTGCGAAGATCCGGATCACTGGAGGACAGGCCTCTGATGCATTGGCGGAATGGAATGACGATGTCGAGAATGGTTTCGGTGACGTTGTCCCAGTCATCATGTTTCTTCTCCAGCGGGGGCTTGTCGTAACTGGTTGCATAAAACTGGTCGTAATGGGTCGGGGGATTATGTTCGGCAATGATTTCGCCGATCTTGTTGAAGCGTTCCGAGTTGAAACTGTGCAGTGGACTGCGCGTCAAGGGTAGAGCGTCGTCAGGTTCATCGAATTCGGCAAACCGTTCGAGGATGATTCCTGGTCTGTCTCGCGACTCCTCGCCCAAAGGGGGCTCGCCTTCGAAGTAGGCGCTTTTCTCGATTCGCGTGGAAAGATACGTCTGCGATTTGAAGTCGCTGTTGCCATTTGGCCATACGGTAAACCATCCGATTTCATCGAGTGTCTGGCCGCGAATGTAAACTTCAGCCAAGGCCGGATTATTTCGGCAAATGCCTTGCAGGGGGAATATTTCAAAACAGTAAAACTGCAATCCATACTTGCAAAACATCATATTGCCAAAGCGCGCAGTTTCGCGTGGGTCAAAAGGTACATAGTTGCTGCCTATCTGGATTGGCATAGAAAAATCGCGAACGCTGAATATGGCCACCTTGCCAAATTCAAGTGCCATCCGTTCTTCCACTGGCAGTCGTGAAAGTGCCAGGCGCACTGTGGTATTGATGGCCGCCTGGTATTGCTTGAAGTGTTCCTTTACTTTTGCCTTGTAAATGTCATTGATTGGCTCGAGTGTCAGCAGATCCGGGTGCGCCTTGTAGATACTTGGGCCGGATTGCCTGTCATAGTCCTTTTTGAACAACAGGTTGCGGGTCATATAAACATCAAGTACGGAATGATAGTTGCGTTTGAATCCGTGTTCGACCGGCAACGCTATTTGTGTCGTCGGGTCGCAACCAATGTCGTTCAGCTCGGCTTTCGCCAGCTTGCGCCGGCTGACCGGCGGGGTGGCGATCGTTGTCAGCGCTGCGCTGATCGCTTCGATGTGAGCGTTGTACTGCGTTGCAGCCTGCTTGAATAGCGTCTCGGTTGGCAGGTCATGGGCATTTTCCGGCTCCAGGCCATTGAGCATCGACCAGTCCAGGATGCCTTGCAGGTTCGCCCAGTCATGCAGGGTCTGCTGTTGCGCACTGGTGGGCAAGATTGCACCCAATTCAAGCAGTTTGTCATAGGGCATCTGACTGGACAGGCCAGGCGCGATGCTCTCGGCCAGACGTACCGATTTGCGCAGAATGACCCAGCCTGGTGTGCCTATCTGCAGCGTCGCGGGTGTCCTGACCAGCAACTCCGGCGCAAGTCCGGCGAGGATCAGTTCCAGCGTCATGGGAACTGCATATTCCTTGATGCGTCGGCGTCCGAGTGCCTGTTCCAGTGCCAGATTGACCTCGTGGGAGGTAGCCTGTACGTAACCTGGGTTATAGATATTCTGCTCGATGAAGTTCTGGTTCTTGTCTTCGCGACCCAACGACAAATCGAGCATGACCGCTGCGACCAGCAGGCGACTACGCTGCTCTGTGCTCAGCACAGTCGCATTGACCATGGACGGCTCGTTCAACGCTTCGAAGCAGGACTGGGCGAAGGCTTTCGCTTCTTCGGTCTCGATCAGCAATGCCCAGGCGCGACGCGGGTATTCACGCAGGGCTGTCGGCGTCTCTTTCTTGAGCAGTGCACCCGCCAGATAATTGATCAGCGGTTCCGTGCGCGGCTCGCCCTTGTCCATCAACTTATGGATGACCTGATAGATAGTTGATTGCTGATCCTCATCGATGCACAACTCTGTTGCACCGGTTTCGTTGGATGTCCCCCAATAGTTGCCATGCGTGGGCGCCGGTGGCAACGTCAGTTCCAGCCAGGCGATCAGGTTTTCAAACTGTTCCACGGTCTTGGGCAGGTTCAGTTGCTGGAACTGTAGCCAGTTGAGCAACGGCAGACGGTCGCCTGAAGACACGATGTCACCCGTCATGACTGCACTTCTGGCCAGCAGTTGCAGGTCGGATTTAAACGAATCAATCGCGTTGACCTGCTGGGTGATATCGATGCGCTCGATAAACGTCCCGTCGGTTTTTTCGACTTCATGGACCTGAAAGATTTCGCCCTCTTTATTGACCAGTGTCCAGTTGTCATCATTGATTTTCAACGCGTCGACGATTGCAACGAATTGCGGCTGCCGTACCAGTTGGCGCAGGACGATATGTGCCGAGAAATGCGCTTGGTTGAATTGACTGCCCTCAAGAATCGATATGGACAGTTGCTCACCATCGATCAGGCTGGTTTGGTGATAATAGTTGCGACTGTCCTTGTCTTTCTCCAGCTTTTCGAGTGTTGCTCTCATTGTCTGCGCGATAGCGCGTCGTTCAAGTTGCTCACTTGATAAGGGGGCAGAGGTAAAAAGATTGGTTAAAGTTGTCATTGGATTTCAGTCCATCCATGGTTTATAGGTGGGTCAATAAACGAGAGCGGCGAAAGTCGTTTTCGCAGGACGACGATATCGGCGCAGTCAGGGCTTGTTTTGCAGTATTGGTTTCAATGTATGTTTCATGCCGGTCAATTTGAGGGCAATTTTGTTCAATACAGGAGGCCATGCCTTAGTTAGCCTGAGTCTCTTTCTCCCCACTCTGCAGCAGGTGCGTAATGAGTCTGATTGTGTCGATGGCGGCGTTTGCGCTGGTGGCGTCCATAACCCCGGGGCCGGTGAATATAGTGGCGCTGAGTTCCGGTGCGCAGTTCGGCTTTCGGGCCAGTCAGCGGCACGTGGCAGGAGCGACGCTGGGTTTTGTGCTGTTGCTGGTGCTGATGGGCCTGGGGCTGCATGAGGTCCTGAAACTGTGGCCATTTCTGACCCGGGTGGTGCAATTGGCCGGGGTGGCGTTTCTGTTGTTCATGGCCTGGAAACTGGCTGCCGATGACGGCCAGTTGCATGTCGGCGAGGCGGGGCGGGCGCCGTCGATGTTGTACGGCGCGGTGATGCAATGGCTCAACCCGAAAGCCTGGCTGGCGTGTGTGGCAGGGATGGGCGCGTTTGTCGCCGATGGCGAGGCACGGCTGGTCTGGCAGTTCGCCGCGGTGTATCTGGTGATCTGTTATCTGTCGGTCGGTTGCTGGGTCTATGCCGGGACGTTTCTGCGTGGGTATCTGGGCAATCCGAAGGGGATGCGCCTGTTCAATCGGTTGATGGCCTTGTTGCTGGCGGCGAGCGCGGGTTATCTGCTGTTGCCGTGAGCCCGGCGCCAGGATCAGCCGCGATATTGGCCGGGAGTCGCCGCCAGATGCTGTTTGAATGCGCGCTGAAAATGCGCCTGATCGGCAAAACCTGCTTCCAGCGCGACATCGGCAATCAACTGGCCGCTGCGCAGACGTTCGCGGGCGAACTGGATGCGCTGGTTGACCACAAAGGCATGCGGAGTCATGCCGTAATGCTGCTTGAACGTACGGATCAGATACGACGGTGACAACTGCGCCGCCGTGCAGATGTCCTCCAGGCTGAGCAGGTCGGTGCAGTGTTCGCGGATGAAGTCGGCGGCGCGTTCGAGCTTGAAATTCGGTTCACGCTGCGGTGGTTCAGCCGGGTTCAGGCGTAGTTGCAGATCGCTGAAAAACTCCACCGCTGCGCTGTGTTTGCGCAGTACGTCCTGCTGCTCGTCGACCAGTGTGGCGTAAAGCCCTTGCAGGTCACGAAACAGTCGCGGGTCATCCAGATGAGTAGTGGAGAACCGCCGAAACTCCAGCTCCGCACTGAACCCCAGTTGATGCTGCAAATCCGTCAGCCACGGCGTCTCGACATACAACATCAAGTACGACCACGGCTGATCATCGATCGGATTGCAGGCATGCACGTCGCCCGGATTCATCAGCACCACGGTGCCGGCGGCGACTTCGAACGTCGATTGCTCATGCACATAAATGCTCCGCCCGGCGGTGATCGCGCCAATCGAAAAATGCGCATGGGAATGGCGTGAGTAGCAGACCTCACGGCCATCGGCGATGGCCCGCGCTTCGATGAAGGGCAGGGCATCGTCGCGCCAGAAGCGAGGGGCTTTTTCAGGGTTTTTGGCGGCAGCGTGTTTCATCGTTATGGTTCCCGGCAGGCCAGAACCGGAGTGTATTAGCTCTGGCCGGCAAAGGCCCGCTCCAGTTCGGCGATGTCGAGTTTTTTCATCTTGAACATGGCCTGCATCGCCCGTTGCGACTTGCTGGTGTCGGGGTCCAGCATCATGTGCATGAACGCCACCGGCACGATCTGCCACGACACCCCGAACTTGTCCTTGAGCCAACCGCATTGCTGGGCCTCGACCGGGCCGCCTGCCGACAGATTGCCCCAGAAGTGGTCGACTTCTTCCTGATTCTGGCAATTGACCTGAAACGAAATGGCCTCACTGAACTTGAACATCGGCCCGCCGTTGAGGCCGGTGAAGGTCTGGCCGTCGAGTTCGAAGCTGACGGTCATCACCGCGCCTTCCGGCTTGCCGTGAAATTCCTGGCCGACCTTGCTGTAGTGGGTCAGGCCGGTGATTTTCGAATGATCGAAGATCGAGCAATAGAACTTCGCGGCGGCTTCGGCCTGATCATCGAACCACAGGCACGGTGTGAGTTTTTGAAAGCGTTGCATGGCAGTCATCCTCGGCAGGTTAGACACGCAGGTTTTACAGCGTAGTCAGTCCTTGGTCGAATGGCGCTGCCGTAGATCGACAAGTGCGTCGCTCGCCGACAAACCCTGTAGGAGTGAGCCTGCTCGCGATGGTGTCGGTACAGTTTGCATATGTGTTGCCTGACACTACGCCATCGCGAGCAGGCTCACTCCTACAAGGAGCGCCGCTCGGCAATCATCAACAGCGACTGCGGCACCGGGCTTTGCGGATGCTGCGGCTCTTGCAGGCTGACCAGGTGAAACCCGGCCATGTCCAGCGCGTTGCACCAGCTCGACAGCGTGCGGAAATACCACGGCATCGGCTGCCACTGGCCCTTGAACCCGGCGAAGGACTCTTCACGCCAGCCATCCTGATAATCGCCGGCCGCCACGGCCCACGGATGCAGGGTCTGAATGATCATGGCGCCGCCGGGAACCAGCAACGCCTGCATCGCGGCGAGCAATGGAATGATGTCCTGATGCAGCAGCGAGAAGTTGGCGCAGATCAAATCGTAATCACGGCCAATATCAATTTCGGCGTCGACCAATGCCGCATAACTGGCCACATGTACCTTGGCCGAACCGGCCTCGCGTGCAGCCTCGATCAACGTCGCGTCGCCATCGACGCCCGCCGTATCGATACCGCGATCCGCCAGCGCCCGCAACAACCAGCCTTCGCCGCAACCCAGATCCAGCACGCGTTCGGGTTGACGGCCCATGATCGCCAGCAGGATCGCCTGATCGGTGACTTGCTGGCGGCTTTCGATGGTACCGCTGCGGATCGCGTCGATCCAGGCGTCAGCGTTGGTGTGCCAGCTCTGTAACAAGATGGACTCGGGGGAGGGCATGGGGCTGTCTCCGGCGTAGGCAGAATGTGAGCGTTCGCTTGTACGGCTGCTATGTTCAAAGGCTGAACAGAGTCTGGCAGAGGATAGACACCATGAACTCATTAACTGGCGGTTGCCTGTGCGGCGATGTGCGTTTCGAAGCGTCGGGCCAACCTTACCGCGTCGGGATTTGCCACTGCCTCGACTGCCGCAAACACCACGGGGCGTTGTTCCATGCCTCGGCGATATTTCCCGAGAATGCGGTGACCGTCAGCGGCAACACTGGCGAGTATCAAGGGCGGGTGTTCTGTCCGCGCTGTGGTTCGCCGGTACTGGCGCGTTCGGGGGATGAAATTGAAGTGAATGTCGGCTCGCTGGACGCGCCGAACCAGTTCAAGCCGACCTATGAACTGTGGACTGTACGGCGCGAGTCATGGTTGCCCGCGCTGCCACTGGCGCACCACTACGAACGTGATCGCGAAGGGACGGGGCGCACCGAGGCGTAGTGAACTTCAGGCCAATCAAGTTCCCTTGTAGGAGTGAGCCTGCTCGCGATAGCGTCGGAACAGATTGAACATTTGTTGCCTGATACATCGCCATCGCGAGCAGGCTCGCTCCTACAGGAGACAGGCGTGAACGCAACTCTCCTCAGCCGCGAATAAATGCCAGCAAATCGGCATTGATCGTCGCCGCCTCAGTCGTCGGCATCCCGTGCGGAAACCCCGGATACGACTTCAACGTGCCATTTGGCAGCAGTTTCGCCGACAAAGGCCCCGAGTTCGCATACGGTACGATCTGATCGTCCTCGCCATGCATCACCAGCACCGGCACGGTGACTTTCTTCAGGTCTTCGGTGAAATCGGTCTGCGAGAACGCAACGATCCCGTCGTAATGCGCCTTGGCGCCGCCGATCATGCCCTGACGCCACCAGTTGCCGATGATCCCCTCAGACGGCTTGGCCCCGGGGCGGTTATAGCCATAAAACGGCCCGCTGGGGATATCGCGGTAGAACTGCGCACGATTGTCAGCCAGTTGCGCCTGAAAATCGTCGAACACCGATTTCGGCAAACCACCCGGATTGCTCTCGGTCTTGACCATCAACGGTGGCACCGCGCTGATCAACACGCCTTTGGCGACGTTGTCCTGACCATGCCGGGCGATGTAGTGGATGACCTCGCCGCCGCCGGTGGAGTGGCCGACATGCACCACGTTCTTCACCCCCAGGTGCTGAACCACCGCCAGCGCATCGTCGGCGTAATGGTCCATGTCGTGGCCGTCCCAGACCTGGCTCGACCGTCCGTGCCCCCGGCGGTCATGGGCAATCACCCGAAAGCCCTGGGCCAGAAAGAACAGCATCTGCGCATCCCAGTCGTCCGAGCTGAGCGGCCAGCCGTGGTGGAAGTGGATCACCGGGGCGTCCTTCGGGCCCCAGTCCTTGTAGAAAATTTCGACGCCGTCTTTGGTGGTGACAAATCCCATGTTCGCGACTCCTGACCAAGGTGATGGGTTACCGCGCTCGTCGCAGACCGGTCGTGACGGTTCGGATAAGCGCCGTTATCAGCCAGAAGATTAAAGTCGACATTTTTGCGATAGGGCATGACCGGTGGTCGCCATGTCTGGCTTCACGCGCAAATTAGGCTTTGCTGAAAGGGATAAGCCGAGGCGCGCACAGGCTTTGCTGGCCGTAGCGACGCCCCTTCAGAACACCGTGAGTCTGAGGAAAATCCCCGATGCTGACCTTGAATATCAATGGCAAGGATCAGGAGCTCGATGTGCCGGCCGACATGCCGTTGCTCTGGGTCCTGCGTGACGTGGCGCACCTGACCGGTACCAAATTCGGCTGTGGCATGGCCCAGTGCGGCGCCTGCACCGTACACGTCGATGGCGCGCCGTTGCGTGCCTGTATCACGCCCGCCACCGCCGTGGCCAACGGGCAGAAAATTCTCACCATCGAAGGCCTTTCGACCGATGGCTCGCACCCGGTGCAGCAGGCCTGGGCCGAACTTGATGTGGTGCAGTGCGGCTACTGCCAGTCGGGGCAGATCATGTCTGCCGCCGCGCTGCTGGCGAAAATCCCCAAGCCCACCGACAGCGATATCGATCAGGCGCTCTCCGGCAATATTTGCCGCTGCGGTACCTATCCGCGAATCCGCGCGGCGGTCAAGCGCGCGTCCGAAATCGGCTGAGGCATGTTGGGAGAAGGTTGATGAACAGTCCTGTATCGCGTCGCGGATTTCTCAAGGGCAGTGCCGTGCTGGGGGGCGGTCTGGTGGTGGCGTTCGTCGTGCCTGGTGCCCATCGTTTTGCTCTGGCGGCGGAGAATGAAGGCAAGGTCTTCGCGCCGAATGCGTTTTTGCGCATTGCCGCCGACAACAGCGTGACGGTGTTGCTCGGGCACTCGGAAATGGGTCAGGGCATCTGGACCGGCCTGACCATGCTGATCGCCGAGGAACTGGACGCCGACTGGTCGACGATCCGCGTCGAACACTCGCCGGCCTCGGCGGCGAATTACGGCATGCCCGCGTTTGGCGGGATGCAGATTACCGGCGGCTCGACCTCGACCTGGATGGAGTTCGACCGTTACCGGCTCGCCGGGGCCACGGCGCGGCAGATGCTGGTGGAGGCGGCAGCCAAGCGCTTTAACGTCGCTGCGTCGACGATTCGCACCGAATCGGGCGTGGTGATCGTCGGCGATAAACGCGCGACGTACGGCGAACTGGCGGACGCCGCCGGGCAACTGCCAGTTCCCGATCCGAAGTCGATCACCTTCAAGGAGGCCAAGGACTGGAAGGTCATCGGCAAGCCGACCAAACGCCTCGATACCCCGGAGAAAATCACCGGGCGCGCCAAGTTCGGCATGGACGTGCAATTCGAGGGCTTGATGACCGCGATGGTCGCCCGTGCGCCGGTGTTCGGTGCCACGGTCAAATCCTTCGAGGGCGCCGAGGCACTGGCGGTGCCCGGTGTGCACAAAGTGGTACAGGTGCCGACCGGTGTGGCGGTGATTGCCGATCATTACTGGGCGGCGAAACTCGGTCGTGATGCATTGAAAGTCGATTGGGACATGGGCCCGCACACTGACCTGAGCAGCCAGGGCCTGCTCGACAGTTTCCGCAAACTGGCAGCGACACCGGGCACTTCCGCCAGTCAGGCCGGTGATGCCAAGGGCAACTTCGACAAGGCGGCGAAGAAAATCGACGTCGAATACAGCGTGCCGTATCTGGCGCACGCACCGATGGAACCGCTGAACTGCACAGTGAAGATCAGCGCCGAAAGGTGCGAGATCTGGACCGGCACGCAATTCCAGACCCTCGACCAGATGGTCGCCGGCAAGATCACCGGGCTCAAACCGGAGCAGGTGGAAATTCACACCGAATTTCTTGGCGGCGGATTCGGGCGGCGGGCCAATCCGACCTCGGATTTCGTCGCCGAAGCGGTGCAAGTGGCGAAAGCCGCCGGGCTGCCGGTGAAAACCGTGTGGTCGCGCGAGGATGACATTCGCGGCGGGTATTACCGCTCGATGTTCCTGCATCAGGCACGCATCGGCCTCGATGGGCAGGGCATGCCGCTGAGCTGGCAGCATGTGCTGGTCGGCCAGTCGATCATGGCCGGCACCATGCTCGAACAGACCATGGTCAAGAACGGCATCGACGCGACTTCGGTCGAAGGCGTGGCCGACAGCCCGTATATCAAGGGCCTGGCCCATCAACAGGTCGAGCTGCATTCGCCGCAGACCGGAATCAATGTGCTGTGGCTGCGTTCGGTGGGGCACAGCCACACCGCGTTCGTCATGGAGTCGCTGATCGATGAAATGGCCACGGCGGCGGGCAAGGACCCGGTCGAATATCGACGCACCTTGCTCAAGGACCATGCGCGGCATCTCGGGGTGCTGAATCTGGCGGTGGAGAAGGCCAACTGGACAGCGCCGTTGCCTGACGGGCATGCATTGGGTGTGGCGGTGCACGAGTCGTTCGGCAGTTATGTGGCGCAGGTGGCCGAGGTCTCGCAGGACAATCTGGCGATTCGCGTGCACCGCGTGGTGTGTGCGGTGGATTGCGGGATAGCGGTCAACCCGCAGAGCATCGCGGCGCAGATGGAATCGTGCATCACCTTTGGCCTGGGCATGGCGCTGCACAGCAAGCTGACGGTCAAGGACGGCGCGGTGGTGCAGTCCAATTATCACGATTACCAGGTGCTGCGGCTCAACGAGATGCCGCTGGTCGAGGTGCATATCGTGCCCAGCAGCGACAAGCCCGGCGGCATCGGCGAGGCCGGGGTTCCGCCGACCGCGCCGGCGGTGGCCAATGCCGTGTATGCGCTGACCGGGCAGCGCTTGCGTGAACTGCCGCTGCAACTGTCGGGGGTGTGAGATGAAACGACATCTGCTGTTGGGCACGATGATGTTGCTGGGGCTGGGCGGCTACGCCTCGGACCTGTTCGCCGACGATCAGGAGGCGCTCAAGGCGTTCGGCACGGTGCAGAAGGTGTTCCAGAGCCCGCGCTGCCAGAACTGTCACATCCCCGGCGATTCGCCGCTGCAATTCGATGCCGGCAAACCACACGCGATGAATGTGGTGCGTGGCATGGACGGCAAGGGCGCCGCCGGTTTGCCCTGCGCCACCTGCCACGCCGAGAGCAATCCGCCGGCCAGTTATGGCCCCCACGCGCCACCGGGGGCACCACACTGGAGTCTGCCGCCGGCGGCCCACAAGATGGCCTGGATCGGCCTGCCGCCGGACAAGTTGTGCGCGATGATCAAGGACCGCTCGAGCAACGGCGACCGTGATTTCGCCGCGCTGATCAAACATGTCAGCGACGACAAACTG
Source organism: Pseudomonas sp. AM14(2022) (assembly GCF_036346455.1). Classification (NCBI taxonomy): domain Bacteria; kingdom Pseudomonadati; phylum Pseudomonadota; class Gammaproteobacteria; order Pseudomonadales; family Pseudomonadaceae; genus Pseudomonas; species Pseudomonas sp. AM14(2022). Next base: position 69,949 of record NZ_JAOTNY010000009.1, read on the forward strand.
GTGTTGTGGGGCTGGAACCCCGGAGCAGGGCGCGCACCGGTGCCGGTGCCGCATGACATTTTTGTGGCCCAGTTCAAGCTTTGGGCCGATGCTGGCGGGCCATGTCCGGTGGCGGGCGGTTGAGTGTGTGAGTCGCTGGCGAATCAGGCTACTCTAACGGTCATTGACCCTGATGGAGTGCGTGATGCTGGCCCCGATCAAACCCGCCAATGAAGCCACCCGAATTCAAGCGCTGCACGGCTTGAAGGTTCTTGATTCGGCGCCGGAGGAGCGTTTTGACCGGCTCACGCGGCTGGCCAAACGCCTGTTCAACGTGCCGATTGCGCTGGTGACGCTGGTGGACAAGGACCGGCAGTGGTTCAAGTCCTGCGTCGGGCTCGAGGTCAACGAAACCCCGCGTGATGTGTCGTTCTGTGGGCACGCGATTCTTCAGGACGAATTGCTGCTGGTGCCTGATGCCAAGCAGGACAAGCGCTTTCATGACAATCCGCTGGTCACCGGCGAGCCGAACATCCGTTTCTACGCGGGCTACCCGCTGACCGTGCCCAACGGCAACAAAATGGGCACGTTGTGCCTGATCGACACCCAGCCGCGTGAACTCGACGACGAGGAGCGTGCCCTGTTGCGCGATCTCGCCGGCATGGCCGAGCAGGAGTTGATGGCGGTGCAGATGGCAAGCATGGACGAGCTGACGCTGCTGTCCAACCGCCGCGGCTTCAAGACCCTGGCCCAGCATGCGCTGGACGCCTGCAAACACCGGGATAAACCGGCGACGCTGCTGTTTTTCGATCTCAATGACTTCAAACAGATCAACGATCGTTACGGCCATGCCGAAGGCGACAGTGCGCTGAAGACCTTTGCCGATGTGCTGCGCATCGCTTTTCGCGAGAGCGATGTGGTCGGGCGCCTGGGCGGTGACGAGTTCGTGGCGCTGCTGACCGGCTCCAGTCACGTCGAAACCACAGCGATCATGGCGCGGCTCAAGGACATCCTCGACGAACGCAATACGATGTTGCAACGCGGCTACGACATCCGCTTCAGCGTCGGCCAGATCGAATACGATCCGCAACGGCATGACACGGTGGATCGGCTACTGGCTGATGCCGACCAGGCGATGTATGCGCACAAGCAGGCGTTGAAACGGCGCTGATTCAGGCCTCATCGCTGGCAAGCCAGCTCCCACAGATTTAGCGGCTGCCCACAAAATCCAGATATACCGCAGAACCCTGTGGGAGCGGGCTTGCTCGCGAAAACGTCCGCTCAGGCGATATCCATGTTGAATGTGCCGGCCTCTTCGTGAGCAAGCCCACTCCCACAGGTTTGTCGGCTGCCCACAAAATTCAGGCACATCGCAAAACAGTGTGGGAGCGGGCTTGCTCGCGAAAGCGTCCGGCCAGGCGATATCCATGTTGAATGTGCCAGCCTCTTCGTGAGCAAGCCCACTCCCACAGGTTTATCGGGTGCTCACAAAATTCAGGTGCAGCGCAGAACCCTGTGGGAGCGAGCTTGCTCGCGAAAGCGTCCGCTCAGGCAATATCCATGTCGAATGTGCCGGCCTCTTCGTGAGCAAGCCCACTCCCACAGGTTTATCCGCTGCCCACAAAGTTCAAGCGCATCGCAAAACAGTGTGGGAGCGGGCTTGCTCGCAAAAGCGTCCCGTCAGGCGATATCCATGTCGAATGTGCCGGCCTCTTCGTGAGCAAGCCCACTCCCACAGGTTTATCGGGTGCTCACAAAATCCAGATACACCGCAGAACCCTGTGGGAGCGGGCTTGCTCGCGAAAGCGTCCGGTCAGGCGATATCCATGTCGAATGTGCCGGCCTCTTCGTGAGCAAGCCCACTCCCACAGGTTTATCCGCTGCCCACAAAGTTCAGGCGCATCGCAGAACCCTGTGGGAGCGGGCTTGCTCGCGAAAGCGTCCGGTCAGGCGATATCCATGTCGAATGTGCCGGCCTCTTCGTGAGCAAGCCCACTCCCACAGGTTTATCCGCTGCCCACAAAATTCAGGCACATCGTAAAAACAGTGTGGGAGCGGGCTTGCTCGCGAAAGCGTCCGCTCAGGCGATATCCATGTCGAATGTACCGGCCTCTTCGTGAGCAAGCCCACTCCCACAGGTTTATCCGCTGTTCACGAAATTCAAGCTCACTCCTACAGGGGATTTGGGTTGTTGAAGACATTGCAGGCACAAAAAAACCCGCCGATTGGCGGGTTTTTTATCGGCAGACCGAAGATTACTCTTCGATGTTGCCCATGGCGGTGGTGTTGAAGCCGCCGTCCACGTACATGATTTCACCGCTGATGCCCGACGCCAGATCGGAGCACAGGAAGGCGCCGGCGTTGCCGACTTCTTCGATGGTGACGTTGCGGCGCAGTGGGGTTTGCGCTTCGTTGGCGGCCAGCATCTTGCGGAAGTTCTTGATGCCCGAGGCTGCCAGGGTACGGATCGGGCCAGCCGATACGCAGTTGACGCGGGTGCCGTCCGGGCCCAGGGAGCCGGCCAGGTAGCGTACGCCAGCTTCCAGCGAAGCCTTGGCCATGCCCATCACGTTGTAGTTCGGCATGGTGCGCTCGGCGCCCAGGTACGACAGAGTCAGCAGGCTGCCGTTGCGGCCTTTCATCATTTCGCGGCCAGCCTTGGCCAGGGCCACGAAGCTGTAGGCGCTGATGTCGTGAGCGATGCGGAAACCTTCACGGGTGGTGGCTTCGGTGAAGTCGCCGTCCAGTTGGTCGCCCGGGGCGAAGCCGACGGAGTGCACGATGCAGTCCAGGCCGTCCCACTTCTTGCTCAGTTCTTCGAAGACCTTGGCGATTTCTTCATCGCTGGCCACGTCGCACGGGAAGCACAGCTCAGGGCTCGAACCCCAGCCTTGAGCGAATTCCTCAACACGACCTTTCAGTTTGTCGTTCTGATAAGTGAAGGCAAGCTCAGCGCCCTCGCGATGCATGGCGGCAGCGATGCCGGATGCGATGGACAGCTTGCTGGCGACACCGACGATCAGTACGCGCTTACCGGCGAGAAAACCCATGTGTTGCTCCTCTTTCAGGTTATTGCGCAGTGGCTGGTGCCAAAAAAGCGGCTTCCAGCAACTGCTGTGTATACGGATGTTTGGGGGCGGCAAAAATATCTTGCGCGTCTCCCTGTTCGACCACTTGGCCATGCTTGACCACCATCAGCTGGTGGCTCAGCGCTTTGACGACAGCCAGGTCATGGCTGATGAACAAATACGTCAGGTTGTACTTGGCTTGCAGAGAACGCAACAGCTCCACCACTTGCCGCTGCACCGTGCGGTCGAGCGCGGAAGTCGGCTCGTCCAGCAGGATCAGCGCCGGTTTCAGCACCAAAGCCCGGGCAATGGCGATACGTTGCCGTTGCCCACCGGAAAATTCGTGAGGGTAGCGGTGCCGGGTTTCCGGATCCAGACCTACCTCCTTCAATGCCGCAATAATCGCCGCTTCCTGCTCGGCGGCGGTGCCCATCTTGTGAATCCGCAGGCCTTCGCCAACGATGTCGCTCACGCACATCCGCGGACTCAGGCTGCCGAACGGATCCTGAAACACCACCTGCATCTCCCGACGCAACGGGCGAACCTCGTTCTGCGTCAGGCAGTCTAGCTGTTTGCCCTCAAAGCGAATCGCGCCTTTGCTGCCGATCAGCCGCAAAATTGCCAGACCGAGGGTGGATTTGCCGGAACCGCTTTCCCCCACGATCCCCAGCGTCTGTCCCTGAGGCAGGCTGAAATTGATGCCGTCCACTGCCTTGACGTAATCCACCGTGCGCTTGAGCAGGCCTTTCTTGATCGGGAACCAGACTTTGAGGTTCTCGACTTCGAGCAGCGGCGCCCCGATTTTATTGCTCGCCGGGCCTCCGCTGGGCTCCGCGCCGAGCAATTCCCGAGTGTACGGATGCTGCGGCGAACGGAACAGCTCTGCGCACGATGCCTGTTCGACGATGCAACCGCGCTGCATGACACATACGCGATGCGCAATTCTTCGCACCAGGTTCAAATCGTGACTGATCAGTAGCAGCGACATGCCCAATCTGGCCTGCAACTCCTTGAGCAAATCGAGGATTTTCAGCTGAACGGTCACGTCCAGTGCGGTGGTCGGCTCGTCGGCGATCAGCAGTTCCGGCTCGTTGGCCAACGCCATGGCGATCATTACCCGCTGGCGCTGGCCGCCGGACAATTCGTGGGGCAGGGCCTTGAGGCGTTTGTGCGGCTCGGGAATGCCGACCATCTCCAGCAGCTCCAAAGTGCGCTTGGTCGCGACTTTGCCGCTCAGACCCTTGTGGATGCCGAGGATCTCGTTGATCTGCTTCTCGATCGAGTGCAGCGGGTTGAGCGAGGTCATCGGCTCCTGAAAGATCATCGCGATGCGGTTGCCGCGAATATGCCGGATGGTCTTTTCGCTCAGCCCCAGCAGATTCTGCCCGGCATAGTTGATGCTGCCGGCCGGATGGCGGGCCAGCGGGTAGGGCAGCAGGCGCAGGATCGAGTGCGCCGTCACCGATTTGCCCGAGCCGGACTCGCCGACCAGGGCCAGGGTTTCGCCGCGTTTGATGTCGAAGCTCACGCCCTCGACCACCCGGTGCAGGCGCTCGTTGAAGCCGAACTCGACGGCGAGGTCGCGCACTTCGATCAGATTGTCCTGATTCATTTCACTTCCTCGGGTCGAAGGCATCGCGAGCGGACTCGCCGATAAACACCAGCAAACTCAACATCAGCGCCAGCACCGCGAACGCGCTAATGCCCAGCCATGGTGCCTGCAAGTTGGATTTGCCCTGGGCCACCAGTTCACCCAGCGACGGACTGCCGGCCGGCAAACCGAAACCGAGGAAATCCAGCGCGGTCAGGGTGCCGATGGCGCCGGTAAGAATGAACGGCATGAAGGTCATGGTCGAGACCATCGCGTTGGGCAGGATGTGGCGGAACATGATCGCACCGTTCTGCATGCCCAGCGCCCGTGCCGCACGTACGTATTCGAGGTTGCGGCCACGCAGGAACTCGGCGCGCACCACGTCGACCAGGCTCATCCACGAGAACAGCAGCATGATCCCCAGCAGCCACCAGAAATTCGGCTGGACGAAACTGGCAAGGATGATCAGCAGGTACAGCACCGGCAATCCCGACCAGATCTCCAGAAAGCGTTGCCCGGCCAGATCGACCCAGCCGCCATAGAAACCCTGCAGCGCGCCGGCAATCACGCCGATGATCGAGCTGAGCACAGTCAGGGTCAGCGCGAACAGTACCGAAATGCGGAAGCCGTAGATCACCCGCGCCAGCACATCGCGGCCCTGATCGTCGGTGCCCAGCAGGTTGTCCGCCGAGGGCGGGGCCGGGGCCGGGACTTTCAGGTCGTAGTTGATGCTCTGGTAGCTGTAGGGGATCGGCGCCCACAACACCCACGCATCCTTGGCCTTGAGCAGTTCGCGGATGTACGGGCTCTTGTAGTTGGCTTCCAGCGGGAACTCGCCGCCGAAGGTGGTTTCCGGGTAGCGCTTGATCGCCGGGAAGTACCAGTTGTTGTCGTAATGCACCACCAGCGGCTTGTCGTTGGCGATCAGCTCGGCGCCGAGGCTCAGGCCGAACAGGATCAGAAACAGCCACAGCGACCACCAGCCACGCTTGTTGGCCTTGAACAGTTCGAACCGGCGGCGGTTGAGAGGGGACAGATTCATCTCAATGCTCCCGGCTGGCGAAGTCGATGCGCGGATCGACCAGGGTGTAAGTGAGGTCGCCGATCAGTTTCACCACCAGACCGAGCAGGGTGAAGATGAACAGAGTGCCGAACACCACCGGGTAATCGCGATTGATCGCCGCTTCGAAACTCATCAGGCCGAGGCCGTCGAGGGAGAAGATCACCTCCACCAGCAACGAGCCGGTGAAGAAGATGCCGATGAACGCTGACGGGAACCCGGCAATCACCAGCAGCATGGCGTTGCGGAACACGTGGCCGTAGAGCACGCGATTGCGCGTCAGGCCTTTGGCCTTGGCGGTGACCACGTACTGCTTGTTGATCTCGTCGAGGAAGCTGTTTTTGGTCAGCAAGGTCATGGTCGCGAAGTTGCCGATTACCAGCGCGGTCACCGGCAGCGCCAGGTGCCAGAAGTAGTCGAGAATCTTGCCGCCCAGGCTCAGCTCATCAAAGTTGTTCGAGGTCAGCCCGCGTAGCGGGAACCAGTCCAGATAACTGCCGCCGGCAAACACCACGATCAGCAGAATCGCAAACAGGAACGCCGGGATCGCGTAGCCGATGATGATCGCGGAGCTGGTCCAGACGTCGAAGTGGCTGCCGTGTCGGGTGGCTTTGGCGATCCCCAGCGGGATCGACACCAGGTACATGATCAGCGTGCTCCACAGCCCGAGCGAGATCGACACCGGCATCTTTTCCTTGATCAGGTCGATGACCTTGGCGTCACGGAAAAAACTGTCGCCGAAATCCAGCTTCGCGTAGTTCTTGACCATGATCCACAGACGTTCCGGGGCCGACTTGTCGAACCCGTACATGTGCTCGATTTCCTTGATCAGCGCCGGGTCCAGGCCTTGCGCGCCACGATACGCGGAGCCGGCCACCGATACTTCGGCACCGCCACCGGCGATGCGGCTGGTGGCGCCTTCGAAGCCTTCGAGCTTGGCGATCATCTGCTCCACCGGGCCGCCGGGCGCGGCCTGGATGATCACGAAGTTGATCAGCAGAATCCCGAACAGGGTCGGGATGATCAGCAGCAGTCGCCGAAAGATATACGCCAGCATCTGATTACTCCGTGCCCACAGGGTCGGCTTGCAGTTTGGTTTCGACTTCTATGGCGGGCTTCGCGTCAGGCTTGACCCACCAGGTGTTAATCCCGATGTCGTATTTGGGCGAGACTTTCGGGTGACCGATGTGGTTCCAGTAAGCCACGCGCCAGGTCTTGATGTGCCAGTTGGGAACCACGTAGTAACCCCATTGCAGCACCCGATCCAGCGCCCGGGCGTGAGCCACCAGGCTGCTGCGCGAGTCGGCGTTGATCAGGTTTTCCACCAGTTGATCGACGATCGGATCCTTCAGGCCCATGGTGTTGCGGCTGCTCGGTTTGTCGGCGGCGGCGCTCATCCAGAATTCGCGCTGCTCGTTGCCCGGCGAGTTGGATTGCGGGAAGCTGCCGACCATCATGTCGAAGTCCCGCGAGCGCACGCGGTTGATGTATTGCGAAACGTCGACACGGCGGATCACCAGATCGATGCCGAGGTCGGCCAGATTGCGTTTGAACGGCAGCAGCACGCGTTCGAATTCGGTTTGTGCCAGGAGGAACTCGATGACCACCGGTTTGCCGCTGGCGTCGACCATTTTGTCGTCGACGATCTTCCAGCCAGCCTCTTGCAGCAATTGATAGGCCTCGCGCTGCTGTGCGCGGATCATGCCGCTGGCGTCGGTCTTCGGGTTCTCGAAGGCCTCGCTGAATACCTGCGCCGGCAGTTTGCTGCGAAACGGTTCGAGGATCGCCCGTTGCTCGGCGTCGGGCAGGCCGGTGGCGGCCATTTCCGAGTTCTCGAAATAGCTGCGGGTGCGGAAGTAGGCACCGTTGAACAGCTGTTTGTTGGTCCATTCGAAATCAAACAGCAGGCCGAGCGCCTGGCGCACCCGCACATCCTGAAACACCGGACGGCGCAGGTTGAAAACGAAGCCCTGCATGCCGGTCGGGTTGCTGTTGGCGATCTGTTCCTTGATCAGCCGACCCTCGGTCACTGCTGGAATGTTGTAGGCGTTGGCCCAGTTCTTCGCGGTCATTTCCAGCCAGTAATCGAACTGGCCGGCCTTCAGCGCTTCGACGGCGACGGTGTTGTCGCGGTAGTAATCGGTGGTCATTACGTCGAAGTTGTAGAACCCGCGATTGACCGGCAGATCCTTGCCCCAGTAGTCCTTGACCCGTTCATAGCGCACCGAGCGCCCGGCTTTCACTTCGGCGACCTTGTACGGGCCGCTGCCCAGCGGGATCTCCAGATTGCCCTTGGAAAAATCACGACTGGCCCACCAGTGTTTCGGCAGCACCGGGAGCTGACCGAGGATCAGCGGCAACTCGCGATTGTTGGTGTGCTTGAACTTGAACAACACCTTGAGCGGGTCTTCGGCGATGGCCTCTTCGACATCGCTGTAGTAGCCGCGAAACAGCGGCGAGCCGTCCTTGGTCAGGGTCTGGAAGCTGAACACCACGTCTTCGGCGCGCACCGGATGGCCATCGTGAAAACGCGCTTCCGGGCGCAGGTAGAAACGTACCCAGCTGTTGTCCGGGGCTTTCTCGATCTTTGCGGCGATCAGGCCGTACTCGGTGAACGGTTCGTCGAGACTGTGCTTGGTCAGGGTGTCGTAGATCTGCCCGACATCATCGGCCGGCACGCCTTTGCTGATGAACGGGTTGAGGCTGTCGAAGCCGCCGAACCCGGCCTGACGGAAGATCCCGCCCTTGGGCGCGTCGGGGTTCACGTAATCGAACTGCTTGAAGTCCGCCGGGTATTTCGGCGGCTCGTTGTACAGGGTCACAGCGTGTTGCGGGGCGGCAATCGCCAGCCCGGCGAACAGCAGACCGCTGGCCTGCACGAGCAGGGCGCGGATGGGCGTCATTTATTGTTCTCCGAAGATTTCAGCCACCACGCGCTCAGGCCCAGGGTGTAGGGCGGCGTGGTGACGAAGGCCAACCGGTTGCGGTAGGCCAGTCGGTGATAATTGAGGTACCAGTTGGGAATGCTGTAGTGCTGCCACAGCAGCACGCGGTCCAGCGCCTTGCCGGCGGCGACCTGTTCGTCGCGGGTTTGCGCGGCGAGCAATTGTTCGAGCAGGTGATCGACCACCGGGTTGGCAATGCCGGCGTAATTCTTGCTGCCCTTGACCCCGACCTGACTGGAATGGAAGTACTGCCATTGCTCCAGACCCGGGCTGAGGGTCTGGTTGAGGGTCATCAGGATCATGTCGAAATCGAACTGGTCCAGACGCTGTTTGTACTGGGCGCGATCCACCGTGCGCAGGCGCGCGTCGATGCCGATGCTGTTGAGGTTCTCGATATAGGGCTGGAGGATCCGCTCAAGGTTCGGATTGACCAGCAACAGTTCGAAGCTCAGCGGCTGCCCTGCGGTGTTTTGCAGGCGCTGGCCGTTGAGCTTCCAGCCGGCCTCGGTGAGCAGCGCCAGCGCCTTGCGCATGGTTTCCCGGGGGATGCCGCGGCCGTCGGTCTGCGGCAGGCTGAACGGCTCGGTGAACAGCTTCGCCGGTAACTGATCCTTGTATGGCTTGAGCATCAGCCATTCATGCCCGACCGGCAGGCCGCTGGCGCTGAATTCGCTGTTGGGGTAGTAGCTGGTGGTGCGCTGGTAGGCGTCGCTGAACAGCGCACGGTTGGTCCATTCGAAGTCGAACATCAGGCCCAGCGCTTCGCGCACCTTGACGTCGCTGAAGGTTGCGCGCCGGGTGTTCATGAACAGGCCCTGGCTCTGGGTCGGGATCTGGTGCGGAATCTGCGCCTTGATCACTTCGCCACGGCGCACCGCCGGAAAGTTGTAGCCGTTGGCCCAGTTCTTCGCCTGATGCTCGATGTAGATGTCGAATTCGCCGGCCTTGAACGCTTCGAAGGCCACGTCACTGTCGCGGTAGAACTCGACTTCCATGCGATCGAAGTTGTACTTGCCGCGATTGACCGGCAGGTCCTTGCCCCAGTAATCCTTGACCCGCTCGAAAATCAGCTGCCGCCCCGGCGTCACCGAGGTGATGCGGTATGGGCCACTGCCCAGCGGTGGCTCGAAGGTGGTGGCCTTGAAGTCGCGATCCTTCCAGTAATGCTGTGGCAGCACCGGCAACTCGCCGAGGCGCAGGATCAGTAACGGATTGCCCGAGCGTTTCATCACGAAACGAATGCGCTGCGGGTTGAGGATGTCGACCCGCGAGACTTCCTGCAGGGCGGTGCGGTACAGCGGGTGGCCGTCCTTGAGCAGTGTTCGGTAGGAGAACGCCACGTCGTAAGCGGTGATCTGGGTGCCGTCGTGAAAGCGTGCTTCCGGGCGCAGATTGAACACCACCCAGCTGCGATCTTCGCTGTACTCCACCGATTGCGCGATTAAGCCATAACTGGACGCCGGTTCGTCACCGGACGGCGAATACTGGCCGGTGCCGACCATCAGCGGTTCGTTCAGCTCGTTGATGCCGTACTGCAGGAAATTCGGTGTGGTGACCGGGCTGGTGCCCTTGAAGGTGTACGGGTTGACCGTATCGAAGGTGCCGAACGCCATCACCCGCAACGTACCGCCCTTGGGCGCTTGCGGGTTGACCCAGTCGAAGTGGGTAAATCTGGCCGGGTACTTGAGCGTGCCGAACTGCGCATAACCGTGACTCTCGGTAATCGTCGCGCTTGCGGGTGAGCTCAAGGCCAGGCTGATCAGGAGCAGGAGGAGGGGACGCTTCAAGTCAGATCCGATCCAGGCGGCTTGGGCTTTGTGGGCCGTACAGTAACAGCTTGTCTGGACAGGAAAAAGATGCGGGTTAATGGGGGCTTAATCGCCTTCGATTGCGTTTGCTTTCGGTGGGAGCGGCGGTGCGACGATTCGACTTGCTCGCGAATGCGGTGTATCAGTCACCTTCATATGCGGCTAACAGACCGCATTCGCGAGCAAGCCCGCTCCCACAAAAGCAAAAAAAGCCCCTGAATTTCAGGGGCTCTTCTGTTGTCAGTGCGGCTGATAAACCGTGAGCATCTGCCCGGGCTTGAGGGCCTTGCCGGCACCCGGGTTCCAGCGCTTGAGATGCTGCATCTCGACGTTGAAACGCTTGGCCACCACATACAATGTGTCGCCACGCTTGACCTTGTACTGGGTCTGCTGCTGGCTGTCGGCCTTGCCTTTGGTCTTGCTGTTGGCAGCGATCACCGTGTTGACCCGGCCACCGCTGCGCGCCGGGGTGCGCTTGGTGTTGTCCTGCATCACCAGGGTCTGGCCGACCTTGAGGTTTTTGCCGGTCAGCTTGTTCCAGCGCTGCAGGTCCTTGACTTCGACCTTGTTGGCCTTGGCGATGGAACCGAGATTGTCGCCGCGTTTGACCCGATAGGCGCGCTTGAGCTTCGCCACTTCAGTCGGGTCGGCACCGTCGAACACCGGCTTCAGCGAACGCGGGCTGATCAGCTCTTCAGGCCGCATGGTCTGCAGGCTGGCGGTCAGCAATTGCGCCTTGGACGTCGGCACCAGCAGATGCTGAGGACCGTCGATGGTGGTGCGCTGCTTGAAAGCCGGGTTGAGCTGGAACAGCTCGTCTTCGTCGATGTTGGCCACCGCTGCGACCTTGGACAGGTCCATGCGCTGGTTGATTTCGACGACCTGGAAATACGGTTCGTTGGCGATCGGGTTGAGGTTCACCCCGTAGGCTTCCGGGGCCAGCACCACTTGCGACAGGGCCAGCAGCTTCGGCACGTAGGCCTGGGTTTCCGCCGGCAACGACGACAGGTTCCAGTAGTCGGTCGGCAGGCCAAGCTTCTCATTACGCTCGATGGCGCGGCTGACCGTGCCTTCACCGGCGTTATAGGCCGCCAGGGCCAGCAGCCAGTCACCGTTGAACATGTCGTGCAGACGAGTCAGGTAGTCCATCGCGGCGGTGGTCGAGGCGGTAATATCGCGACGGCCATCATAGAAGCGGGTCTGGCGCAGGTTGTAGTAACGACCGGTGGACGGAATGAATTGCCACAGGCCCGATGCGTCGGCCCGGGAATAGGCCATCGGGTTGTAGGCGCTCTCGATCACTGGCAGCAGGGCCAGTTCCAGCGGCATATTGCGCTCTTCGAGGCGTTCGACGATGTAATGAATGTAGAGGCTTCCGCGTTCGCCGGCGTTCTCCAGAAAGGACGGGTTGCTGGCAAACCACAGCCGCTGCTGCTCGATGCGCGGGTTGACGCCCAGGCCGTCCTGCAGCTGGAAACCACCGCGCATGCGCTCCCAGATGTCCTGAGGCACCTGCGGGCTGGGCTTTTCGCTGAGCCAGATCGGTTTCTGCTTGGCTCGCGCAGCAATGTTCGGCGTATGGCTCGCTTCAGGCTGCGGAGCATGGCTGGAACAGCCCGCCAACGTGGCGGACACAGCCACCGCGATGGCTTGCGCCAGACGGGTCAGCGTGTCTGAATTGACGGACTTACGTATGGATGACGACATTGGCTGGAAGTAAGTTCCGGGCAAAAATGTCGGGCGATTCTAGAAAGCGCACCCCCTGCGGTCAACCATTCAGAATTTTTGTACCAGCTGGTGAGTCACTTAGAACTTATCTTTCCATGCCCGCAGAGCCGCAAAAACCTCACTCGGCGCCCGGTTTTGAGCGCCTGCCCGTTCGTCCACTTTTTGTGTAACTAATGTTTCAGCGGTACGCAAAAACGGATTTGTGAGCTTTTCCAGGGCCAGGGTCGAGGGCAGGGTCATCACGCCTTTTTCCCGTTGTTGGGTGACTTTTTCCAGACGGGCGGCAATGTCCGGGTTGCTCGGTTCGACTGCCGCAGCAAACTTCAGATTGCTCAGGGTGTATTCATGGGTGCAATACACCAGCGTATCCTCGGGCAAGCTGGCGAGGCGGCTGAGCGAGTGGTGCATCTGTTCTGGCGTACCTTCGAACAGACGCCCGCAACCGGCGGCGAACAGGGTGTCGCCGCAAAACAGCAGGCCGTGGTGGTAATAGGCAATGTGGCCGAGGGTGTGACCGGGCACCGCATAGACATCGAAGTCCCAGCCGAGGACGCTGACCTTGTCGTTGTCCTTGAGCGCCACATCACGCCCCGGGATGTTTTCGCTGGCCGGGCCGTAGACTTTAGCGCCGGTTGCCGTTTTCAGGCGTTCGACGCCGCCGACGTGATCGTGATGGTGATGGGTGATCAGAATGTCGCTCAACACCCAGCCCGGGTGCGCGGCCAGCCAGGCCTGCACCGGCGCGGCATCGCCCGGGTCGACCACGGCGCAACGCTGGGTGCGGTGATCCTGTAACAACCAGATGTAGTTGTCGGTGAACGCGGGCAGGGCACTGATCTGTATCATCGTCGGAATTCGCCAAGCGGAAAACATTGGCGCATCTTAGAGCTTCTAGCGGCGTTGGAGAATGACATGACCGATAAAGCGTTCGCTCAGGCCGATCCCGACTGGCTGGCGTTGATCGGCGCGGCCCGTGAATGGCTGGCCGGCCCGCTCGGGCAATTTCTGCTGGATGAAGAACGGCGCATGCTCGAAGACGAGTTGGGGCGGTTCTTCGGCGGCTACCTGGTGCATTACGGGCCGTCGGCCCAGACTCCGCCGTCGGCGCCGCAGGTGCAGCGCAACGTGCGGCTCGGCGCGCCGTTGCCGGGTGTCGAGATCGTCTGCGAGGAACAGGCCTGGCCGTTGAGCGAGCACGCCGCCGACGTGGTGGTGTTGCAGCACGGTCTGGATTTTTGCCTGTCGCCCCACGGTTTGCTGCGCGAAGCGGCAAGCAGTGTACGCCCCGGCGGGCATCTGCTGATCATCGGCATCAACCCCTGGAGCACCTGGGGTTTGCGCCACGTATTTGCCCACGACGCCTTGCGCCAGGCACGCTGTATCTCGCCATCGCGGGTCGCCGACTGGCTCAATCTGCTGGGCTTTGCGCTGGAGAAACGCCGCTTCGGGTGCTATCGTCCGCCGCTCGCGTCGCCCAAGTGGCAGGCCCGACTGGCCGGCTGGGAACGCAAGGCCGGCGACTGGCAACTGTCGGGCGGTGGCTTCTATTTATTGGTCGCGCGCAAGATCGTGGTCGGCCTGCGTCCGGTGCGTCAGGAACGCCGCGAGCCGATGGGCAAGCTGATTCCGCTGCCGATGGCCAAGGTCAACCGCCGTCGTATCGAACCGTAAACCTTCTTTTTATAGTGGCCGGACTTGTTCCGGCCGCGGCCATCGTCGATCCGCGATTGACGGGGCCAGGCATTTTTCTGGATAGAGTGGCATGAGCGAAAGCGTCGATAGCGTAGAACTGTTCACCGACGGTGCCTGCAAGGGCAACCCCGGCCCGGGCGGCTGGGGCGCCTTGCTGGTGTGCAAGGGCGTCGAAAAGGAACTGTGGGGCGGCGAAGCCAACACCACCAACAACCGCATGGAACTGCTCGGCGCCATCCGTGGCCTCGAAGCCTTGAAGCGGCCGTGCGAAGTGCTGCTGGTGACCGACTCGCAATACGTGATGAAGGGCATCAACGAGTGGATGGCCAACTGGAAAAAACGCGGCTGGAAGACAGCGGCGAAAGAGCCGGTGAAAAACGCTGATTTGTGGAAAGAGCTGGATGAGCAGGTCAATCGCCACAAGGTCACCTGGAAGTGGGTGCGCGGGCACATTGGTCATCACGGTAACGAACGGGCTGACCAGTTGGCCAACCGTGGGGTGGATGAGGTTCGTGGGTACAAGCAGAGCTGATTCCCGCCGTTGCACCGAGTCGTGGCCTTCGCGAGCAAGCCCGCTCCCACCCTGGATTTCCTGTGTCTATCAGGATTGTGCCGACCGCGGATCCAGTGTGGGAGCGGGCTTGCTCGCGAATGGAGCGACGCGGTCTGACTGAAACACCCCCACCGAGCGTGTTAACATCGCCGCTTTTGCACGATTGCCCCGTTGAGAACTGAACACTGATGGCCACCAGATCCGTTGTACTCGATACCGAAACCACCGGCATGCCGGTGACCGATGGTCACCGGATCATTGAAATCGGCTGTGTCGAACTGATCGGTCGGCGCCTGACGGGCCGGCACTTTCACGTCTACCTGCAACCGGATCGCGAGAGTGACGAAGGCGCGATCGGCGTTCACGGCATCACCAACGAATTCCTCGTCGGCAAACCGCGCTTCGCCGAAGTGGCCGACGAGTTCTTCGAGTTCATCAACGGCGCGCAACTGATCATCCATAACGCGGCGTTCGACGTTGGCTTCATCAACAACGAATTTGCCTTGATGGGTCAGCACGATCGCGCTGACATCACGCAGCACTGCACCATCCTCGACACCCTGATGATGGCCCGGGAACGTCACCCGGGGCAGCGCAACAGCCTCGACGCCTTGTGCAAACGTTATGGCGTCGACAACTCTGGCCGTGAACTGCACGGCGCCTTGCTCGACTCGGAGATTCTCGCCGACGTCTACCTGACCATGACCGGTGGCCAGACCAGCCTGTCGCTGGCCGGCAACGCTTCCGACGGCAATGGCACGGGCGAGGGCGCGGACAACTCCGCCACCGAAATCCGTCGTCTGCCGGCGAGTCGTCAGCCTGCGCGGATCATTCGGGCGACGGAAGAGGAACTGGCGGCGCATATGGCGCGGCTGGAAATCATCGCCAAGTCGGCGGGCGCTCCGGCGCTGTGGACGCAGATTGCCGAGGCTGATGCTCAAGCTTGATCCCCTCTGTGGCGAGGGAGCTTGCTCCCGCTTGGCTGCGAAGCAGTCATAAAACCTGAATGCACTATTGATGCTGAACGAATACTGGGGGCCGCTTCGCGCCCCAGCGGGAGCAAGCTCCCTCGCCACAAAAGCCGAGTCAGGCTGAATGAAGCCAACTGGCCACCCTCGCCACTTTCGCTGCAACCCTCTACCCTGAGTGCATTGGCAGACTTTGATCCGCCGCCTCGGGACACTGAGCCTCATGTACAAAGATTTGAAGTTTCCGGTGTTGATCGTCCACCGCGACATCAAGGCCGACACGGTCGCCGGTGACCGTATCCGTGGCATCGCCCGGGAGTTGGAGCAGGAAGGTTTCAATATCGTTTCGGCCATCGACTACACCGAAGGGCGGTTGGTGGCCTCCACCCATCATGGTCTGGCGTGCATGCTGATCGCTGCCGAAGACGCCAGCACCCACTCGCATCTACTCCAAAACATGGCTGAACTGATCGGTCTGGCGCGAGTGCGGGCGCCGGATCTGCCGATCTTCGCGCTGGGCGAACAGGTCACCCTGGAAAACGCCCCGGCTGATGCCATGGCCGAACTCAATCAACTGCGCGGCATTCTCTATCTGTTCGAAGACACCGTGCCGTTTCTGGCCCGGCAAGTGGCGCGGGCGGCGCGCAAATATCTGGATGGTCTGTTGCCGCCGTTTTTCAAAGCGCTGGTGCAGCACACCGCCGATTCCAACTATTCCTGGCACACCCCCGGGCATGGCGGTGGCGTGGCCTATCACAAGAGTCCGGTGGGGCAGGCGTTTCATCAGTTCTTTGGCGAAAACACCCTGCGTTCGGACTTGTCGGTATCGGTGCCGGAACTCGGTTCGCTGCTCGATCACACCGGCCCGCTGGCTGAGGCCGAAGAACGCGCGGCGCGCAACTTCGGTGCCGATCACACGTTTTTCGTGATCAATGGCACCTCGACCGCCAACAAGATCGTCTGGCACTCGATGGTCGGTCGGGATGATCTGGTGCTGGTCGATCGCAACTGCCACAAGTCGGTGCTGCACGCGATCATCATGACCGGCGCGATCCCGCTGTACCTTTGCCCCGAGCGTAATGAACTGGGGATCATCGGCCCGATTCCGCTGAGCGAATTCAGTCGCGAATCGATTCAGGCGAAGATCGACGCCAGCCCGCTGACCAAGGGCCGGGCGCCGAAAGTCAAACTGGCGGTGGTGACCAATTCGACCTACGACGGCCTGTGCTACAACGCCGAGCTGATCAAGCAGAGCCTGGGCAATAGCGTGGAAGTGCTGCATTTCGATGAGGCGTGGTACGCCTACGCGGCGTTTCACGAGTTCTTCGCCGGGCGTTATGGCATGGCCACCTCGCGCACCGAAGACAGCCCGCTGGTGTTCACCACTCATTCCACGCACAAGCTGCTCGCCGCGTTCAGCCAGGCCTCGATGATTCATGTGCAGGACGGCGGAGCGCGGCAACTGGACCGTGACCGTTTCAACGAAGCGTTCATGATGCACATCTCAACCTCGCCGCAGTACAGCATCATCGCTTCGCTGGATGTGGCCTCGGCCATGATGGAAGGCCCGGCCGGGCGTTCGCTGTTGCAGGAAACCTTCGATGAAGCGCTGAGTTTTCGCCGGGCGCTGGCCAATCTGCGCCAGCACATTGCGGCGGACGACTGGTGGTTCTCGATCTGGCAGCCGCCCGGCGTCGAAGGCATCGACCGGGTGCAGACTGAAGACTGGCTGCTGCAGCCGGACGCCGACTGGCACGGCTTCGGCGAAGTCAGTGACGACTATGTGCTGCTCGACCCGATCAAAGTGACCCTGGTCATGCCCGGGTTGAATGCCGGTGGCGCGCTGAGCGAGAAGGGCATCCCGGCAGCGGTGGTCAGCAAGTTTCTCTGGGAGCGCGGGCTGGTGGTGGAGAAGACCGGGCTGTATTCGTTCCTGGTGCTGTTCTCGATGGGCATCACCAAAGGCAAGTGGAGCACGCTGCTCACCGAGTTGCTGGAGTTCAAGCGCAGTTACGACGCCAACATCAGTCTCGCGACCTGCCTGCCGTGCGTGGCGCAGCAAGACACCGCGCGCTATCGCGGCATGGGCCTGCGCTATCGCGGCATGGGCCTGCGCGATCTGTGCGATCAACTGCACGCCTGTTACCGCAGCAACGCCACCGCCAAACATCTGAAACGCATGTACACGGTGCTGCCGGAAATCGCAATGAAGCCGGCCCATGCCTATGATCATCTGGTGCGCGGCGAAGTCGAGGCGGTGCCGATCGATGAGCTGGAAGGAAGGATCGCGGCGGTGATGCTGGTGCCGTATCCACCGGGAATTCCGTTGATCATGCCGGGGGAGCGCTTTACCGAGGCAACCCGCTCGATCATTGACTACCTGAAGTTTGCCCGCACGTTCGACAGCAGCTTCCCCGGTTTTGTCGCTGATGTGCATGGACTGCAACATGAAGACGAGGGCAATGGACGGCAGTACACCGTCGATTGCGTCAAGGAATGAGGACCTTTCCGAGTATGCAACCGGTCATGAATCCGAAATACCCAGGGCTGTCGGTGCGCGTCGCCGACGATGGTTTCGCGGCGTACATCTGGGGCAGCGACTTCAGTTTCGAGGTCGCCGCGTACGGTGCCGCCGTCATTGGCCAACCGGTCGAGCGCTGGGCGGTGACGCCGATCGTGCCGTACCGCAAGTGCTATGGCATCGACCCTGAAGAGTTCAGCAGCTATCGCGATGCTGCCGACAGCGCGATTTTCATGGCGTATCTCGATGATGAGCCGGTCGGTCATCTGGTGATCAGCACCAACTGGAACGGCTTTGCCCATATCGATGAGCTGGCGGTACACGCACCGGCGCGCCGGCATGGTGTGGCCAAGGCGTTGCTGGATGTCGCGCAGTTCTGGAGTCGCAAGAAAAAACTGCCGGGGATCATGCTCGAAACCCAGAACAACAACCTCGGCGCCTGTCGTTTGTATGAGCGTTGTGGCTACGAGATTGGCGGTATCGACCATCTACGTTATCGCGGGATTGATCCGAACACCGCGGAAATTGCGCTGTTCTGGTACCGGCTGTTCGATAACCCGCTGGAAAACCCGCTCAGCTCGCCAGCATCGCCTCGGCTTGTTCCGTGATGATCGTCAGCAGGGTCTGAACCGCTGTCGGCGTGGCGCTGTGTCGGTAGGTCAGGGCATACAGGCTGATCGGCACCGCCGGTGACAACGGGCAGACATCCAGTCCGCTCGTCCGCGCGCCGAGGGCGGTGAATGGGTCGACGATGGCCAGGCCTTCGCCGGCCTCGACCATGCTGCGCATCATCTGATGAGTTTGCACTCGGGTCTGGATGCTCGGTGCCGGGCGCAGGGCCTGGAGTTTGTTCTCCAGCGCCGGGCTCAACGGGTCGTGGCCTTCGAGGCCGACCATTGCCTGGCCAGCGAGATCCTGCAGGGAAATGTATTTCTGCTTCGGTTGCAGCCAGCCGTGGGGCGCGAGCAGTTGCAGCTTGCCGTGGGCCAATGGCTGGCAGTGGATGTCGGGGTGTTCCGGATCGTGCAGGCTCAGGCCCAGATCGCTTTCGCGCAGCAGCAGGCTGCGGACGATGTCGCAGGTCGGAGAGCTGAGCAAGCGGCAAGGAGCGTCGGGCAAGCGTCGGCGCAGCAGCGCGATACTTTGCGGCAACAGCTGTTGCGCCAGCGGCGGGGTGCCGATGATGCGCAGGGGCGGGGCGAGGTATTGCTTGAGGCTGCTGGCCAAGCGCTGCACCGGTTCCAGTGCCTCATAGACATGAGCGATCTCGACTTGCAGCGCCCGCGCTTCGGGCGTCGATTGCAATCGACCGCGTACGCTGGCGAACAGCATGAACCCCAACTCGCTCTCGGCTTCGCGCAAACGCTCTTCGACCTCGGTCACCGGGAGCTGCAGCCATTCGGCGGCGGTGCCCAGGTGACCGGTCTGCAAGAGCGCCTGAATCACTTCGATATGACGTAAACGCATGCGTGAAGTCCATGTTCAGCAGGTGGGGTCAGTGGCTGAATCCTACCCCAAGTCTGCGCATATGACTTCTGCTCATAACGGCCAGTTATGACGCGACGGTCGTCTCAGGCTCGCGGGTCAGGGTGATACCTGACTGAACCAGGAGAAACTCGGTGTCACTGACTTTGTTGACGCGATCGCCAATGGCCAGTTTGTAAATCGGCTCCGAGCCAGTGGAACCGTCTGCCGACGGGGTGGATTCCTGGAACTCATGCACGGAATAAACGCGGCCTTCCGCATCTCTTGCATGGAACTGACCGACGAGTACTGCTGCCATCTGCTTAGAACCTCTGGAGATAAAACGCTTGATTTGCGGCTTGGTAGACCGTCATCAAGCCCTGTAAGTTTTCCTACAGGAAAAAAATAATCAGCGCGCAGGAATTTCCCTTGCTCGCTGG
Source organism: Pseudomonas sp. AM14(2022) (assembly GCF_036346455.1). Taxonomy (NCBI): domain Bacteria; kingdom Pseudomonadati; phylum Pseudomonadota; class Gammaproteobacteria; order Pseudomonadales; family Pseudomonadaceae; genus Pseudomonas; species Pseudomonas sp. AM14(2022). The sequence goes on from NZ_JAOTNY010000009.1 coordinate 89,766, forward strand.
TGAAACTGTCATCGAATCATCTATAACTACTGGCTCTTCCCACCGACAGTCGAGAGTCTTCCATGAGCAATGTCTACAACGTCGCTGTAGTCGTCGGCAGCCTGCGCAAAGCATCGATCAACCGCAAAGTCGCGCTGGCGCTGGCCGAGCTGGCACCGGCGAACCTCAAACTGAAGATTGTCGAGATTGGCGACCTGCCACTCTATAACGAAGACATCGACGGCGATTCACCGCCGGCAGCCTACAGCACTTTCCGCCAGGAAGTCGGTTCTTCCGACGCGGTGCTGTTCGTCACCCCGGAATATAACCGCTCGGTGCCGGCGCCTTTGAAGAATGCGATTGACGTGGGTTCGCGGCCGTATGGCAAAGCCGTCTGGAGCGGCAAACCGGGTGCGGTGATCAGCGTGTCGCCGGGGGCGATTGGCGGTTTTGGTGCCAACCAGCATTTGCGCCAGTCCTTCGTGTTTCTCGATGTGCCGTGCATGCAGCAGCCGGAAGCGTATCTGGGTGGCGCGGGTTCGGCGTTTGACGAGGCGGGCAAGTTGAGCGAGTCGGTGAAACCGTTCCTGCAGAATTTCATCAATGCGTATGGGAAATTTGTGGAACAACACAAAAAATAATCTGGTCAGAGCTGCGATAAAACAGAGATCCTGTGGGAGCGGGCTTGCTCGGGAAGGCGGTGTGTCAGACACAAAGTTGTCATCTGACACACCGCCTTCCCGAGCAAGCCCGCTCCCACATTTGGATCTCCACTCATTGAATAATTGAAGGCTGTCGCGAATGCTCGCTGCGTCACTGATTTTCCTGCTGACCATCACCCTTGTCATCTGGCAACCCAAAGGCCTCGGGGTCGGCTGGAGCGCGACGCTCGGTGCCGTGCTGGCGCTGATCTTCGGCGTCGTGCACTTGAGCGACATCCCGCTGGTGTGGCAGATCATCTGGAACGCCACCGGCACCTTCGTCGCACTGATCATCATCAGCCTGTTGCTCGACGAAGCCGGGTTCTTCGCCTGGGCCGCGCTGCACGTGGCGCGCTGGGGGCGGGGCAGTGGGCGCAAGCTGTTTGCCTTCATGGTGCTGCTCGGCGCGCTGGTATCGGCGTTGTTCGCCAATGACGGCGCGGCGCTGATCCTCACGCCGATCGTGATTTCGATGCTGCTGGCGCTGCGCTTTTCCCCGGCGGCGACCCTGGCGTTCGTCATGGGCGCCGGCTTCATCGCCGACACCGCGAGCCTGCCGCTGGTGGTGTCGAACCTGGTCAACATCGTTTCGGCGGACTTCTTTCACATCGGCTTCAACCGCTATGCGGCGGTGATGGTGCCGGTCAACTTCGTCAGCGTGGCCGCGACGCTCGGCGTGCTGATGTGGTTTTTCCGCCGCGACATTCCCAAGGCTTACGACCCCGAACAGCTCGAACAGCCGCACACGGCGATCCACGACAAGGCCACGTTCTATGCCGGCTGGGTGGTGCTGGTGATCCTGTTGATCGGCTGCTTCTTCCTCGAACAGATGGGCATCCCGATCAGCGCGATCTCGGCGGTCTGCGCGGCGCTGCTGCTGGGGATCGCCGCCCGAGGCCACAAGATTTCCACGCGCAAGGTGCTGAAAGAAGCGCCGTGGCAGATCGTGATTTTCTCCCTCGGCATGTATCTGGTGGTGTATGGCCTGCGCAATGCCGGGCTGACCGGGTATCTCGCTGGCTGGCTGGATGTGTTCGCCGGGTACGGCGTATGGGGTGCGGCGCTGGGCACCGGGGTGCTGACGGCGTTGTTGTCATCGATCATGAACAACTTGCCGACAGTGCTGATCGGCTTGTTGTCGATCGATGCCAGTCAGGCCAGCGGTGTGATCAAGGAAGCGATGATCTATGCCAACGTGATCGGCAGCGACCTGGGGCCGAAAATCACCCCGATCGGCAGTCTGGCGACCTTGCTCTGGCTGCATGTGCTGGCGCGCAAGGATATCCGGATTGGTTGGGGCTATTACTTCAAGGTCGGGATTGTGCTGACGGTGCCGGTGTTGTTGATTACCTTGGCGGCTTTGGCATTGCGGTTATCCCTTTAGACCGAGTTGCCCCAATCGCGAGCAGGCTCACTCCTACCTTGGAATGCGTTCCCCTGTAGGAGTGAGCCTGCTCGCGATAGGGCCGGTTAAGGCACTACAACTCTCACACCTGCCCCGGCACATTCGGCCAAAGATCCGCCACCAGAAACAACCGCTCCGCCTCTTCCCATTCGCCCTGCGCATTCTCGGTCAGGCGCACCAGCAGTTGCGCCGGGGCCATCGGTTCCAGGTCGTCCAGCCACATCTGCAGATGTTCAGCACTCCAGGTCTGATCCGCCGGGTAGTGTGCCGGCGCCAGCCACGCATGGCGGGGCAGGGGTTGCCAGCGCCCGGCCGGACGTTGAGCGACGAACGCCGGCCAATCCTTCTGATGCAGCCAGCTCCCGCGCAAATGTTGCGGATGCGCGCCGCTCGGTGAGGCAGACGTGCCGGGCCACGGGTATAACAGGTATCCGCCCAGCCACAGCTGCGCACTGAACACCTCGATATCCAGCTTCGCCAGCACCTCGCGACTTTCCGGGCGCGCCGAGATCGGCAGTTGATGTTCGGCCAGATGCGCCAGTTTGCGGTCCAGTCGATCGTGACAGCCCGGCCCCAGCCACTGCGCCGGGTCGTGGCCGTCGCCATTCTGCGGGCCGAGATAGAGCTTGATCGCCAGTTCCAGGTGATGCACACCGTCGCGGTCGCGCAGCAGCATGTCCAGTTCACCGAGGGTGTGGCCTTCGCGGCGGATCGGCAGGTTGGCGGCAATCAGTTCGATGCCCGGCGCATGCTCCACGGCAAACTGCCACAACCGTTCGTAATACAGGCCCAGCCGCCGGGTACGCGCCTGCGACAGCCAGTGCAGCAAACCATAACTGTCACGATCAAGTTGCCGCAGCCAGTGCTCCAGGCGCTGCGGATCACTGACCCAGTCGCTGCCGGCCAGCGGATGGCGCTGCGGCCACGGCGTCGCGGCCAGCATCGGCGGCGCGAGAATCACCCACGCCAGATCACGCACTTCGGGATGGCGTAATTGGTGTGGCAACTGAAGCAGGTCGGGAAACAGGATCATCTTGCGAGCATAGCCTGAAACACGCGCGCACCCTTGAGGCTGAAAGGATTTTGTCTATGGCGGGCTTTCGCCCATAATCGTGTTTTTCGCGTTTTCGATTGTCCGCAGAGGTCCCATGGAGCAATTTCGTAATATCGGCATCATCGGTCGCCTGGGCAGTTCCCAGGTGCTGGATACCGTCCGCCGACTGAAACGCTTTCTGCTCGATCGTCACCTGCACGTGATTCTCGAAGACACCATCGCCGAAGTCCTGCCGGGCCACGGCCTGCAGACCTCGTCACGCAAGATGCTCGGCGAAGTCTGCGACATGGTCATCGTCGTCGGCGGTGACGGCAGCCTGCTCGGCGCCGCGCGGGCGCTGGCCAAGCACAATATTCCGGTACTCGGGATCAATCGGGGCAGCCTCGGTTTTCTCACCGACATTCGCCCCGATGAGCTGGAAGTCGAAGTGGCCAAGGTGCTCGACGGCCACTATCTGGTAGAAAACCGTTTCCTGCTGCAAGCCGAAGTCCGCCGCCACGCCGAGGCCATCGGCCAGGGCGATGCGCTGAACGATGTGGTGCTGCACCCGGGCAAATCGACGCGGATGATCGAGTTCGAGCTGTACATCGACGGCCAGTTCGTCTGCAGCCAGAAGGCCGACGGCCTGATCGTCGCCACCCCGACCGGTTCCACCGCGTACGCGTTGTCCGCTGGCGGGCCGATCATGCATCCCAAGCTCGATGCCATTGTGATCGTGCCGATGTACCCCCATATGTTGTCGAGTCGGCCAATTGTGGTCGATGGCAACAGTGAGCTGAAAATCGTCGTGTCGAAAAACATGCAGATCTACCCGCAAGTCTCTTGCGACGGGCAGAACCACTTCACCTGCGCGCCGGGCGACACCATCACCGTCAGCAAGAAAGCCCAGAAGCTGCGGCTGATTCACCCGCTCGACCACAACTACTACGAAGTCTGCCGGACCAAGCTCGGCTGGGGCAGCAAGTTGGGTGGTGGAGGCGACTGATGCTCGATCCCGCGCGCAGTTATGACTTGATTGGTGACGTGCACGGATGCGCCCTGACCCTCGAACACTTGCTTGACCGACTCGGTTATCACAAGCAGGGCGGGGTCTGGCGGCATCCATCGCGCATGGCCGTGTTCGTCGGCGACATCATCGACCGTGGCCCGCGAATCCGCGAGGCGCTGCACATCGTCCACGACATGGTCGAGGCCGGGCAGGCGCTGTGCATCATGGGCAATCACGAATTCAACGCACTGGGCTGGAGCACGCCGGCGCTGCCGGGCAGCGGCAAGCAGTTCGTCCGAGAGCACACGCCGCGCCATGCACGCCTGCTGCAGGAAACCCTGACCCAGTTCGAAGACCATCCGGGCGACTGGCATGACTTCCTCAACTGGTTCTACGAGCTGCCGCTGGTGGTTGATGCCGGGCGCTTCCGTGTGGTGCACGCCTGTTGGGATGCCAGCCTGATCGAACCATTGCGCGGGCTGTTTCCCGATGCGCGCATCGACGAGCATTTTCTCCAGGCCTCGGCCGTGCCCGGCAGTTTCGCCTGCACCGTGTTCGACCGCTTGCTGCGCGGCACCGACATGCGCCTGCCGGATGGCTTGACCATGACCAGCGGCGACGGTCTGGTGCGCTCGTTCTTCCGCACCAAATTCTGGGAAGACGACCCGAAAACCTACGGCGACATCGTCTTCCAGCCGGATGCATTGCCGGAGCCGGTGGCGCAGAAGCCGCTGACCTCCAGCGAAAAAAACAATCTGCTGCGCTATGGCATCGACGAGCCGTTGCTGTTCGTCGGCCACTACTGGCGCAGCGGCAAACCGGCGCCGATCCGCCCGAACCTCGCGTGCCTCGATTACAGCGCGGTGCTCTACGGCAAACTGGTGGCCTATCGTCTGGATCAGGAAACACGTCTGGATCCGCATAAATTTGTCTGGGTCGATGTCGAGCGGCCGGAGGTGCTGCAATGAGTGCGGTAGCGGTATTGCGTCTGCCGTTGGCGGTGGACCTGAGCGGTTTCGTCAAGCTGCTGCAACGGATGCAGGTGCCGCATCGAGTCAGCGAAGAGGCGGGCGAGCAGGTGCTGTGGGCGCCTTCGGAAATCAGCGAGGACGTGCGTTCGCTGTACGAGCGCTTCCCGGCCGGCGATCCCGATCAGCAACTGGACATCCCGCTGGCGCCGACTTTCAAGCGTCCGAGCTTCGCCGAGCAACTCAAACACGCCAAGGCCACCGGGTTGATCCTGCTGCTGAGCCTGCTGGTCGGTGGCCTGACCTATCTGGGCGACAACCTCGAGACCATTCGCTGGCTGACCTTCCTCGACTTCCGCGTGGTCGGCGAGTACATCCAGTTCACGCCGCTGGCCGACAGCCTGGCGGCGGGGCAGTGGTGGCGCCTGTTCACGCCGATGCTGCTGCACTTCGGCATCCTGCACCTGGCCATGAACGGCATGTGGTACTGGGAACTGGGGCGGCGCATCGAGTCACGTCAGGGCAGCATCAACCTGCTCGGTCTGACCCTGCTGTTCAGCCTGGTGTCGAACTACGCGCAGTTTGCCTGGAGCGGCCCGAGCCTGTTTGGCGGCTTGTCCGGCGTGCTCTACGGTTTGCTCGGCCATTGCTGGATTTTCCAGTTGCTGGCGCCGAACCCGGCGTATCGCCTGCCGCGAGGCGTGCTGGTGATGATGCTGGTGTGGCTGGTGATTTGCATGTCCGGACTGGTCTCGATGATCGGTTTCGGCCAGATCGCCAACGCCGCGCACGTCAGCGGGTTACTCATCGGATGCTTCACCGGTTTGTTGGGCGGTTTGTATAACCGCCGTAAACTGGCCGCCTGAAATTTTAAGTGAATAAAGAGCACGGAGACCCTGATGTCCTCTTTTAACGACATGATCAAAAACATCACCCCGGACATCTACGAGAGCCTGAAACTGGCCGTGGAAATCGGCAAGTGGTCCGACGGTGGCAAACTCACCGCCGAACAGCGCGAGCTGTCGCTGCAGGCGATGATCGCCTGGGAAATCCAGAACCTGCCTGAAGATCAGCGCACCGGTTACATGGGCCCGCAGGAATGTGCGTCGAAGTCGATCGAAGTACCGAACATCCTGTTCAAGTCGGATGCCATCCATTGATCGAGATTGGCCGCGGTGCAATCAGCAAAATGTCGGCGCGCCTGAACGGGCCGAATGTGCAATACGCGTTTCGTCTGGATGACGTCGAGGTGCCGGTCAATCCCATGATCGGCACCACGGTGCGTCTGGAGTACCTGGGGGCGATTCATTGCACCCATTGCGGGCGCAAGACCAAAACCAGTTTCAGTCAGGGTTACTGCTATCCGTGCATGACCAAACTGGCGCAGTGCGATCTGTGCATCATGAGCCCGGAGCGTTGTCACTTCGAGGCCGGCACCTGCCGGGAGCCGGAGTGGGGTCAGAAGTTCTGCATGACTGATCATGTGGTGTATCTGGCCAACTCGTCGGGGATCAAGGTCGGTATTACTCGCGCCACGCAGTTGCCGATCCGCTGGCTCGATCAGGGCGCAAGTCAGGCGCTGCCGATCATGCGCGTATCGACGCGCCAGCAGTCGGGCTTCGTCGAAGACCTGTTCCGCAGTCAGGTGGCCGACAAGACCAACTGGCGCGCCTTGCTCAAGGGCGATGCGGCGGCGGTGGATCTGGCGCAAGTGCGCGATCAACTGTTTGAAAGCTGCGCCGAGGGCTTGCAAGGCCTGCAGCAGCGATTCGGCCTACAAGCAATTCAGACGATTGCCGATGTAGAACCTCTCGAAATCCGCTATCCGGTCGAGCAATACCCGGCCAAAATCGTCAGCTTCAACCTGGACAAGAACCCGATTGCCGAAGGCACGCTGCTGGGGATCAAGGGGCAGTACCTGATTTTTGACACCGGCGTGATCAACATTCGTAAATACACGGCGTATCAGCTCGCCGTGCATCAATAAGGATTCCAGCATGCGCACCGAACAACCGAAGATGATTTACCTGAAGGACTATCAGGCGCCCGAGTACCTGATCGACGAGACGCACCTGACCTTCGAGCTGTTCGAGGACCACAGCCTGGTCCACGCGCAACTGGTGATGCGCCGCAACCCGGAGCGTGGCCCGGGCCTGCCGCCGCTGGTGCTCGACGGCCAGCAACTGGAACTGCTGTCGGTAACCCTGGCCGACCAGGAACTGAGCGTCGGCGATTATCAGCTGAGCGAAAATACCCTGACCCTGCAGCCGGCCAGCGCCAGCTTCACCGTCGACACCAGCGTCCGGATTCACCCGGAAACCAATACCGCGCTGGAAGGCCTGTACAAGTCCGGCACGATGTTCTGTACCCAGTGCGAGGCCGAAGGCTTCCGCAAGATCACCTATTACCTCGACCGCCCGGACGTGATGAGCAAGTTCACCACCACAGTGGTCGCCGAGCAGCACAGCTATCCGGTGCTGCTGTCCAACGGCAACCCGATTGCCTCTGGCCCTGGCGAAGACGGCCGACACTGGGCGACCTGGGAAGACCCGTTCATGAAACCGGCGTACCTGTTCGCGCTGGTGGCCGGTGATTTGTGGTGTGTCGAAGACACCTTCACCACCATGACCAATCGCAATGTCGCGCTGCGCATCTACGTCGAGCCGGAAAACATCGACAAGTGCCAGCACGCGATGAACAGCCTGAAGAAGTCGATGCGTTGGGACGAAGAGGTCTACGGTCGCGAGTACGATCTTGACATCTTCATGATCGTTGCCGTCAACGACTTCAACATGGGCGCGATGGAGAACAAGGGCCTCAACATCTTCAACTCCAGCGCCGTGCTGGCCCGCGCCGAAACCGCCACCGACGCCGCGCACCAGCGGGTCGAGGCGATCGTCGCCCACGAATACTTCCACAACTGGTCGGGCAACCGCGTGACCTGCCGCGACTGGTTTCAGCTGTCGCTCAAGGAAGGCTTCACCGTGTTCCGCGACGCCGGTTTCTCCTCGGAGATGAACTCGGCCACGGTCAAGCGCATCCAGGACGTGGCGTACCTGCGTACCCACCAGTTCGCCGAAGATGCCGGCCCGATGGCCCACGCGGTGCGCCCGGACAGCTTCATCGAGATTTCCAACTTCTACACCCTGACCGTGTACGAGAAAGGCTCGGAAGTGGTCGGCATGATTCACACCCTGCTGGGCGCCGAAGGCTTCCGCAAGGGCAGTGACCTGTACTTCGAACGCCATGATGGCCAGGCCGTGACCTGCGACGACTTCGTCAAGGCCATGGAAGATGCCAACGGTGTCGACCTGACCCAGTTCAAACGCTGGTACAGCCAGGCCGGGACGCCGCGTCTGGCGGTCAGCGAGTCCTACGACGCCGCGGCGAAAACCTACAGCCTGACCTTCCGCCAGAGCTGCCCGGAAACTCCGGACAAGGTGGAAAAACTGCCGTTCGTGATCCCGGTTGAACTCGGCCTGCTCGACAGCAAAGGCCACGAGATCGCGCTGCGTCTGGCCGGTGAAGCATTGGCGCAAGGCACCACCCGCGTGATCTCGGTGACCGAGGCTGAGCAGACCTTCACCTTCGTCGACATCGCTGAACAGCCGCTGCCGTCGTTGCTGCGTGGTTTCTCGGCACCGGTGAAACTGAGCTTCCCGTACAACCGCGACCAGTTGATGTTCCTGATGCAGCACGACAGCGACGGCTTCAACCGCTGGGATGCCGGTCAGCAGCTGTCGGTGCAGATCCTGCAGGAGCTGATCGCCCAGCAGCAGAAGGGCGAGAGCCTGGTGCTCGATCCGCGTCTGATCTCGGCGCTGAAAACCGTGCTGTCTGACGAGTCGCTGGATCAGGCCATGGTCGCCGAAATGCTTTCGCTGCCGAGCGAAGCGTATCTGACCGAAATCAGCGAAGTGGCGGATGTCGAGGCGATCCACACCGCTCGCGAGTTTGCCCGCAAGCAACTGGCGGACAACCTGTTCGAAGCGCTGTGGCTGCGTTATCAGGCCAACCGCGATTTGTCGAAGCAGACACCGTATGTGGCCGAGGCCGAGCACTTTGCCCGTCGCGCGCTGCAGAACATTGCGCTGTCGTACCTGATGCTCAGCGGCAAGCCCGAAGTGCTGGCCGCTACGCAGGAACAGTTCGAAAACAGCGACAACATGACCGAGCGCCTCACCGCGTTGGCGGTGCTGGTCAACTCGCCGTTCGAAGAACAGAAGGCCAAAGCGCTGGCGACTTTCGCCGAGCATTTCAAGGACAACCCGCTGGTCATGGATCAGTGGTTCAGCGTGCAGGCCGGCAGCACACTGCCGGGCGGTTTGGCGCGGGTCAAGGCCCTGATGCAGCACCCGGCGTTCAACATCAAGAACCCGAACAAGGTGCGTGCGCTGGTCGGTGCGTTTGCCGGGCAGAACCTGATCAACTTCCATGCCGCCGACGGTTCGGGCTACCGCTTCCTTGCGGATCTGGTGATCGAACTAAACGGCTTCAACCCGCAGATTGCTTCGCGCCAACTGGCGCCGCTGACCCGCTGGCGTAAATACGACAGCGCCCGTCAGGCGTTGATGAAGGCGGAGCTGGAGCGGATTCTGGCTTCCGGTCAGCTGTCCAGCGATGTATATGAAGTGGTGAGCAAAAGCCTGGCGTAACGCATAACGAAATGTGGGAGCGGGCTTGCTCGCGAACGCGGTGTGTCAGACACGGAGATGTCGACTGGTATACCGCATTCGCGAGCAAGCCCGCTCCCACAGGTTTTTGCGTTTTCCGTTATTTCAGGTCGAATCGATCCAGCTCCATCACCTTGGCCCACGCCGCCACGAAGTCTTTGACGAACTGTTCCTTCGCGTCAGAACTCGCATACACCTCGGCCAGCGCGCGCAGGATCGCGTTGGAACCAAACACCAGATCAACCCGCGTCGCCGTCCACTTCACGCTACCGGTTTTACGGTCGCGTCCTTCGAACTCGTCCGCCGCTGCCGACGTCGGTTTCCACTCCACACCCATGTCCAGCAGGTTGGTGAAGAAGTCGTTGCTCAGGGTTTCCGTGCGCGAGGTGAACACGCCATGCCGGCTTTGCCCGACGTTGGCCCCCAGCACACGCAGACCACCGACCAGCACAGTCATTTCCGGAGCGGAGAGGGTGAGCAGTTGCGCCTTGTCGATCAGCAGCGCTTCGGCCGACACGGTGTATTTGCCCTTGCTGTAGTTACGGAAACCGTCGGCAATCGGTTCGAGGAAACCAAACGACTCGACGTCGGTTTGCTCCTGAGTCGCGTCGGTGCGTCCTGGATTGAACGGCACAGAAACCGAGTGCCCGGCGTTTTTCGCCGCTTGCTCGACCCCGGCGTTACCCGCCAGCACGATTAGATCCGCCAGCGAGACTTTCTTGCCGGATGAGCCGGCGTTGAACTCGTTCTGAATGCCCTCAAGGGTCTTCAGCACCTTGTCCAGTTGCTCCGGCTGGTTGGCCTGCCAGAATTTCTGCGGGGCCAGACGCAGACGTCCGCCGTTGGCGCCCCCCCGTTTGTCCGAACCACGGAATGTCGATGCCGCGGCCCAGGCGGTAGACACCAGTTGCGACACCGACAGGCCGGAAGCCAGCACTTTGCTTTTCAGCGCTGCCGCATCGTTGCTGTCGATCAGTGGGTGAGTGGCATCGGGAATCGGGTCCTGCCACAGCAGTTCTTCGTTCGGCAGTTCCGGGCCGAGGTAGCGCGACAACGGGCCCATGTCTCGGTGGATCAGTTTGTACCAGGCGCGGGCGAAGGCGTCGGCCAATTGATCAGGATTGGCCAGGAAACGACGGGCGATCGGCTCGTAGATCGGGTCGAAACGCAGCGCCAGGTCGGAAGTGAGCATGGTCGGCGAGAGCTTTTTGCTCGGATCGTGCGCATGGGGAACGGTGCCAGCCCCGGCGCCGTTTTTTGGTTTCCACTGATGCGCACCGGCCGGGCTTTTGAACAGTTCCCACTCGAAACCGAACAGGTTTTCCAGGTAATTGTTGCTCCACTGAGTCGGGGTCGTGGTCCAGGTGACTTCGAGGCCACTGGTGATGGTGTCGGCGCCTTTGCCGGTGCCGAATGCGTTGCGCCAGCCGAGGCCCTGTTCTTCCAGGCCGGCCGCTTCCGGCTCAGGTCCGACATTGTCGGCCGGGCCGGCGCCGTGGGTCTTGCCGAAGGCGTGACCGCCAGCGATCAGGGCCACGGTTTCTTCATCGTTCATGGCCATGCGGCCGAAGGTTTCGCGGATATCGCGGCCCGAAGCCACCGGATCCGGGTTGCCCTCGGGGCCTTCCGGGTTCACGTAAATCAGGCCCATCTGCACCGCTGCGAGCGGGTTTTCCAGATTGCGTTCGCCCTGATCGGTGCGGCTTTGCTCTTTGCCGTGCAAGTCCGGTTCGGCCACCAGCGTACCGTCACCGGGCTCTTGCATGGCCGATTTGTCTTTGCCGTAGCGACTGTCGCCGCCAAGCCATTCGCGCTCCGAACCCCAATACACGTCTTCGTCCGGTTCCCACACATCGGGACGTCCACCGGAGAAGCCGAAGGTCTTAAAGCCCATGGATTCCAGTGCAACGTTGCCAGTGAGCACGATCAGGTCGGCCCAGGAAATATTGCGGCCGTATTTCTGTTTGATTGGCCACAGCAGGCGCCGCGCTTTGTCGAGGCTGACGTTGTCCGGCCAGCTGTTGAGCGGAGCGAAACGCTGTTGCCCGGAGCCGGCGCCACCACGGCCATCGGCGGTGCGATAGGTGCCGGCGCTGTGCCAGGCCATGCGGATGAACAGCGGGCCGTAGTGGCCGAAGTCGGCTGGCCACCAGTCCTGCGAGTCGGTCATCAGCGCACGCAGGTCTTGTTTCAGGGCCTGGAAGTCCAGGCTCTGGAAGGCTTTGGCGTAGTCGAAGTCCTTGCCCAGCGGATCGGACTTGGGCGAGTGCTGGCTGAGGATCTTCAGGTTCAGTTGATTCGGCCACCAGTCACGGTTCGTCGTACCACCACCGGCGGCGTGGTTGAACGGGCATTTCGATTCGTTTGCCATGTTCGAGTCCTTATCAGGTCTTGTGCGGCCGGCTCGTGCCGGCTTCGGACTAGTAAGGCTAGACCCGACTTGGGCAGTCAGCTAATAGGCCGACTATTGGGGCGTGATAGGCGCAGTCTTTCGAGACCCTGGTAACGCGGATCTATTCCATAGCTGCCTGATACTTTGCCGAAAACTGGTTTGATAGCGCCGTTAATGATTTTAAATATTGAACTTTTTATTTCGAATTGGGCTAGCGGCCTGTCAGATATGACAGTAGCGCTCGAAGTAATGGCGCATTAGCTTTGTCAGCGGAAGCAACGGTCTCAAGATTTTTGAGAGCCATTCATCACGATAAAACTATTTTGGAATGCATTCGGATGAACAAATCAATTAATACAAAGGAGCAACTTGATGCGCTGTTGCAGGAGGTTGGTCGCGTCTCCGACGGTGTTTTCAATGCATCTGTTGGTAAAAGACCGTTCGTGTCTGCGACGAAGGGGAACGCGGTACTCTATGTAGCAAGAAACGACTTTTTCATTATTGGAGTTGACGACAATGAACGAGGTCATGTTGCTTTCTGCGTTCCACGGAGCCTGGTCGGAGACGGCCCTCATGATGTGGAGTGCTACAAGGGTGACTTGAGTTGGACCGCTGATGACAATGGCAATTACCAGCTTATTAAGTCAGGGCGGGCAAGGGTGACGTTTTTACGAAGAGAAGGATTTCCATACGCTGTTTCAGGTGATATCGATTTTGATTTTTCTGATGAGGGGAAAATAACAGGTAAATTTGAAATTAAGCTCCGTGAGTAAACGTAAAGGGACGGATCCAGCCAATCCGTCCCTTCCCTGATTTCAACTCGATTGCACAGTCTCATCATCCGGCAACGCATCCAACGGATCTTCCTGCCCCGGCAATTCAGTAATCACACTGAAATCCGTGACCTCGACCGCACCCAATCCATAACCCAGCAAGTGAAACGAAAAGGCCTTGCGTTGCTGCGGGTTGTCGAAGCTGAAATCCATCTCCAGCGGCTGATCGGCCGTGGCGACCATCTCGGTCGGCAGGCCCAGTTGCACGTCCTGTTCGAACTCCTTGGCCTTGAGCTGAATGTACGCCGCCTGCTGCGGGTCCACCGAGCGCACGGTCAGGCGCACACGAGTGTGCGAACCCTTGGGCATTTCCAGGTATTGCGCACCGATCAGGTTATCGGCCCAGTCATCCTTGATCTGCGCCTGTAGCGGGATGACGTTGTTGCTGCCGAACTGGTAACGCTGATTGAGCGGGGTGCGCAGCAGCGACAGGTCCAGCGCCATGGCCCGCGCGGCAATCTGCCGGGCCTGCTGGCTGCTTTCATTGCCCTTGAAGGTGGCCCGCTCGGCAATGAACCCGGCGCTTTCGTAGTAACGGCAGCGGCGCGGCATGTCGCACTCGGAAAAGATCCCCTGGCCATTGTGGTAGCGCAGTTTGCCGTTGGTGTAGGACATGATTTCGCGTCCGCTGTCGTAGTCGCGGAACAGCGAACGGCCGCTCAGCGCCGACGGCACCGGCAGATCGAAATAGTCGAGGATCGATGCGCTCAGATCGACATGACCGTAGACCCCGGCATTCAGTCGCGGCAGTTGCTCGTGTTCCGGTGCCAGAGTCAGGTTGAAACCCCAGGACGACGCCAGACGCACGCCATCAATGCCGTGGGATTCGTCCGAGGTGATCACCACCAGCGTGTCTTTCAGTACGCCCTGGCGTTCGAGACCGCTGAGAAACTGCTCCAGCGCATCATCGAGATAACCGACGGCAGCCTGTTTCGGCGTCTCGTAGCGCGCCAGATAGTCTTCCGGTGCGGAGTAGGGCTGGTGCGTGCCGACGGTCAACAGAGTGAGCATCCACGGTTGCTTCTGCTTCTTCAGTTGGCCGACGTAATCCAGCGCGCCTTCGAAGAACGCCCTGTCATCCTTGCCCCACGGAAACTCCAGATAGTTGGCGTTGCTGAACCATTCCAGACCATGGGTCGCATCGAAACCGATGTGCGGCATGATCTTGTCTTTGGCCATGAAACGCAGACCGGCGCCTTGCAGGTAGTGAGTGCTGAAGCCGTTCTGCCGCAGTTGCGCCGGCAGGCAGGCCTGATTGCGCTCCTGCTGGGTGAGCATTTCCACGCCTTTGGGCGTGCCGTTGTTGAGCTTGTCGTAATCGCCACAGAGCATGGCGTACAGGCCACGAATGGTCTGGTGCGTATGCAGCACGTAATCCGGGGTGTTCATGCCGCGCTCGGCCCAGCGGCTGAGATTGGGCATCAGATCTTCCTGATAGCGGCTGCCGATGGCCTCGCGATTGGCGCGGATGTAAGCGCCGGGAATGCCTTCCAGGGCGATGATCAGCACATTGCGCGCCTGACCCGGTGCGGCCAGCAGCTTGTGGCCATTGAGATCCAGATCGGTCAGCCCGGCCATCTGTGGCGCGGCGGGTTCGACGTCACCGTCCAGCCATTCCTCGGCCTGCAACTGCAGCTCGGCGACTTGCGAGGCGAGCAACTGATGCGGCAGGTTGTACACGCGCCACGGGTCTTCATCGTTCGGCCACTGGTTTTGCACGCCCCAGTGCGCGGCGAACAGCAGCGCCGGTGCGGCCCACACGGCACGGGGCAGAGCAGCAGCGGGTTGCGCGCGATTGGCGAAACGCGTCAGCAACCAGAGCAGCAGCGCCAGCAACAGGGCCACGCTCAGCGCCGGATGGGCAAAGCCGCCACCGGTGGAGTTCTCCACGAACTGCGGGTCAATCAGGTAATGCAGGTCGGATGGGTTCGGCAACCGGCCGACAGCGCTGACGAGCTCCGCCGTCGCCAGCGCCAGCAATCCCCAGAACAGCAACAACGGCAACGCCAGCCACCACGCACGACGATGCAGCACCAGCACCAGCAAACTGCCAATTGCCAGGTCGGACAAATAGCCCAGCAACGACGACCAGCCCAACGCCGCGCGCAGGCACACCGGTACAATCAGCACCAGCAGAATCAGGGAAAACAGGCGGGCATGCGGCTGCCGCAACCAACGCAATAAAACGCTCACAAACAAAGACCTTCCAGCCATCAAACCGTCATAAAAGTGTGCGCGATGATACCAAGGGTGGGCTGTCTGATCGCCCTTTTAAACTACCGGCTGATCCGCTCTCGCAGGCACGGCGCAGGGCTTGAGGCCTTGACTGGCGTCGGTGTCAGCCCAATGGCGGCTGACGCACAGCGTGTAACCGATGGCAGATTTATTGTTTCAGGCTGTTTAAATCAGCGCGCGACGCCAAACCCGAGCGTGCTATTGATATTCGATAACGGTATTTAATTTCTGTTTTTTATAGCGATAGAGTTCGGCCTTTCAGCCAATCCACCCAGCTGCGAGGTTGTCATGGCCATACCGTTCAAACGTTCTGCGCTGACTCTGTTGGCCGCATCCCTGGCAGGCAGTCTGCTGTTCAGCGCCGGCGTCCAAGCCGAAGGCAAGATCAGCATCGCCCAGCAATTCGGCATCGGTTATCTGATTCTCGATGTGGTCCGTGATCAGCAACTGATCGAAAAACATGGCAAGGCGCAGGGGCTGGAGATCAAGGTCGACTGGAACAGCATCTCCGGCGCCACTGCGATGAACGAAGCGCTGCTGACCGGCGCGCTGGACGTGGTCTCCGCCGGGGTGCCGCCGATGCTCACCGTGTGGGATCGCACCCGTGGCAAACAGAACGTCAAGGCGATTGCCTCGCTCGGCTCGATGCCCAATTACCTGCTGACCAACAACCCGAACATCAAGACCCTGAAGGATTTCAGCGACAAGGATCGCATCGCCGTGCCGGCGGCGGGCGTGGGGTTCCAGTCGCGGACCCTGCAGATCGAAACGGCCAGGGAATTCGGCAATGATCAGTACAAGAAATTTGATGACATCTCGGTCAGCCTGCCGCACCCGGACGCCACGGCGGCGCTGATTGCCGGCGGTTCGGAAATCAACTCGCACTTCTCCAGCCCGCCGTTCCAGTATCAGGCGTTGCAAAACCCCAATGTGCACAAAGTGCTGAGTTCCTACGACGTGCTCGGCGGTCAGGCCACGTTCAACGTGCTCTACACCACGGAAAAATTCCACGACGAAAATCCCAGGACCTACAAGGCGTTCTACGACGCGTTGGCCGAAGCGGAAAAAATCATCAAGGCCGACAAACCCGCCGCCGCCCAGGCGTACATCCGCGTCGAACAGTCGAAGCTGCCGCTGGCGCTGGTCGAACAGATCGTCAAAGACCCGGAAATCGACTTCACGGTGGTGCCGCAGCGCACGTTTATCTATGCCGAGAAATTGCAGGAACTGGGCGTGCTGAAGAACAAGGCCGGCAGCTGGAAGGATTACTTCTTTGAAGAGGCGCATGGCGGCGCGGGGAGCTGATAACGGCTCGCCAAAGCGTTGAAACCTGTGGCTGTTTCTGGACAGCCTGATGGCCACTCAGTAGCATTCGAGCCCAACGGATTTTCCCTTCGCACGTCGTCCGACGTGGAGTTCTCAAGGAATCGACATGCGCGACACCCCCAATGGCAAACAACGAACGGTCGTGACCTTGGTCAACGGCGAGATTCATCACGAAACCCAGATCAGTTTCAACTCGGTGTCGGTCGTCAATGGCGAAGTGCGGGTGCATACCGCTGAAGGTAATCAGATAAATGTCCAGGTACCGGGGGCGGATTTCTCATTGCGCTTTGATCTGGATGGAGTGCAGCAGATTCCAGTGGCGCAGCAGGTACCGGTTGAAACGGTGCCCGTCGATGACGGCCTGAAGTTGTTCACCTCGAAATCCGTGCTGATCACGCTTGGGCTGTGGTTCTTCGTCGGTTCGATTTTCGGTTGGCCGGGATTTTTCGTTGCAGCCGGATATTTCGGCTATCACTGGCGTCAGGTGTTGAAGCGCAAACAGCAATTGGCGGCGGCGCCCGTGGAGAAAACTGCGGCGGCATCGCGCTCGGGGATGTCGAGAGAAAGCGTGCGCAATGCACTGGCCCGCAAGCGCGGCTGACATGCGCGATAAAAAAGGGGCGACCTGATCATCAATCAGGCCGCCCCTTTTTATTACCGCCAAGTCAGATCAATGCATCTTGCTGTGATCGTGGCCTTCCATGTGCGTCAGCGCACGGACTTCGGCTTTGACTTCGACGGTTTCTTTCTCGCCCTTGGCGTTTTCCACGGTCAGGGTCAGCGGTACGCTTTCGCCTTCCTTGAGCTGGCCGGTCAGGCCCATCAGCATCACGTGGTAGCCGTTAGGGTCGAAGGCGACGGCTTTGCCGGCCGGCAGGTCGACCGACTTGACCGGGCCCATGCTCATCACGTCGTTCTTCATCGACATTTCGTGGATCTGCACATCCTTGGCCACTGGCGAGGCCACGCTGAGCAGTTTGCTGTCGCTGTCGGCGGTGACGGTCATGAACGCGCCGCTGGCCGATTGGGTCGGCACGGTCGCACGCACCCAGGCATCATCGACCTTGGTCTGAGCCGAGGCTTGAAACGCCAGGCCCAGCAGGGACAGGGCGAAAACGGCGCGTTTGATGTTGTTCAAAACGGGGTGCATCAGCAGACCTCCATAACGGTGAGCAAATCTTCCGTGCACTCTTGTGCCGAAAGCGATACAGACAAACCCATGCGCAACTGGCCGCGCGAGTCGTAGACGTAACTGGTGGACGTGTGGGAGATGGTGTAGGTGTCGCCGGCCGGCACCTTCTCGAAGAACACGTCGAATTCCTTGGCGGTGGCCTGGGTTTCTTCCAGCGTGCCGTACAGTGCGACGAAGCTCGGGTCGAAGGCTTTGACGTAGGCGTCGAGGATCTGCGGCGTGTCTCGTTCCGGGTCGAGGGTGATGAAGATCACCTGCAGACGGTCGCCGTCCTTGCCCATCAGCTTCTTGATTTGCGCGGCGCGGGCGAGGGTGGTCGGGCACACCGCCGGGCATTGGGTGAAGCCGAAGAAGATCATCGGCATCATCCCGCGAAAGCTCGACAGCGTCATGGTTTCGCCGTCGGTGTTCTTCAGCTTGAAGGTGCGTCCGAGGATCTTATCACTCAGGTCCTTGCCGTACTTGTACGACAGTTGGCCACGGGTGTCGCAGCCGGCGAGCAGGCCCAGGCCCAGCACGCCCATTCCCGCAAGCACCTTGCGGCGAGTCAACAAAGCCGTCATCTAATACCGCCTTTTGCAGCCCGTCAGTCGGCAGGACTGGCGGGGGGTTAACCGTAAAAGCGGCGCATGATACCAAACTGACGGCAGACGCCGGCCACGGATCGCCGCACGGCGTCGGATCGGGCGACAAAAGGTGTAAGAAAAAGTGACGAGGGGCTACTGAACCCGGACCTCATTGGCCTGCCAGCCGCCGCCCAGCGCGGTGTACAGGTTGACCTCGGCAACCAGCTGCGCAAGACGATCAGTGATCAGCCCCTGCTGTGAACTGAACAGCGAGCGCTGTGCATCAAGAAACGTCAGGCTGCTGTCGACGCCATTCTGATAACGGTGTTGCGCCAGGTTGTAGTAGTCCTGAGTCGCCTGCACCAGATCGCGCTGTGCCTGCAATTGCTGCTGATAAGTGCTGCGCGCTGCCAGGCCGTCGGCAACTTCCTGAAACGCGGTTTGAATCGATTTCTCGTATTCGGCGACCGCGATGTCTTTCTGCAATTTCGAATAATCCAGACTCGCGCGCAGGCTGCCGGCGTTGAAAATCGGCAGGTTGATTTGCGGCTGGAACGTCCACGCCCCGGAGCCGGCGCTGAACAGGCCGGACAGATCGCGGCTGGAGGTGCCGGCGCTGGCGGTCAGGCTGACACTGGGGAAAAACGCCGCGCGCGCTGCACCGATATTGGCGTTGGCCGCTTTCAGTTTGTACTCGGCCTGGAGAATGTCCGGGCGCCGTTGCAGCAGGTCCGACGGCAACCCGGCCGGCAATTGCTGAACCAGATCGCTGGCCAGTGGTTGCGCCGGCAGTTGCTCGGGGACCTGAGCGCCAACCAGTAGCGTCAGGCTGTTGAGATCCTGCGCCACCTGGCGTTTGTATCGCGCCAGATTGGCCCGCGAACTGTCAACGCTGGTCCTGGCCTGCGCCTGTTCCAGCGCCGAAGACTTGCCGGCCTCACGGTTGCGCGTGGTCAGGCGCAGACTTTGCTGATCGGCGGCCAGGGTCTGGCGCGTCAGTTCGAGCAACTCCTGATCGGCGCGCCAGTTCAGGTAGGCATTGGCGACGTTGGCCACCAGACTCAGCTCGGCACTGCGCCGCGCCTGTTCGGTCGCCAGCCAGGTTTGCAGCGCCTGCTCGCTGAGGCTGCGCACTCGGCCGAAAAAATCCAGTTCATAGGCACTGACGCCCAGATTCACCGCATAGGTCGAATTGATCATGGCTTTGCTGCGGGTCACGCTGGGCGGCATGCGCTGGCGCGACTCGCTGGCATTGGCCGACACCGCCGGCAGCAAATCGGCGCGCTGGATGCGGTACTGTGCCTGAAACGCCTCGACGTTCAGCGCGGCCACCCGCAGATCGCGATTGTTCACCAGCGCGCTTTCGATCAACTGTTGCAGCGCCGGGTCGTTGAACAGCGTGCGCCAGTCTTCAGTGCGCGCTGCGGCGGGTGTCGGTGCCGGGTAAACCGCGCCTTGCGGGTACTGCGCAGCGCTCGGTGAGGCAGGGCGCTGGTACTCGGGAATCAACGAACAACCGGCCAGCAGGGCGGCGAGGGACAGCAGGGAAATGCGCAGCATCGAACGCTCTCATGCAGAAAAAACACGTGCCGGGCACTGCGTCCCCACACCATCATCAAACACCGTTGAACCACGACCGCGCGGTTATGCCCCGGCCATCCAGCGCGCCAGACCATGCCGTCCGCTGACCCCCAGTTTGGCGGTCGCTCGCTTGAGGTAGGTCTCGACGGAACTGCTCTTGACCCGCAGCTTCTCGGCCAGTTGCGGCACGGTACCGCCGGTCAACAAACCGAGGCAGACTTCTTTCTCTCGGGCCGACAGCACGATGCCGCCCAGCGCCAGACGTTCGTCGAACACCTGCTGCAACGGCGCTTGCTCCAGATCGGCCAAGGGCAGGCGTGGCTGTTTGGCGATGATCTGCCGACTGAGCTGCGCGTGCCGTTCAATCAGCGGCAACAGCGTGTCGGACAGGCTTTTGAGAAACGACAGTTCCGGCAGGGAAAACACCCGTTGCGTATGCGGTCGGTAGAACGAGATGACACAGCGGCGATTAGAGGTGCGGGACACCAGATTGCACTGGTGCACGCTGTGCTGCGGATGTTGCGGCTGGAGCGACGCTTTGAGTTGAATCAGCAGGGAATCATTCATCTCGATCATCTTCTGCAACAACGGATGATCGTCCGGACTTTTCAACGGGTCCGGTGGCGGGAAGGTCTGCGGCAGTCCGGCGCTGCCCAGCGCCTTGATCTCGACCACGCTGGCCTGACGTTCGTCCAGCGTCCACTCACTGAGATCGACGCGATTGACCGGCACCAGGGTGTCGACCAACTGGAACAGGTTGCTGGCGAAATGATCGTCGCCGGTGCTGGCAATCAGTTCCCCCAGTTGCCAGTAGAAATGCGGGTTTTCCATGTTGCGAATGCTGCCGGTCAGATTCATATCCTTGTCATCCCTGGTTCCGAGTCATCACCGAGTCGTCCGCTGTTTATGCAAAAGCCGCCCACGCAATCGTCTCTCCTTGAAACTGATCTGGGGCGGGATTTAAGCCTATGGATTTGTCCTACGTCTGTAGGGGAAAACAGGGACACAAAGTGCCATCATTTCTGAAAGTTGGCGCCGGGCTTCTGACGCCGTTTGCGACAGGTGTTGCGCATCGCGTGACTGTCTGGTCACGGCAAGACCTTGAAAACCGGGGCAGTTGCGTTTTTTTGAGGTCACAACGCAGGTCGATGGCAGCGCTGGTGTGTGGCATTTTTCCTACAGGATTTTCAGTGTTTCCTCTCCGAACTTTTAGTGGGTTCCCACCCAATCAGGGGTTACAAGCGCTGACAGGCCAGCCCCCGGGGCGGGGTTGTCCGGGTTTTACGTGTCATGTCGGCATCAGGGCCGATGCTTGAATAGGCGCAAAATCACATGAGAAGGATCTTATGCCGCCTATTTCTGCCCCTGCGGTGGCCACGCCGTCCGCATCGCTCCAGACGTATCCGCTGACCGCTGCGCAGCTGGATATCTGGCTGGATCAGCTGAGTCGCGGGGATTCGCCGCTGTACAACATCGGCGGCTACCTGGACCTCAGCGGGCCGCTGGATTCGGCGCGGATGCAGGCTGCGCTGGAAGCACTGGTAGCCCGGCATGACGCGCTGCGCACGATTCTGCTGCCGGGCGCCGGCGCCGATGGCCTGCCTTTGCAGCAGTTCGCCCGGTCAGTAGCGGTGCCGATGCCGATCGACGATGTGTCGGCGCACAGCGACCCGGAATCGGCGGCGCGGGCATTGGTGCAAGCACGCATCGATCAACCCTTTGTGCTGGACGGCGGCTGCCTGTTGCGCTTTCTGTTGATCCGCCTCGATGAGCAGCGACACTGGCTGTCCGTGCAGGCGCATCACTTGATCGTCGATGGCTGGGGCTTCGGCGAAATGTTCAAGTCGCTGGACGAGATCTACAACGCGCTGGCGCACGGCCAACCGGCACCGGTCGCGGCGCCGTCGTACATCGACTTCATCGAGGACAATGCGCGCTATCACGCGTCGCCGCGTTATGCGCAGGATCGCGCCTACTGGCTGGACAAGTACCGACAAACGCCCGAGCCGCTGTTGCTACCACGGCATCAGCAGAGCCTGGCCGGCCAAACCGCGCAGACGCAGGTCTACGCGCAGCCCTTGCCGGCGTTGCTGCACGAGCGCATGCAGCAGGTGGCCCGAGCGTTCGGCGCGTCGGCGTTCCATGTGTTGCTGGCGGCGCTGCATGTCTACTTCAGCCGCACCGCACAACGTGACGAATGGGTGGTTGGATTGCCGATTCTCAACCGCTCCGGCGCGCGCTTCAAATCCACGCTTGGGTTGTTCGCCCAGGTCAGTGCGGTGCGTATGGGCTTCGGTCGCCACTGCACGTTCGCTGAACTGGTCAGAGCGATCCGTGAGGAACTGCGCAAGGATTTCCGCCATCAGCGCTTCCCCGTGAGTGAGATGAACCGCGCCCTTGGCCTGCTGCGGGAGGAGCGCTCGCAGCTGTTCGAAGTCACTGTTTCCTACGAGCAGGGCACTCACGATTATCGCTACGGCGAGGCGTCGGGACGGATCATCAAGGCCTCGAACGTCGAAGAGGCCACACCGCTGGCGGTGCACTTGCTGAGCAATCTGGCCAATGACGACGCACGGCTGTACCTGATCTACAGCGAGGCGTATTTCAACGCCGATGAAGTCAAGGCACTGGCCGAACGCTGGTTGCTGATTCTGGAGCAGGGACTGGAAGCGGTGAATCTGGCGGTGGCGGATTTCGATCTGAGCACGCCGGAAGAAACCGCGCGGCTGCAACAGTGGAATGCCACGCGGGTGGACTACCCGGCGCCGACGACCCTTCAGCAACGTATCGAAGCGCAGGCGACGCTGCGGCCGCAGGCGCTGGCGGTGGTTGATCAGGGGCAAAGCCTGACCTATGCCGAACTCAATCAACGCGCCAACGCGCTGGCTCATCATCTGCTCGATCTCCGGGTGCGCCCGGATGACCGGGTGGCGATCGTTGCCCGGCGCGGCCTCGACACGCTGGTCGGACTGTTGGCGATCCTCAAGGCTGGCGCCGCGTATGTACCGCTGGATCCGGCGCATCCAGCCGAGCGCCTGAGCTACCTGCTGGAGGACAGCGCGCCCATCGCGGTGCTGACCCAGCGCGCGCTGCGCGGGCATTTGCCGGCGTTGTCGGTGCCGGTGATCGAGCTGGATCAGCCGAGTTGGTCGGTTGGCCGGGTCGACGCGCCGAAGGTGCCGGGGCTGACCCCGGCCAACCTCGCTTATGTGATTTACACCTCCGGCTCGACCGGCCTGCCCAAGGGGGTGATGGTCGAGCACCGCACCCTGTGCAATCTGGTCGATTGGCACGCTGATGTCTTCGACCTGCATGCCGGCAGCCATACTTCAAGCCTGGCCGGTTTCGGTTTCGATGCGATGGCCTGGGAAGTCTGGCCGGCGCTGTGCGTGGGCGCGACCCTGCACCTGGCGCCGGTCAGCGAGGGCAGCGAAGACATCGATGCGCTGCTCGACTGGTGGCGTGCGCAGCCGCTGGACGTGAGTTTTTTGCCGACGCCGATCGCCGAATACGCGTTCAGCCGCCAGCTCGATCACCCAACATTGCGCACGCTGCTGATCGGTGGCGATCGCCTGCGCCAGTTCCCGCGTCAGCCATCGTTCGAGGTGATCAACAACTACGGGCCGACCGAAGCCACGGTGGTGGCGACCTCGGGACGTATCGACGCCGGGCAGGCGCTGCACATCGGCAAACCGGTGAGCAACGCCACGGTGTATCTGCTCGACGAGCAGCAGCAACCGGTGCCGCTGGGCGTCACGGGCGAGTTGTACGTCGGTGGGGCCGGGGTGGCGCGCGGTTACCTGAACCGCGCAGAGCTGAGCGCCGAACGCTTCCTGCGTGATCCGTTCAGTGCTGAACCGGGCGCGCGCCTGTACCGCACCGGCGACCTCGCGCGGTGGCGCGCCGACGGCAATCTGGAGTATCTGGGGCGCAACGATGATCAGGTGAAAATCCGTGGCATCCGGATCGAGCCGGGGGAGATCGAGAGCGCACTCGCCAGCCATCCAGCGGTGCGCGAAGCGGTGGTGCTGGTGCGCGACGGGCAATTGCTGGCGTGGTTCACCGAGCAGGCGCCGCTGGACATCAATGAGCTGCACGCGCAACTGAAAACTCGCCTGAGCAGCGCCATGCTGCCGAGCGCCTATGTGCGTCTGTCGGCGCTGCCGCTGACCGCCAACGGCAAGGTCGATCGCAAGGCGTTGCCGGCGCCCGGGCCGGACGATCTGATCCGCCGCGAATACGAAGCGCCGCAGGGTGAGGTCGAAATCGCCCTGGCGCAGATCTGGGCCGAAGTCCTGCAAGTCGAGCGGGTCGGGCGTCACGATCACTTCTTCGAACTCGGCGGGCATTCGTTGCTGGCGGTGATGCTGATCGAGCGCATGCGTCAGCTCGATCTGAGCAGCGACGTGCGCGTGCTGTTCAGTCAGCCGACCCTGGCGGCGCTGGCGGCTTCGGTCGGCAGCGGTCGGGAGATCGAAGTGCCGGCCAACCGCATCGCCGCCGATTGCACCCACATCACCCCGGATATGCTGACCCTGCTGCAACTGGATCAGCCGACCCTCGACCGGATCGTTGCGACGGTACCGGGCGGCGCCGCCAACGTGCAGGACATCTACCCGTTGGCACCGCTGCAGGAAGGCATTCTCTACCACCACATCACCGCTGAGCAGGGCGATCCGTACCTGCTGCAATCGCAACTGGCGTTCGACAGTCTTGAGCGCGTCGAGGCTTTCGCCGCAGCGTTGCGAGAAGTCATGGCGCGCCACGACATTCTGCGCACTTCGGTGCTCTGGGAAGGCCTGAGCACCCCGGTGCAGGTGGTGTGGCGCGAAGCGATTCTGCCGTTGCAGGAGGTCGAACTGAACCCCGCCAATGGCCCGATCATCGATCAGTTGCACCAGCGCTTCAACGCCCGGCGTTATCGCCTCGACGTCAGCCAGGCGCCGCTGATGCGCCTGGTGTATGCCCGTGATCCGGCGCTGGATCGGGTGGTGGGGATTCTGCTGTTCCATCACTTGGCGATGGATCACATCGCCCTCGAAGTGATGCGCAGCGAAATGCAGGCCAGTCTGTCGGGGCAGGTCGTGGCGCTGGCGCCGCCGGTGCCGTATCGCAATTACGTGGCGCAGACGCGGCTGGGCGTCAGCGAGCAGGAACACGAGGCGTTTTTCCGCGCGCAACTGGCGGACATTGATGAGCCGACCCTGCCATTCGGCCTGCAGGAAGTGCAGGGCGACGGGCGCGGCATCGACGAAGCGCAGCAGGCGTTGCCGGCTGACGTCTATCAGCGCTTGCGCACCCAGGCGCGACAGGCCGGAGTCAGCGTGGCGAGCCTGATTCATCTGGCCTGGGCGCGGGTGCTGGCAGCGACGTCCGGCCAGCAGCGTGTGGTGTTCGGCACCGTGCTGATGGGGCGCATGCAGGGGGGCGAGGGTGCTGACCGGGCCTTGGGCGTGTTCATCAACAGCTTGCCGTTGCGCATCGATGTCGATGCGGGGGTGCTCGACGCCGTGCGCGCCACCCATGCGCGGCTGACCGCGCTGCTCGGGCATGAGCACGCGTCGCTGGCACTGGCTCAGCGCTGCAGCGGCGTCGCCTCGCCGTCACCGTTGTTCAGCGCGCTGCTCAATTATCGGCACAGTGACGAGTCCGAACTGCTGGAGCCATCCAGCCATGCCTGGCAAGGCATCGAAACCCTGGCCAACGAGGAGCGCACCAATTACCCGCTGACCATGAGCGTGGATGATTTTGGCAACGGCTTGCGCCTCACCGGCAGGGCCGTGGTGCAGATCGGCGCGCAGCGGATTTGCGGCTACATGCAAACCGCGTTGAGCGGCCTGGTACAGGCCTTGGAGCAGACGCCGCAACAACTGTTGAACCGCTTGCCGATCCTGCAAGCCGAGGAGTTGCAACGTTTGCTGATCACCTTCAACGTCACCGAGGTCGATTGTCCGCTGGAGCAGCCACTGCACGCGTTGTTCGAAGCGCAGGTGCGGCATAAGCCGGACGCCATCGCGCTGCAATCCGCGCAGGGAACCCTGACTTACCTTGAGCTCAATCAGCGCGCCAGTCGTCTGGCCCATCACCTGCGTGAACTCGGCGTGCAACCGGACTCGCGCGTAGCAATCTGCGTCGAGCGCGGACTGGATCTGATCGTTGGTTTGCTCGGCATCCTCAAGGCTGGCGGCGCCTATGTGCCGCTGGATCCGGACTATCCGCTGGAGCGTCTGAACTACATGTTGCAGGACAGCGCGCCGGTCGCACTGCTGGTGCATGACGCCACGCGGCAATTGCTCGGCGAGCCGGGTGTGACGACGATCAATCTTAATCACGGCAGTTGGGAGCAGCAGCCGTCAGACAATCTGCAGGTGCCGGGCCTGAGTGCTTCGAACCTCGCCTACATGATCTACACCTCGGGCTCTACCGGATTGCCGAAAGGCGTGATGATCGAGCATCGCAGCGCCTGCAACATGGTGCACTGGGGCTCGCAGATTTCGCCGCCGACCGAACACGGCGCGCTGCTGCAAAAAGCGCCGTTCAGCTTCGACAGTTCGGTGTGGGAGATCTTCTGGCCGCTGTGTTCGGGGATGCGTCTGGTACTGGCGCGACCGGATGGCAACCGCGATTCGGCGTATGTGGTGCAGACCATTCGTGAGCAGCAGGTAACGGTGGTCAAGTTCGTCCCGGCGCTATTGCAGCAGTTCATCGAGCAGGACGGTGTCGAACAGTGCACCAGCCTCACCGATGTGCTCAACGGTGGTGGTGAACTCAGTGCGGCGCTGGCGCGGCAGGTGCGCGATCGCCTGCCGTGGGTGCGGTTGCACAACGTTTACGGCCCGACTGAAACCACGGTGGACAGCACGGGCTGGACGCTGGAACCGGACATGCCAGTGCCGGAAAACGTGGTGCCAATCGGCAAGGCGTTGAGCAACACCCGCCTGTACGTGCTCGATGCGTACGGTCAACCGGTGCCACAAGGCGTCAGCGGTGAGTTGCACATTGGCGGCGTCGGCGTGGCGCGCGGTTACCACGGCTTGCCGGAGATGCAGGCCGAGCGCTTCATCGACAGCCCGTTTGTTGCCGGCGATCGCCTGTACCGCACCGGGGATCTGGCGCGCTACAACAATCATGGGGAACTGAAATTCCTCGGCCGCAACGACTTCCAGATCAAGCTGCGGGGCTTGCGCCTGGAGCCGGGGGAAATCGAGGCACGGTTGATCGAACATCCGGCGATCCGCCAAGCGGTGGTGATGGTCCGCGATGAGCGTCTGGTGGCCTGGTACACCCTGCGCGCCGGCATCGACGCGCCATCGCTGGAAACCTTGCGCGGCCATGTGCTGGAGCGTTTGCCCGAGTACATGGTGCCGGGCGCGTTTGTGCTGCTCGACGCGTTGCCGCTGACGCCAAACGACAAGATCGATCGCAAAGCCCTGCCGGAACCGGGGGCAGATGCGGTGATCAACCGCCCATACGTGGCGCCCGAGGGTGAAGTCGAAACCACGCTGGCGCGGATCTGGAGCGAGGTGCTTGGCGTCGAGCAGGTCGGACGGCACGACAATTTCTTCGAACTCGGCGGGCATTCGTTGCTGGCGGTGAGTCTGGTGGCGCGCATGCGTCAGAGCGGTTTGCACACCGACGCCCGAGCGCTGTTCAGCCAGCCGACGCTGGCGGCGCTGGCGCTCAGCACCACGCCAGAGGCGCAGCACGTGGTCATTCCGCAAACCACCATCCCGAGCCTCACCCGCAAACGGCGGCTCTGACCCGGAACTGATTGTGTAAACCAAACCCTGTGGGAGCGGGCTTGCTCGCCAATGCGGTGGATCAGTCGATGTTGATGGCGACTGTTACACCGTATTCGCGAGCAAGCCCGCTCCCACAGGGGTATTGCGGCGACCGAGCCTGTGGCTTGTCCCCGCTTCCCATGTCAGCCCCCCAGGCCCCGATGTTTTAGTTTTTCCAGGCTGCGCACAGCAGGCACGGACTCGCGGCTGCGCGCTCCTTTTTCTCGTATTTACAGCAGGTTATCCCATGCATTTCAGCGAACTGATGGCTGTTCTTTCCACCCATGCGATCCGCCTTCAACAGGAAGATGAAGACCTGGTCATTCTGGGCAGCGACGACGCGCTGGACGATGCGTTGTGGGACAGCCTCAGCCAACACAAAGCGCAGCTGCTGGAGCTGGTCGCCCGGCACGGTGGCGACTGGCTGAGCCCGGCGTTTCGCATCACCCCGGACATGCTGCCGCTGGTGACTCTGGATCAGCCGACCATCGATCGCCTGGTCGCCAAAGTACCCGGCGGCGCCGCCAACCTGCAGGACATTTACCCGCTGGCGCCGCTGCAGGAAGGCATGCTCTATCTGCACCTGTCGGCGCCCGCCGGCGACCCCTACGTGTCGCAAGCGCGATTCGCCTTCGACAGCCGCGAACGTCTGGAGGCTTTCGCCGAGGCGCTGCAATGGATGATCGAACGCCACGACATTCTGCGCACCTCGTTCGTCTGGGAACGCCTGGACGAACCGCTGCAAGTGGTGCAGCGGCAGGCTCGTCTGCACTGCGAAGAAATCGCCCTCGACCCGGGCTCGGATGTCCTGAAGCAACTGCTGGAGCGCCACGACCCACGGTTCTTCCGCCTCGACATCCAGCAGGCGCCGCTGCTGCGTCTGGTGTACGCCATGGATCCGGCCAACGGGCGCGTGGTCGCGCTGTTGCTGTTCCATCACCTGATCATGGACCACGTCGCGCTCGACGTGGTGCGCCGTGAAACCCGCGCGCATCTGCTGGGCCAGACCGCGCAGGTCGGGCCGCCGGTGCCATACCGCGATCACCTGGCCAAGGCGCGCATGGGCCTGGACGAAAAATCCCATGAAGGGTTTTTCCGCGAGATGCTCGCCGACATCGACGAGCCGACCTTGCCGTGTGGTCTGCAGGATGTGCAGGGCGATGGCCAAGGCATCGAAGAAGCTTTGCTGATGCTCGACACCGATTTCAGCCGGCAACTGCGCGGCCAGGCGCGTCAGCTCGGCGTCAGTGTCGCCAGCCTGATGCACCTGGCGCTGGCGCGGGTGCTCGGCCAGTTGTCGGGCCGCACCGCCGTGGTGTTCGGCACCGTGCTGCTGGGGCGGATGGAGGCGGGCGAGGGCGGCGAACAGGCGCTGGGGATGTTCATCAACACCTTGCCGCTGCGCGTGGATGTCGGGCAGGACGGCGTGCGTGCCGGGGTGCTGGCCACCCATCGACGCCTGACCGCGTTGCTCGGCCATGAACAGACCTCGCTGGCCCTGGCCCAGCGTTGCAGCGCAGTGGCGGTGCCGACGCCGTTGTTCAGCGCGATCCTCAACTATCGCCACAGCAGCAGTGAAGAGATCGCCGAGGTCAGCGAACTGGCCCCCGGCGTGCAAGTGCTGGGCGCCCGCGAACGCACCAACTACCCGCTGACAATAAACATCGACGACCTCGGCGAAGACTTGCGCATCACCGCGCTGGCGGATGCGGCGCTGGGTGCCGAACGCATCGCCGCTTACCTGCACACCGCGTTGCACAGCCTGCTGCAGGCCTTGCAATCGACCCCGGATGCACCGCTGCAACGCCTGAATATCCTGCCGGCGGCCGAGCGCGAATACCTGCTGCACGGGGTCAACTCGCCGTTGCCGCAGTTCCCGGAAACCCCGTTGATTCACCAGCAGTTCGAAGCCCACGCGGCGGCGCGCCCCGAGGCCACAGCGCTGCTGTTCGAGGAGCAGACGCTGAGCTATGGCGAACTCAATCGCCGCGCCAATCAACTTGCGCATCACCTGCTGGCGCGGGGGATTCGTCCGGATCAGCGCGTGGCGATCTGTGTCGAGCGCGGCCCGCAAATGCTCATCGGCCTGCTTGGTATCCTCAAGGCTGGCGCTGGTTACGTGCCGATTGACCCGGCGTATCCGCTGGAGCGTATCGCCTACACCTTGCAGGACAGCGCCCCGGTGGCGGTGCTGACCCAGGCCGATACGCTGGATCGGGTTGGCGCGCTCGAAGTGCCGATCATCGATCTGGACAGCCTGCAGTTGCAGGCTGAACTCAGCAGCAATCCGCAGATTCCCGAGCTGACCCCAAATCACCTCGCCTACGTGATCTACACCTCCGGTTCCACCGGGTTGCCCAAAGGCGTGATGGTCGAACACCGCAACGTGGTGCGGCTGTTTTCGGCGACCCACGACTGGTTCAACTTCAACCCGCAAGACGTGTGGGCGCTGTTCCATTCCTTCGCCTTCGATTTCTCGGTGTGGGAAATCTGGGGCGCGCTGGCGTTTGGCGGCCAGTTGTTGCTGGTGCCGCAGGCGGTCAGCCGCTCGCCGGACGACTGCTACGCGCTGCTGTGCCGCACTGGAGTCACTGTGCTCAATCAGACCCCGAGCGCCTTCCGCCAGTTGATCGCCGCGCAGGGCCGCAGCCCGTTGCAGCACTCGTTGCGCGAAGTGATCTTCGGCGGCGAAGCGCTGGAACCGGGCCTGCTCAAACCGTGGTACGCGCGGGTCGGCAATGCCGGTACGCGGTTGGTGAACATGTACGGCATCACCGAAACCACGGTGCACGTGACCTATCGGCCACTGCAGGCAGCGGACTCGCTACTGGTCGGGCGCAGCCCGATCGGTGTGGGCATTCCCGACCTGCAACTGTACGTACTCGACGCGCAGCGCGAACCGGTGCCGGTCGGCGTGATCGGCGAGTTGTACGTCGGTGGCGCCGGGGTTGCCCGGGGTTACCTCAACCGCGAGACGCTGACCGCCGAGCGCTTTATTGCCGACCCGTTCAGCGGCCGTGCCGAGGCGCGCCTGTACAAGACCGGCGACCTCGCGCGCTGGTCAGCGGATGGCAGCCTCGAATACCTCGGGCGCAACGACGATCAAGTGAAGATCCGTGGTTTCCGCATCGAACTCGGTGAAATCGAAGCTCGCCTCGCCGCCTGCGCCGGGGTGCGCGAAGCGCTGGTGATCGCTCGCGAAGACAGTCCCGGTGACAAGCGTCTGGTCGCCTACTGGCTGGCCGCCGAAGGCGCTGAGCCGAGCGCCGCGCAATTGCGCGACGCGTTGCTGCAATCGCTGGCCGACTACATGGTGCCGAGCGCCTTTGTGCGCCTCGACGCCATACCGCTGACCACCAACGGCAAGCTCGATCGCAAAGCCTTGCCGCAACCGGACAGCGATGCGTTCGCCCGTCGCGGTTTCGAAGCCCCAGTGGGGGAAGTCGAAACCCTGATTGCCGGGATCTGGCAGACCCTGCTCGGTGTCGAGCAGGTCGGGCGGCACGACAATTTCTTCGAACTCGGCGGTCATTCGCTGTTGGCGGTGAAACTGATCGAACGCATGCGCCAGCACGACTTGCAGTGCGACGTGCGCGTGCTGTTCGGCCAGCCGAGCGTTGCGGCACTGGCGGCGACCTTGAGTCACAGTCACGCCCTGCGGGTGCCGGACAATCTGATTGCCGCCGATTGCACGCGGATCACCCCGGACATGCTGCCCTTGGCCACGCTGGATCAGGCCGCCATCGACCGCGTGGTCGCCAGCGTGCCCGGCGGCGTTGCCAACGTGCAGGACATTTACGGCCTGGCACCGCTGCAGGCGGGGATTCTCTACCACCATCTGGCGACCAGCGCCGGTGATCCCTACGTATTGCAGGCGCAATTCGCCTTCGCCGGTCTGGCGCAGATCAAGGCCTTCGTCCGTGCGTTGAATGCGGTGATTGCGCGTCACGACATTCTGCGCACCAGCGTGTTCTGGGAAGGGCTTGAAGAGCCGGTGCAAGTGGTCTGGCGCGAGGCGCCGCTGGCGCTGGAACGGGTCGATGCCGACCTGCTTGAGGGCGATGTGCTGGAGCAGATGCAGGCGCGGTTCGATCCACGGCACTACCGCCTCGACCTGCGCCGGGCGCCGCTGATGCGTCTGGCCTACACCGAAGACCGAGCACAGCAGCGCTGGGTCGGCATCCTGTTGCTGCACCACATCGTGCTCGACCACACCGCACTGGAAGTGTTGCTCGCGGAAATGAACGACAGCCTGTACCCGAGCGGTGCGGATCTGCCGGCGCCGGTGCAGTACCGTAACTACGTGGCGCAGGCGCAACAGCAGGCCGATACTCAGGCGCATGAAGCGTTCTTCCGCGACATGCTCGGCGACATCGACGAGCCGACCGTGGCCTTCGGTGTGCACGACGTACATGGCGACGGCAGCAGCATTATCGACAGCGAGCAGGTGCTCGACGCCGGCGTAGCCGAGCGGTTGCGCCAGCAGGCGCGCCGCCTCGGTATCAGCGCCGCCAGCCTGGTGCACCAGGCCTGGGGCCAGGTGCTGGCGCAGGTTTCGGGGCGCGAAGAGGTGGTGTTCGGCACCGTGCTGCTCGGGCGCATGCAGGGTGGCGAGGGCGCCGATCGCGCACTCGGCATGTTCATCAACACCTTGCCGTTGCGGGTCAGTGTTGGCGCGACTGCGGTGGAGCAAGGCGTGCGCGCTACTCATGAGCGATTGGCGCAACTGCTGGCGCATGAGCAGGCCTCGCTGTCGCTGGCCCAGCGTTGCAGCGGTGTTGCCGCATCGCTGCCGCTGTTCAGCAGCTTGCTCAACTATCGCCACAGCACGGCCGAACCGGCAGGCGTGGCCTGGGACGGGATCGAGATTCTCAGCTCGCGCGAGCGCAGCAACTATCCGCTGGTGGTCAGCGTCGATGACCTCGGCACAGGTTTCCGCCTGAGCGTGCAGGCGGTTCCGCAAGTGGATGGCGCGCGGGTTTGCGATTACCTGCAGACCGCGCTGCACAATCTGCTTACGGCGCTGGAGCACAATCCGGCCACGCCGCTGCGGCAGATCTCGGTGCTGTCACCGAGTGAACGGCAGCGGGTCCTGGTCGGCTTTAACATCACCGGTCGCGACTACCCGCCGGCGCAAACCGTGCAGCGTTTGTTCGAGGCCCGGGCGGCCGCGCACCCCGAGGCATTGGCGGCGGTGCAAGGTGCGCAGCAGTTGCGCTATGGCGAGCTCAATCAGCGGGCCAATCGTCTGGCGCATCACCTGATCGGCCTTGGCGTGCAGCTCGATGACCGGGTTGCCCTGTGTGCCCGGCGCAGCCCGGACATGCTGGTCGCGCTGCTGGCGATCCTCAAGGCCGGCGCCGGTTATGTGCCGGTCGATCCGGCGTATCCGGCGGAACGCATCGCCTACCTGTTGCAGGACTGCGCCCCGGTGGCGGTGGTGGCGCAGGCGTCGACTCGCGATCTGCTCGGTGGCGTGCCGGTCATCGATCTGGACAACGACCTCTGGCAGCACCTGTCGGATGCCAATCCGCAGGTGCCGGCATTGACGCCGAAGCATCTGGCGTACGTGATCTACACCTCCGGCTCCACCGGCCAACCGAAAGGGGTGATGGTCGAACATGCCACCCTGGAAAACCTCGTGCACTGGCACGCTGAAGCCTTCGACTTGCAGGCCGGCAGCCAGACCGCGAGCGTCGCCGGCTTCGGTTTCGATGCCATGGCCTGGGAAGTCTGGCCGGCACTGTGTGTTGGCGCGACCTTGCACCTGCCGCCGCCGTCGATCCGCAACGAGCACCTCGACGAGCTGCTCGACTGGTGGTGCGCGCAGCCGTTGCAGGTCAGCTTCTTGCCGACGCCCGTGGCCGAATACGCGTTCAGCCGTCAATTGCAGCACCCAACCTTGCGTACGCTGCTGATCGGTGGCGACCGACTGCGTCAGTTCAGTCGTGCGCAAACCTTCGACGTGATCAACAACTATGGCCCGACCGAAGCCACGGTGGTCGCTACCTCGGGTCGGGTCGAACTGGATCAGCCGCTGCATATCGGCCGCCCGATCGCCAACGCCAAAATCTATGTGCTGGACGCCGAGCAGCGCCCGGTGCCGGTGGGGGTGGCGGGCGAGCTGTATGTCGGCGGGGCGGGCGTGGCGCGCGGCTATCTGAATCGCCCCGAGCTGACCGCTGCGCAGTTCCTCTTCGATCCGTTCAGCGATGAGCCGCAGGCGCGCATGTACCGCACCGGCGATCAGGCGCGTTGGCTGGCTGACGGCAATATCGAGTACCTGGGGCGCAACGACGATCAGGTCAAACTGCGTGGCGTGCGAATCGAACTCGGTGAAATCGAAGCCGCGCTCGGCAGCCACGCTGCGCTGCAAGAGGCGGTGGTGCTGGTTCGCGATGGGCGGCTGATTGCGTGGTTCACCGAGCGCACGGCGGTCGATATTCAGCAGTTGCACACGCATTTACAGGCACGCTTGCCGGATGCGCTGCTGCCGGCGGCTTACGTGCGGCTGGACGCATTGCCGTTGACCGCCAACGGCAAGATCGACCGCAAGGCCTTGCCGGAACCGGAGCAGGGCGCGTGGCTCAGCCGCGAATATGAAGCGCCACAGGGTGCGCTGGAAACCGCGCTGGCGCAGATCTGGATCGACGTGCTGAAAGTCGAGCGGGTCGGGCGTCACGACAACTTCTTCGAATTGGGCGGGCATTCGCTGCTGGCGGTGAGCCTGATCGAGCGCATGCGCCAGATCGACCTCGCGGCCGACGTGCGCGTGCTGTTCAATCAGCCGACCCTGGCCGCATTGGCCGCCGCTGTGGGCAGCGGTCGCGAAATCGAGGTGCCGGCCAACCGCATTCCGCCGGGCTGCACGCACATCACTCCGGACATGCTCAGCCTGACTGAACTCGATCAAGCGAGCATCGAGCGCATCGTCGCCACCGTGCCGGGCGGGGCCGCCAACGTGCAGGACATCTATCCGCTGGCACCGTTGCAGGAAGGCATTCTTTACCACCACCTGAGCGCCGAACAGGGCGATCCGTACCTGCTGCAATCGCGGCTGATCTTCGACAGCGTCGAGCGCTTGCGCACCTTCAGCCAAGCCTTGCAGCAGGTCATCGCGCGCCACGACATTCTGCGCACCAGTATGGTCTGGGAAGGGCTGGCGAGTCCGCAGCAAGTGGTCTGGCGTCAGGCGCCGCTGGTGGTGCAAGCGGTGCCGCTGGACCCGGCGCAGGGCGACGTTCTCGAACAGTTGCACGCGCGGTTCGATGCCCGGCACAACCGCCTCGACCTGAGCCAGGCGCCGCTGATGCGCATCGTCTATGCCGAAGACCCGGCGCAGCAACGGGTGGTGGCGATCATCCTGTTCCAGCACTTGATTCTCGACCACACCGCCATGGAAGTGGTGGGCCAGGAAATGCGTGCTTTCATGTTCGATCAGGCTGACAGCCTCGGCACGCCGATGCCGTATCGCAACTACGTGGCGCAGGCGCGTCTGGGGGCCAGCGAGCAGGAGCACGAAACGTTCTTCCGCGACATGCTCGGCGATATCGACGAACCGACCCTGCCGTTCGGCCTGCACGATGTGCAAGGCGATGGCGGCGACATCGAGGAGGCGCAGCAAGCCGTCGATGCCGGGTTGACCCTGCGCCTGCGGGAACAGGCGCGGCAGTTGGGTGTCAGCCCGGCGAGTCTGATGCACCTGGCCTGGGCGCAGGTGCTGGGCGTGCTTGCCAACCGCCGCGACGTGGTGTTTGGCACGGTGCTGTTGGGGCGTTTGCAGGGCGGTGAGGGCGCGGATCGCACCCTCGGCGTGTTCATCAACACCTTGCCGCTGCGGGTGGATGTCAGCGAAGGCGTGCGCGCTGCGGTCAAGACTACCCACGCACGGCTGACCGCGTTGCTGGCCCATGAACACGCGCCATTGGCGCTGGCCCAGCGTTGCAGCGCGGTGTCCGGGGCGCCGCTGTTCAGCGCACTGCTCAACTACCGGCATACCGCTGCCGAAGCGCAGCCGCGTGACGGTCAGGGCATCTGGGAAGGCGTGCAATTGCTCGGCGGCGAAGAGCGCAGCAACTATCCGCTGACTCTCAGCGTCGACGATCTCGGCGAAGACTTTTCCCTGTCCGTGCTGGCGTTGGCGCAGATCGGCGCGCAACGGATCTGCGGCTACATGCACACCGCGCTGGAACATCTGGTGCACGCACTGGAGCAGACGCCACAGCGTGCGCTCAACCGTTTGCCGATTCTTGCGGTCGAGGAATACGAAGGCCTGGTGGTCGGTTTCAACCCGACGGCGACGGCATACCCGCGCGGTGCAACGATTCAGGCGCTGGTACAAGCGCAGGCCGAGCAGCAGCCGCAGGCATTGGCGGTGGTGCAGGGAACGCAGCAACTGACCTACGCGCAACTCAATCAGCAGGCCAATCGCCTGGCGCATCACCTGCTCGGCCTCGGCGTGCAGCCGGACGACCGGATCGCCGTGTGCCTGCAACGCAGTCCGCAGATGCTGGTGGCGTTGCTGGCGATTCTCAAGGCCGGCGCCGGTTACGTGCCAATCGACCCGACGTACCCGGCGGAGCGCATCGCCTACCTGTTGCAGGACAGCGATCCGGTGGCGGTGCTGGCGCAGGGCGCGACCCGCGAACTGCTGGGCCGGGTGCCGGTGATTGATCTGGACAACGCCCTCTGGCAACACCTGCCGGCTACCAATCCGCAACTGCCGACGCTGACCCCGGTGCATCTGGCCTACGTGATCTACACCTCGGGTTCGACCGGCCAGCCGAAAGGCGTGATGGTCGAACACGCGACCCTGGAAAACCTTGTGCACTGGCACTGTGAGGCGTTCGACCTGCGCGCCGGCAGCCACACCGCCAGCGTCGCCGGTTGCGGTTTCGACGCGATGGCCTGGGAGGTCTGGCCGGCGCTGTGTGTCGGCGCGACCCTGCACCTGCCGCCGCCGTCGATCAGCAACGAACACCTCGATGACCTGCTCGACTGGTGGCGCGCGCAGCCGTTGCAAGTGAGCTTCCTGCCGACGCCGATTGCCGAATACGCCTTCAGTCGTGAGTTGGGTCACCCGACCTTGCGCACGCTATTGATCGGTGGCGACAAGTTGCGGCAGTTCTCGCGTGGGCAGACGTTCGACGTCATCAACAACTACGGCCCGACCGAGGCCACGGTGGTCGCGACTTCCGGACAAATCCATGCCGGACAGCTGCTGCATATCGGCCGGCCGATGAGCAACGCCAGGGTCTACCTGCTCGACGGTCAGCAACGTCCGGTGCCGGTTGGCGTGGCGGGCGAGTTGTACGTCGGTGGCGCGGGTGTGGCCCGTGGTTATCTGAACCGCCCCGAGCTGACCGCCGAACGCTTCCTCGAAGACCCGTTCAGTGACGAACCGCAGGCGCGCATGTACCGCACCGGTGACCTCGCGCGCTGGCTGGCCGACGGCAATATCGAGTACCTGGGGCGTAACGACGATCAGATCAAACTGCGCGGCGTGCGGGTGGAACTGGGTGAAATCGAAGCCGCGCTGTCCAGCCATGCGGCGGTGCAGGACGCGGTGGTGCTGGTGCGCGAGGCGCGGTTGATCGCCTGGTTCACTGCCCGCGCAGCGGTCGATATCGAAGAGCTGCGTGCGCATCTGCAAGCGCGTCTGCCGCAGGCACTGGTGCCGGCAGCCTACGTCCGGCTTGAGGCGCTGCCGCTGACCGCCAACGGCAAACTCGACCGCAAGGCCTTGCCCGAACCGGATCAGGACGCCTGGCTCAGCCGCGAATACGCAGCCCCGCAAGGGCCGGTGGAAACCGCGCTGGCGCAGGTCTGGGCCGAGGTGCTGCAAGTCGAACAGGTCGGGCGGCACGACAACTTCTTCGAACTGGGCGGGCATTCGCTGCTGGCGGTGACCCTGATCGAGCGCATGCGTCAGCTCGGCCTGAGCACCGACGTGCGCGTGCTGTTCAGCCAGCCGACCCTTGCCGCGCTGGCCGCCGCAGTGGGCAGCGGTCGCGAAGTCGCGGTGCCGGACAACCTGATTCCGTTTGGTTGCACGCATATCACTCCAGACATGCTGACCCTGCTGCAACTGGATCAGCAGAGCATCGAGCGTATCGTCGCCACGGTGCCGGGCGGTGCCGCCAATGTGCAGGACATTTATCCGCTGGCGCCGTTGCAGGAAGGCATTCTTTATCACCACTTGAGCGCCGCGCAGGGCGATCCGTACCTGCTGCAATCGCGCCTGGCATTCGACAGCCTTGAACGCTTGCAGGCCTTTGCCGCCGCGCTGCGTCAGGTCATGACTCGCCATGACATCCTGCGCACCGGAGTGGTCTGGGAAGGGCTGGCGACGCCGGTGCAAGTGGTCTGGCGTGAAGCCGAGCTGCCGCTGCAGGAGGTTGCATTCGATCCGGCGGGCGGTGATGTTCTGGCGCAGTTGTATGAGCGCTTCGACGCGCGGCATTACCGCATCGACCTCAGTCAGGCGCCGTTGATTCGCCTGGTCTATGCACAAGACCCGGCCAATGATCGAGTGGTCGCCATGCTGCTGTTCCATCACATCGCCATGGACCACACGGCGCTGGAAGTGGTGCAGCAGGAACTGCAGGCGCTGCTCTTCGGTCACGGCGAAGCCCTGATCCCTGCCGTGCCGTATCGCAATTACGTGGCGCAGACCCGGCTGGGCGTCAGCGAGCAGGAGCATGAAGCGTTCTTCCGCACGATGCTCGGCGAGATCGATGAGCCGACGCTGCCGTTCGGTCTGCTGGATGTGCACGGTGACGGCCATGACATCGAAGAAGTCCGTCAGCGCGTGCCCGAAGCCTTGGCGCGGCGCCTGCGCAGCCAGGCGCGGCAGCTGGGCGTGAGCGTCGCGAGCCTGTTCCATCTGGCGTTTGCCCAGGTATTGGCGGCGACTTCCGGACATAAGCGCGTGGTGTTCGGCACCGTGCTGCTGGGGCGGATGCAGGGCGGTACCGGCGCTGATCGCGGTCTGGGGATGTTCATCAATACGCTGCCGCTGCGGGTGGATCTGGGTGATGTTTCGGTGCGTGCCGGGGTGCGCGCCACCCATGCGCAACTGACCGCATTGCTCGGCCATGAGCATGCATCACTGGCGCTGGCTCAGCGCTGCAGCGGGGTGGCCGCGCCGTCGCCGCTGTTCAGCGCGATGCTCAACTACCGGCACAGCGTCAGTGCAGAACAGTTGCAAGCCAATCGCCTGGCCTGGCAAGGCATCGAAAACCTGTCCAGCGAGGAGCGCACCAACTATCCGCTGAGCGTCAACGTCGATGACCTGGGCGAGGATTTTGATCTCACGGCCATGACCCCTTCGCCGATCGGCGCGGCGCGGGTGTGTGGCTACATGCAGCAGGCGTTGGCGGGGCTGGTCGAAGCGCTGGAACAGACACCGCAGCAGGCGTTGAATCGCCTGCCGGTGCTGGCGGATGCCGAGCGCCAGCAGTTGCTGTTCGGCCTCAATGCCACGGACGTCGATTACGACCTTGAGCAGACCATTCATGGCTTGTTCGAAGCGCAAGTGACGCGTACGCCGCAGGCACCCGTCGTGGTCGCGGGTGAGCAGCAACTGAGCTACGCCGAACTCAACGCCCGAGCCAATCAACTGGCGCGGCACCTGCGCGAATTGGGTGTAGGGCCGGATGCGCGGGTGGCTATCTGCGTCGAGCGCGGTCTGGACATGGTGGTCGGGCTGCTGGCGATCCTCAAGGCTGGTGGCGGTTATGTGCCGCTGGATCCGGCGTATCCGCTGGAACGTCTGGCTTACATGCTGGAAGACAGCGCGCCGCTGGCGGTGCTGGTGCAGGGGACGACGCGTTCGTTGCTCGGTCACGTTTCGGTGCCGGTGATCAATCTGGATCAGCCGCACTGGCAAGCGCTGGCGACGGATAATCTTTTGGTAACCGAACTGACCCCGCAGCACAGCGCCTACGTGATCTACACCTCCGGCTCCACCGGCCAGCCGAAAGGCGTGATCAACGAACACAGCGGAGTGGTCAACCGTCTGCTGTGGATGCAGGACGCTTACCAACTGAGTTCCACTGACACTGTGCTGCAAAAGACCCCGTTCAGCTTCGACGTCTCGGTCTGGGAGTTCTTCTGGCCGCTGATGACCGGCGCCCGACTGGTCATGGCCCGGCCCGAGGGACACAAGGACCCGCTGTATCTCAGCGACATCATCGAACGCGAACACATCACCACGCTGCACTTTGTCCCGTCGATGCTCGACGTGTTCCTCGCTCACTCCGACACCGCACGTTGCAGCAGTCTGCGGCAAGTCATGTGCAGCGGCGAAGCCCTGCCGGGCAGTGTGGTGCGGCGCTTCAAACAGCAACTGCCGGGCAGCCAATTGCACAACCTTTACGGCCCGACCGAAGCCGCGGTGGACGTGACCGCGTGGAACTGCGCCGGGCCGCTGGAAAGCACCCCGGACAACACGCCGATCGGCAAACCGATCGCCAACACCCGCATGTACATCCTCGATGCCCAGCAACAACCGGTGCCGCACGGCGTGCTCGGCGAGCTGTACATCGGTGGCGTGCAGGTCGCACGCGGTTATCTGAATCGCCCGGAACTAAACGCCGAGCGCTTCCTCAATGATCCGTTTCAGAGCAACGGGCGGATGTACCGCACCGGCGACGTCGCCCGCTATCTGCCGGACGGCAATATCGAATATCTGGGCCGTAACGATGATCAGGTGAAGATCCGTGGCCTGCGCATCGAACTCGGTGAAATCCAGGCACGCCTGACCCAGATCGATGGCGTGCAGGAAGCCGCCGTACTGGCCCGCGAAGATGCATCCGGCGACAAGCGTCTGGTGGCGTACTACACCGGAGCACGCCTGGAAATCGACGTGCTGCGCAGCCACTTGCTGGAGCATCTGCCGGACTACATGGTGCCTGCGCTGTTCGTGCATCTCGATGCATTGCCGCTGAGCCCCAACGGCAAACTCGACCGCAAGGCGCTGCCGGCGCCGGATCAGGCGGCATTGCCGGTGCGCGAATACGAAGCCCCGGTGGGCGACGTCGAAATCACCCTCGCACGGCTCTGGGCCGAGTTGCTCAACGTCGAGCGGGTAGGGCGCCACGACCATTTCTTTGAACTGGGTGGTCACTCGCTGCTGGCGGTCAGTCTGATCGGCCGGCTGCGTCAGGAAGGCATGGAAGCCGATGTCAGGTCGCTGTTCGAACATCCGACCCTGGCCGGCTACGCCGCAATTACCGAACGAATGGAGATCGTCCTGTGAACGTGATCGAACTGTTGGCCACATTGAAGGCTAAAGATATCCAGCTGGCGGTCGCGGACGACCAATTGCGGGTCAATGGCAACAAGCAGGCGTTGAACGACCCGGCGTTGCTGGCGCTGTTGCGCGAGCACAAACCGGCGCTGATCGAACTGATCAAGGCCGGGCAGTACTCGGCCAGCAAGCATGGGCAGGTCGAAGTGCCGGCCAACGGAATCGTTGCAGGCACCACGCACATCACCCCGGCGATGCTGACGCTGGTCGAGCTCGACCAAACCACCATCGACCACCTCGTCGCACAAGTCCCTGGCGGCGCGGCCAACGTGCAGGACATCTACCCGCTGGCGCCGCTGCAGGAAGGCATCCTGTATCACCACGTGAGTGGCGGTGACGGTGATCCGTATGTCATGCAATCGCATTTCGCCTTCGCCAGCCGCGAGCGTTTTCAAGCGTTCGCTCAAGCGCTGCAAGCGGTGATCGATCGCCATGACATTCTGCGCACCGCTGTGCATTGGGCAGGGCTGGACGCGCCGGTGCAGGTGGTCTGGCGTCGGGCCGAACTGCCAGTGGAAGAGGTGACGTTGCCTGATGCAAATGGCGACGTGCTGGCGTATCTGCATGAGCGTTTCGACGCCCGGCACTTCCGCCTCGACGTTACCCTGGCGCCACTGATGCGTCTGGCCCACGCCTGGGATGAAGCCGGGCAACGGGTG
This sequence comes from Pseudomonas sp. AM14(2022), assembly GCF_036346455.1. NCBI lineage: Bacteria > Pseudomonadati > Pseudomonadota > Gammaproteobacteria > Pseudomonadales > Pseudomonadaceae > Pseudomonas > Pseudomonas sp. AM14(2022). The sequence goes on from NZ_JAOTNY010000009.1 coordinate 131,411, forward strand.
ATCGCCACGCTGCTGTTCCATCACATGGCCCTCGACCACTCGGCCCTCGACGTGGTGCGCCACGAAATGCGCGCCTGCCTCACCGGGCAGCGTGAACTGCTCGGGCGCCCGGTGCCGTTTCGCAACTACGTGGCGCAGGCGCTTCTGGGTGTCAGCGAGGCCGAGCACGAGGCGTTTTTCCGCGAGATGCTCAGCGACATCGATGAACCGACGCTGCCTTACGGCCTGCAGGATGTGCAAGGCGACGGCAGCGAAATCGTCGAACTCAGTGTGCCGGTCGCGGCGCTGTTGGGCCAGCGTCTGCGGGCGCAGGCACGGACGCTCGGCGTCAGTGTCGCCAGCCTGTTCCACCTCGGCTGGGCGCAGGTACTGGCCGCGCTGACCGGCAAGCAGCAGGTGGTCTTCGGCACGGTGCTGATGGGTCGCATGCAAGGCGCCGAAGCGATTGACCGGGCGCTGGGAATTTTCATCAACACCTTGCCGTTGCGGGTGAACATCGACGGCCAGGATGTGCGCGCGGCAGTCAACGCCACCCACGCCCGGCTGACCACGCTGATGCGTCACGAACACGCACCGCTGGCTCTGGCTCAGCGCTGCAGTCACGTTCTGGCGCCGACGCCGCTGTTCAGCACGCTGCTCAATTATCGCCACAGCCACAACGTCGCCACCGCCAGTGCCGAAACCCTCGCGGCGTGGGACGGTATCTCCACGTTGCATTCCGAAGAGCGCAGCAACTATCCGTTGACGATGAGTGTCGATGACCTCGGTGATGCATTCAGCCTGACCCTGCTGGCCAGCACCCAGACCGATCCGCAGCGTATCTGCGATTACCTGCACTGCGCGCTGGAAAACCTCGTGCTCGCGCTGGAGCAGGCGCCGCAGACACCGATCAACCAACTGCCGATTCTGCCGGCGGCGGAGCTTGAACAGGTGCTGCTCGACTTCAATGCCACCCATGTGGATTTCCCGGCTGCACAGACCATCCAGCAACGTTTCGAGGCACAGGTGGCCGAGCGGCCTGAGGCGCTGGCGGCAGTGTTTGCCGATGCGCATTTGACCTACGCCGAACTCAATCAGCAGGCCAACGCTTTGGCGCATCACCTGATCGGCCTGGGCGTGAAACCGGATGACCGCGTGGCGATCGTCGCCCGCCGTGGGCTGGACACCCTGGTCGGACTGGTGGCGATCCTCAAGGCCGGCGCCGGTTATGTGCCGATTGATCCGGCGCATCCGGCCGAGCGATTGAACTACCTGCTCGACGACAGCGCGCCAGTCGCCGTACTGACCCAAAGTCATCTGCGCGAGCGACTGCCGGCGCTAAACGTGCCGGTGCTCGACCTCGATCACTGCAACTGGCCGCTGACGGTTACGCAAAACCCGCAGGTACCGGGCCTGAGCTCCGCGAACCTGGCCTACGTGATCTACACCTCCGGCTCCACTGGTTTGCCCAAAGGCGTGATGGTCGAGCATCACACCTTGAGCAATCTGGTCGACTGGCACTGCACGGCGTTCGACCTCTGCGCCGGGCGCCACACCTCAAGCCTCGCCGGCTTTGGTTTCGATGCGATGGCCTGGGAAGTCTGGCCGGCGCTGTGCGTGGGCGCGACCCTGCATCTGGCGCCGACTCACGAGGGCGGCGAAGACATCGATGCCTTGCTCGCGTGGTGGTGCGCGCAGCCGCTGGACGTGAGTTTCCTGCCGACCCCGGTGGCCGAATACGCCTTCAGCCAGAACCTCGAACACCCGACCCTGCGCACGCTGCTGATCGGCGGCGACCGCTTGCGGCAGTTCAATCGCAACCAGCATTTCGACGTGATCAACAACTACGGCCCGACCGAGGCCACAGTGGTCGCGACCTCAGGGCGGGTAGCAAGCGGCGACGCGCTGCACATCGGTAAACCGCTGAGCAATGCCACGGTGTACTTGCTCGACGAACAACAGCGCCCGGTGCCGCTTGGCGTTGCCGGTGAACTGTACGTCGGCGGTGCCGGGGTCGCCCGTGGCTACCTGAATCGCCCGGACATGACCGCCGAGCGCTTTCTGCGTGACCCGTTCAGCCCCTTGCCGAATGCGCGGATGTACCGCACCGGCGACCTTGCACGCTGGCGTGAAGACGGCAATATCGAGTATCTGGGGCGCAACGACGATCAGGTGAAGATCCGTGGCGTGCGCATCGAGCTGGGCGAGATCGAAACCTGCCTCAACCAGTTGCCGGGGATTCAGGAGGCGGTGCTGCTGGCCCGCGAAGATCAACCCGGCCAGCCGCGCCTGGTGGCCTACTTCACCGAGCAGGCGCAGGTCGAAGCGCTGCCGGTGGGCGAGTTGCGCGCGCAATTGCTCAGCCGTTTGCCCGAATACATGGTGCCGACCGCGTTCGTCAAACTCGCCGCGCTGCCGCTGACCGCCAATGGCAAGGTCGACCGCAAGGCTTTGCCGGCGCCCGATCTGGCAGCGCTTTTCACCCGCGAGTACGCAGCGCCCGAAGGCGAGGTGGAAACCGCGCTGGCGCAGATCTGGGCCGACGTGCTGCAGGTCGAGCGGGTCGGGCGGCAGGATCACTTTTTCGAACTCGGCGGGCATTCGTTGCTGGCGATGCGCATGGTCTCGCAAGTGCGCCAGCGTCTGGGTGTCGAGCTGGCGCTGAGCGATCTGTTTGCCAACGCCGAACTGGCGGCGGTCGCGGCAGTGCTGAACGAGGCCGGACGCTGTGCACAACCGCAGATCGTGCCGGTCCCGCGTGACGGCGCGTTGCCGCTGTCGTTCGCCCAACAACGCCTGTGGTTCCTCGCGCAAATGGAAGGCGCGAATACCGCCTACAACATTCCCGTGGCCCTGCGGCTGCGTGGCCGTCTCGACGACGCGGCGCTGCAACGCGCGCTGGCGCGGATCGTCGCGCGCCACGAAACCCTGCGCAGCCGCTTCGCGCAATTCAACGATGAAGCGCAGGTGCTGATTGCCCCGGTGGACACTGGTCTGCTGCTGCGGGTCGAAGACCTGCGTCAGCACCCGCAACCCGAGGAAACCCTGCAGGCGCTGATTCAGGGCGAAGCCTCCGGGCCGTTCGACTTGCAGGACGATCCGTTGATTCGCGGGCGACTGGTACGCCTGGCGGATGATCACCATGTGCTGTTGCTGACCCTGCACCACATCATCTCTGACGGCTGGTCGATGGGTGTTTTGACCCGCGAACTGATGGCGCTGTATCAGGCGTTCAGTCATGGCCAGCCGGATCCGCTGCCGCCGCTGGCGCTGCAATACACCGACTACGCGGTGTGGCAACGGCGCTGGCTTAGCGGCGAAGTGCTGCAACGCCAGAGCGAGTACTGGCAACAGACCCTCGCTGGCGCCCCGGCGCTGTTGATGCTGCCGACCGATCGGCCGCGCCCGGCGCAGCAGGACTATGCCGGCAGCAGCGTCGCCGTCGTGCTCGACGAGCGTCTTAGCGCCGGGCTCAAAGCCTTGGGCCAGCGCCACGGCGTGACCCTGTACATGACGCTGATGAGTGCCTGGGCGATGCTGCTCAGCCGCTTGTCCGGGCAGGCTGAAGTGGTGATCGGTTCGCCAGTGGCCAACCGCACCCGCGCCGAGATCGAAGGCCTGATCGGCATGTTCGTCAACACCCTGGCCCTGCGCATTGACACCTCCGGCGAGCTGAGCGTCGAAGCGCTGCTGGCGCGGGTCAAGGCGCAAACCCTGCAAGCGCAGGCGCATCAGGATCTGCCGTTCGAGCAAGTGGTGGAAATCACCCGGCCCGTGCGCAGCCTGGCGCACAGCCCGTTGTTCCAGACCTTGCTCAGTTGGGATGGCCTCGAAAGCCCGGCGCTGGCCCTCGGCGAACTGACGCTGGAGGGCGTGGCCGAGCCGAGCCACTTCGCCAAGTTCGATCTCTCGCTGAGCCTCAGTGAGTCCAACGGCATCATTCGCGGATCGCTGGAATACGCCACAGCGTTGTTCGACCAGAGCACGGTCGAGCGCTTCGTCGGCTACTTCCAGCGTCTGTTGCAGTCGATGGTCGCCAACGATCAGGCGCTGCTGGAACAGACGCCGCTGCTGGCGCCGGAAGAACAGCAGCGCTTGTTGGTCGAGTTCAATGCCACGGCGGTCGATTACAACCTTGAGCAGACCATTCATGGTCTGTTCGAAGCGCAAGTGGTGCGCTCGTCGCAGGCGCCAGCGGTGGTCGCTGACGAACAGCAACTGACTTATGCCGAACTCAATGCCCGGGCCAATCAACTGGCACGGCACCTGCGTGAATTGGGCGTAGGGCCGGATGCGCGGGTGGCGCTCTGCGTCGAGCGCGGTCTGGACATGGTGATCGGGCTGCTGGCGATCCTCAAGGCCAGCGGCGGTTATGTGCCGCTGGACCCGGCGTATCCGCTGGAGCGTCTGGCGTACATGCTGGAAGACAGCGCGCCGCTGGCGGTGCTGGTGCAGGGAACCACGCGTTCGTTGCTCGGCAAAGTCGCGGTGCCGGTGATCAATCTGGATCAGCCGCATTGGCAAGCGCTGCCGACGGGCAATCTATCGCTTGCAGAACTGACCCCGCAGCACAGCGCCTACGTGATCTACACCTCCGGCTCCACCGGCCAGCCGAAAGGCGTGATCAACGAACACAGCGGGGTGGTCAACCGCCTGCTGTGGATGCAGGACGCTTACCAACTGAGTTCCACTGACACGGTGCTGCAAAAGACCCCGTTCAGCTTCGACGTCTCGGTCTGGGAATTCTTCTGGCCGCTGATGACTGGCGCCCGATTGGTCATGGCCCGACCTGAAGGGCACAAGGATCCGCAATACCTCAGCGAAATCATCGAGCGCGAACACATCACCACGTTGCACTTTGTCCCGTCGATGCTCGATGTATTTCTCGCCCACGCCGACACCGCACGTTGCAGCAGTCTGCGGCAAGTGATGTGCAGCGGCGAAGCGCTGCCGGGCAGCGTGGTGCGGCGCTTCAAACAGCAACTGCCGGGCAGCGAACTGCACAACCTGTACGGCCCGACCGAAGCCGCAGTGGACGTCACCGCGTGGAACTGCGCCGGGCCGCTGGAAAGCACCCCGGACAACACGCCGATCGGCAAACCGATCGCCAACACCCGCATGTACATCCTCAATACCCAGCAACAACCGGTGCCGCACGGCGTGGTCGGCGAGTTGTACATCGGCGGCGTGCAGGTAGCGCGCGGTTATCTGAATCGCCCGCAGCTGAACGCCGAACGCTTCCTCACCGATCCGTTCCAGTCCAATGGACGCATGTACCGCACCGGCGATGTCGCCCGCTACCTGCCGGACGGCAATATCGAATACCTGGGCCGTAACGACGATCAGGTGAAGATCCGCGGTTTGCGCATTGAACTCGGCGAAATTCAGGCGCGCCTGACCCAGATCGAGGGCATTCAGGAAGCCGCTGTACTGGCCCGCGAAGACGTGCCGGGGGACAAACGTCTGGTCACGTACTACACCGGTGCACCGCTGGAAGTCGAAACACTGCGCGGCCATCTGCTGGAAAACCTGCCGGACTACATGGTGCCCGCCGTGTTCGTGCATCTCGATGCACTGCCGCTGAGCCCCAACGGCAAGCTTGACCGCAAGGCACTGCCGGCCCCCGATCTGGCGGCGCTGACCGCCCGTGAATACGAAGCCCCGGTCGGTGAAGTGGAAATCGCGCTCGCGCAGCTTTGGGCTGAACTGCTCAAGGTTGAGCGGGTAGGGCGCCACGACCATTTCTTCGAACTCGGTGGTCACTCGCTGCTGGCGGTGAATCTGGTGGCGCGGATGCGCCGTGCCGGCCTGAGCGCCGACATTCGCGTGCTGTTCAACCAGCCGACCCTCGCCGCGCTGGCCGCTGCCGTGGGCGGTGAGCCCGAGGCCGAAGTCGCGGCCAACCTGATCACTTCGGACTGCACGCGCATCACCCCCGAGCTGCTGCCACTGGTGGCGCTCGACCAGCCGAGCATTGACCGCATCGTCGCCAGCATCCCCGGCGGCGTGGCCAACGTGCAGGATATTTACCCGCTGGCGCCGTTGCAGACCGGCATCCTGTTCCACCATTTGTCCGCCGCACAGGGCGATCCGTATGTGTTGCAGGCGCAGTTCGCGTTTGCCGATGAACAACGCCTGAACACCTTCACTCAAGCCTTGCAGAACGTAATCCAGCGCCACGACATCCTGCGCACTTCGCTGTTCTGGGACGGGCTGCAAGACCCCGTGCAAGTGGTCTGGCGTGAGGCGCCGCTGGCGTGCGAAGCGCTGGAACTGAATGGCGCGGACGGCGATGTACTGGAGCAATTGCGCCGCCGCTTCGACGCCGCGCAGTACCGCATGGCCGTCAATCAGGCGCCGCTGATGCGCGTGGTGCACTCGTGGGACGCCGCCAATCAGCGGGTGGTGGCGTTGTTGCTGTTCCATCACCTGGTGATGGACCACGTGGCGCTTGAGGTGCTGCAACACGAAATGCAGGCGTTCCTGATCGGCCAGCCGCAACGTCTGGCCGAGCCGGTGCCGTATCGCAATTACGTGGCGCACACCCTGTCGGGGATGAGCGACCAGCAGCACGAAGCGTTCTTCCGCGAGATGCTCGGTGACGTCGACGAACCAACCTTGCCTTACGGGCAGAACCCGGCGCCGGAAGGGCTGGCCACGCAGGCACAGTTGAGCCTCGACACCGCGCTGAGCCGCAAATTGCGCAGTCAGGCGCGGCGTCTGGGTGTCAGCGCGGCGAGCCTGATGCACCTGGCGTGGGCGCAGGTGCTGGGGCAGTTGTCCGGTCGAGATGACGTGGTTTTCGGTACGGTATTGCTTGGCCGTTTGCAGGGTGGCGAAGGCGCGGAACGGGCGCTCGGGGTGTTCATCAACACCTTGCCATTGCGCATCGATCTGCGTGCGCACAGCGTCAAGGGCGCGGCACTGGCGACGCATCAACGGTTGAGCCAGTTGCTGCAACACGAACACGCGCAACTGGCGCGCATCCAGCATTGCAGCGCGATGGCGCCGACCACGCCATTGTTCAGCACTTTGTTCAATTATCGCCACGGAGCCGCGGCGGGTGGCGGTTCTGCCGAGGCCCAAACGGCCTGGCAGGGCATGCAATTGCTTGAGGCCGAGGAACACAGCAACTATCGCCTGACCCTCAGCGTCGACGATCTCGGCGAAGACTTCAGCCTGACCGCACTGGCCGGTGCCGGTATCGATGCACAGCGCACCTGCGACTATCTGCAATGCGCCTTGCACAGGCTGGTGGATGCGCTGGAGCACGCGCCGCATCAAGGTTTCGAGCAACTGTCGATCCTGCCGGATGCGGAGCGCGAGCAGTTGTTGCACAGCTTCAACGCGACCCGCGCCAATTACCCACAGGGACTGACGATTGCCCAGCGTTTCGAGCAGCAAGCGCTTGAGCGACCGCAGGCGCTGGCGGCGGTGTTTGCCGATGCTTCGCTGAGCTATGCCGAGTTGAACCGGCAGGCCAACAGTCTGGCGCATCATCTGATTGCATCGGGTGTACAGCCTGACGACCGCGTGGCCATCGTCGCCCGGCGCGGTCTTGATACGCTGGTCGGGCTGGTGGCGATTCTCAAGGCCGGCGCCGGTTATGTGCCGGTGGATCCGGCGCACCCGGCGGAGCGCCTGAGCTATCTGCTGCAAGACAGTGCGCCCGTCGCGGTGCTGAGCCAAAGCGATCTGCGTGAACGCCTGCCGGCATTGTCGGTGCCGCTGATCGAGCTTGATCTGCACCAGTGGCCAAACGAGCCAATCGACAACCCGTCGCTGCCGGCCCTGACCCCGCAGCATCTGGCTTACGTGATCTACACTTCCGGCTCCACCGGTCTGCCGAAAGGCGTGATGGTCGAGCACCAGACGCTGAGCAACCTCGTGGACTGGCACTGCGCGGCCTTTGATCTGCACGCCGGCAGCCATACCTCAAGCCTGGCCGGGTTCGGTTTCGACGCCATGGCCTGGGAAGTCTGGCCGGCGCTGTGCGTGGGTGCGACCGTGCATCTGGCGCCAAACCATGACGGCAACGAAGACATCGACGCGTTGCTCGCCTGGTGGCGGGCGCAGCCGCTGGACGTGAGCTTCCTGCCGACCCCGGTGGCCGAATACGCCTTCAGTCAGGAGCCGGCGCATCCGACCCTGAAAACCCTGTTGATCGGTGGCGATCGTCTGCGCCAGTTCAACCGTAACCAGCCGTTCCGGGTGATCAACAACTATGGCCCGACCGAGGCTACGGTGGTCGCCACCTCCGGTTTGATTGCGGCGGGCGAGGTGCTGCATATCGGTAAACCGGTGAGCAATGCCACGGTGTATCTGCTCGACGCACGGCAACGCCCGGTACCGCTGGGGGTGATCGGCGAGTTGTATGTCGGTGGTGCCGGCGTGGCCCGTGGTTACCTGAACCGTCCGCAGATGACCGCCGAACGCTTCCTGCGCGATCCGTTCAGCAGCGTGCCGAATGCACGTATGTACCGCACCGGTGACCTTGCGCGCTGGCGCGAGGACGGCACGCTTGAATACCTCGGGCGCAACGACGATCAGGTGAAAATCCGCGGCGTGCGTATCGAGTTGGGCGAGATCGAAACCCGGCTCAATCAGCTCCCCGGTGTTCAGGATGCGGTGTTGCTGGCCCGCGAGGACGAACCCGGTCAGTCACGGTTGGTGGCGTATTACACCGAGCAGGGCGCAGCACTGAGCGTCGCTGATCTGCGCGCGCACCTGCTCACTCAATTGCCTGAGTACATGGTGCCGGCGGCGTTTGTCCGGCTCGACGCGTTACCCCTGACCGCCAATGGCAAGGTTGATCGCAAGGCATTGCCGAAACCTGACCTGACTGCGCTATTCACCCGCGAATACATCGAGCCGCAAGGCGAGCTGGAAACCGCGCTGGCGCAGATCTGGGCCGAGGTGCTGCAGGTCGAGCGGGTTGGCCGCCATGATCACTTCTTCGAACTCGGCGGGCATTCACTGCTGGCCATGCGCATGGTCGCGCAGGTGCGTCAGCAACTGGGGCTGGAACTGGTGCTGGCCGATCTGTTCGCCAACCCTGAACTGGCGGCGGTCGCCGAGTGCCTGTGCGTAGCGCAGGTCAGTAGCCAACCGCAGATCGTAGCGGTGCCGCGTGACGGCACGCTGTCCTTCGCCCAGCAACGCCTGTGGTTCCTCGCGCAAATGGACGGCGGCAATTCGGCGTACAACATTCCGCTTGGCCTGCGCCTGCGCGGGCGGCTCGATGTCGAAGCTTTGCAGCGCGCACTGACGCAGATCGTCGCGCGGCACGAAACCCTGCGCAGCCGTTTCGTCAGCGTCGACGATCAGGCGCAGGTGACGATTGCACCGGTCGATAGCGGTCTGCTGTTGCAAGTGGAAGACCTGCGCCAGGATCCACAGGCCGAAGCCACGGTGCAGGCACTGCTCGCGCAGGAAGCCGCGACTGCCTTCGATCTGCAGCACGATCCGCTGATTCGCGGACGCCTGCTGCGTCTGGCCGACGAGCACCATGTGCTGTTGCTGACCGTGCATCACATCGTCGCCGATGGCTGGTCGATGGGTGTGCTGACCCGTGAGCTGATGGCGCTGTATCAGGCCTTCAGTCACGGTCAGCCGGATCCATTGCCACCACTGGCGCTGCAATACGGCGACTACGCCGTGTGGCAGCGGCGCTGGCTTAGCGGTGAAGTGCTGCAGCGGCAGAGCGATTACTGGCAGCAGACCCTCGACGGCGCGCCGGCCTTGCTGACCTTGCCCACCGACCGCCCGCGTCCGGCGCAGCAGGACTTTGCCGGCAGCAGCGTCGAAGTACGCCTGGATGAGCGTCTGAGTGCCGGCCTCAAAGCCTTGAGTCAGCGTCACGGCGTGACCCTGTTCATGACCCTGATGAGTGCCTGGTCGCTGTTGCTGAGTCGTCTGTCCGGGCAGTCCGACGTGGTGATCGGCTCGCCGGTGGCCAACCGCACCCGGGCCGAGATCGAAGGCCTGATCGGCATGTTCGTCAACACCCTGGCCCTGCGCATCGACACCTCGGGCGAGCCGAGCGTGGCCACGCTGTTGGCGCGGGTCAAGGCGCGCACGCTGGAGGCGCAGGCGCATCAGGATCTGCCGTTCGAGCAAGTGGTGGAAATCGCCCGGCCGGCGCGCAGTTTGGCGCACAGCCCGTTGTTCCAGAGCACGCTGAGCTGGGACAGCAACGTAGGGCCGAACCTGGCGCTGGGCGATCTGCGCCTCGAAGGTGTGGCCGCACCGGGCCGGGTGGCCAAGTTCGACCTGACCCTGACCCTGGGTGAGGTCAACGGGGTGATTCGCGGATCGCTGGAATACGCCACGGCGTTGTTCGATCAAGCGACCGTCGAGCGTTATGTCGGCTACTTGCAGCGCCTGCTGGCGGCGATGGTCAACGATGAGCAGACAGTCCTGGAGCGGGTGCAATTGCTCGCCGAGTCTGAGCGTCAGCGCTTGCTCTACGACTTCAACGCCACTGCATGCGATTACCCGCAAACCCTGACCGTGCACGGGATTTTCCAGCAGCAGGCAGCGGCGCATCCCAAGGCGGTGGCGGCGGTGCATGGCGAGCATTCGCTGAGCTACTTTGAACTGAACGCTCAGGCCAACCGTCTGGCGCATCATTTGATCAGCCAGGGCGTGCAGCCGGGCGACCACGTGGCGATCCTGTTGCCGCGTTCGCTGGAACTGCTGGTGGCGCAACTGGCGATTGCCAAGTGCGCGGCGGCCTATGTGCCGCTGGACATCAACGCGCCGAGCGAGCGGCAGGCGTTCATGGTCGAAGACTGTCACGCGGCGGCGTTGCTGACCCTCAGCCGTGAAGTCATCGACTACGCCGCGCCACGCATCGACCTCGACCGCTTGACCCTCAGCGGCCAACCGACGCACAACCCGAATCTGGCGCAGTCCTCGGAGTCGCTGGCGTACATCATGTACACCTCCGGCTCCACCGGCACCCCGAAAGGCGTAATGGTGCCGCACCGCGCTATCGGCCGCCTGGTGCTGAACAACGGTTACGCCGATTTCAATGCGCAGGACCGCGTGGTGTTCGCCTCCAACCCGGCGTTCGACGCCAGCACCATGGACATCTGGGGGCCGCTGCTCAACGGCGGGCGCGTGGTGGTGATCGATCACCAGACCCTGCTTGATCCGAACGCGTTCGGCCATGAGTTGAGCGCCTCCGGGGCGACGGTGCTGTTCGTCACCACGGCGCTGTTCAACCAGTATGTGCAGTTGATTCCGCAGGCGCTCAAAGGCCTGCGCATTCTGCTGTGTGGCGGTGAACGGGGCGATCCGGCAGCGTTCCGTCGACTGCTGGCCGAGGCGCCGGCGCTGCGTATCGTGCATTGCTACGGCCCGACCGAAACCACCACTTACGCGACGACGTTTGAAGTGCACGAAGTAGCGGAAAACGCCGAGAGCGTGCCGATTGGCGCGCCGATCTCCAACACCCAGGTGTATGTACTCGACGCGCATCAGCAACCGGTGCCGATGGGCGTGACCGGCGAGTTGTACATCGGCGGGCAGGGCGTGGCGCTGGGTTACCTGAACCGCGCCGATCTGACCGCCGAGAAGTTTCTGCGTGATCCGTTCAGCGAGCAGCCGGGCGCGCTGCTGTATCGCACGGGCGACCTCGCGCGCTGGCTGGCACCGGGGCAGCTCGACTGCATCGGACGCAATGACGATCAAGTGAAGATTCGCGGTTTCCGTATCGAACTGGGCGAAATCGAAAACCGCCTGCTCAACTGCCAGGGGATCAAGGAAGCGGTGGTGCTGGCGCGCCGCGATGGTCAGGACATCACGCGTCTGGTGGCGTACTACACCGCCCACGCCGGGCGCCTGGACAGCGCCGATCTGCACGCGCAGTTGCTGGCGCGACTGCCGGAATACATGGTGCCGAGCGCGTGGGTACAACTGGATGTACTGCCGTTGAACAACAACGGCAAGGTTGACCGCAAGGCGCTGCCGGCACCGACGCAGGCAGCGATGCTCAGTCGGGTGTATGTCGCGCCGATCTCGGCGCTGGAACAACATTTGGCGCGGATCTGGGCTGGCTTGTTGCAGCTCGAACAGGTCGGTCGTCACGACAACTTCTTCGAACTGGGCGGGCATTCGTTGCTGGCGATGCGCATGCTGTCGCAGGTGCGACATCAGTTGGGCGTCGAGCTGACACTGGCCGAGTTGTTCGCCAACCCCGAGCTGGCTGCTGTCGCCGAGGTGCTGAGCCGGGCGGGGCGCAGCACCTTGCCGGAGATTTTGCCGGCACCGCGTGATCAGCTATTACCGCTGTCTTTCGCTCAGCAACGCCTGTGGTTCCTGGCGCAGATGGACGGTGGCAACAGCGCCTACAACATCCCGGTCGGTTTGCGCCTGCGCGGTCGGCTGGATGAAGACGCGCTGCAACGGGCACTGGCACGCATCGTCGCCCGTCACGAAACCCTGCGCAGCCGCTTCAGCCAGATCGACGATCAGCCGCAGGTGCTTATTCTGCCGGCCGAGAGCAGTTTGTTGCTGGCGGTAGAAGACCTGCGTCAGCACCCGCAGGCTGACAATGCCTTGCGCGGTCTGATCGAAGAGCAAGCCTGCGCCTCGTTCAATCTGCAGCACGATGCACTACTGCGCGGACGTCTGGTGCGTCTGGCTGATGATCATCATGTGCTGTTGCTGACGCTGCACCACATCATCGCTGATGGCTGGTCGATGGGCGTGCTGACCCGCGAGCTGGCGGCGTTGTATCAGGCCTTCAGCCGTGGCGAGGACGATCCGTTGCCGCCGCTGGCGCTGCAATACACCGACTACGCAGTGTGGCAACGGCGCTGGCTCAGCGGCGAGGTGCTGCAGCGTCAAAGCGATTACTGGCAGCAGACCCTGGCCGGCGCGCCGGCCTTGCTGACCCTGCCCACTGACCGCCCGCGTCCGCCCCAGCAGGACTATTCCGGCAGCCGCGTCGACATGCTGCTCGATCAACACTTGAGCGCCGGTTTGAAAGCCTTGTGTCAGCGTCGCGCGGTGACGCCGTACATGGTGATCATGAGCGCCTGGGCGATGTTGCTCAGTCGTTTGTCCGGGCAGAACGACGTGGTGATCGGCTCGCCGGTGGCCAACCGCACCCGCGCCGAGATCGAAGGCCTGATCGGCATGTTCGTCAACACCCTGGCGCTGCGCATCGACACCTCGGGCGAACCGAGCGGCGAGACGCTGCTGGCGCGGGTCAAGGCGCAAACCCTGAACGCTCAGGCGCATCAGGATCTGCCGTTCGAGCAAGTGGTGGATATCAGCAAGCCTGTCCGCAGCCTGTCGCACAGCGCGTTGTTCCAGACCATGCTCAGTTGGGACAACAACGACGGCCCGAGCCTGACCCTCGGCGACCTGACCCTGGAAGGGGTGGCCGGCGACAGCCACTTTGTGAAATTCGACCTTTCACTGAGCCTCGGCGATTCGCCCGACGGCATTCGCGGTTCGTTGCGCTACGCCACGGCCTTGTTCGATGAGTCGACGGTGCAGCGTTTTGTCGGCTACTTCCAGCGGCTGCTGGCGGCGCTGGTCAACGATGATCAGGCCGTGCTTGCGCAAGTGCCGTTGCTGGCACCGCAGGAGCAGCAGCGCTTGCTCATCGACTTCAATGCCAGCGAGGTCGATTGTCCGCTGGAACAACCGCTGCATGGCTTGTTCGAAGCGCAGGTGCGGCGTAAACCGGAGGCAATCGCGCTGCAATTCGCGCAAGGAAACCTGACCTATCGCGAGCTCAATCAGCGCGCCAACCGCTTGGCGCAGCATCTGCGCGAACTCGGTGTGCAGCCGGATGCGCGGGTGGCGATCTGCGTCGAGCGCGGGCTGGATCTGGTGGTCGGTCTGCTCGGCATTCTCAAGGCCGGTGGTGCCTATGTGCCGCTGGATCCGAGCTACCCGGCGGAACGCCTGGCCTACATGCTCAAGGACAGCGCGCCGACCGCGGTGCTGGTGCAGACCGCGACTCGCGGATTGTTCGATGACGCCGTCGCCACGGTAATCGACCTTGACCGCAGTACCTGGCAGCACCTGCCGGATCACGACTCGCCAGTGCCGGGCCTCAGCGCCTCCAACCTTGCGTACATGATCTACACCTCGGGTTCTACCGGATTGCCGAAAGGCGTGATGATCGAACACCGCAGCGCCTGCAACATGGTGCACTGGGGCTCGCAGATTTCGCCGCCGACCGAACACGGTGCGTTGCTGCAAAAGGCACCGTTCAGCTTCGACAGTTCGGTGTGGGAGATCTTCTGGCCGCTGTGTTCGGGGATGCGTCTGGTACTGGCGCGACCGGACGGCAACCGCGATTCGGCGTATGTGGTGCAGACCATTCGCGAGCAGCAGGTGACGGTGGTCAAGTTCGTCCCGGCGCTGTTGCAGCAGTTCATCGAACAGGACGGTGTCGAGCAGTGCACCAGCCTGACCGATGTGCTCAACGGCGGTGGTGAACTCAGTGCGGCGCTGGCGCGGCAGGTGCGCGATCGGCTGCCGTGGGTGCGTTTGCATAACGTTTACGGCCCGACTGAAACCACAGTGGACAGCACGGGCTGGACGCTGGAACCGGACATGCCGGTGCCGGACAACGTGGTGCCAATCGGTACAGCCTTGAGCAATACACGCCTGTACGTGCTCGACGCGTACGGACAACCGGTGCCGCAAGGCGTCAGCGGTGAGTTGCACATTGGCGGTGTCGGCGTTGCGCGTGGTTATCACGGACTGCCGGAGATGCAGGCCGAGCGCTTCATCGACAGCCCGTTTGTGGCGGGTGATCGCCTGTACCGAACGGGGGATCTGGCGCGCTACAACCACCACGGGGAACTTGAATTCCTCGGCCGCAATGACTTCCAGATCAAGCTGCGGGGCTTGCGCCTGGAGCCGGGGGAAATCGAGGCGCGGCTGATCGAACATCCGGCGATTCGCGAAGCGGTGGTGATGGTGCGTGATGAGCGTCTGGTGGCGTGGTACACCGTGCGTGCCGGCATTGACGCGCCATCGCTGGAGACCTTGCGCGCGCATGTGCTGGAGCGTTTGCCGGAGTACATGGTGCCGGGCGCGTTTGTGCTGCTCGA
This sequence comes from Pseudomonas sp. AM14(2022), assembly GCF_036346455.1. Classification (NCBI taxonomy): domain Bacteria; kingdom Pseudomonadati; phylum Pseudomonadota; class Gammaproteobacteria; order Pseudomonadales; family Pseudomonadaceae; genus Pseudomonas; species Pseudomonas sp. AM14(2022). The sequence goes on from NZ_JAOTNY010000009.1 coordinate 146,476, forward strand.
CGCGTTGCCGCTGACGCCAAACGACAAGATCGATCGCAAAGCCCTGCCGGAACCGGGGGCAGATGCGGTGATCAACCGCCCATACGTGGCGCCCGAGGGTGAAGTCGAAACCACGCTGGCGCGGATCTGGAGCGAGGTGCTTGGCGTCGAGCAGGTCGGACGTCACGACAACTTCTTCGAACTGGGCGGGCATTCGTTGCTGGCGGTGAAGCTGGTCAATCTGCTGCAACGGGCCGGGCTGCAACTGTCGCTGGCCGAACTGTTCCAGCATCCGAGCATCGAGTCTGCCGCCGCGCTGCTCAGTCAGGATGAGGCGCTCAGTCAGCCTGACGGGCTGGTCGTGGTGCGTGCCGGGGCGCACGGTACGCCGCTGTTCCTGCTGCATGAATTCAGCGGCAGGGACGTGTACTTCCCGACGCTGGCCCAGCACATCGGTGGCGAGTTTCCGATTTACGGCCTGCCTGGCGTGACGCTCGGTCAGCCGCAATTGCGCACGCTTGAGTGCATGGCGCAGCGCATGGTCGGGATCATCCGCGCGGTACAGCCTCACGGGCCGTATCGGCTGGCGGGCTGGTCGTTCGGCGGGGTGCTGGCGCATGAGGTCGCGCAGCAATTGCTCGGCCTCGATGAGCCGGTGGATTTCATCGGCATGCTCGACAGCTATGCGCCAAACCCGCTCGCCCAGGACAAGGCAATGTGGAGCGGCGAGGGCCTCGACAAGCGCCAGTTACTTGGCCATTGCCGAGGGCGTTCGCTGATGCTGGGTGCCGAAAGCGAGGCGGCGCTGGCGGCGGTGCAAGTGCTGGAGGCGCAAGTCGAACAACTGGATTTCCCCGAGCTGTTCAAGCGCTGTCAGGCGCAGCAGCTGACCGATCCGGAACTGGCCACGGTCAGCGCGGCGGACGCCTGGCATTACTTTGATCGCGAAGCGGCGCATCGTCTGGCGCTGGCGCATTACCGGGTCAGCCCGGCGAGCCAGCCGATCCACCTGTTCCGTGCCCAGGAATTGATGGACGGACAGTCGATGCCGAGCCCGACGCGCGGCTGGGAAGAGCGCTTCGACATTGGCCTGCTGCGTTGCATCGACATCCCCGGCGATCACCGGACCATGATGAAACACCCGCACATCCAAGCGCTTGGCCAGGCCATTACCCAGGCGCTGGAAACCCTGGTGACGCCGGAACCGGCGCTGTATCAACCGCTGCTGACGATTCAGACCGGGCAGCCGGGGCATGCGCCGATTTTCTGTGTGCCGGGGGCGGGTGACAGCGTCACCGGGTTCATTCACTTGACCGAGGCGATCGGCCCGGAGTGGCCGATCATCGGCTTGCAACCGCGCGGGCTGGACGGCGTCAGTGTGCCGCACAGCGCGGTCGAAGCCGCTGCCGCGTTCTACCTGCAAGCCATCGAGCAGATCCACCCGCAGGGGCCGCTGCACCTGATCGGCCATTCGTTCGGCGGCTGGGTCGCGCATGCCATGGCGGCGCAGTTGCAGGCGGCCGGGCGCGAGGTGGCTTCGCTGACCTTGATCGACAGCGAGGCACCGGGCGGTGACGGCACGGCGGGCAAGCCGTACACGGCCACTGCCGCGCTGCAACGGCTGATCGACACCCTGCAGTTGTCCTGTGGCAAATCGCTGGGTATCGATCCTGCGACCTTCGCCAACGCCGACGACACCACGCAACTGCGTCTGCTGCACGACGGCATGGTGCGCGCCGGGGTGTTGTCGGAGCGGGCGGCGCCGGATGCGATGCACGGCCCGGTTCGCACTTTCGCCGCGGCGCTGCGCACGGTCTATCAGCCGCGTCTGGCCTACACCGGGCCGGTGCGGCTGGTGCTGGTCGATGACCCGACGCTGGACGAGTGGGGCAATCAGCGCGAACAGGCGGCGGTGCTTGCAGGCTGGCAGCGACAGGTCAGCGATCTGGCGGTGTGGTACGGGCCGGGCAACCACTTCACGATTCTCAAGGCGCCCAACGTCTTCAGTTTCGCCGCGTGGTGGCATGACGGTCTGACGCTGACGGTCGGCGAAGTGCTGTCCTGAGTGTGGTTGTTCTATCAAGACCCGGCCGCTGGCCGGGTTCATCCCTGAACGGACTTGTGGTTATTTATGGAAAAGTCGAAGTTGCGCAAAGTCGGTATGGGGTTGGCGTTGGCGGCGGTGGCCGGGTTGGTGCTGTACACGGTGCAGGCACCGGCCGAAGCGCCGAAATACCAGACCGCCCCGGTCGAACGCTCGGATATCGAAAACACCGTGCTCGCCACCGGTTTGCTGGAAGGCGTCAAGCAGGTGGACGTCGGTGCCCAGGTGTCGGGGCAGTTGAAGTCGCTCAAGGTCAAGGTGGGCGACAAGGTGAAGAAGGGCCAGTGGCTGGCCGAGATCGATCCGCTGGTGCTGCAGAACACCCTGCGTCAGGCGCAGGTCGATGAGGAAAACCTGCAGGCGCAAAAGCGCGCCACGCAAGCCCAGCTCAAGCAGACCAAAGCGATTTACCAGCGCTATCAGAACCTGCAGGAAGACGCGTCGATCTCGCGTCAGGACTTCGAAACCGCGCAGTCGGATTACGAGGTGCAGCAGGCCAACCTGCTGTCGCTGGACGCGCAGATCAAAAGTGCGCACATCCAGATCGACACCGCCAAGGTCAACCTCGCGTATACGCGGATCGTCGCGCCGATCGATGGCGACGTGGTCGGCATCGTCACCCAGGAAGGCCAGACCGTGATCGCCAACCAGTTGGCGCCGATCCTGCTGAAACTGGCGGATCTGGACACCATGACCATCAAGGCCCAGGTGTCGGAGGCCGACGTGATTCATATCGCGCCGGGGCAGCAGGTGTATTTCACCATTCTCGGCGAAGACAAACGCTATTACGGCAAGCTGCGCGGCACTGAGCCGGCGCCGCAGAACTTCCTCGAAACGCCGCCGGCCGGCACCCCGAAACAAAACACCGCAGTGTTTTACAACGCGCTGTTCGAGGTGCCCAATCCCGACCATCGCTTGCGTATCTCGATGACCGCGCAAGTGCGCATCGTCCTCGATACCGCGCAATCGGTGCTGACCGTGCCGGTGGCCGCGCTCGGCCCGCGCAACGCCGATGGCAGCTTTCCGGTGCGGGTGCTGGACGCTAAGGGCCAGGCGCAGTCGCGCAACGTGCAGACCGGGATCAACAACAACGTCAAAGTGCAGATCAATCAGGGCCTCAGCGAAGGCGAGCGGGTGGTGATCGGTGATCCGTTGCCCGCCGTGGCGGGGGCTTGAGCATGACGCAGCCGTTACTGCAACTGACCGGCATCACCCGCAGTTTTACCGCCGGCGACCGTGAATTTCTCGCACTGAAGAACATCAACCTGACGATCAGTGCCGGGGAAATGGTGGCGATCATCGGCGCCTCCGGTTCCGGCAAATCAACCCTGATGAACATCCTCGGCTGCCTCGATTACGCCACCGCCGGCAGCTACAAGATCAACGGCCAAGAGACCCGCGACCTTGACGATCAGGCGCTGGCCGAACTGCGCCGCGATTACTTCGGTTTCATCTTCCAGCGCTATCACTTGCTGCCGCACCTGAGCGCGATGCACAACGTCGAGATGCCAGCGATCTACGCCGGCATCCCCGCGCCGCAACGCCACGCCCGCGCCCGCGAGTTGTTGGCGCGACTGGGTCTCGACGGGCACCTGACCCACCGGCCGAGCCAGCTCTCCGGCGGTCAGCAGCAGCGGGTGAGTATCGCCCGGGCCTTGATGAATGGCGGTGAAGTGATTCTCGCCGACGAACCCACCGGCGCCCTCGACACCGCCAGCGGCAAGGAAGTGATGCGCATCCTGCTGGAGCTGCACGCGGCCGGGCACACGGTGATTCTGGTGACCCACGACCCGAAAGTCGCGGCCAACGCCGAACGCATCATCGAAGTCAGCGACGGTGAAATCCTCAGCGACCGGCGCAACCAGCGCGACACCGGGCAACTGTCGGACGAAGAGGAGGTGCCGCCCAAACCACCGGCGACACGCCGTTTGGTCGCCAGCCTCGGGCTGTTCAAGGAAGCCTTCAACATGGCCTGGGTGGCGCTGATTTCGCACCGCATGCGCACCTTGCTGACCATGCTCGGGATTGTCATCGGCATCACCTCGGTGGTGTCGATTTCGGCGATCGGTGAGGGCGCGAAAAACTACGTGCTCAAGGACATTTCGGCGATCGGCAGCAATACCATCGATATCTATTCCGGCAGCAGTTTCGGCGACAAGCGCGCCGCCTCGATCGAGACACTGGTGCCGGCCGACGTCACCGCGCTGAATCAGCTGTATTACGTCGACAGCGCCACCCCGGTGGTCGGTCGCAGCATGCTTCTGCGTTATCGCAACATCGACCTCGATGCGCAGATCAACGGTGTCAGTGATCAGTATTTCCAGGTTCGCGGAATCAAACTGGAGGCAGGCATCACCTTCAGCGAGAGCGACGCGCGGCGCCAGGCGCAGGTGGTGGTGATCGACTACAACACCCGGCATCGGTTATTCGGCGAGGGCGTCGATCCGCTGGGGCAGGTGATCCTGATCGGCAACCTGCCATGCACGGTGATCGGCGTGGCCGCCGAGAACAAGAACCTGTTTGCCTCGGGCAAAACCCTCAACGTCTGGGTGCCCTACGAAACCGCCGCCGGGCGTATCCTGGGCCAACGTTTTCTCGACAGCATCAGCGTACGGATCAAGGACGGCCAGTCGAGCAAAGTGGTGGAAAATCACGTCACCCAATTGATGCTGCAACGCCACGGCATCAAGGACTTCTACACCAACAACCTCGACAGCGTGATGCAGACCGTGCAGAAAACCAGCCGTTCGCTGGCCTTGCTGCTGTCGCTGATCGCGGTGATTTCGCTGGTGGTCGGCGGCATCGGGGTGATGAACATCATGCTGGTGTCGGTCACCGAGCGTACCCGCGAGATCGGCATTCGCATGGCGGTCGGCGCACGGCAGTCGGACATCCGTCAGCAGTTTCTGGTGGAGGCGGTGATGGTCTGCCTGCTCGGCGGGGCCATCGGCATTTCCCTGTCGTACGCCATCGGCCATCTGTTTTCGCTGTTCATCAAGGAATGGGAGATGGTGTTCTCCATGGCTTCGGTGCTGACGGCGGTGATCTGCTCGACGCTGATCGGCATCGTCTTCGGCTTCGTCCCCGCGCGCAATGCATCGCGCCTGGACCCGATCGAGGCGCTGGCGCGGGACTGATTGCCGGAGCTGATTGGCCGGGCTTGTGCCTGAAGTGCAAAAATCGAAAGGGACGGGTCATGAACCCGTCCCTGTATTTCGTCCTCATTCCAACTGTGGGAGCGAGCCTGCTCGCGAAAGCGGCCTCACAGTCGACCAATCCCTGACTGAATGCACTCAGTCAAATGGTGGGAGCTGGCTTGCCAGCGATGGCGGCCTACCCGCTGACCAATTCCCACCTGAATGCACGCAATCCAACTGTGGGAGCGAGCCTGCTCGCGAAAGCGGCCTCACAGTCGACCAGTCCCCAACTGAATACACTCGATCAAATGGTGGGAGCTGGCTTGCCAGCGATGGCGGCCTACCAGCCGACCAACCTCCCGCCTGAATGCACGCATTCCAACTGTGGGAGCGAGCCTGCTCGCGAAAGCGGCCTCACAGTCGACCAGTCCCCAACTGAATACACTCGATCAAATGGTGGGAGCTGGCTTGCCAGCGATGACGGCCTACAAGCCGACCAACCTCCCAACTGAATGCACGCATTCCAACTGTGGGAGCGGGCTTGCTCGCGAAAGCGGCCTAACAGTCGACCAATCCCCAACTGAATACACTCGGTCAAATTGTGGGAGCTGGCTTGCCAGCGATGGCGGCCTACCAGCCGACCAACCTCCCACCTGAATGCACTCATTCCAACTGTGGGAGCGGGCTCGCTCGCGAACAGGCCAGCACATTCAACATCACAGGTGACTGAACCGACGCTTTCGCGAGCAAGCCCGCTCCCACAGGGGATGGGTGTTTCAGATGAAGACAATTTCGTAGGGCAGGCGCATCCGTTCCAGGATCACCGGCGGCAGCATCGGCGCGATGCCGATCGCCGGTTCGCCCTTGAGCTGGCTGGCATAGGCGTGGGTGGCGTGGCTTTTGCGCGCCACGGTCCAGGTGTCGAGGCGCAGTTTGCGTGCACGATCCCAAGGGATCAGGCTCTGCTCGCGCTCCGGCCAGTGCCAGGCCCAGACCGCCACGTCGTGATAGGTGGCTCCGGCTTGCGCCGCCGCGTTGGCACTGGCACGTCCGACCGCTTCGTGGTCGTCGTTGCCGTCGTTGCGCCAAGTGCTGAACACCACGTCGCCGGGGCGCAGATAACGTGAGATGAAACTGCTGATTTCCGTCTCGCGCTCGAGCAGCGCGTTGTCGGTGAACCCGCCGCGCACCCATTTCAGACTGTGCATCGGCAGGCCGAGCCGACGCAGGGCTTCGACGCTCTCTTGCGGACGGAACACGCTCAGGCGTTTTTCCGACCACTGTCGCGAGCCGGGATGGCTGGCGCTGCCATCAGTGATCGACAGCAGTTGCAGCGGATGACCGAGGCTGGAGAGCAATTGCAGGAGCCCGCCACAGGTCACCACTTCATCACCCGGATGCGGGGCGACGACGACGGCGCGAGCACCGGGGGGAACGAGGCTATGGGTGTTGATGACGGGGATGTTGTCCAGCTGGGGGGAACTGTTCCAGATCTGTACCGGCGGCGGGTTTTCGTTGAGGAATAACGGTTTCATGGGTGCTACGTCCTTGTCGAGTCAGGCCCTCAATCGAATCTGCACCGTAGAAAGGCAGGTGCGCTCGACCCGTGAAGGCGAATGGATTGCTGTGCGACGCTCCGAACCCTGGATTGCCGCGCAGCAGAGTATTGCTCATGAAAACCGGTTCGTCGCGTCACAGATCAATCTGATCCGCTTTTTTTATGTCTAACTGTACCAATTTTCGCAGGTAGTCCCCGAATCCGCCCCGGGCACGGCTGTCCAGACGGGCGCTGGTATGCACTTGCGGGCGATGGCTCCAGGCGATGTCGGCACCGAGCAATTCCAGTTGCCGCACCAGTTGCACGTCCTCATCACAGGTCAAGGGGGCGAATCCCCCGGCCCAACGATAAGCATCGGCACTGACCCCAAGATTGGCGCCGTGGATATGGCGATGCCCGTCCCGCGCCTGATAGTGGCTGTGATAGCGGATTTGCGCGCTTTCGTCGAATGTCGGATCCCAATGTTCAACGGTCACCGTGCCGCACACCGCATCCGCACCCAGCCCCAACTGTGCCACCAACCAGTCCTCGGCCACACGGCTGTCGGCGTCGGTGCAGGAGATCCAGCGCGCGCCACGTTCCAGCAACACCTGCGCGCCAGCGGCTCGGGCTTGGCCGACGTTGCGGGCGTCGATGTGCAGGCTCAGTACCGGAAAGTTGCTGACGATCTGTGCCGAGCGATCGGTGCAGCTGTCGAGCACCACCAGCACTTCGACCGGCTCGCCGGCCAGCAGCCCGTGTTTACTGGCGCGCACGGCGGCCGTCAGGCACTGTTCCAGCAGGTCTTGCTCGTTATGCGCGGGAATCAGAATGCCGATCATCGCAGGCCCTCCAATGCGGCCACCGAGCGCGGCTCACGGCTCCAGACTTCAAGGATAAAGTCGGACTCCTGATGCAGCGCCAGACGCGGTAGCGGTAATTGCTCGTGAATCAGGTCATGTACCTGCCGCGCGTTGAGCGGGCAGCCATCGATGGGCGGGCGCCAGTGGCAGGCCAGCAACTGGCCGTCAGCCGTCAGGGATTCACTGATGCGGCGGATCACTTCTGTCAGATCCTGGGCATCGAGGTAGTAGCCGATTTCGCTAAATACAATCAGGTCGAATTTTTCCTCCGGCCAGTCACCGGGCAGGCGACTTTGGCGCACCTCGGCATGGTCAAACAGGCTCAATCGGGTACGCGCCAGATTCACCGCGGCACTGGCGGTGTCGCAACACAGCAGGCGGTCGCAGCGCTCGGCGAGTTCGGCGCTGAGTTCGCCATTAGCGCAGCCGGGCTCGAAGATCGCCCGATAATGCGCGCGGGGCAGGGCGGCGAGGGTGATAGCGCGTTTGCGCTGTTCGTACCAGCGCTCGCGGAAGGCCCAAGGATCATCGTTAGCGCTGAACAATCCGTCGAAGTAACGATCATCGACGCTCATAGGAACACCACTTCGAACGGTTGCAGCAGACGATCCAGCACGTACGGCGCCAATACCGGTTGCAGCCCGGCTTGCGGGTCGCCTTCCAGTTGGCTGGCGAACGCATGCACCGCATGGCGTTTGCGCGCCACTTGCTCGGCGGACAACAGAATCTTGCGTGCGCGCTGCCATGGCACCGAGGCGTCTTCGGGGGAGGCCCAATGCCAGGTCCATACCGGCAATTCGTGGCAGGTGGCGCCAACCCGCCGCGCGGCTTCGATACTGGCGCGCCCGGCGGCTTCGTGATCGCAGTGGCCGTCCTCGCACCAAGTGCTGAACACCACGTCGCCGGGGCGCAGGTGGCGTTCGATGAACGCGACCAGCGACGGCTCATCTGCGGCGACCTGGCTATCGCTGAAACCGCCGCGCAGCCATTTCATCCGGTGCAATGGCACGCCGAGGCGGCGCAGGGCTTCAGCCGATTCCTGCGGCCGCACCACGCTCAGGCGTTCGACTGGCCAGCGCTCGGAACCGGGATGACTGGCGCTGCCATCGGTGACCGAAATCAGTTGCAACTGACGCCCGGCGGCGGCCAGCAACTGCAACATTCCGCCGCAGCCGAGCACTTCGTCGTCCGGGTGCGGGGCGACGATCACCGCCCGCGCGCCCGGTGGCACCAGACTGAGGACATCGACGCTGTCCAGCGCCGCCAGGTGCCGGGAATGTTGCCATTGCAGCAACGAAGTCCCTTGGTGGCCGATGATCGGATCGGGCTTATTAGCGGCGTTCATAGCGTCCAGGCCTCCTCGGGGTGTTCAGCCAGCGTTTGGCCAAGGGCCGCCAGATCACGCTCGGCATGACTCTGGCGCAGGAACACCGGCAGATCGGCGCTCAACCGGGCGAAGTGCCGATCCTTGCAGAACGGAGCGGCACCCAGCGCCCGACCGGTCTCGCGCATCACTTGCTCAGCCGATTGCTCGACCACGGCGCGGGCACGTCGGGCTAACAGTTCGGCATTGGCTTCGGGATGCGTATCGATGTGCAACGCACTGAAACGCAGCACATTGGCGGCTGCGTACAGCGCCGCATCGACCGTGCCGAGGTGGGCGAGGGCGTGCGGCTCCTGACGTTGCGCGCAGTGTTTACGCAGCGCCTCGGCGATTTCCCTTGCCGCGCCGTACCAGCACGCGGCAATGCCGATCCCGCCTTGCCAGAAACCCGGACGATTCAGGTAGTCGCCGGGTTCGCCGATGGCCTGGGCTTCAGCGCCGTCGAACAACACTTCGACGCTGCCGGTGGCGCCCATGCCGACCGCTTGCCAGCCCTGATCGGTGATGGTCACGCCCGGTTGATCAAGCGCCACTGCGACCAGTTGCTGACGGTCTTCGGCGTCCCACGCGGTGAGCAGCGCATGGCTGAGCACCGCCGCCCCGGAACACCAGGCCTTGCGCCCGTCGAGGCGCACCATGTGCCCGGCCGGTCGCACCTGCACCCGAGCCTGCGGTGGTTCAGCCGCCCACATGCCCCAAGTGCTGCCCGGTGTAGGCGAACCACCGAGCTGTTCGATGATCGCCAATGCGTCGGTGTGGCCTTCGTAGAGTTTGCACAAGCCCAGATCATGCCCGCCGACTTCCGCCAGACGTTGAAAGCGCTCCAGCGTGCAGCCGCTGCCCGGTAACGGCAACTGATCCAGACCGGCCTCGACCAGCGCCCGCAGGCAATGGCCGAGTGCGGCGGTGTCGTGATAGTCCGGCGGGCGGCGCGCCAGATAACTGTGCAGGTCCATATCAGTCTTCTTCTTCGCGTTGCAGTTCGAACAGCAGCAGCGAACGCCCGGTGACTGAATACTCATGGCCGAACTCGAAGCGTTCCTGACCGCGAATCGACGGCTGATTGGTGTCGATCATGCAGGTCCAGAAACTGCCTTCCGGCACTTCAGGCAGGCTGAAGTTGACGATGTCGTGGTGGGCGTTGACCACCAGCAGCAACGTCGCATCGGCACCTTTGCGGCGGATCCCGGTTTCCTGCGCGCGACCATCGAGGAGCATGCCCAGGCAACGGTTGTGCGCGTCATGCCAGTGTTCGGTGGTCATCTCGGTGCCGTCCGGTGCCAGCCAGGTGACGTCCTTGACGCCGATGTCCTCGTTGTACTCGCCTACCAGGAAGCGCCCGCGACGCAGGATCGGATAAGCCATACGCAACTTGATCAGGCGTTTGACGAATTTGAGCAGCGCCTTGCCGTCCTCACTCAGGTCCCAGTTGACCCAGCCGATCTCGCTGTCCTGGCAATAGGCGTTGTTGTTGCCGTCCTGGGTGCGGGCGAATTCGTCGCCGGCAACGATCATCGGCGTGCCCTGCGACAGCAGCAGCGTGGCGAAGAAGTTGCGCATCTGCCGATGGCGCAGCGCATTGATCTCGGGATCGTCGGTCGGGCCTTCGACGCCGTGGTTCCACGACAGGTTGTTGTTGCTGCCGTCCTGGTTGTTCTCGTCGTTGGCTTCGTTGTGCTTGTCGTTGTACGACACCAGATCGTTGAGGGTGAAACCGTCGTGGGCGGTGATGAAGTTCACCGACGAGTACGGCCGCCGTCCGCGCTGGTTGAACATCTCGCCGGAGGCGGTCATGCGGCTGGCGAAGTCGGCAACCTGGCCGTCGTCGCCTTTCCAGAACGCGCGCACGGTGTCGCGGAATTTGTCGTTCCACTCGACCCAGCCCGGCGGGAAATTGCCGACCTGATAGCCACCGGGGCCACAGTCCCAAGGCTCGGCGATCATTTTCACCTGGCGCAGCACCGGGTCCTGCCGGCAGGCGACGAGGAAGCTGTGACGCTCGTCGAAACCGTCGTGATAGCGCCCGAGAATCGTCGCCAGATCGAAGCGGAAACCGTCGACGTGCATCTCGCTGGCCCAGTAGCGCAGCGAGTCTGTGACCATCTGCAGCACGCACGGGTGACTGAGGTCGAGGGTGTTGCCGGTGCCGGAATCGTTGATGTAGTAGCGCTTGTCGTCCGGCATCAGCCGGTAATACGAGGCGTTGTCGATGCCGCGCATCGACAGGGTCGGGCCTTGTTCGTTGCCCTCGGCGGTGTGGTTGTAGACCACGTCGAGGATCACTTCCAGATTGGCCTCGTGCAGGTGCGCGACCATCTCCTTGAACTCGGCGATCTTGCCGCTGGCCAGATAACGCGGATCCGGGGCGAAGAAGGCGATGCTGTTGTAGCCCCAGTAGTTGGTCATGCCCTTGTGCAGCAAATGCTGGTCGTTGACGAAGGCATGGATCGGCAGCAATTCCACACTCGACACGCCGAGTTTGCGGATGTGTTCGAGCACGTCGTCGACCATCAGACCGGCAAAGGTACCGCGCACGTTCTCCGGCACCGAAGGGTGACGCATGCTGATGCCGCGTACGTGGGTTTCATAGATGATGGTTTTGTCCCACGGCACGCTGACGCGGTGGTCGTTGCCCCAGGTATGCGCCGGGTCGATGACCTTGCACTTGGGCACAAACGGCGCGCTGTCGCGTTCATCGAAACTGAGGTCGGCGTCGGGGTGGCCGATGGTGTAGCCGAATAGCGCCTCGGACCATTTCAACTCGCCGACCAGTTGTTTGGCGTACGGGTCGATCAACAGTTTGTTGTGGTTGAAGCGATGGCCGTTCGCCGGGTCATACGGGCCATAGACACGGTAGCCGTAGATCAGCCCCGGATGGGCATCGGGCAGATAGCCGTGGTAGATCTCGTCGGTGTATTCCGGCAGTTCGATGCGCTCGAGTTCGACTTCGCCGGCATCGTCGAAGATGCACAGTTCAACCTTTGTGGCATTGGCGGAAAACAGTGCAAAGTTAACCCCCAGACCATCCCAGGTCGCACCGAGCGGGAAGGGCAGGCCTTCACGGATTCTCGAAGGTTCAGCGTGCGCTGCGGGCTCGGTATTCTTTGGACGGGTCATGATTGCTCCTGCAAATCGGGGAAATTCTCGGCTGATACATAACCTTGTAGGAGTGAGCCTGCTCGCGATAGCGGTCTGACATTCAATCGCGATTTCGCCTGATACATCGCTATCGCGAGCAGGCTCACTCCTACAGGAAGGTTGTATGTTTTTTGAGGACGAGTGAGTCCTCGGTGGCGAGCGCACCCGCCACACGGTCATTCAGTTCAATAATCCGGGTGTGTCAGTTGGCCGGGGGCTTGCGTGGGGCGCGCGGCTTTTTCTCGGCGGCTTTTTCGCCCGGTGGAATCACTTTGGCGGCGCTGGAAGGCTTGGCTTTGGCGTCCGCAGGCGCCTTGGGCTTGGCCGCCGGGGTCTTGCTTTCGGTGGCTTTGCCGGTCGCAGTCTTGCCGGCGGTTTTACTGCCCGCAGCCTTTGGCGACTTCTTCGGCGCGAGGGCCTCGGCTTCGGCCAGTTTGCGCGCCATTTCCCAATGACGCGCTTCATGACCTTCAGGTTTGCCCTCCGATTCCCAGATCTGATAGGCAAACTCGCGGATGCGTTTATCGTCGGTACTCATCGCAATGCTCCTGAACTGAACTCGTCGTTACGTAAAGAGTTGGGTAAACAGATTGACCGGGAAATCCCCCAGCGCGGCGCTGACGTTCAGCTCCCTGTTTTTTGTGACTGCGCTGCTGTGAAAAAGTCCCTTCAGGTTTGTGTCAGAGGCGGCGAACGGTAAAACCACCCGTGTATCGCCCCAGCGCAGCGCATCCACCTGTGGCACGGCACTGTTTTCCAGCAACGTCGCGCAGCGGATCGGTACGATCACGATGGCGTAGCGGCCCTCGTGCTCACGGGCGAATGCGAGCACGTTGTGCGCCTGCTCGCCCAGCACCTCCAAGGCCTGATACGTGCCCCGGCGAAACAGCTCGGCGTGTTCGGCGCGCTGGTTCAACACCTGGGCGATCAACGCTTGCTTGATGCGCCCGTCACGCCAGTTCGCCAGCAGCTCCGGGAGCGGCGCGTGTCCGTCCAGAGCTTGCGCGCGCGCGGCGTAATCCACCGGCCGGCGGTTGTCCGGATCGACCAGGCTGAAGTCCCAGAACTCGTTGCCTTGATACAGATCCGGTACCCCCGGCACGGTCATGCGCAGCAAGGTTTGCGCCAGACTGTTGAGGGCGCCGGCTGCCGCGATGCTGTTGACGGTCTTGCTCAGCGCGGCGCGCAGCAGCTCGCCTTCTGCACCGGTGAGCAGGCGTTGGGTGAACGTCTGCGCAGCGTTTTCGTATGCCTCGTTCGGCGCGCTCCAGCTGCTTTGCAACTTGGCTTCGCGCAGGGCTTTCTGTTGCCACTGCCAGATGCGCTCGGCGTAGTCGCTGAAACCTGACTGATCGTCATCGCTCAGTTGCAGCGGCCAACTGCCGAGCAACGCCTGATACAGGATCAGTTCATCACCGGACGACGGCACTTGGTCATCGTCGCGCAACGGCCGGGCGAGGGCGCGCCACAACTCCACCTGCTCGGCGTACCAGTGGCTGCGTTCGCTGAGCACTGCCAGTCGTGCACGGGTGTCTTCGCCACGTTTGTGGTCGTGGGTGGCAGTGGCCAGCAAGTTGTCGGGGAACGCGTCCAGGCGTTGCTGATTGACCGCATGGAAGTCGCTGACCGGTGCGCTGAACTGCTCGGTGTTATAGCCGACGTCATTGCGCGACAGCAGCACCGCCGAGCGATACAACGCGGTGTCTTCCACGGCTTTGGCCGCTGCCGGCGACGTCAGTTGCTGGAAACGTACGCAAGCGTGCTTGAGGATCTTGCGCGAGCGCCCGCGCGGCTTGTGCCGCCATGGTGTGCCACCGAGCCAGGCCGCCACACAGTCAAGCACCGGCCAATCGCCTTCGCCCAAGGTCTGGCGGGCACCGTCCATGGCCTGCTGGAAAAACTGTTCATCCTGCGCCGAGCGCCCGAGCGCGCTGATGTAAGTGCGATACACCGGGAAATGCACGATCAGCGCCTGCAACACCCGGCGAATTGCGCCGAGGGTCAGGTCGCGGGTCATCAGGTCATCGCGGGCCACTTGCAGCAGCGCCTGGGCGACGCTTTCGAAGTCACTGGCCAGCGAGCCGTTGAGGATCTGTTGCCTCGCCAGTTGCGCTTCTTCAATGAACGCCGCCGGACGCTCGGTGCGCCGCTGCCAGAGGTCGCCGAGTACATGTTCGCCATCGGGGTCGTGTTGGAGCAACGACAGCTGATTCATGAACTCGTAACCGGTGCTGCCATCCACCGCCCAATCGGTGCGCAGGGTTTCGCCGGCACCGAGAATCTTCTCGACGTAGATCGGCAAGTGCCGATCCGGCGCAAGCAAGTCGAGGCGCCGGCGCAACTTGCGGCAGTAACCGCGCGGGTCAGCGAGGCCGTCGATGTGGTCGATACGCAAACCGTCGACCAAGCCTTCGACGATCAACTGAAAGATCTTGCCGTGAGTCGCTTCGAACACGGCCGGACGCTCAACGCGCAGACCGCCGAGTTCGTTAATGTCGAAAAAGCGCCGCCAGTTGATGTCGTCCGCAGCGGTACGCCAACTGGCGAGACGGTAGCTCTGGCGTTCGAGCAATTGATGCAGCTTGTCGAAGCCTTCTGCAGTCGTGGAGTCGTAATGCGCGAGACTTTCCTTGATCGCGGCGAGAATTTGCGGATCGCTTGCCAGCTCCTTCAATTCAGCCTTGAGCGGCATTGCCAGCGCATGGGCGTCGGTCTGGTAGCTGAGGGTACTGAAACGATCAGCCAGGGATCTCAGAGATTCGACCGGTTTGAGCAACTCGCCGTAGTCATTCGGGCAGATCGGAAAGTGATGCTCGTAATGCTCGACGTGGAAGCGACCTTGCTGCGCATCGAAATGCAGTTTCAGCGTGCCTTCTTGCAGCGCGACGCCATAATCGCTGCCGAGAAACGGCAGCAACAATTGGCCTTCCATCAACGGGTCCGGCGAGTGCCACTGGATGTCGAAGAACTCGCCATAGGGACTCAGGCGGCCCCACTCCAGCAGATCGAGCCACCACGGGTTGTCACCGCCACCGACGGCCATGTGGTTGGAGACGATGTCGAGGATCAGGCCCATGCTGTGTTCGCGCAGGGTGCTGACCAGACGACGCAGCGCCGGTTCGCCGCCGAGTTCCGGATTGACCTGGGTCGGGTCGACCACGTCGTAGCCGTGCATCGAGCCGGCGCGGGCCGCGAGCAGCGGTGAGGCATAAATGTGGCTGATGCCGAGGCGGGCAAAGTACGGCACCAGCGGCACCGCCTGTTCCAGAGTGAAACCCTTGTGAAATTGCAGGCGCAGGGTGGCGCGCAGGGGTTGGATGAGGGTCTGGTTCATTGGTCACGCTCGGCAGCTTGCAGGCGGGCACAGGCCAGCAGTTCCAGACGGCGCGCGGCATCGGCGCCATCAAGCAAGGCTTCGCTGTTGCCGGGCAGGCGTCGCGACCAGTTCGGGTGGCTGTCGATGGTGCCCGGCAGGTTGGCCTGCTCGTCGATGCCCAGCGCATCTTCCAGCGGCAGCAACACCAGCGGTGCGCGGGTATGACCGAGGAAACGCACGCTGGCATCGACCACTTGATCGGCTTCATGGGACTCTTCGCGGAAGTTTTGCGGGTCTTGGCTCAAGGCCCCGCGCAGGCCTTCGCGCTCGCGCTGGCGATGGCGACGCCATTCGATTTCACCGTTGGCGTCGACAAATTCCAGACGCGCGTTCCAGTCGATATCGCGGCCATGCCACCAACCGTTGAGCGTCGGCAGGTCGTGGGTGCTGGTGGTCGCCAGCGCGTTGTCCGGCCAGTCGAGGATCGGTTTGAAATACGTGTTGTCCTGTTCGAACAGCAGCACGCGCATGCCGAGGATCGCCCGCGCACTGAGTTTTTCGCGCAGACCGTCGGGCACGGTGCCGAGGTCTTCGCCGAGGACGATCGCCTGATGCCGATGGGACTCAAGGGTCAACAGGCGCAGCAGATCGTCAAACGGGTAATACAGATAAGCGCCATCGGCCGGGGCCGCGCCGTTTGGGATCACCCACAGGCGTTGCAGGCCCATCACATGGTCGATGCGCAGCCCGCCAGCGTGGGCGAAGTTGGCGCGCAGCATGTCGATGAACGCGCGAAAGCCGTTGCGTATCAGGCCTTCCGGGGAAAACGCGGAAATCCCCCAGCCCTGACCGGAGCGATTGAGAATGTCTGGCGGCGCACCCACGGTGAGCGAGGCGAGCAGTTCGTCCTGAAAGCTCCAGGCCTGGCTGCCGGCGCCGTCGGCACCGACCGCAAGGTCAGCGATCAGGCCGATGCCCATGCCGGCGCTGCGCGCAGCCGTTTGCGCGCGCTCCAGGCAGCGGTGGATCAACCACTGGCAAAAGGCGAAGTAACTGATGCGTTCGGCGTATTCCTCGGCAAAGGCTTCGAGGGCGGCGCCGCGCGGCTCATGCCAGTGTGCCGGCCATTCGCGCCAGTCGAGGCTTTCGCCACGGGCGGCGCGCATTTCCTGAATGGCTTCGAAACGGCAGTGGTTTTCCAGGGCTTCGCCACCGGCATGGCGGAAACTGGCGAAGTCCGGATGCAACGGATGCTCGCCCGCGACGAAACCGTCGTACAAGGCTTGCAGCAATTTCTGTTTGGCGTCGGCGGCCGCGGGCCAGTCGATCAGCTTCAAGTCTTCCAGTTGCCGGAATTGCTCGGCCAGACCGCTGGCGTCGATCGCATCACGCAGGGCGCGTTCGCCAAGGATGGCGCCCGGTGCGGCATACAAGGCGTTGAGAAACAGGCGGCTGGACGGCGAATACGGGCTGTAGCGCCCGGTGTCGGCGCTGAACATCGCATGCAACGGACTGATTGCCAGCGCATCGGCACCGCGCTCGCCGGCCACCCGCGCCAGTTCTTCCAGCGCCTGAGTGTCACCAAAGCCGCCATCGCCGGGGCGGCGCAGACTGTACAACTGCGCGCTCAACCCCCAGACGCGAGGGATCGGGTTGTCTACCGCATCGCCGACGCTGAAGCAGCGCTCGGGGGCCACGGCCAGGGTGAAATATTGATCGGCGATGTGCACCTGCTGATAACCGACCGGGATCAAACCGGGCAGTTTCGCTTCGGCGTCGAGTTTGAGGTTAAGCCGTGAACCGTCTTCAAGGTGGATTTCGCAAGGCGTTTCAGGCTCGAAATAGCGGGCCAGATCAACGCTGACCCCGACATCTGCGGTCAACAGCGGCGGCAGGTGGCGATCCTGCTGCACTTGCTGCAGTTGCAGCAGACTGGCGTCGATTTCCTGTGCGGTATTGGCCGGATGACCCAGGCCGGTGAGAACATTGCGCAGCACCGCCGGGGCGACTTTCTGCGGGCGGCCGTTGGCGTCGATCCAGTCGACGGCGAGGCCGGCGCGGCTTGCGAGTATTTCCAGTTGCGCATCGCTCATAGGCGCTCTCCATCCAGAGGTTGCAAGGGGGTTGCGGCCGTGAGGCTGACAAGCGCGCAATACGCGGGCAGTACGCCCGGTTCCGACAGGGCAACGGCGGGCGGCTGTTGAAACAGCCACACGGCGTCGGTCTGTGCAGGGTTGACCACTGGCGTATCGCTGAGGTTCAGGTCAATTCGCAGCTCACTGCCATCGCCCAGGCGCCAGCGTGCACTGACCGCACCGAAGCCGAGCATGTGCGCCCCAAGCGCCTGGGTGCCGGACAGATTGGGAATGATGTAGCGGTGGCGCAATTGCAGCAGTTGCCGGTACAGCGCGAGGGTTTCCTGCTGTTTTGCGCTGCCGTTGCCGACCAGGCGAGGCTGCGAGGCGTGGAAGGTCTGCTCGGCATTCGGATCGGGAATTTTTTCGCGTTTGTGCGGATCGGCGAAGGCGCTGAACCCGGCGAATTCGTTGCGCCGACCTTCGCGCACCAGATCCGCCAGTTCACCGTGGTGGCTGGTGAAGAACAGGAACGGTTGCTCGGCCGCGTACTCATCGCCCATGAACATCAGCGGAATCATCGGTGACAGCAGCAACAGCACGGTGGCGGCCTGCACCGCGCGTGGATCGGCCAGGTGATGCAGACGTTCGCCGAAAGCCCGGTTGCCGATCTGGTCGTGGTTCTGCAGGAACAGGATGAAAGCGGTGGAGGGCAGGTGTTCGCTCGGCTCGCCGCGCGGTTCGCCGTGGCGGGTGATGTGGCCCTGAAACACGAAGCCCTGGCTTAGGCAGCGCACCAGTTGTTCGGTGGGTTGCAGCGCATAGTCAGCGTAGTAGGCGTCGGTTTCGCCGGTCAGCAGCACGTGCAGGGCGTTGTGGCCGTCGTCGTTCCACTGCGCGTCGTAATCCTCTTCAAGCAAGCTCGACTGGTTGAGCTCGTTTTCGACGGTCAGCCAGACGTGACGGCTTGGATCGATCTGCTGACGAATACGCTGCGCCAGTTCGGGCAGGAAGTCCGGGCTTTCGATGGCGTGCACCGCGTCCAGGCGCAGCCCGTCGAAGCGGTATTCGAGCACCCACATCAGCGCGTTTTCAATGAAGAAGTCCCGCACTTCACGGCGGCGGAAATCGATCGCCGCGCCCCAGGGCGTGTGCTTGTCTTCGCGGAAAAAACCTTTGGCGTAGCGCCCGAGGTAGTTGCCGTCGGGGCCGAAGTGGTTGTAGACCACGTCGAGAATCACCGCCAGCCCATGGCCGTGGGCGCTGTCGATCAGGTGTTTGAGTTGTTCCGGAGTGCCATAGGAGGCTTGCGGTGCGAAAGGCAGCACGCCGTCATAACCCCAGTTGCGTGTGCCGGGAAACTGCGCCAGGGGCATCAGTTCGATGGCAGTGATGCCCAGCTCGACCAGACGCGCCAGATGCTGCTCGACTTCGGCAAAGCCGCCGAGCGCGCCGACGTGCAGCTCGTAGATCACCGCTTCGCTCCACGGCCGGCCGTGCCAGGTGGTGTGGCGCCAGTCATAGGCCAGCGGATCGACCACCACACTGTGGCGGTCAAGGTCGCCGTCCTGGGCGCGGGAGGCCGGGTCGGGCACCTCCAGTTCACCATCGATGTTGAAGCGGTAGCGGGTGCCCGCCGGGCACCGGGTCTTGATCACGAACCAGCCATCGGCCTGCGGTAACATCGGCAAGGACTGGCCGTCTTCAAGTTCGACACTGACGTAAAACGCATCCGGTGCCCACAGCGCAAACTGAGTGTGTTCGGCGTCCTGCATGATCGCGCCGTGGGGCCAGTTTTCTTGGGTCCGTAACGGCATGGTGAAAAGCTCCCTGAGTTATTTGTGGCCGGCTTTACCCAGCGCCTTGGCGACCAGTTGTTCGTAGAGTTCGGCGTAGGGTTCGACCGCTTTGCACCAGTTGAACGGCGCGGCCATCGCTCGGCAACGCATGGCATTGAGCAGTTCGGGAAAGGCAAAGACCTTGAACGCGCGGCTCAGGGCTTCGCGGTAGCTCTCGACAGTGGATTCGTCGAAGAGGAAACCGGTGACGCCGTTCTCGATGGTGTCGGCCAGGCCGCCGGTATTGCGCGCCACCGGCAACGAGCCGAAGCGCTGGGCGTACATCTGGCTCAGGCCGCAGGGTTCATAGCGCGACGGCATCAACAGGAAATCGCTGCCGGCGAACATGCGCCGGGCGTCGGTTTCATTGAAGCCGATGCGCACGCCGATCTGCCCAGGAAAGCGCAGCGCCAGTTCACGCATGGCCTGTTCTTCTTCCGGCTCGCCACGGCCGATGATTGCGATCTGGCCACCGTTCTGCACGATGTATTCGGAGACGGCTTCAGTCAGGTCCAGACCTTTCTGATAAACCAGACGCGAAACCACGGCGAACAGCGGGCCGCTGGAATCGTTCAAGCCAAACAGTTCACGCACATGGGCGGCGTTGATCGCTTTGCCTTCCCAGTCGCCGATGGCGAACGGCGCGAACAGGTGCGGATCAGTGGCCGCGTCCCAGCTCTCGTCGATGCCGTTGGGGATGCCGCTGAGCAAGCCTTGCTGGGTCTTGGCGGCGAGAAAGCCATCGAGACCGCAGCCGAAATCCGGGGTGGTGATTTCCTGCGCATAGGTCGCGCTGACGGTGGTGATGTGGCTCGAATAGGCCATGCCGGCCTTGAGGAACGACATCTTGCCGTAGAACTCCATGCCTTCCTGTTGCAGGGCGTGGGTCGGAATACCCAGCTCCGGGCACGAGCCGAGGCTGGTCACGCCTTGGTAGGCGAGGTTGTGAATGGTGAACAGAGTGGGCGTGCGCTGCCCGCGCCAGTGCATATAGGCAGGGGCCAGACCGGCGGGCCAGTCGTGGGCGTGCACCAGATCCGGGCACCAGTGAATTTGTGCGAGGTTGGCGGCGATGTCGGCAGCGGCCAGGCCCAGGCGGGCGAAACGAATATGGTTGTCCGGCCAGTCGCGACCGTTGTTGGCGCCGTAAGGCGAGCCTTCACGCTCATACAGCTCGGGGCAGATCAGCACGTAGATCACCAAGCCGTCAGGCATGTCCATGCGCCCGATCTTGCACGGAGGCAATGCGGCATGCCCGCCGAGTTCGCCGATGATGTGGATCGGGTTCTCGCTGTGCATCACCTGCGGGTAACCGGGGATCAACACGCGCACATCGTGCAGGTGCGCCATGGCGCGGGGCAGGGCGGCGGAGACGTCCCCCAGACCACCGGTCTTCACCAGATCGGCGATTTCCGAGGTGACGAACAACACTTTCTTCTTGTTGGGATTCTGGCTGGCGACCGGCGTCAGCGTTTTGGTGCCCGGGACGTTGATCGACCGGCTGCCGGGAAGACTCACCGTGCTCGATTCACCAACCGCCTGCTGAGCACGCTCTCCCTGAATATCCAATGCCGCACTGATCATATGAATCTCCCGTGTCGTTGATCTGATTCTTGTATCGAACAAGCTGTGGCCAAATCCTGTGGCCGGGCGCAAACGCGCCACGCATCGGTGAGCAAACGCTACCCAACACGTGCAAGCAGAATGGGTGAAGGGGCCGTTGCAAGGATTGCACCAGTCGCGTTGACCCTGCCTTTCAGATGACCCGCCGCCATCTGCAAAAGTTTCGACAATTTTTCGGGTTTGTGACTGGCCGGTTTTAATCCGCGAAAGTCAGTCTAGGCCAGATCCTAGAGCGGGCGAGAGCAAACGGGTAAATTGTTCGACAATCGGTTTGCAGGCAGCGAAATCCGTGGTGTTCAAGCAGGAACGCACCGACGAAGGGCAGGTTTTTTTGAGGGAGAGGGCTAAAACGGTGACTGGTTGGTCACGATTTTGTGCTAGTGCAAAGGGAGGGCGCACTGTTGTGGTGCGGGCAGTTTGTTGATGTGTTGTCTATTAAGGCCCCTTCGCGAGCAAGCCCGCTCCCACAGTTGATTTGTGTACGACGCATTTCCAATGTGGGAGCGGGCTTGCTCGCGAAGGCGTCAGTCGATTCAGCGCAATCGAAATGTTGCGATCAATTCAAAAGGCGCAGCGGGCTCCCGGCGGCCCACCCCTGAATATCCTCGATCATCTGCGCAAAGAACTGCGCATAGTTCTGCCGGCTGACATACCCCACATGTGGCGTGGCCAGCACATTGTCCAATGTGCGAAACGGGTGCAGTTCAGGCAGCGGCTCCTGATCGAACACATCCAGCGCCGCGCCGGCGATCTTCTGTTTCTGCAACGCCTTGATCAGCGCCGCCTCATCGACGATCGGCCCGCGGGCGGTGTTGACCAGCAGCGCGGTGGGTTTCATCCAGTCCAGCGCCTGTGCGTCCACCAGCCCGCGGCTGCGCTCGCTGAGCACCAGATGCACCGACAGCACATCGGCCTGTTCGAACAATTGCTGCTTGCTGACCCAGGTCACGCCGGCCTGCTGCGCGCGCTCGGCGGTGAGGTTTTCGCTCCAGGCAATCACGCGCATGCCAAATACCTGACCGAATTGCGCGACCTTCTGACCGATGCTGCCCAGACCGAGAATGCCCAGGGTCTTGCCGTGCAAATCACCGCCCAGCCCTTGCTGCCAGCCGCCGGCGCGCAGGGAGTTGGCTTCATTCAGCAGATTGCGCGTGGCGGCCATGATCAGCGCCCAGGTCAGCTCCGGCGCCGCATGTTTGTAGCTGTCGGTGCCGCAGACCTTGATCCCGAGCCCGGCGGCGGCCTGCATGTCCAGCGCCGCGTTACGCATGCCACCGGTGACCAGCAGCTTGAGATTGGGCAGGCGCTGCAGCAGGTCCTGGTCGAAACGCGTGCGCTCGCGCATCACGCAGATCACCTGGTACTGGCCCAGACGTGCGGCCAGTGTGGCGTTGTCCGCCGGGTAGTCATGCACAAACGTCACTTCGCCGATGCTGTCGAGTACCGACCAGTCGACCACATCCCGTGCCACGTCCTGCCAGTCATCGATCACTGCAATCTGCACCGCCATCAGCCTTACCTCATCAACGAACGGGATTGGTGTTGTTCAGCCAGCCGAGCAAGGCCTGGTGAAACTTCGCCGGTTCTTCCATCTGCGGCGCGTGGCCGAGGCCGGGGAATTCCACCAGTGTCGATTGTGGAATCAGCTTGGCGACCTGCTTGCCGAGCACCTCATAGTGGCCGATTTTCGCCTTGACCTCGGGGGACGCGAGGTCCTTGCCGATGGCCGTGGTGTCGGACGTGCCGATCAACAGCAGGGTCGGCATCTTCAGGTCCTTGAACTCGTAGTACACCGGTTGGGTGAAGATCATGTCGTAGATCAGCGCCGAGTTCCACGCCACCTGGGTTTTGCCCGGGCCATTGCTCAGGCCGGCGAGCATGTCGACCCAGCGGTCGAATTCGGGTTTCCAGCGCCCGTCATAATAGGTGTTGCGCTCGTAGTCGCGAATGCCTTGGGCGGTGACTTTGAGTTCGCGCTGATACCACTGATCAACGGTGCGATACGGCACGCCGAGGGCTTTCCAGTCTTCCAGGCCGATCGGATTGACCAGCGCCAGTTGTTCGACCTGATCCGGGAACAGCAGCGCGAAGCGAGTGGCGAGCATGCCGCCGGTGGAATGGCCGAGCAGGGTGGCTTTCTGAATGCCGAGGGCCTTGAGCAGCTGTTGGGTGTTGGTCGCCAGTTGCTGGAAGCTGTACTGGTAGTGATCGGGTTTACTGGAGGTGCAGAAGCCGATCTGGTCCGGCGCGACGACCCGGTAACCGGCCTCGCTCAAGGCCTTGATCGAACTGTCCCAGGTGGCGGCGCAAAAGTTCTTGCCGTGCATCAGCACCACGGTGCGCCCGTTGGCCTTGCCGTGGGCGGCGACGTCCATGTAGCCCATCTGCAGGGATTTACCCTGGGACTGAAAGGCAAAGTGTTTGAGCGTGTAGGGGTATTGGAAACCTTGCAGCTCCGGGCCATAGGTCTGGCCATCGGCGGGTGCAGTTTCAGTGGGCGCAGCAGCGTGGGCGAACAGCGGCAGCGCAGCAGTCAGGACCAGGCCGGGCAGCCAGCGGGATAGCGTGACGGACATAAGGGCAAACTCCATGGAAATCGGCTGATGCTGGAACGCCCGGATTAGGGCGACGTTAACCACAGGCAACGCCATGGCCGGAATGTTCAACCGAGCCAGCCCAGCGTCAGCATCGCCACCACGGTGTAACGCGCAGCTTTGGCCAGCGTGACGATCAGCAGAAAGCGCCCGAGCGGCTCGCGCATGACGCCGGCGATCAGGGTCAGCGGATCACCGATCACCGGCAGCCAACTCAGTAGCAGCGACCAGTGACCATAGCGCTCGTAGTGTTTGCGCGCAGTGGCCATGTGGTTCGGGCTGACGGGAAACCAGCGTCGATCCTGAAAGCGTTCGAGGCCGCGCCCCAGCCACCAGTTGACCAGCGAACCGAGGACATTGCCCAGCGTCGCCACGCCCAGCAGGCCCCAGAGCCAGTAACGGTCGCTGGCGATCAGCCCGACCAGCAGCGCTTCGGATTGCAGCGGCAACAGCGTCGCAGCGCCGAACGCGGCGGCGAACAGCCCGACGTAACCGGCAGCCATCAGTGGGCCGGGTAGTCTGCCACCACCACATCCGTGCCGTCCTTTTTCAGGCCGATCACTTGATAGGCATCGCTCATGCCGTCCATTTCCATGCCTGGCGAACCCATTGGCATGCCCGGTGCGGCGATACCCAGCAGATCGTCGCGCTTGCTCAGGGCCAGCACTTGTTCCGCCGGCACATGGCCTTCAACGAACTTGCCGTTGATCAGCGCGGTATGGCACGAGCCCAGGCGCGGTGGCACGCCGTGTTGCTGCTTGAAGCTGCTCATGTCGCTTTCGACATGGTCTTCGACTTTGAAGCCGTTGGCTTCGAGGTGGCTGATCCATTTTTTGCAGCAGCCGCAATTGGCGTCGCGATGGACTTCGATCGGGATCAGCTCGGCGGCCTGGGCCAGGGAGGACAGGAGCAGGGCGCTGAGGGCGGCCAGTCGCAGGGAGGTTCGCATGGTGGGCTCTCGACAAGGATGACGGTCAAAAAGGAAAGTATTTTGACCGGATTATCCTGCCGGGCATCAACGGAGTGTTTCAAGTTGATACAAGGCAGGCTGGCAGGATGATCATGGATCAAGCCTGACAGCCTGCTGAGCGAGAGATTACAAATCTGTCAGGCGGAATGGAGATGCGCTCTGTGGCGAGGGAGCTTGCTCCCGCTCGGCTGCGCAGCAGTCGCCAATCGGTTAATTTCGGCTTCCTGTTTATTGCGCTGCCAGAGTTGGGGCCGCTTCGCGACCCAGCGGGAGCAAGCTCCCTCGCCACAATAGACTGGTAGGGGACTCACCGAACCTTGAACCGCCCCATGATCGCGCTCACCCGGTTGTTGGCTTCCAGCAGCTGGCGGGTGTTGAGTTCGCTGGCCTGGCCGCTGTGCACCAGTTCTTCGACCATGTGGCGGATCTGCACCATGCTGCGGTTGATCTCTTCGGTGACCGCACTCTGCTGTTCGGCAGCGGTAGCGATCTGCGTGCTGAGGCTGTTGATGTGGCTGACCGAACCGGCCATTTCATCCAGACCCGAGTTGACCCGCGCCGTGGCGTCAGCGGCGGACTGGCAGCTGGCCTGAGTGTTTTCCATGGCGCTGACCGACGAGCTCACGCCTTGGGTCAGGCGGGTCAACATCTCGTTGATTTCCGAGGTGCTGGCCTGGGTGCGAGCGGCGAGGGCGCGGACTTCGTCGGCGACCACGGCAAAGCCGCGACCCTGTTCACCGGCCCGGGCGGCTTCGATGGCGGCGTTGAGCGCCAGCAGGTTGGTCTGTCCGGCGATTGCGCCGATCACTCCGAGAATCTCGGTGATGCGCTGCGCGTCCTGCTGCATGTTCTCGACTTTCTGGGTGGCGCTGGCCACTTCGTCGATCAAGGCCACTACGCTGTTGGTCGCTTCACCGACCACCACCCGTGAGCGGTCGGCGTTCTCGTTGGCGCGCTGGGTGAACGCTGCGGTTTCTGCGGCGTTCTGCGCGACGCTCTCGGCCGTCGAACTCATTTCGGTGATGGCGGTAACGGTCTGATCGGTTTCCGAAGCATGGCGCAGCAGAATCTGGCTGGTGTTGGCCGACGTACGCTGCAGGTCGTCCAGGCTCGAAGCCATGGCGCCGGTGGCCTGGGTGACTTCACCGATCATGTTCTGCAGGTAGGCAATAAAGGTGTTGACCGAGTGGCCGATGGCGCCCAGTTCGTCTTCGGCACGGATGGTGATGCGCCGGGTCAGGTCGGCATCGCCGCTGGACAGCAAGTCGATGTTGGCCTTCAGCGCTTTCATCCGCGACACCAGTTGGCGGATCGCATACACCTGCAACAACACCAGCAGGATCACCAGCGGAATCTGCAACAGGCTCAGGCTGCTGAGCACGTCGTCACGCTGGGCGGTGAGCATTTTCGTTGGCAGGGCGGTGGCGAGGAACCACGGCGTGCCTTCGATCGGGCGCATGAAGAAGGTGCTGGCTTCGCCGTTGTTGTCGAACTCGACGCGTTGCGCCTGATCGCGGTTCTGCAGGCCGGCCTTGACCTGACTGGCGAAGGTCGAACCGGCGGCCAGTTCGCTGATGTTCTTCAGCACGATCGGGCCGCTGATGCGCGAGCTGTTGCTGATGATCTTGCCGTCGGCCTCGACTATCAGCATTTCGGCGTTGAGGTCTTTTTCCTTGCGCGCCACCAGATCGTTGAAGAAGCCCAGCGTCACGTCGATGGTCGACACGCCCCACGCTGCACCGTTTTTCTGGATCGCCATGGCGCAGTTGGTGCGCGGCTCGGCACTCGCGTCATCTTTATAGGCAGCGGCCCAGGCGCACTGGCCCCGCGGGGTCTGCATGCCGCCCTTGTACCAGCTCTGGTCGTAATAGTTGGGCGCCGCGTCGCTGTTCCAGAAGGTATTCACCGCCAGTTTGCCCGAGGCATCGCGGTGCCAGAACGTGCTGAACTTGTTGCGCCCGGCCTCACGCTGACCCGGCAGTGGCCAGATCCCGCCACCGAAGACTTTCAGCTCGCCGTATTGATCCACCAGGCCCGGCAACACTGTGTCGATGGCCGCGCTGTCGAGCAGGGGAATGGTCTGGGTGATGCTGCGCTGCTGCGCCTGGACTTTGTTCAGTTCGCCCTGAATCTGTTCGGCGACTTCGGCAATCCGGTTGAGCACCACCTGTTCTTCGGTATGCCGCAGCTTGGGCGCGACCAATTGGCTGATACCGACCACGGTCAGCACCGACAGCAGCAGGATGAACAGAACCAGAAATAACGTGTAGCGAGCCTGAATGGTGCGGAATGCGGGCATGGATACCGGTCCTTGAGCTGCGATTCTTATTGTGGGGTCGAGGGAAAAACGGCGGGGTCACACCAGCGTATCGTCGGCGAACGGGGAAGCTTTAAGTACTTTGGTGCAAGAAAGTGTCGGGCTGACGGAAGGGGCGTGTCGACTCCGATACAAATGGATCGACCCTCTTGTCAGCCAGCGCAAAAAAAAGCTTCGCGAGCAATCGTCAAACTGCCATGAAACCGCGGCACCGTGAGCTTCTGGCAATTTGTATCGAGAATGTACAAAAATTGTAAGCGGCTGCACTAAAAGGGTTGGTGCCACCAGTTCGCCGGTAGATACTTCCCGGCATTCAAGTAGTCCAGCAAGGACATTTCATGGTTATTTCACAGGGAGTCTTCTCATGACGATCGGCATTGTCGGCGGCTGGGAGAGCAAGGCAGGGGTGCTGGTTCGCAATACAGGCGCGAAGAAGGAGGTCAAGCAAAGCCTCAAGGTGCAGCAGATGCTCGCCAAGGTCGGCACCAATCCGACCGCGCTGAACACTGCCGAAATGGACAAGCAGGGCCTGCGCAAAAATATCAAGGGGTTCGATCCGGCGAATGTCTCGGTCAAGCAACTGAGCAATCTGAGTGTTTTCCTGCGTGAGCGCGGGCTGATTTCCGACATCACCTCCTTTACATTGCTCAATGCCGGCGACAAGTTCGACCGTTTCGGCGTGACCAAAGACCCTGATGCAAAATTCAATGCGCTGGAGTATTTCGCCACCCAGCTCGACGCCATTCAGAACAATGGCCTCAATGGCAATGCCTACGGCAAGAACCTGATCCCTGAATACAAAAAGGCGATCTATGTGCTGCAGAACCTGAAAACCTACGGTGAAGGCAACGCGGCGAAACCGGTGGATCAAGGCGTCAAGTCCAAGGCCTGAGCCGGTCACCCACGGCCCACCCATTGATTGGGTGGGCCGTTTTCGTTTTTAGTCCTGATACCTTTCGCCGGCCTGCTGCGCCTGATCCTGCAGGTGCTGCATGTGTGGACAGTGCAGGCTCAGCGTGGAGGCCTGGTAGCCACGATGAAACAGTGCCAGCCAGCCGTCGCTGTGGTCATCGGGGACAATCCCGGTGAAAGCGAAACCAGCATCGGCCAGTTTGCGCAGCGCGCTGGAAAACCCTTGGGCGAGTCTGAGTCTGATCGAAATCAGCCAGTGCGCCGGCAGTTGTCCCAATTGCTCGAGCAGGTTGTCATCGAGGGCCTTGAGCAGCAGGTCGTAGCGCCCGGATACGTGATCGAAGCGGATCTTCGGGCCTTTCCATGGCACGGTATGGTCGGTGGTACCAAACACCGCCTCCAGACGCGACATCAGCTCGCGGCAATCCTGCGGCCAGGCGAGTGCCGGCAGCGGGCGCCGATAACCGTCGATGCTGCAGTGACCCACAACAATCGTCTCCCGCCCTGTTCCACCGAACGGCGAAGGCGCGTAATCGGGCAACAGACCACAGCTGTGAAACCCCAGGCCGGCGGCCATGCGCTGCGTATACGGGTGGTGCGTGACCTGCTTGATCGTCACGCCTCGGCAATCCAGCGCCTGGGCATGAATCAGCAGCTGCTGGCCCAACTGGGTGGCGATGTTTTGCCCGCGAGTGTCCGGGTGCACCACGGTCAGTGCCAGCTCCGCCAGTGCGCTTCGGCCAGATTGACGAAACAACGTGGCGTGCCCGCAGATATGCTCGTTGACCACCGCTACCAGCGAGTGCCAGCGACCGTCACTGTGGTTCTGGCTGATCATCCAGGGCAGATACACGTGGGGTTGAGGATAATGAACGCCGTAGATTTCTTCGAACAGGCGGCTGACTGCCGGCGCATCGGCGACGCGATAGCGGCGGATGATTGTCGTGTCCATCACGCTTGCCCCTGTTGCGGATGGTCGTAAACCCGTCGATCCACGACCCGCTGATGTTTGCCGGAGCGTGGATGACAGGTCAGTTCATCGTTCGCACAGGCGATCACGTTCAGCTCCAGCAATTGATCGGACTGCAGCTTCTCGATCAGCGGGTATTGGTCGATCAGCGCACGGTGCAGGGTTGAGCTTGCCTGGCTGATGTCAGCCGTTCGCGTGCAGGGTACCCACTTGAGGCTCAGCAGATCTTTGCTTGCTCGCTGTTCGATGAGCAGTTGCCAGTCATCGCTGGCGGCGATCTTGCGCACCAGCTCGCCGATGTCACCGGTATCCAGACTCAACACGCTCACCCGCACGCGCTGGCTGTTCATGCTGCGGCCCATCAGGGCGAACTTGCGCATCGGCGTCTCTGCCGGTTCACGCCAGCAGGCGAGGTCGCCGACCGGATAGCGGATCACCGGCATCAGGCGCCGGGTGAGATTGGTCAGGACCAGCCTGCCGTTACGGTTGCACTCTTCGATGACGGCACCGCTCACCTCATCGATGATCTCCAGCACGCTGTGCCGCTCCAGCATCCGGTGTTCGCCCAGGGCGCAATCGCGGGTGCTGACGCCGATCAGTCCGGCATCGACACTGGCGTAGCCGATAGAGGCAATGCGTGCGTTCGGGAACACCCGCTGGAGCGTTTGCAACTGGGCGGCGAACAGGCTTTCGCCGCCGTAGAGCAGGGTTTCGACGCCCTCCAGGATCCGTGACTGGCGCTCAAGCCAGGCGGCGAATTTGAGCATTTGCGCCGGCAGACCGGCCAGCACATTGATCCGGTACGCAACGATCGACTCGGCCAGTACGGCGCTGTCGACGGCCCCGGTGAAGGGAAATTCGCTGACGGGAGTCTGGACATGTGCCAGCGCGTCGTGAAGAAAAATGAAGCTGGCATACAGGTCGCCGACGAAGAACAGATTGGCGACCCGGTCGCCGGGGTTCAGTTGCGCCGTGAGGTGGCTGCCGAAATCGCGCACCAGGGTTTGCCATTCTGCGCGGGCAAACAGCGAGAGTTTTCCTGAGCCGGTGGTGCCCCCGGTCTTGAAGACCATCGCGTCTTCCAGCGGGCCTGACAACACTGGCCATTGATGCGGATGCTGACTGTCACGCCAGTATTGTTCAGGGTCGATCAGGGGCAGTTCGGTCAAAGCGCTGATGGGGGCCGCGACATCTTTGAAGTGTTCGCGGCAATAGGCCGAATGTTGGCGGGTGTAACCGAGCAAATTGTTCAATTCAACGATCGTGTTCATGATTTTTTCTTGTATGAAGTGGCGATGGGCCGCGTGCAGATAGCTGCTGTCAGCGGCGCGTATCAATCAGTAGGGGAGTCTTGCCGCTGTGCCGGTTTCGGGCGAACTGCTCGACGGCACATTGCTCGACGTCCAGCGTGAGCAAACCGGTCTGCACCAGCGTGATCAGCGTCGAATAATTCTGCAGTCGGCGGTGGGCCTCGGCCGGCTCCAGAGGGCAGTGCAGACGCATGCGTTCCAGGCCGTCAGGGCCGTGGTCGAGAACCAGTTGAAACGGCACCTGAAGGTGCTGCTCCAGAATCGCCAGCGAAATGAAATCGGTGCCGATGCGCAGCAGGTTGCCGTGGCGTTGCAGCAGTTCGAAGCGCGGCGACGTCAGACCGCAGGCACACGGGCCGGGTAACCAGCGTCCGCTGTCGCCAATGTCATAGCGCTGCACGGACTGACCCTGACGCTCGCGGGAGGTCACCAGCAGACGACCGGATTCGCCGTCACCGACCGGCACGTCATGCTCGAAATCGACAATTTCCAGGTGCTGGATGTCGCTCATCAGATGGAAAACGCCATCTGCCGTGGCCCGGCAGGCATGGCCCAGGGGACCGGCATCAACGCTGCCGTAAATCGCCGAGCGGATCAGGCTGACGCCGCAGCTTTGCAAGAGCTCGCGGGTTTGCTCACTCAGGTGTTCGCCACCGAGAAAGACCTTGGCGACGCCACCATAGCGCTGCAGTATTTGTTGTTCGTTGATAAACAACCGGTGCAGGGTGCCGGGCATGCCGATCAGCACGGTGATCCGTTGAGCCTCGATCATCTGCGCGATCTCGTGGTAATCGTCGTCCGCCGGGGCGCCCATCGGCCAGTGTCGGGCCTGCAGTTGTTCCAGTACTTTGGCAAAACTGGAAAAGCCGCCGTACAGTCCGCCGCTGAAAAACAGGTTCATGACCCTGTCCTGCGCCGGGTCCAGTCCGGCTGCGAGCAAGCCATCGGCGGCCGCCTGCATCTGGCGCTGGAAGTCGTGGTAACTGAAGCCGGAAAGCACAGGTGCGCCACTGCTGCCGCCGGAGCGAAAGAACAGCTGCGCCGCTGAATCCGGCGGCTGGCCGACGAATTGTCCCTTGTCCATGATCGCCAGTCCGGTCAGTGGTGGTGGGGCAGGCAGCTGATCAAGCGTGGAGTGGCTGGTCAGTATGTTCGCCGGCAGACTGACCGATACGCGTCGACTCAGGCGCTGCAGCGCATAAACACCGTCGTGGGGTTCGCCGTCGTAGCCATCGTGAATAGTCTCGATCGGGGTAATGCGCGTCACACCGGCGGCAATCAGCGTTTGCGCCAGTTCAGCGATCTGCGCCTCGGGGCACAGCAAGGCGCAGCTCTGCAGCACGTTGCGCCAGGGCAGCAACGTGGCGCTGAGCCGCTCGCGGGGCATTGGTTTGAGCAACAGGCTGCGAAACAGCGCAGAAGGTTCGAGCTGGCGATCATGGCTCCAGATCACCCGCCAGCCCGACGCACTCCAGACCCGGCCGGTCTGCCCGGCAAAACTCTGGGCCAGCCGGGCCATTGCCGTGCAGGTGGTGATTTGCGAAGCCTCTTCAAGCGTCGGTGCAAGGGCCGGCCATTGACCGGCACGGCGCTCGAACGCGGCGGCCAGTTGTGCCCCGATATCGTTCAGTACGCGCGCGTCGTCGCTGTCCACCAACAACCATTGCGGGCTGGAGCAGGCTTGCTGATCGAGGCGGCAGACTTCATCGACAATCGCATCGAGGACAGCGGGCGATGCCGCGTCCGGGGTCAGGTAGGCGAAGCTGATGCGGTGCCCCCAGTCGATCCAGCGACAGCCTGGCGGGATCTGCTGGCGGATGGCTTGCAGCGCGGTTTCGCCGCCCCACGCCGCGACACCGTTGGCGTGCTTGCACAACTGACCGATCTGTTCGGTGCGGGTCGGCAGCACCGCCACGTAACCATTGAGTTGTCCGCTCGGGTCGCATGCAACCAACGCCTGAAGCAGGCGCGCGGTGAAGCCAGCGTCACTGCTGCTGGGACGCAGCCAGTTGACGTTGCCGCTCAGCAGACTCTCGATCACCGCACAGAACGCCAGCAGCGGCGCGTTGGCCGGAGTGATATGCACCACCAGGCCCAGCGGACTCCAGCGCTCGAAGCGTGATTGTCGATAGTCGATACGGCGCAGCGATTCCGGGCGCAGGCCCAGTTCACGATCCAATTTGGCTTGCAGGGCGGCAGGCTGGCAGAAATCGATAAGTGCTTCGCGCTGACCGGGAGCCAGTGGCAGTTCCGTTTCTTCTTGTTGCAGACGTTCGGCGAAGGCCTTGGCAGTGGCGAGCAGCGTGCTGGTTTGCAGTGGAAGCTGTAGCCTTCGTGGCAACTCCCGCTGAAGTTGGTGCAAGGCGCTGTCGAGGCTGCACTCGGTGTGCAACTGACCGTTGATCAGGTACATATCAGTGCCTCCCCAGCAGTTCGGACGCGGCCATGGCACAGCTCCTCGCGGCTGTGGTGCCGGCGCGGCCGTGCAACTGGAACCAGTCGCTGGCCAGACCGCAGGCACAACGGATGCCGGGATGCAGCGTGGCCAGATCGCTCATGACCACGGCATGGGCCGGGCTTGAGGAAATGTAGGGCGAGACCAGACTCAGCAGGCCGCGCTGGCCATAGGGCAAGACCGAAAAATCCACCGGACAGCGTATGTACACTTTCGCGTAGACCGGTACGTGAAAGTGATGGTGGGCGCATTCGACGTAAGGCACCGCGTGTTCGACGGCGCCGTAACCGTCGCGACAGTCTTGGGTAGCGATGCCCAGTTGTTGCTGGATCCGTGCATACAAGGCTTGTCTGGGGACTTCTTCGGCGGCGCGGGTTTTCCAGCCGCCGCCGAAAAATGCCAATGATCCGGCCGGCAATTGCAGGTCTGCCACGCCGGTGGCGCGCATGCGTTGCAGGGTTTCCCAGAGAAAGGCGGGAAAGCCGAAGATGCGCACCGGCAGACCTTCTTCGGCAAAGGCCTGCAAGGCGCTGATCACGCCGAACAGATCAAACTGGTGGCCGTTACCATTGCGACGCAGGGCGTAAACCACCCGATTGGCGGGAGCAAAACCGCACAGGAATTGATCGGTGAAGGATGTGCCCAAGGTGTTTTTCTGCTCGGGCTCATAGCCGAGCAACAGGTAGTTGCACGGGGCATGCGGGGTAATCCAGCCATATTGGGCGAAAATCCGTTCGACCATGTACTGCGCGGCGCCGAGGCTGCGCGCGTCGTAGCGCATGCGGCTCTTCTGCCCGCTGGTGCCGGAGGAAGTCAGTTCCAGGGCGTCTTCGCCCGTCGGACTGAGCAGCATCTGTTGTTTGAAGAAACTGGCGAAAATCGGTGGCAATTGCGACCAGTCGTCGAGCTCGTCCAGGTCATCGACAGCGATTGCATGGGCGTTCAACCAGTGGCCATAACCGGGCGTATGGCGAGCGTGAAACCGGGTGATTTCGCTCATGGCCAGATTGAACAGCCCTTTGGGGACGGCCTCCTGGCAATAGGGCTGCGGCAATGCGCAAAGCGCATCGCTGTGGGGGAACAGAGTCATCGAATATCCTTATTGATGTGTGGTGGGCGCGGCGGGTGCCGCAGAAGGCGGTAAAGCAGGGGCAGGCACAGCAGGCCGCCGAGGCCGGCGAGCAGGGAAAAGGATTGCAGGTTCGAGCCACCGCCGATGATGGCGATGAGCGAGCCGCCGCTGCCCATCACGGCAATCGACAGCATGCCGATCATGGCCGAGACCAGCCCCTTGCCCGCATCGCTGGAGAACAGCGCGAGGCGGTACAGCGTGGCGTTGCTCATACCAAGCCCCAGTGCATACACGGCCAGTGCGCAAACGGCCAATGGCAGCGCAGCCGAACTCAGGGCAGCAGCGATCAGCCCCAGCAGTCCGAGGCAAAACGGCCACAGGGCCAGACCGATCACCTGGGCGAGCGTGTGCCCGACGAGCAATCGATCCAGTAGTAAATTACCGAGGATCACCGCCGCAAACACCGGGATTTGCCACAGGCCATATTCCAGCGCAGACAGCTCAAGGCGTTGCATGAGCAGCACCGGCGCGAGTCCGATCCAGGCAATCAGCGGCAGGCTCATCAGGCCCAGTGTCAGACTGGCGCCGATGAATCGTCGGTTGCGCAGCAGCGCGAGGTAACTCAGGCCGATCTGCCTGAGCGAAAACGCCGCTGGAACCTGTCGCTGGCCGTCACGGCGCAGGACGTCGATCGTTTCCGGCATCCAGGCAAACAGAGCGAGCCAGACAACCACACTCGCTGCCGTCAGCCCCAGAAACATCTGTCGCCAGCTCAGCCATTCCAGCAGCAGGCTTCCGAGCAAGGGGCCGAGCAGCGGCGACAGCAGCGCCACGTTGCCCAGTAATGCCATGAGGCGCACGGCATCGGCCTCGCAGAACACTTCCTGCAGGGTCGGGTAGCTGACGGCGACCACAAAGCCCAGGCCCAAGCCCTGGATCAGGCGCAACGCATTAAAGGCTTCAATGCGCTGCGTTATGACTGCGGCGCTGCACGCCAGGCCGAACAGCGCACAACCGAGCAACAGCAAGCGACGCCGGCCGTAACGGTCGGAAAGGGGGCCGATCAGCCATTGCAGGCACACGCCACCAATCAGATACAGGTTGAAGGCGTTGGCTACATGCCGGGTATCGGCGTTGAACTCGCCGGTCACCGTCAACATGGCCGGCATGATCATGTCGCTGGCCATATAGGTGAGCAGTTCAAAAGCGGTAATGGCCAGGCAGAATCCGATAATCTGCACGGGCGTCATTACGATCAAGGTTCTCTGCATAAACATCCCTGTTTCAGTAAGCGAGAAAAGTTCGCAGAGACTAGAGGCAGAGTTGTCGCGGCAGCCAATCCTTTGCTGCGACATGAAATTTCAAATACTTACAGCGTATTTACTGACCCCCGCAGGCTGATCGAAAAGGCATTGGCGAGGCACAGGCGCGCCAACAAAAATGCCCGCTGGCGGGCGGGCATGGTTGGCATTGAAAAGGCTGGTGAGGTATCCCGACCGGTATTTCAGGCGCACCGGCGGGCGAACGGTCCTGTTCTATCGATGGTAATAACCGGGGCCTTCCTGATAACGATGGTGGCCATCATGCCAACCGCCGTGGGGGAAAATGATGCAGCCGCTCAAGGTCAGTACGGCAAGGAGGGGAATCAGCCAGGTGATTCGACGGAACATTTCAAAGATCCTCATGGTTACGCCGGCATGAAGCCAAAACTCTTCATCGGCTGTAACATGAGACCGCGTTCGGCCAGGCCCATCCCCGCAACACGGTATGTGCATGGCATGCAACCGGATACAAACCGGATACATTTGAAAGTTTCAGGAACCCGCAATGACCCAGAAGCAACGTTTGAAATACTCGATCCTGATCGCCCTGTCGGTGCTGGCGATCATGCTCGGCCTGTCCTGGCTGCAAAATGCCGGGATGATCAGTCAGAAGATGTTCCAGTACATCGCCATGGGTGTGGCGGTGGTCGTGGTGGTGATCAACGGGGTGATGCGCCGCAAGGTCAAGCCCTGACGGCGATCGCGGGACGCTTCAATCGTGATTGAGCACGGCAGCAGCCTGTGGATGCAGGCTGTAACTCTTGTCCGGGTTGAAGGTGACAACCCCTTCGGCGCATAGACGCTTCAACACTTCGCGCACGCTGAGAAAGGACAACGGAATATCCAGATCCAGCAGTTGACTGTGCACGCCGCGCACGCCCAGGCGTCGATCACTTTGTGCGGCGACCAGCAGGGCGTCGATGACTTTCAGACGAATCAGACTGGTGCGCAGGCCGAAGCTTTTCAGCAACAGACGAATACGCTCATTGCCCTGACGCTCGGGGCTGGGGGCGAAGCTGCTCGCGCGGGAACTCATGGAAGCTCCTTGTGACGCCTGGCTACCGTCCATTGGTAGTTGCGAGTTGTACATGGGGTTACTCCTTTTCAGAGCCCGATCAGGAAACGTTTTGACTGCTCTCAGTAAACAAGACGTTTCAGCACGACAAATCATGAAAGGAAATATGTAGAAATTTTGTCGGTTATTCGTTGTTTTCCCGTAATCAGTGAATTTCACCTTCCTCAATCGGGCTAAATTTTTTTTCTCGCATTCGTTTCCTGAACAGCCGTCTTGCGCCCAGGCGCATGAATCAATTTCAGAGTGGATCCGGCGCAAGCGCCGATCCTTGTCTTGTCGTTCAGGAGCGAGTGTGATTATTTCCCGACAGTTAACCGGACTGGCTCTCGCCGGTGCGTTTCTCGGACTCAGTTTGTCCGCCCATGCGTTCAGTCCCGCTGCACAAGCCAGTGCCGATATCCGCCGCACCTCCTTTGGTGTGCCGCACATTCGCGCGGAAAATGAACGCGGACTGGGTTTCGGCATTGGTTACGCCTACGCGCAGGACAACCTGTGCCTGCTGGCCAACGAGATCGTCACGGTCAATGGCCAGCGCTCGCGTTATTTCGGGCCGGAGCAGTTCACCGTCGAACAACGCGAGAATCGCGTCAGCGACCTGTTCTTCACCTGGCTCAACACTCCCGCAGCGGTGAAAGCCTTCTGGGAGGCGCAACCGGCGCAGGTGCACGACCTGGTGGAAGGTTATGCCGCGGGCTACAACCGTTATCTCGCCGAGCGCCGCCAGCAGGGTCTCCCGCAACAGTGTCAGGGTGAGTGGGTGCGTGATATCAGCGCCGAGGATCTGGTCAAACTCACTCGACGCCTGCTGGTCGAGGGCGGGGTCGGACAGTTCGCCGAAGCCCTGGCTGGCGCGACGCCGCCGCAGGCCACGGCGCAGCTCGGCAGCGATGCCCGGGCCTATCAGTTGGCGGACGCGCGCCTGCAGCGCTTCGCTCTGGATCGCGGCAGCAATGCCGTGGCGGTCGGCAGCGAACGCTCGTTCAACGGACGCGGCATGCTGCTGGCCAACCCGCATTTTCCATGGGTTGGCGGCATGCGCTTTTACCAGATGCACCTGACCATTCCGGGCAAACTCGACGTCATGGGCGCAGCCTTGCCGGGGTTGCCGATGATCAACATCGGTTTCAACCAGCATCTGGCCTGGACCCACACGGTGGATTCATCCAAACATTTCACCCTGTATCGTCTGCAACTCGACCCGAAAGACCCGACCCGCTACCTGCTCGACGGCAAGTCGCTGCCGTTGAACAAGCAGACCGTTACCGTGCAGGTCAAACAGGCGGACGGCCAGGTCGTGCCGGTCTCGCGCGATGTCTACAGCTCGCAGTTCGGCCCGATCGTGCAATGGCCGGGCAAACTCGACTGGGATCATCAGTACGCCTACAGCCTGCGCGACGCCAACCTGGACAATGATCGCGTGCTGACGCAGTGGTACGCGATGAACCAGGCGTCGAGCCTCAAGGCTCTGCAGGATTCGGTGCACAAGCTTCAGGGCATCCCCTGGGTCAACACCCTGGCCGTGGATGACAAGGGGCAGACGCTGTACATGAACCTGTCGGTGGTGCCGAACGTCAGCGCCGACAAACTGGCCAAGTGCAGCGACCCGCGCATCGGCTTGCAGATGATCGTGCTCGACGGTTCCAACAGCGCTTGCGCCTGGGATATCGATCCGCAAGCTGCGCAGAAGGGCATCTATGCCGCCAGCCAGCTGCCGCAACTGTTGCGCAAGGACTTCGTCCAGCATTCCAACGATTCCGCGTGGCTGGCGAACCCGGCACAACCGCTGACCGGGTTCTCGCCGCTGATCAGTCAGGACGGCCAGCCGCTGGGCCTGCGATCAAGATTTGCGCTGGAGCGCCTGAACACACTCGGCAAAAAAGGGCCGCTGGCGGTGAAGGATCTGCAACAGATGGTGATGGACGACAACGTCTATCTGGCGACTCAGGTGCTGCCCGATCTGCTGAAGTTCTGCGCTGCGGATCTGGGTGCGGACGCGGCCGCGTTGAAGCTGGTTTGCGCCAGTCTCAAGGGTTGGGATGGCCGGGCGAATCTGGATTCGGGCATTGGTCTGGTGCATTTCCAGAACATCATGCAGGCGCTGCAAGCGTCGCCGGATGTCTGGCGTGTGCCGTTCGATCCAAAAGACCCGCAACACACGCCACGCGGCTTGGCGATCGAGCAACCGGCCGTGAGCAAGGCACTGCGTGAAGCGCTGCTGGCGTCGGCTGCCACTGCGCAGAAAATGGGTCTCAAACCTGAAACCCGCTGGGGCGATATTCAGGTGGCGAGCAGCGGCGCTCAACAAACCGCAATTCACGGCGGGCCGGGAACACTGGGGATCTACAACGCGATCCAGAGCGTGCCGCGTGAAGACGGCAAACTCGAAGTGGTCAGCGGCACCAGCTACCTGCAAGTGGTGACCTTCGACGACAAAGGCCCGCACGCTCAAGGGCTGCTGGCGTTCTCGCTGTCGAGCGACCCTGAGTCGAAATACTCTCGCGATCAGACCGAGGCATTTTCGAAAAAGCAGTGGAGCGTGTTGCCGTTCACTGAGCAGCAGATCGCTGCCGATCCGCAGTATCAGGTGCAGACGGTTCGCGAGGTGGCGGGCAAGACTGCCGGGGTAGCTGCGCAGTAAGTTGTCCTGAACGAAAAAGCCGCTGCTCCTTGACAGGAACAGCGGCTTTTTTTTGCTCTGAATTAACCTTGGCAGGTGGTGCCCGGTTTCAGGTTTTTGGTGGCTGCCGCGGCATCGAGTTGATCACCGGATCACCCTCGGTGTTACGCGTCAGGTAGACCGGCAGCACCTTGGGCAGGGTGTTGACGAGGCCGCCGAGCTCTTTGATGTTGTAGACGCCGCCGACACGGATTGCGCCGGTACTGGCGTCGGCCAGTTTCAGCGGTTTGCTCAGGTAGCGATTGATCAGCGGCAAGGCTTCGTTCAGTGCCAGGTTGTCGAGCACCAGCTTGCCACTGCGCCAGGCGAGGGCGTTATCGTAGGCGTAGGTCTGGCTGATCTGTGGCGTGTAGTCGCCATGCCGGTACTGCGCCTGCATGGCCGGCCCCAGGCGCAGACCGTCGCCGGGCAGGGCGGCGTTGCTGGTTACCAGCACCGAGCCTTCGATCAGGTTGACCCGCACTTGATCTTCGTAGAGCCAGACATTGAAGCGGGTGCCGGTCACACGGATCTTGCCTTCGCCGGCCCTGACTACGAACGGGTGGGAGAGGTCGTGGCTGACTTCGAAAAACGCCTCGCCTTTTTTCAGGGTGACTCGGCGTTCGTCCTTGTAATTGCTGAAGGTCAGCTCAGTGTTGAGGTTGAGCTCGACCTGACTGCCATCCTTCAAGGTGACCTGACGGACATTGTCGGTGGCTTCAAAGTGCTGATAGCTGTTGGGCAACCAGCCCAGATTCCAGCCGCTGTAAGCCGCCAGTGGCAAGGCCAGGGCGCAGACGCTCGCGGCAATTGCGTAGCGCCGCCAGGCGGGCACCGCAACGGTCAGCGGCACATCGAGCGTTGGGGGTAGCGGCGGACGCGGCAGATGTTCGGCAACGTCCCAGATCTCCAGCATCGCTTCGTATTCGAATGCATGCAGCGGATGCGCATCGCGCCATTGCTCGAAAGCCAGACGCTCCTCGGCGGAGCAGTCTACGGCGTGCAGACGCATGCACCAGTGCGCGGCGGCATCGGTGATCGCATCGTATTCGGCTTCCGAGAGGGATTCTTGGGTCATTGACTCGTCCTGATTTGCTGCATTCTAACCTTGCGAGCCGGGTGCCGAGAACATCCGTCATGGCAATTGCCCATCAAAGTGGAACTTATTTTTCCGGCAGACGCCCAAAAACAGGACATCAGAGGAACATCATCCACAAATGGAGTGAAAAAATGATCAAAAAAACCTTAGCCGCTGCAATCGCCACTGCCGCCTTGTTCAGCGCCGGTGCCGCCATGGCTGATCGTCCCGGTGCGGGCTGGGTCACCATTGAAAAGGCTATCGAGATCGTGAAAACCAAGGCCGGTTACGTCGAAGTCTATGAAATCGAGGCCGACAATGACGGCTACTGGAAAGGCAAGGGCCGCAAGGCCGACGGTTCGGTATATGAGTTCCGCATCGATGGCGCCTCGGGCAATGTATTGCGTGACCAGAAAGACTGAGTTCACCCAGCGATTAACCATGCGCAGGCCAACCGCCTGCGCATTTTTTTTACCTCAGTTGAGCCCTCCGTGAGGTTGGGTTACCGGATCCAGCTGGCGGCCCATTTCGCAAATCAGGAAGGCGATCGAATCGGCATTGCGCAATATCGTGTCGATGCGTGGATGCGGGTTGGTCGGGCTGAGAAATGCCGTTCGCGCGTCCTCGAGATTCCTCGTCCCCGTGGTCTTGAGAACTTCCCTGCGCACATGTTCCATGCCCTCAAACTCGTCGATATCGAGCCACTCCTGAAGGTTGCCGCTCCAGCGCGAAAACAGCTCTTCACGGCGCGTGGACAGTGACAGTGCTTCGCGCTGAAATCGGGTCTGTACCTGTTTGCGGGCAGCTCCGTAACCGGTCACCGTAGCAATCAAGTCGGCAAACGGGCGCCGCGCTTCCAGGGAGGCGATGTCGACGGTCTTGCTGAACTGATGGGAAAACTCGTGGATCAGCGTCGCTGCCCGTGCATGCCCGTCAACATTGAACGGTTCGGTCAGGCCTGTGTTGTACCAATCCAGCCCTTGATTGAAGAACTTTTCGGTGAAATGGACTTTCTTGAGTAAATCGCCACCCAGTACAAAGGCTATTACACCCGAGCTGCTGTGTCTGTTCGAGCCGACCACAAAGCGACTGGTGTTCAACAGGTCTTCTGTTGGATCGACCAAGGCATCACAGATCGGCACGATGGCCTGCTTCAGCTTGTCGAGAATGTCGGCATCAATCCGTTGCACGTCAAAAAAAGACTTGAGAAAAGTATCGAGGCGGGTGCCCGGCACATAGTTTCTCAGCTGCGCAAGATTGTGCAGGCTGTTGAACGCGTAATGCCGGGCCAGATCAATTGCCTCGATCAACATGCGGGCCTTTTCCGGATGGCGGGCGCGGATTTCTTCCATGCCTTGCGCTTCGATATTCAGCATGTACCGCGCCTGGCGATGGGTGGCGTAATGGTTGAACATCGTCGACATGGCCTTGCCGAAATGCACGGTATGGCGATCCGGGTCCAGCACCAGTTGCCGGGAAGCGGTGTGTTGCAATACCGGGCCTGACTGCTCGGCGCCCTTGATCTGCCAGACGGCTCCCGGCCGCTCCACGGGATAGACTTTGCCGGCGATAGGGGCGTAAGTCGCTTTGGTTGTCAGATCCTGATACGTGCCCTCGGCAGCATCGTGAGTCAGATCCTTCAGGGCGATAGTCGGAGCTTCGAATGTCTGCAGCGAGGTGCGCAGCGGATCGGTCGGCTTTGTCTGCGCAAGGACGGGGGCGCTCAGCGTGGTTGGCTGCGGTGGTTGCGGCGCTGCCACGGCTTGAGATTCCAGACGTGACTCCAGCGCCAGTCGCCCGAGACTGATCATCTGCGCTGCGCCGGCGACAAAGGTTTCCAGCGCACGTTTCCAGTGGTGATCCTGCAACGCTTCGGCCGAACCCATGAAGTCCTTGTAGCTTTGCCAGAGAAACTGCACATAGGCGAGTTTGCCCGGCAGCAGGCCCCGGATCTGCTGGATGCCGGAACTGAACAGGTGCTTCGCGGCGTCCCGATCCGCCTGCGCCGATGGCAGCGAATGGCTGCTCAGCAAGTGTGGCAACAAGGCCAGATTGTCGTCGAACAACTGCAGCAGCAAGTTGCCGTCGACCGGGGTGGTGGCCAGGGTCATCTCGCTCGTCTGGCCGCTGCTCGCCTTGAACAACGCGCTGAAGATCGAACGTTGACTTTCCGGCAAGCGGCGCAGCAGCAGGTCCTGCAGTGAGCCCGGCGTATTCAGCGCGGCGATCACTGCTGCCTCGTCCTCGAACTCACTGAATGCGTGCTCTCCATGGTAGGGCGCATAAAGCACCTGAGGGCCGGATTTTTCCGCAGGGCCGATCAAGTACAGCCCCAGCGCCTTGATCGCGGATGCCCCGGCGGTCTTGATCAGCGCCAACGGCCGGACAATCGCATCGGCCCCTTGCACGGTCGCACGAGCGACGGCATCGGGCATGTCGAGCACCTGTGTAATCAAGTCGAAGGCTTTTGTCGACAAGCGTTGTTGCAGTTGTAACTGATGGGCATGTTGCAGCAGTTGCCAGGGTAGTTGCTGGATGAAACGCAGCTTGCGTTGTTCGGCGTCGACGTCATTCGCGGACAACACCGAGGTGATCTTATTGGCAAATGTTGTCGCAACGTTCAAGGACAACAGCAGGCTCCTGACCGCTTGTTGGTCGAGTCCGGTCGGCAGCGCTCGGTGGGTGCTCGAACTGAGAGTGAATGCAGTGTCCTGGGCAATATGCGCATGGTTCAAGGCGAAATCGGTCAGGCTCATTGCAGACCCGATCAGGCTCAGCGCGGGAGTGACGGTGATCTGTTCGGGGTCGAGATCCTGCCTGTGCAAGCGGGTGCTCAGCAGCGTCTTTAGGGTCTGCCGGATGTAATCACGCAAGGTTGGCAGCGCGTGGAGATAATCCTCGTCGTCGATGACGCTGTGCCGCCACTGTTCCAGCAGTTCCAGGTGCAACTGCTGATCGTCAAGCCTGGCCATTCCCAGCCAGGCAGGCAGCGAATGCTGTTTAGCGAGGGCCTGCGCCAGAGCGCTGGCGCGTTGCAGATTGGTCTCCACGACTTGCTCACTCAACGTCTTGAGGATCTGGGTTTCGCGCAGCTTTGGCCATTGGCGGCCCCGCACCTGTTCACAGCGCTGGAGAAAGTGTTCGAGCGCTGATTCGGTGCGATCCTGCAGGACATTGCCGCTGATCAGCTGTAATCGTCCCAGCGTGTAGTGTTGATGGAACCTCTGGTGCTGTGGTGAAAGGTTTTCCAGCAGCACCAGGCTTTTTTGCGGATCCAGCAGCCGCTGGTTCAAAACCTGTCTGGCGTGCTCGATCGAGCGGAAGACTTCCAGGCCCAGAGCCGGGGTCCACAAGATCGCGCGTCCGGAGTGTTGCGTATCGAGGCCACCGCGTTCCGTGAGCAGGACGCAGTTGGCCAGCGGCAGCACTTCGCTCTCACCGGCGACCTGTAACGTCAATGACCAGGCATCCGGCCGAATCCCGTTGAGTGCCTTGCGGCGGCTGCGATCCGGGAGATCCGGATTGAACACGGTGTCGACCAGGGTTTGCGCATGACGGCTTAGCGTTCCGTCCAGGACTCTCAACCGTGCTTCGCCATTGATGCCGACAGACAGGGCGTGCGCCAGCTTCGCTGCGATACCTTGCAGGTAGGTACGCTGCAGCGCTGTGACGGTCAACGGCTGGGCGGCGAAGTCTGCGGCGATGGTTGGCATGATGCTGGCGAACTTGCGCACTTCGGCTGCGGCGGTGTCCGCCAGCACCCTTGAAGGCAATGGGTTGCCGCTGAGCATCGGCCGGGTGCTCCAGCGCCCGCGAGCATCCAGGGTGACAAGGCGCTCGTGGAGCATCGAGCGGATGTCCAGGGCCTTATCGAACAGTGCGCGGATATCCACGACGCCGTCGCTGTGCCGGTACAACTGCAAGGCATAGTCGATGTTCTGTCGTTGCTTGGTGATGATCAATTCGAGCAGTACGCTGAACACGTCTCCGGCGATCGATTTGCCGGAAACCTGCGGCCGGTCGAAACCGAGGAAGCGCTGGCGCTCGTCGAGACTCAGCAGACCATAGAGTTCGTCTTCGTGCCCGGGGCTGGCGAACTTGCCGAGCAGCATGGATTTTAGATCTGCGTAGTCCTTGAGCACCTGCAAGCCGTGCGTCGGGGTATACAGGCAGCTTTCGGAATGGCCGATCATCAGCGCGCCGGCCAGCTCCACGAAGTTTGCCTGGTGCTCCCATAAACGCACGGTTTCCACGGCCGCGCGAGGTGCCAGACTTTCACTGAAACCCAGCGACGTCAGCAGGCTGTCGAATTGGCGCTGATCGATGATGCCAGCCTCGCGTTTGAGCAAAAAGTCCGCCAGCGCCTGCTGCCGAATGATCTGCGCCAATACGTCGCGCCGCGAGGCTCCGTCAGCACTGGGCCCATTCCAGTAGCGCTCCATTTGCTGGTACAGCAACACCAGCAGTTTGCCTGATGCCGTGGTGACGGCTGTCTCC
Source organism: Pseudomonas sp. AM14(2022) (assembly GCF_036346455.1). Taxonomy (NCBI): domain Bacteria; kingdom Pseudomonadati; phylum Pseudomonadota; class Gammaproteobacteria; order Pseudomonadales; family Pseudomonadaceae; genus Pseudomonas; species Pseudomonas sp. AM14(2022). Next base: position 190,698 of record NZ_JAOTNY010000009.1, read on the forward strand.
CAGTGTTGCTGATCACTGGCCTGGAAAGTCCGGTCGGGGTGCGAAAACTCATGGGTCTGGCCAACCGGCCATCCGGTGTGGCGATAGTGCAACAGCAGCGCATCGCCAAGCGACAGCGCTTCAAGCCCATGCCGCGAAGCGAGGTCGGTCGATGCCGGGCCGGTGGCAGTCGTGGTCGCGTACAGGTTCACGCGCGTGCGTGTCTGATCGACGCCGCGCATCGTTGGCGTCAGCAGTGCGTCGACTATGGTCTGGAGCAGACTGCCAAGTTCGGGCAGTTGCATCAATTCATCAAGCATCGCTTGCGTGTTGAGCTGCTGGCAATGCTCGATGACGGCGCGTTGATCTTCGAAGATATCGCCTTCGACGAGCTGGTAGGTCACGCTGATGCCGTGCTGTTCTGCCAGTCGTTTGCGTTGGGAAAAGGCGAGGAACGCCAGCAGTCGGTCGTCCTCGCTGGCGCTGTTCAGCTGCTGTTCCAGGTGCGCGGTCAGGGCGGTGAGGCTGGCATGTTTTTTCAGCCCGGCGAAAGGTGTGTACAACAGGATCCCGTGATCATCCGGGGTGGCACTGAGTATGAAACTGCCGGCTAGAGGCACCGCTGGCACACCAGCGGTATTGAGCAGGATGCGCTGGGCAAGCATGGGCGGGGTCTGCTGACTGCGCAGTGCGTGGGTCGCCAGTTGCACGTGACTCAGCCATTGGAAGTCAGCAGTCGACAAGTGATGGAGATTGCCGAGTCCGCGCCACGATCCGGGGGAGTTGAGGATGGGCTGGAACAGCAGGGGAGGAATGGGAGCAGGCATCATCGGGTCTCGTTCAGGGCACCGTCCGGTGCACCGGTAAATTGAGACACGAGACTAAAGACCGGATCGATAACAGAGGTGGTACATAGTTACCGCACCAGCGGCAGCGCAATGTGCTAGCCGCGACAAGCCGGCACCACAACGGTTGACAGCACCCGTACCGGGCGTGGTTAATCGCTGGGCAAGCTGTTCGTACGCTGTTGTTCCCTCCAATAATTAGTCTGGAGCTTCAGATGTCTGCGCCACACGATTCCGTGTCTTCCCCCGTTGCGTCCACACTCTCGCTCGAAGCGCTGACGCAATTGCTTGAAAAGGTTTTCCTGCGCCACGGTACGTCGGCGTCCGTCGCCCGCACTCTGGCTGCCAATTGCGCCGGTGCCGAACGTGACGGTTCGCACAGTCATGGCGTGTTCCGTATCCCCGGATATGTTTCGACCCTCAATAGCGGTTGGGTCAATGGACAGGCTGTGCCGCAAGTCGAGGACGTAGCCTCGGGTTTCGTGCGAGTCGATGCCGGCAACGGTTTCGCCCAGCCCGCGCTGGCCGCTGCTCGTTCGTTGCTGGTGGAGAAGGCGCGCAACGCCGGGATCGCGGTGTTGGCGATTCGCAATTCCCATCACTTTGCGGCGCTGTGGCCGGACGTCGAGCCGTTTGCCGAAGAAGGGCTGGTGGCGCTCAGCGTGGTCAACAGCATGACCTGCGTGGTGCCGCATGGCGCCGATCGGCCGCTGTTCGGCACCAACCCGATTGCCTTTGCCGCGCCGCGGGCCGGTGGTGCGCCGATTGTTTTTGATCTGGCGACCAGCGCCATCGCTCACGGCGACGTGCAGATCGCGGCGCGCAAGGGCGAACGTCTGCCCGCCGGAATGGGCGTGGACGGTCTCGGTCAGGCGACGCAGGATCCGAAGGCCATTCTTGAGGGCGGCGCACTGTTGCCATTCGGCGGGCATAAAGGTTCGGCATTGTCGATGATGGTCGAGCTAATGGCGGCGGCGTTGACGGGGGGCAATTTTTCCTTCGAGTTCGACTGGGCGAACCATCCCGGGGCCAAGACCCCGTGGACCGGACAACTGCTGATCGTCATCGACCCAAGCAAATCCGCCGGGCAAAGTTTTGCCGAGCGCAGCGAAGAACTGGTGCGGCAGATGCATGGGGTGGGATTGAAGCGCTTGCCGGGTGATCGTCGGCATTTGCAGCGCGCGCGGTCGCTGGCCGAGGGGATTGTGCTGGAGGAGCAGACGCTGGCGCAGTTGCGCGAATTGGCCGGGGAATAATTGGCATAGAACAAACGTGGCGAGGGAGCTTGCTCCCGCCGGGTCGCGAAGCGGCCCCCCGTTGTCTGCTTGAGAGCAGAGGTACTGCTGCGCAGTCCAGCGGGAGCAAGCTCCCTCGCCACAGGTTTACTGCCTGATCCCACAGAATGGGATCAGGCAAATGTCACTTAACGACGACCGAGCAGCAGGCCCACCACCAGACCGAAACCGGCGGAAATCGCTACGGTCTGCCATGGATGGCCGCCAATGTAGCTCTCGGTGGCCTCGACCGCCGGTTTGGTGCGCTCACGCACGCTCGAAACAGAATCCAGCGCCTGTTGCAGTTTCAGGGCGATTTGTCCGCGCAGGGTCTCGGCTTCTTCGCCCACCAGTGAGGCGCTGCTCTTGAGCAGTTTGTCGGACTCTTCGATCAAAGCCTGAAGTTCGCTGAATGCCTGATCCTTGATTTGGTCTTCGACGGCTTGCACGCGGGATTTGCGGGCCATTGGGTGACTCCTTGCAGATGGATGAACAGTGATCAATGGAGTGTGGCGCTGACTGAAAAGTTGCACTGATTTTAGGTGCGAAAGAAAAACCTGCGCGGGAGATTTCCGCCGAGCGTGTAAGATGTCGCCATTTTACGCAGCAGGTATTTCCCCATGAGTTTCAATCTGGCCGACAAATCCCTCGCCGAGCGCGCAGCGCTGGAAGACGAGAAATCCCGTCTGTTCGAACTCTGGCAGAACAATCTGGGCAAAGCCAAAGGCGAAGCCGCGCGGTTGTTCGGCGAACGCTCCAAGCGCAAGGGCAAATGGGCCGAGTGGGTGCGCGCCGAGCTGGATGGCATGTCCCCGCCGGAATTCGCCAACATGGTGCGCAGTGAGGTCAATCGACTGATGGCAGCCAACAAGTAACACCCGCCTCAGTCCGCATTGAAACATCCGACAATCGCCTCACGCACCTTGATCACTACCGGATCGATCTGCGTGCTGGTGCGCCAGCCCAGTTCGATCGGGTAACGCGGCAACGCCAGCGGGCAGGGCAGCAGCACCAGCCCGCTGAGCTCGGCAATGGCCTGAGCGGCATGGCGGGGGATGGTTGCCACCGCGCCGCTGCCCTTGAGCAGATGCGGCAGCGCGGCAAAGTGCGTGGTCGAGGCGCAGACCCGCCGGCTCAGACCCAGCGCCGCCAGGCCTTCATCGGTGATGCCGATAAAGCCGCCCGAGGACACCAGAATGTGCTCGCGGGCGACGAACTCCGGCAAATCGATGTTCTGCTGGCCGGGCGCCAGACTGCCCGGATCGACCAGACACGCATAATCCCCTTCACCCAGCACCTGACGACTGAGCAGACGCTCGGCGAACCCACCGGCGGTGATCGCCAGGTCGATGCTGCGTTCCATCAGGGCGCGGGCGACGATCTGGCTGTGGGTCTGGCGGAAGATCAGCCGTAGCTTGGGAGCGCTGCGAGCGATGGCTTCGATCAGGCGCCGGCCATAAGCGATTTCGAAATCATCCGACAGGCCGACGGTGACTGATCGGCCGTCATAGTGGTGGGCCGCCGGATCGACCATCGCCAGGCTCTGCCGACATTTGTTCAGCGCCTCGCTGACCACCGGTTTCAGTTGATTGGCCTTGAGCGTCGGCGCCAATCCGCGCCCGGTGCGTACGAACAATTGATCGCCATACACCTCGCGCAAGCGGCGTAGCGCCGCGCTGACCGCCGATTGCGTCACGCCCAGGCGCAGCGCCGCACGGCTGGCGCTGGACTCCTCATGCAGGGCTTCGAAGACTTTCATCAGGTTGAGGTCGACGGTTGCGATATTCATTTGGCTCATATCATTCAGCAGTGAATCGGTGTTTATTCATGATCCCGCGCCGCCGCAGAATCGGCAACACTTGAACCCGATGGAGTGACCGCAATGCCCAAATCAATCGTCGCCGCCCTGCAGATCGGCGCCTTGCCCGGTGGCAAGGGTGAAACTCTGGAACAGATCCTGAGCTGGGAAGACGCGATCAGCGAGTCCGGCGCGGCACTGGTGGTGATGCCAGAAGCGTTGCTCGGTGGCTATCCGAAAGGTGAGGGCTTCGGCACGCAGTTGGGCTATCGCTTGCCCGAGGGGCGTGAGGCCTACGCCCGCTACTTCGCCAACGCCATTGACGTGCCGGGGGCAGAAACCGAGGCGCTGGCCGGTTTGTCGGCGCGCACCGGGGCCAATCTGGTGATCGGCGTGATCGAGCGTGCCGGCAGCACGTTGTATTGCACGGCGCTGTATTTCGATCCGCAGGCGGGGCTGGTGGCCAAGCATCGCAAACTGATGCCGACCGGCACCGAACGGCTGATCTGGGGCAAGGGTGATGGCTCGACGCTGCCGGTGCTCGACACACAGGTCGGCAAACTTGGCGCGGTGGTGTGCTGGGAAAACATGATGCCGCTGCTGCGCACGGCGATGTACGCCAAGGGCATTGAAGTCTGGTGCGCGCCGACCGTGGACGAGCGCGAGATGTGGCAGGTCAGCATGCGTCACATCGCCCACGAGGGCCGTTGCTTTGTGGTCAGCGCCTGTCAGGTACAGGCCTCGCCGAACGAGCTGGGCGTGGAAATTGCCAACTGGCCGGCGGATCGGCCGCTGATTGCCGGCGGCAGTGTGATTGTCGGGCCGATGGGCGATGTGCTGGCCGGGCCGCTACGTGGGGAGGCCGGGTTGCTGACGGCTGAGATCGATACTGATGAGCTGGTGCGGGCGCGGTACGACTATGACGTGGTCGGCCACTATGCGCGGCCGGATGTGTTTGAGCTGAGTGTCGATGAGCGGGCCAAACCCGGCGTACGCTTCACCGCATGACTTCGGGACTGACACATACCCTGTGGGAGCGGGCTTGCTCGCGAATGCGGTGTCACATTCAGCGATGATGTTGGCTGATCTGACGCTTTCGCGAGCAAGCCCGCTCCCACAGGGGAGAGTATGTGCAGTCGGTTACCACGTCGCAGCAGTGGCCTTCGGCAAACTCAGCTTGCCGCTGTCGACAAATCGCATGGTGCCGAACACGCCGCCCGCGAGTTTGCCGCGCAGCACGTAGGGCAGGTTGTCGAGGGTTTGTGTCTGGCTCAAACCCAGAGTCTGGCGCAGTACCGACAACGCGGAAACGCTGACCGGCACGCTGACCACGGTTTCCGAGAAGCGCGGGATCGAGCCGACCTGATCGCTGACGCCCGAGGCCAGTGGTCGGCCATTGACCTCCAGATCCAGGGCGATGCCGTTGTAATCGATGGCCGTTTCATTGGGGTTCTGCACCCGCAACTTGATCGCGAAACGCACTTCCAGATCCTGGCTCGGCAACGGTTCGAGGCCGACCACGTTGATGTTCACCGGATCTCGATTGGGAAACAGCGCGCAGGCGCTCAGGGACAACAGCAGCAGGGACAGGATGACGGCGTGGACGCGGCGCATAAACAGTCTCTCAACGAAAAAGGGCTGAACCGTTGCCGGCTCAGCCCTTTTTTCATGGCGCAGCGTCAGCGGTTCAACTGTGCGACCGCCGCGGCCGTTGCAGGTTCAGCTTTGGCCGGCAGATCGGGGTTTTCCATGACCTGCAGAATCGACGCTTCCGGATCGAAATCGTCTTCTTCCAGCTCAATGAATTCTTCCGGCAGGAAGATATTCAGCACGATAGCGCACAACGCACCGACGGTGATCGGCGATTCGAAGATGTTACGCAGCGCTTGCGGCAACTCGCGTAGCACTTCCGGCACGGCGGCGATGCCCAGGCCCATGCCCACCGAGATCGCCACGATCAACATGTTGCGCCGATGCAGGCCGGCCTCGGCGAGGATTTTGATCCCGGCCACGGCCACGGTGCCGAACATCACCAGTTCAGCGCCGCCGAGCACCGGTTTAGGCATCAGTTGCAGCACCGCGCCGATCATCGGGAACAGCCCCAGCAGCACCAGCAGGCCGGCGATGAAGAACGCCACGTAGCGGCTGGCCACGCCAGTCAACTGGATCACGCCGTTGTTCTGCGCGAACGTGACCATCGGCATGCTGTTGAACACCGCTGCCATCGCCGAGTTGAGGCCATCGGCGAGCAGACCGGATTTGATTCGGCGGATGTACAGCGGACCCTTGACCGGTTGCCGCGAGATCATCGAGTTGGCGGTCAGGTCACCGGCCGCTTCCAGCGGCGAAACCAGGAAGATCACCGCCACCGGCACGAACGCCACCCAGTCAAAGTTGAAGCCGTACTTGAACGGCACCGGCACGCTGACCAGCGGCACTTCGGGCATCGAGGCGAAATCCACCGTGCCCATCAGCCAGGCGACCACGTAGCCGAGGGTCAGGCCGATGACGATCGCACCCAGGCGCAGAAACGGCACGTCGACGCGGTTCAGCACAACGATAGTGCCGATCACCAACGCGGCCAGAAACACATGGCTGGCAGCGCCCAGATCGGGCGCGCCGAAGCCGCCGGCAATGTCGGTCATCGCCACTTTGATCAGCGACAGGCCCATCAGGGTGATGATGGTGCCGGTGACCACCGGGGTGATCAGCATCCGCAGTTTGCCGATGAACTGGCTCAGCACCACTTCGATGAAGGCTGCGAAAAAGCACACGCCGAAAATTGTCGAGAGAATTTCATCGGTGCCGCCACCCCGGGCCTTGACCATGAACCCGGCACTGAGAATCACGCTGATAAAGGAAAAACTGGTGCCTTGCAGGCACAACAGACCGGAACCGACCGGGCCGAAACGCTTGGCTTGGACGAATGTGCCCAGGCCGGAGACGAACAGCGCCATGCTGATCAAGTACGGAATTTCACTTTGCAGACCGAGGGCGCCGCCCATGATCAGGGTCGGGGTGATGATGCCGACGAAGCTCGCGAGCACGTGTTGCAGCGCGGCGAAGACGGTTGCAGTCAGGTGCGGACGGTCGTTGAGGCCGTAGATCAGATCGTTGTTGCGCGGGACTTTTTCAGAGGCGGTCATGGTGTTTGCGCGCCGCGAGGCGGGGCCGGGTCAGAAAATGGAGGCGCAGGATGCCGGAAGAGGGCGGCGAGGGCAACGAGCAAAAATTGCCTGAAAGGTCAGGTTTTATTGGTGTTGGCGGTAATCCGCGCACCCTGCCACACATTGTTGTGGCGAGGGAGCTTGCTCCCGTTCGGCTGCGTAGCAGTCGTAAAACACTATTGACTGGATAATGCGGAGGGCTGCTTCGCACCCCAGCGGGAGCAAGCTCCCTCGCCACAAAAGCTTAGAAGTCATGTAAACGCGCTGAGCAAATCCTCTTCAAACGCCTTCTGCGCATCCCCCGGCACCTGAGCACGATGCCGGGCCAGATGAAACGCCACTTCGAAACTCAATTCCCCGGGCCGCAGCGCGCGCAGCAAGCCCTTGTCCTCCCAGACGCGCGCGTAGTGATCGGGCAGATAATCGACGTGCTTGCCGGAGAGAATGAAGGCGAGGGTGCCCTCGACCTGCTCCGAACGCGCGGAAAAGCGTTTGTCCGGGAACGGCTCGCCCGTGCGCATGAACCGGTACGGATGATCCACCCGATCGCAGGCCTGCAGCGCGGCATCATCGGGCGTATCGACGCTGAACAGTGAATGCCCCTGCGCGCAATACAAATGCTGGGTTTCCCGGAACAGCTCGCGGTAGTCGAAAGCGCTCTGCACCTGGGAGAAATAACCGATGGCCAAGTCCAGCCGCTGTTGCAGCAGCAGGCGCTCCATCTCGCCGGGCATCGCGCTGATCAACTCGATGCGCACCGACTCATCGCGCTCGCGAAAGCGCCTGATCGCATCCGCCACCCGCAGCAGCACCGACTGATCAACCGCCTCGGACAATCCCAGCCGCACCTCACCGATCAACCGTCCGGCAACGCCGTTGGATTGATGCCGGAACGTCTCGATGGATTGGAACAGGGCGCGAATGGCGATCAGCAGTTGCTCACCCTTGGGCGTGACGTTGAAACCGCCTTTGCCGCGGCTGCACAGGCGATAGCCGAGACGGGTTTCCAGTTTGGCCATTTGCTGGCTGATGCTGGACTGGCTCAGGCCCAGCTCACCTTGCGCCGCGCTGAAGCCGCCACATTCCACGACCCGCACAAACAGGCGCAGCAACTGCAAATCGAGGTCGTGAAGCTGACCGAGCATTACATTACTCCGGGATAAAGTCAGGTTAACAAACTTGATATTTCTGCAATGTATCCGACGGCGCATCCTGCCACCACTTCCTCCGGTCAGGTGTTCGTCATGGCTCCCGTGTTCAAGCTGTGTTTTCCCGCGCTGTTGTTGTCCGTGGTCATCCAGGCACAGGCCGAGGATAAAACCCTCAATCTCTACAGCTGGGCCGATTACGTGCCGGCGCAGACGCTGCAGCGTTTCGAGCAGGAAACCGGTATTCATGTGCGCTACGACACCTTCGATACTTCCGAGGTGCTGGAAACCAAACTGCTGACCGGTGGCAGCGGTTATGACGTGGTGGTGCCGTCGTCCAGCGTGCTGGCCCGGGGTTTGGCAGCGGGCGCGTTGAAGGAAATCCCGCATCAAGGCCTCAAGGGCTACGCCAACCTTGATCCCGATCTGCTGGAAAAACTCGCCGCCGTCGATCCCGGCAATCGCTACGCCGTGCTTTATACCTGGGGCACACTCGGGTTGGGGCTGAACGTCGAGGCGGTGAAAAAGCGCTTGCCGGACGTGCCGCTGAACAGCCTCGATCTGCTGTTCAAACCCGAGTACGCCAGCAAGCTCAAGGACTGCGGGATTGCCGTGCTCGACTCGCCGCAGGAAGTCATTGGTCTGGCGCTGCACTACCTGGGCAAGGATCCCTACAGCACTGACAAGAATGATCTGGCCGCCGCCGAAGCCTTGTTGCAGAAACTCCAGCCTTCGGTGCTGTATGTCGCCACCGGCCGGCAGATCAACGATTTGGCCAATGGTAGCGTCTGTCTGGCGCTGACCTACAACGGCGATGTGAGCATGGCGGCCGATCAGGCGCACAAGGCCAACAAAGCCTACGAAGTCGCCTACCGGATTCCGCGCGAAGGCACGCTGATCTGGCAGGACAATCTGGCCATTCCCAAGGACGCGCCAAACCCGCAAGCGGCGCGGGCGTTCATCGAATTCATGCTGCGCCCCGAGTCGGTGGCCGAGCTGACCAATACGCTGTTTTTCGCCACCGCCAATCAGGCCGCGACGCCGCTGGTGGACGAAGCCGTGCGCAACGATCCGGACATCTATCCGCCCGCCGAAATGCGCGAACGCCTGTACGCCGACCGCAGCATGAGCCTCAAGGACATGCGTCAGCGCACGCGTCTGTGGACCACTTTCCGTAGCCATCAATAATAAAAGGAGCACACCGATGGACGTGCCGATGCTCAATGACCAAGCCATGACCCGCGATAGCCTGTACGGCACGAGTGCCGAAAGCACCTACGCCGGGATCACCAGTTTCATGCGTCGCCGCTACAGCCGTGATTTGCGCGGCGTCGACGTGGCGGTCAGCGGGGTGCCGTTCGACACCGCCACCAGCAACCGCCCAGGCGCACGCTTCGGGCCACGGGGGGTTCGCGCCGCATCCACCGGGATCGCCTGGGAACGCCACTGGCCGTGGGCGTTCGACCCGTTCGATCATCTGGCGGTGATCGACTACGGCGATTGCGATTTCGATTACGGCTCGCCGCACACCATCCCGGAAAGCATCGAGGCCCACGCCGAGCGCATTCTTGATGCCGGCAGCGCGATGCTGACGTTTGGCGGCGACCATTTCATCACTTATCCGTTGCTCAAGGCCCATGCACGTAAACACGGCGCGCTGTCACTCATCCACTTCGATGCGCACAGCGACACCTGGCCGGACGAGGGCGGCAAACGTGTCGATCACGGCACCATGTTCTGGCATGCGGCCAGGGAAGGGCTGGTGGATCCGGCGCGTTCGGTGCAGATCGGGTTGCGCACCACCAATGACGACCATCAGGGCTTTGCCGTGCTTGATGCCCGCCAGGTGCATCGGCGTGGCAGCGAGGCGATTGTCGAGGCGATTCGCGCACGGGTCGGCGATCACCCGGTGTACCTGACGTTTGATATCGATTGCCTGGATCCGGCCTTTGCCCCGGGCACCGGCACTCCGGTGTGTGGCGGGCTGAGCACGGTGCAGGCGCTGGAAATCCTCGGCGGTTTGCGCGGGATCAATCTGGTGGGCATGGACGTGGTGGAAGTGGCGCCGGCTTATGACCATGCGGACGTGACGTCACTGGCAGCGGCAACCCTGGCGATGGAAATGCTCTGCCTCTACGCCGCCCGACACAAAGTCGACCTTTAAAACACCGCAAAGCCAATGCGGGAGTGGGCTTGCTCACGAAAGCGGTGTGTCATTCAACGATGCTGCTGGCTGGCCTGACGCCTTCGCGAGCAAGCCCGCTCCCACAGGAGGTTGTATTCCAGGCAGTTGCTGCACGCTGTTTTGAGGTCGCGAGATATACAGTCGATCTTTGCCCCCCACAAAGCCAATGCGGGAGTGGGCTTGCTCACGAAAGCGGTGTGTCATTCGACGGTGATGTTGGCTGACTTGACGCCTTCGCGAGCAAGCCCGCTCCCACAGGAGGTTGTATTCCAGGCAGTTGCTGCACGCTGTTTTGAGGTCGCGAGATATACAGTCGATCTTTGCCCCCCACGAAACCCATGTGGGAGTGGGCTTGCTCACGAAAGCGGTGTGTCATTCGACGGTGATGTTGGCTGACTTGACGCCTTCGCGAGCAAGCCCGCTCCCACAGGAGGTTGTATTCCAGGCAGTTGCTGCACGCTGTTTTGAGGTCGCGAGATATACAGTCGATCTTTGCCCCCCACAAAACCCATGTGGGAGTGGGCTTGCTCACGAAAGCGGTGTGTCATTCAACGATGCTGCTGGCTGGCCTGACGCCTTCGCGAGCAAGCCCGCTCCCACAAAAGGGCACCTGTTTTTCAGGGACATCGTGGCATACTGCCGCGCATGACTTTCGACTCTCCTTTAAGCGCCTGGCAACACGCGATCGAGCACAACGGTTTCATCCAGGATGAAGCCCAGGAGCATGCGGTCTGGGCCTTGCAAAAATGCCATGAAGCCTTGCACGCCGGTGCCCGTTCGGTAACCGGCGTGTATTTGTGGGGCCCGGTCGGGCGCGGCAAGACCTGGTTGATGGATCAGTTCTATCAGAGCCTGCGGGTGCCGGCGCGACGGCAGCACTTTCATCACTTCATGGGCTGGGTGCACCAGCGCTCGTTCCAGTTGACCGGCATCGCCGACCCGCTGCGAGCGCTGGCCAAAGAGTTGGCGGCGGAAGTGCGGGTGCTGTGTTTCGACGAGCTGTTCGTCAACGACATCGGCGATGCGATCATTCTCGGGCGGCTGTTTCAGGTGATGTTCGACGAAGGCGTGGTGGTGGTCTGCACCTCCAACCTGCCGCCGGATGAGCTGTACGCCGACGGCTTCAACCGCGACCGGTTTGTCCCGGCGATTGCCGCGATCAAGGCGCACATGCAAGTGGTGGCGGTAAATGGTGCCGAGGATCATCGCCTGCATCCGGGCGCGGGTCAGCAGCGCTATTTTGTCGCTGCGCCGGGACAGGGCAGTGCTCTGGAGCAGGTCTTCCAGTCACTCAACGCCGGGCAGCCCGCCAGCGCCGAGCCGGTGCCCGTCGGCCATCGTGTGCTGAACGTGGTGCAAGCCAGTGCGACGGTGCTCTGGTGCCGCTATGCCGATCTCTGCGAGCAACCATTTGCCGCGATGGATTTCATCGCACTGTGCGACAACTATCGGTCTATTCTGTTGAGCGACGTGCCGAACCTCAGCGCGCAGAAACGCGAAGGGCGCATCGCTCGCGGCACCGAGGACGGCTCGGCGCAGGTGGTGGCCGGTGACCGTGAGTTGCCGCAACTGTCGGTGCACGACGACGGCGTGCGTCGCTTCATTGCCTTGGTCGACGAGTGTTACGACCGTAAGGTGCCGCTGTACATTGAGGCCCAGGTACCGATGGAGGCGCTGTACACCGAGGGTTATCTGGAATTCCCGTTCCGGCGCACCCTCAGCCGGTTGCAGGAGATGCAGTTGCAGCGTTTTGCCGAATCCTGAGCGAAGAGGGCGCGAGTATGAGCCAACCGCTGTCGCATCATTTACTGACCATGGCCTACCAGAACGCGTGGGCCAATCATCGCCTCGGCAAAGCCTGGAATCAGCTCGACGCCACTGAGCTGGCGGCGCCGCGAACGAGCTTCTTTCCGAGTATCCGCCTCACCCTCAATCACATACTGACGTGCGACTGGTTCTACGTCGACGCTCTGGAACGCGAGTTGCGCGGTGACGAACCGCATCCTGATTGCTATGTGTTTTTCAACCATGACGAGCCGTTTACCGAGGCCGCGGCGCTGCGTGAAGAGCAGGCACACGTGGACCGCCGCTTGATCGCTTATTGCGAACAACTGCGCGATGCCGATCTGGGGCGGATCGTCACCATCGCCCGGGAAACGCCGCAGCATGACAGTCGCTTGCGTATGCTGTCGCACCTGTTCGAGCACCAGATTCATCATCGTGGGCAGGTGCACGCGATGCTCAGCGCGACCACGGTGAAACCGCCGCAACTGGATGAGTTCTTCTGCGCCGGCGAGAGCGGGTTGCGTGCTCAGGATTTTGCCGAGTTGGGCTGGACCGAAGAGCTGATCTGGGGGCGCTGACGCCTGGAAATCAAAAGATCCGGTTGTGGCCCGCAACATCCTCGCGGTAAGGTCGAACAGCCTTTCAGGTGCGCACTTTGCACGCCGGGGCCATGATCGGGGATGGAAATGGATTCCGCAGAAATTCTTGTGCTGCAAGCCAGTTACACCAATCCACTGCACGCCGAAGCCATCGGCATCGTGCTCAATCATTACGCAGAAGATCCCATGGGCGGCGGCCATTCGCTTGACCCGGAACTGTTGCGTCGCGTGCCGGAAGAACTTGCGCGCAGGCCTCATGCGTTCAGTGTGCTGGCGTTCGTCGGTGGCGAGCCGGCAGGGCTGGTGAACTGCTTTGAAGGTTTCTCGACGTTTGCCTGCAAGCCGCTGGTCAATGTCCATGACGTGGCGGTCGTGAGCAAATTTCGCGGCCTCGGCTTGAGTCAGAAAATGCTGCGCAAGGTCGAGGAAATCTGCCGTCAGCGCGGTTGCTGCAAGATCACCCTGGAAGTGCTCGAAGGCAACGAGGTGGCACAGAACTCCTACCGCAAATTCGGCTTCGCCCCCGGCATGTTCGACCCGGAACATGGCCGTATGCTGTTCTGGATCAAGGATCTGCAGGCATAAAAAAAGGCGCCCCGGACAGGGCGCCCAACTGTCGTCTCCGAGGCCAGAGCGGAGCCATCGGAGGTCCATCGGTTGCTCGGTGAATCAGTCGCGATAAGACTCGGTGACTTGCGCGGTCTGATCGTTCGGAACCTTCAGTTCCGCTGCTTTGCTATCGGTCGGCTGTTCGCTTGGCGCGTGGTGGACCGGGAAGTTGTCGTAGTAATGCCGCATGCGTTCGGCGCCGCCCTCGGCAAAGGCGCTGGCGGAACCGAGGGCGAGTAGCCCGGCAAGAATGGCGGTGGTGGTTTTCATGGTGCCTCCTACTGAAAAACGTGGGAGCCGTTCGTCCATGAAGCAGATCTCGGGGCACAGTGTCCCGGCGGGGAATTAACTCGGGGTTAACAGCGGTGGCGACGGGATTTGGTGACGCATTGCGCGTCACCTCGAGAGTGGGGCCGCTTCGCGACCCATCGGGGATGAATCCCCTCACCACAGGGGTTTTGTTTGCGTGGATTGGTCAGAGCTTCCAGTCCAGGCTCAAGGTCACCGTGCGCGGGTCGCCCCAGTACACGCCGTTGTAGAAGCCGACGTTGTCGTAATACTTCTTGTCGAACAGGTTATCGACGTTCAGCGACGCCGACAGATGCCTGTCGAACTCATAGCGCGACATCAGCTTGACCACGGTGTAGGCCTCCTGGTTGATCCGCGCCGGTTCGGTGATGATCCGGCCGTTGGCGCCGCGCCCGACCGGGCGGTTGGCCGCGCCGTAGACGTCGCTCTGCCAGTTCACCGCGCCACCCACGGTCAATGCGTGCCAGTTGCCCGGCAGACGATAGGCGGTGGATAGCCGCAGCATGTTCAGTGGTTGAGCGGTGTTGCTGCGCTGTTTTTCGCCGTCGACGGAGTGGGTGTAGGTGTAGCCGGCGGTCATGTTCCAGCCGCTGAGAATTTCCCCGGACACTTCGGCCTCGAAGCCATTGACCTTGTTACCCTTGCCGCCGGACTTGAAAAACTCCTCGCCGCTCACCGGGTCCGGGGGTACCGAGTTGTCACGCTCGGCGACGTTGTCCTGTTTGCTCCAGAACACTGCCGTCGCCAGGTTCAGGCGTTCGTCGAGCAGGCTGCCTTTGAGCCCGACTTCGTAGTTGCTGCCGATCACCGGGTCGAGGTAATTGCGGTTGCTGTCGCGCTTACTCTGCGGTTTGAAAATGTCGGTGTAGCTGGCGTAAACCGTGTACTCCGGCGTCAGGTCGTAAAGCAGGCCGGCGTAGGGTGTCCAGATATCATTCTGGCGTTGATGGGTGGCATCGGTGCTGGTCAGTTTTTGCTGCGCATCATAGTAGTAATCGGTGCTGGATTCGTCCCAGCTGCCATAGCGGCTGCCGAGTACTGCATGCAGCTCATCGGTCAGGCTCAGACGTGTCGCGAGATAACCGGCTTTCTGCCGGGTGATGCCTCGCGCGCCCGGCAGGCTGGTGACAGTGTCGGCGAATTTGCCGATGTCACCCATGTATTTCCAGTCGCGGATCTTGCCGTAGTCGGCGGCTTGGGGACTGTTGAAGGCGTAGGGCGAAGTCGAGCGGTTTTCCGCCTCGCCGTAGCCGAACATCATCTCGTGTTCGCGGCCGAACAGCTGGTACGGCCCTGACAGGTTGAAGTCGTACACGCTCATTTTCTGCGTGCCGAGCATGTGCCCCATGTAGGCCGTCATGCCGCTGCGGTCGGTCTCGGGAAAACCGGCGCCGCCGTAATAGACCTTGCCGTCGGTATCACTTTCGCGGTGGGTGTAGGCGGCCTTCAGCTTCCAGCCATTACCCAATTGCTGGTCCAGGGTAACGAACGCGGTCTTGTCCTTCAGCGGCCAGGAACTCCAGGATGTCGCCATGTTGGTCGACCGTCCGAGGCCGGCCTTGCTGCCGTCGGCGTTCCAGTACGGCACGGTGCCCCAGGAGGTGCCCTGAACCTGCTTGTCCTGATAGTCGTAACCGACGGCAAGCACCGTGGAGTCGGTCAGATCAGCTTCGAGAATGCCGTAGCCGACCTCGCGCTGCAGCGCGTATTTGTCGCGGAACGACTGGCTGTCGCGATAGGCCAGCACCGTACGCCCGCGCAGCCGACCATCGAAGGCCAGCGGCCCGCCGACATCGACATAGCTGTAGTAGTTGTCGTAGCTGCCGCCACTGACCCCGGCCAGTGCCTGCCACTGGGCAGTCGGGCGCTTGCGCACCATGTTGATCGTCGCTGAAGGATCACCCGCGCCGGTGGTCAGGCCGGTGGCGCCGCGTACCACTTCGATGCGGTCGTAGATGATGGTGTCCGAGTCTGACTTCATGCGCCCGAAGGTGTTGAGCATTCCGTCGATCTGGAAATTGTTGATCGGGTAACCCCGCGCCGAATAGCTGACCCGATCCGAGTCGTTGTGTTGCACGACGATGCCGGTGGTCTGGCGCATGGCTTCGGACAAGGTACCGAGCTTGAAATCATCCATCTGCTGGCGCGTGACCACGGACACCGATTGCGGGGTTTCCTTGATCGACAGGTTCAGCCGCGTCGCGGTGCTCATCGCGCCCGTGGTGTAGGAATCAGTGTTTTCAGTGTTAACGCCGAGGCCTTCGGCGCTGACGCTGGTGGCGTCCAGTTCCAGCGCCTGGGCGGCGGATGGTGGCGCTGTTTCAGGATCGGTTTCAGCCAGCAGATCGGGACTCAACGCCATGCTGAACAAGCCGACAGTCAGGGTCATGGAACGGGTAATGGGCGCGAACATCGCAGCCGACTCCTTGTCTTCGAGGGAAAAAATCCATTGGTTCAAAGACGAGACGCAGCACGACGATTTAGTAACAAACAAGAAATATTATTATTTGGAGATATTTCCCGACTTCGCCGAGACGGGCGAAAAGCTGCTCACGGCGCTTGCCCAATAGACGGCGGCGGGTATGCTGTTGGCCTGCCGAGGAGATAGCAATGGCCTACGATTTTGACCTTTATGTGATTGGTGCCGGTTCCGGCGGTGTACGTGCAGCGCGCTTCGCCGCCGGTTTCGGTGCGAAAGTGGCGGTGGCCGAGAGCCGTTACCTGGGCGGCACCTGCGTCAACGTCGGCTGCGTGCCGAAGAAACTGCTGGTGTACGGCGCGCATTTCGCCGAAGACTTCGAACAGTCGTCCGGTTTCGGCTGGAGCCTGGGCGAAGCGAATTTCGACTGGGCGACCCTGATCGCCAACAAGGACCGCGAGATCAATCGCCTCAACGGCATTTATCGCAACCTGCTGGTCAACAGCGGCGTGACCCTGCACGAAGCCCACGCGAAGATCGTCGGCCCGCACGAGGTCGAGGTCAACGGTGAGCGCTTCACCGCGAAAAACATTCTGATTGCCACGGGTGGCTGGCCGCAGATTCCGGAAATCCCGGGGCACGAACACGCGATCAGTTCCAATCAGGCGTTTTTCCTCAAAGAGCTGCCGAAGCGGGTACTGGTGGTCGGTGGTGGTTACATCGCGGTCGAGTTCGCCGGGATTTTCCACGGTCTGGGCGCGAACACTACGCTGCTGTATCGCGGTGATCTGTTCCTGCGTGGTTTCGATGGCTCGGTGCGCAAGCATCTGCAGGAAGAGCTGACCAAGCGCGGTATGGATCTGCAATTCAACGCCGACATCGCGCGCATCGACAAACAGCCTGACGGCAGCCTGAAAGCGACCCTCAAGGATGGCCGCGTGCTGGAAGCCGATTGCGTGTTCTACGCCACGGGCCGGCGTCCGATGCTGGACAACCTTGGGCTGGAAAACACCGATGTGCAGCTCACCGACAAAGGTTTCATCAAGGTTGACGAGCAATACCAGACCAGCGAGCCGTCGATTCTGGCGCTGGGTGATGTGATCGGTCGGGTGCAACTGACGCCAGTGGCACTGGCCGAAGGCATGGCGGTGGCGCGGCGCTTGTTCAAGCCTGAGCAATACCGTCCGGTGGATTACAAGATGATCCCGACCGCCGTGTTCAGTCTGCCGAACATCGGTACTGTCGGCTTGACCGAAGAAGAGGCGCGGGAAGCGGGGCATGAAGTGGTTATTTACGAGAGCCGCTTCCGCCCGATGAAGCTGACGCTGACCGAGTGTCAGGAGAAAACCCTGATGAAATTGGTGGTCGACGGCAAGACCGACAAAGTCCTCGGTTGCCACATGGTCGGCCCGGACGCGGGGGAGATTGTCCAAGGCTTGGCGATCGCGCTGAAGGCTGGCGCGACCAAGCGTGACTTCGACGACACGATCGGGGTGCACCCGACGGCCGCCGAAGAGTTCGTCACCATGCGTACGCCGGTCGGCGCTTAAGCGTCCTTCGCTTTGGCTGTGTCTGGCGCTGCCGCAACGGTAGCCGCCAGACGCAAGCTGTCCTCGAGGCTGGCCTGAGTCTTGGTCAGTTCCTTTTCCAGTGACTGATTGAGCTGCCGCTGTTCGTCGGCATCCTGTTTCAGCGTCTGACTTTCCAGCAGGGCCACGCGCAGGCGTTCCTGGAGGAGGGTGCGTTCGTTGTCGACGCGAGTGGCTTGCTCCAGCAACTGATCCTGACGCTGGTTGCTGTGCTTGAGCTGATCCTGCATCAGGCTCAGTTCGCGCTGGGTGCCACGGTTTTCCGTGAGCAGGCGTTCGTTATCGCGATGCAACTGAGTGATCTCGTCCTGACGCACCAGTGCACTTTGTTGCGCCTGGCGCAATTCCATCTGCAACTGCTGCAGCTGTCCTTCGTGACGGGCCTGCTCCTGCTCGCGCTGCTCTTTAGTGGCGTTGCGGTAATGCTCGAGAGCATCGCGGGCGTGCAGGTGTTTCTCTTCCAGCGAGCGGATCTGCTCGTCCTTGTCCTGCAGGCGCAATTCGAAATCAGCCAGCGCCTGATTGAGTCCGGCGTTGCGGGTTTGCTCGGTCTGCAGCATCGAGCGGGTTTCTTTTAGCGCTTCGGATTCCTTGGCCAGCGCCGCGCCTTGAATGTCGTGCTGTTGTTCCAGTTGCTCAAGTGCCTGGCGCACCTGCTTGAGTTCCGCTTCCAGGGTTTCGCGCTGCTCTTCGAACTGCTCGCGCGCTAGTTCGATCGGCTCTTGCGCCTGTTCTTTCAGGCGCTGGGCGAGACGCGAGACCAGTGCGGTCAGTTCGTCATTGATCGGTTCCGCGGACACTTCGACCGGTTGGCTGCCGTCATCCAGCTCTTTCAGATAGCGATGGATCGTGGTTTTCGAACCGGTGTTGCCCAGTTCGATGCGTACTGCATCGATGCTGGGGTGTTCGCCTCGGGCCAGAATCGCTGAGCGCGCGATCTGCACCACTGCTTTGTTAACGCCACCACGGGCCATTTTAACTCCTACCATTACGTACTGTGGTACATGCCACCAAAGTACGCAGTGTACCACGCTGAAAATAAAGTTAAATGCTTGATTAATCACAGGCGGGATATACTGGTATTACCCAATGTCAGACCCCTGAATCGGGTTTTTCATCCAGCAATCAGTACGCCTGCGAGAACACTGTCCATGAGCGAGATCGATCGCTATCTGCAAGCCGCCACCCGTGACAACACCCGCCGCAGTTATCGTTCTGCGATCGAGCATTTCGAAGTGAAGTGGGGCGGCTTCCTGCCAGCGACCGCCGACAGCGTGGCGCGGTATCTGGTCGAGCATGCCGGGGTGCTGTCGATCAACACACTGAAACTGCGGCTGTCAGCGCTGGCGCAGTGGCACAACAGTCAGGGTTTTGCCGATCCGACCAAGGCGCCGGTGGTGCGCAAAGTGTTCAAAGGCATTCGCGCACTGCATCCGGCGCAGGAAAAACAGGCCGAACCGTTGCAATTGCACGATCTGCAGCAAGTGGTTGACTGGCTGGAACAGGAAGCCAGTAGTGCCAGGCAGAATCAGGATCGTCCGCAGTTACTCAAGGCCTATCGCGATCGGGCGCTGATTCTGCTGGGCTTCTGGCGGGGCTTCCGCAGTGACGAGTTGTGCCGTCTGCAGATTGAGCACGTGCAGGCGCACGCCGGCAGCGGCATCACCCTCTACCTGCCGCGCAGCAAGGGCGACCGCGACAACCTCGGGCAGACGTATCAGGCGCCGGCGCTGCTCAAGCTGTGCCCGGTGCAGGCTTATATCGACTGGATCACCGAGGCAGCGCTGGTACGCGGCCCGGTGTTTCGCGGCGTTGACCGCTGGGGCCATCTGAGCGAGGAGGGTTTGCACGCCAACAGCATCATTCCGCTGTTGCGTCAGGCGCTCGAGCGCGCCGGCATCCCGGCCGAGCGTTACACCAGCCATTCCCTGCGTCGCGGCTTTGCCACGTGGGCGCATCAAAGCGGCTGGGATCTGAAATCGCTGATGAGTTACGTCGGCTGGAAGGATATGAAGTCAGCCATGCGCTATGTTGAAGCCAGCCCCTTTCACGGGATGGCCCGGATCACGGATAAACCGGCTTCGTCGTAGATATGGTTTTCTTCTATTAATACAGTCCGCTAATAGCGAAAACAAATCAGCAGCATCAGGTTTGCCAATGAGCCATCCGTCGAGTGAGTGGGTAGGATTCACCCATCGAATTCACAACCCTGACGGAGAGTCATCAATGCCTATCATCAACAGCCAAGTAAAACCGTTCAAAGCTACCGCGTTCAAAAACGGCGACTTCGTACAAGTCT
This sequence comes from Pseudomonas sp. AM14(2022), assembly GCF_036346455.1. Lineage (NCBI taxonomy): Bacteria > Pseudomonadati > Pseudomonadota > Gammaproteobacteria > Pseudomonadales > Pseudomonadaceae > Pseudomonas > Pseudomonas sp. AM14(2022). Next base: position 210,703 of record NZ_JAOTNY010000009.1, read on the forward strand.
CGGACGCTGACCTGAAAGGCAAATGGTCCGTAGTGTTCTTCTACCCAGCCGACTTCACTTTCGTGTGCCCAACCGAGCTGGAAGACCTGGCCGACAACTACGCTGCGTTCCAGAAACTGGGCGTGGAAATCTACAGCGTTTCGACCGACACCCACTTTGCTCACGCTGCCTGGCACAACACTTCGCCAGCCATCGGCAAAATCGAATACACCATGATCGGCGACCCGACCCACGTCATCTCCCGCAACTTCGACGTGCTGATCGAAGAAGCTGGCTTGGCTGACCGTGGCACCTTCGTGATCAACCCTGAAGGCCAGATCAAAATCGTTGAACTGAACGATGGCGGCGTTGGCCGTGACGCTTCCGAGCTGCTGCGCAAGATCAAGGCTGCTCAGTACGTTGCTGCTCACCCAGGCGAAGTTTGCCCAGCCAAATGGAAAGAAGGCGAGGCCACTCTGGCTCCGTCCCTGGACCTGGTCGGCAAGATCTGAGTCTGTGACGCACGCAACACAGGGCGGGACTCCGCACCTACTTCAGTAAGCTGCACCGCCCATTAAAAAGCCCGGGCGAGATTCGCTCGGGCTTTTTTTCGCCTCGAATAAAGACACAGGAGATCGCCCGTATGTTGGACGCCAATCTTAAAGCCCAGTTGAAATCGTACCTGGAACGGGTTACCCAGCCGATCGAGATCGTTGCTTCCCTCGACGACGGTGCGAAATCCCGGGAAATGCTTGACCTGCTGAAAGACGTTGCCAGTCTTTCGAGCCAAATTACCCTGATCGACAGCGGCACCGATGCCCGCAAGCCGTCGTTCTCGATCAATCGCCCGGGTGCCGACATCAGCCTGCGTTTCGCCGGCATCCCGATGGGCCATGAATTCACCTCGCTGGTGCTGGCCCTGTTGCAAGTCGGCGGCCACCCATCGAAAGCCAGTGCCGAAGTGATCGAACAGATCCGCTCGCTCAAGGGTGAGTTCAGTTTCGAAACCTACTTCTCGCTGTCGTGCCAGAACTGCCCGGACGTGGTCCAGGCGCTGAACCTGATGGCCGTGCTGAATCCGAACATCCGTCACGTCGCCATCGACGGCGCGTTGTTCCAGGACGAAGTCAACGATCGCAAGATCATGGCCGTGCCGAGCATCTATCTTAACGGTGAAAACTTCGGCCAGGGCCGTATGGGCCTGGAAGAAATCCTCGCCAAACTCGACACTGGCGCCATCGAGCGTCAGGCCGAGAAAATCAGCGCCAAACAAGCCTTTGATGTGCTCGTAGTTGGCGGTGGCCCGGCCGGTGCGTCGGCCGCTATCTATGCTGCCCGTAAAGGCATTCGCACCGGTGTTGCGGCTGAGCGCTTCGGCGGTCAGGTGCTGGACACCATGGCCATCGAGAACTTCATTTCCGTGCAGGAAACCGAGGGCCCGAAACTGGCGACGGCGCTGGAAGAACACGTCAAGCAGTACGACGTCGACATCATGAACCTGCAACGAGCCGACAAGCTGATTCCCGGCAAGAACGGCGAGCTGCACGAAGTCCACTTCGCCAGCGGTGCGACCCTGAAAGCCAAGAGCGTGATCCTGGCGACCGGCGCGCGCTGGCGTGAAATGAACGTGCCGGGCGAGCAGGAATACCGTAACAAGGGCGTGGCGTACTGCCCGCACTGCGACGGCCCGCTGTTCAAAGGCAAGCGCGTGGCGGTGATCGGCGGTGGTAACTCCGGCGTTGAAGCGGCCATCGACCTGGCCGGTATCGTTGCCCACGTGACACTGCTGGAGTTCGACGTGCAACTGCGTGCCGACGCGGTGTTGCAACGCAAACTGCACAGCCTGCCAAACGTCACCGTGATCACCAGTGCGCAAACCACTGAAGTCACCGGTAATGGCGAGAAGGTCAACGGCCTGCGTTACAAGGATCGCAATACTGACGAACTGCGCAGCGTCGAGCTGGAAGGGATTTTCGTACAGATCGGTCTGCTGCCGAACACCGACTGGCTCAAAGGCACCATCGAGCTGTCGCCGCGTGGTGAAATCATCGTCGACAACCGTGGCGAGACGTCGATCCCGGGGATCTTCGCGGCCGGCGACGTGACCACTGTGCCGTACAAGCAGATCGTGATTGCGGTGGGCGAGGGTGCCAAGGCTTCCCTCAGCGCGTTCGATCACTTGATCCGTACTTCCGCGCCGGCGTAAAACGGCAGTCGCTGAAACGAAAAAACCCATGAGCGATCATGGGTTTTTTATGCCTGACACAATCCAATTGTAGGAGTGAGCCTGCTCGCGATGGCGGCTGCACATTCAAAACATCATGGCCTGACACACCGCTATCGCGAGCAGGCTCACTCCTACAGGAGAAATTTGCAGTCAGTTACAGCGGCGCAGGTTGAATGATTTCAACCCAATAGCCATCCGGGTCCTTGATGAACGCCAGGCTTTTCATGCGGCCATCAGTCAGGCGCTTCTGGAAATCACAGCCCAGCTCTTCAAAACGTGCGCACGCGGCGACGATGTCTGGCACCGAGATGCAGATGTGGCCGAAACCGCGTGGGTCGGTGTTGCCATTGTGATAGGCGAAGTCGGCGTCGTTTTCGGTGCCGTGGTTGTGGGTCAGTTCCAGAATGCCGGGGATCGACTTCATCCATTCGGTGCGGGCGGCGGCGTCGGCCGGGATCTGCGCCTTGTCGACCAGCGCGAGGAAGTACAGGCTGAATTCGGCTTCCGGGAAATCACGCTTTTCAACCAGCGAGAAGCCCAGTACGCGGGTGTAGAAGTCCAGCGACTGGGTGATGTCCTTCACACGCAGCATGGTGTGGTTGAAGACGAAGTTGCGGGTTGCGCTGTCTGGAGTGGCGGTGACGCCGGGGAAAGTGTTCAGTTCGTGCAGGCTCATAGGCCCTCCGTAACAATGGGGCGAGTGAATGGACGCAATGATACGCATGCGGGGCGGCATCGCCAAACCGAATGCGCGGCTTGCTCTGTGGGCGGCCGGGCCTCAGACTTTGCTGCTCAATCTGCGAGTGCCTCTGGTAATGATCCGACCGTTCAAAGCGCTGTTCGTTTGCCTTTTCTCATCGCTGCTTGCCGGTCCGGCGCTGGCGGATCAGCCCAGTATCACCTGGCCTTCAGGCTGGGAAGTAGAGGCGCTGCCTGATCAAGCCCCTCAGGTTTCGCGCCAGCGCGCGGTGAAAAACGATGCTGACGGCAATCAGGTGATGGTGATGGAGTTGACCATGAGCCAGGTTGAGGCAGGCCATCAGGTCAATGTGCAGGGTGTCCTGCTGGAAATGCGCAAATCTATTCAGAAAGACTTCTTCCAGGGTGGCTATCAAAGCGTTTGCAACAAGATACATCCGGCAAAACTCGCCGCTCTGGATGCACTGGAGACCACCTGCACGATCACCGAAAACGGCCGTCATGTGTTGTCGCAAACATTGGTTGCTGCGGTCGCGACGGATAAGGCTTATGTACTTTCTTACGCGGGTCAGGCTGAGGTTTATAAGGCGAGCGCCGAGGAAATAGTCGCAGTGAGAAACAGCTTGAAACTTTAAGCGTCTGTTTGCACCGCTACGGGTTTAGATACCCGAAGGAATTAAGCACAAAGTTTAGCAGCGGTTACGGCCGCAACATCCTGGCGCAAACTGTTTGGCCTCACGTCTTGTGGGTGTTAAAGCGAATTGATAATTAGCGCGGGGGAAATCGTTGCTTTTGTTAGATATTGTCGAAAAAAAAGCCCTGCATAGAGCAGGGCTTGTTTGTTGACGCAAGATTAACCGCGCAACCAGGAATCAACGGTGGCTGCACCGTACTGTTCCTTCCAGGCTTTCAGGCCGCGGTGGTTGCCGCCCTTGGTTTCGATCAGTTCACCGGTGTGCGGGTTCTGATAGACCTTGACCACGCGAGCGCGGCGGGTTTTCGGTGCGGCAGACACTTGCAGGCCGGACTTGGACGGGTTCGGATCGAGGATGGCGATGATGTCTTTCAGGCCTTTGCCGTAGGTTTTCATCAGCCCCTGGAGCTTTTCTTCGAATTCGATTTCTTTCTTGAGCCCGGCATCGTTCTTCAGTGATTCCAACTGCTTGAGCTGTTCCTGAAGGGCCTTTTCAGCTGCACGAAATTCAGCGAGTCTGGACAATATCTTTACTCCAATAGTGTGTTTGGCTGATACCAACCGCAAACAAAGCTATAAGCCAAGAGCCTTGAAGCGACTCGGTGATAATGGCTCACCTGCCAATCTTGCACAGGCTGAAAAAATTGTAGTAGTTAATGCGCCAAGAGTAAATCCTGATCTTGTCGTCATGTAACAACAGTGGTGTTTTGTATCAATTTGGTGCGCCCGGTCGCAGCGCCGGGCTTAATTTATTTTTAGTTAATGGTGACTTAATGCATCGATGAAGTCGGCGCCAGGCATGGGTTTTCCGAACAGATAGCCCTGCAGGAAGTTGACGTGGTGTGCGGTCAGATAGTCAGCCTGAGCCTGAGTTTCTACACCTTCGGCAACAATACCCAAATCGAGCTTGGCCGACAGTTCGATAATCGTGTCCAGAATATGCCGCGACAGCGCATCAATGCCGATCATCGCGACGAAACTCTGGTCGATCTTGAGAAAATCGACATTGAATGTTCGCAGGTAGCCCAGACTTGAATGGCCGGTACCGAAATCGTCGATGGCGATCATTACCCCCAGCGCGTGCAACTGCTCGAACAATAGGTGCGTGACATCGGTTGGCTCAATCAGCTCGCGCTCGGTCAGCTCCAGCACCAGGTTGATACTGCCGGGGGCAAAAGCAGCGAGAAACCCGCGACAGTCTTCGACCAGTTGCAGATCTTGGCAATGGCTGGCGGTGATGTTGATGCCGATGTGGAACGGTTTGTCGAACTCCGCCGACAACGGGCCGAGCAGGGCGGCTGTCTGCTGCATCAGCGAACGAGTCATGGGCACGATCAGGCCTGAATGTTCGGCAAACGGAATGAACAGATCCGGACGCACCAGACCCTCCTTGGGGTGATTCCAGCGCATCAGCACTTCAGCGCCGGACCACTTCCGGCTGTCGCCATGCACCACCGGCTGGAAGTAGGGAATGAATTCGCCAGCCTCCAGCGCGCGCAGCATCTCATGGCTAGGCGAGGTGGCGCGCCGTTGCAGGACGTGGGCGATAGCGCCCGCGATCACCCCGAAAAATATCAGCAGACTGAACAGCGGCGGGTATTCGCCGGCCATGTAGCGCCACGTTTGCCCCTGCGGGAAGCCTGCACTGACACTGAAGGCATAGCGCGAAGACGCGAGCATGCTTTGCGCCACCGGCAACGGCGGCAGGGCGCCCTGATGCACTTTGCCATCGGCGGACAGCCAGTTATCGCCGACCTGCAACAACAGCAGCGTCTGCCGGCCGATCAGGCGCAGGATGTTACTCAGATGATAGCCGTCGAGCGTGGTCAGCGCGCCGCCGCGACCTTCGCTGAGGCGATACACCAACAGCGCGGTGTTGGGCGTGACGGGGTTGCCATTCATCAACCACAGTTTGCCCTGCGTATAGTCACCCGGGTTCACGGCCTCCTTGAACTCCCCGAACAGCGAGCTGCAATAGAGGTTGTTGTCCCACACCAGATTGGTCGAGCGCACAAAAGGTCGACGGGTCACCTGTTCACGCAAGGCCAGTTTGACGCTGTCGCAGGGCTGACCGGCCAAGGGCAGCAGTTCGCTGGCGGCCTGGGCGGTGTTGTCGAGCATCAGTTCAAACTGGCGCAACGCCTCCTCGGCGGTATTTTGCGTGCTCTGTTGCAAGGTGCGTTCGGCTTGCAGATACAGAATCCCGCCGCCTAGCAGGACGGGCAAAACACCACAAAGCAGGCTCACAAAAATGCGTACGCTGCGTTTGCGGCGGGGTCTGACGGTCAAGGGCATAGGCGCATCCTGTTGCGATGGATTGGAACTCTCGAATGCTGGCCTGGCAACGGCGCACCGGTGAAAACAGCGGAGTCAGAAGGGATGATAGATGGCCGTTGGCGCTTGTGCTGCTCACGGCTGGTTGATCTGTATAGCGAGTTCGATAAATGCCCGCGTGGCGGGCGACGCCTGACGCTGATCGAGGACAGCGAGGCCGATCAGGCGTTGCACCGCCGGCAACAGCGGTTTCTTCACGTAACGTGGGGCAGGAGTGTCCGGCAACGAGCCTTCGGCGACGACGGTGATTGCATCGCCCCGGCTGACGACGTCCAGCGTACTGAGCAATTGCGAGCAACGATAGCGAATGTTCGGTTGCAGGCGCGCGGCGCTGAACAGACGCGAAACCAGTTCCGATGAGCCGGCCTCGGTCAGCACAAATGGATCAGTGCACAGATCCTTGAGGCTCAGTGCGGCCTGTGCGGCCAATGGGTGATTGGACGGCAGCAGGGCAACCATCTGATCTTCGACCAGAGCAAAAGTGTCGAAGCGCTCCTCGGGCAGCACCACAAAACCGACGTCGATTCGCCGCTCCTCCAGCCACCGCAGCACCTGCCGGTCCGGTCCCTCATCAATGTGTACTTCAATGCCCGGATGCACTTCGCGATAGCGCTGCAGAATCTTCGGCAGCAACTTGATCGATGACGTCGGGCCGAATGAGCCAATACGCAACGTACCGCTTTTCATGCCCCGCGCATCGGCCGCCTCCTGTCGCAACGTGTTGGCCAGACCGAGCATGGCCCGTGCGCGCTGCAGCAGTTGCTCGCCGATATCGGTGAGCTCCACCTGCGACTGGTGTCGCCGCAACAACTCCACGCCCAACTCCTGTTCCAGCGATTTCATCGCGTGGGATATCGCCGACTGCGAAATCCCCAGACGATGGGCAGCGAGGGTAAATCCGCGCAGTTCGGCGACCAGCGAGAAGATCTCCAGTTGGGTGAGGGTCATGAGTGTTTACTCATTTTACGATGAGAGGGCATGAGGTGAATGATACGCCATCCTTCAACTTCTTTCGTTTGGAACATCATGCGCAACCTTGAGCAAACCCACCTAACGGCCTCCGACCGGCCGGTTTACCTGACGCTGGCAGCGGTAACCATGATTTGGGGCGGGACCTTTGTCGCAGGGCGTTTTCTGACGGGCAGCCTCAGCCCGTTGTTCGCCGCCAGCCTGCGCTTCCTGCTCGCCAGCGTGGCGTTGCTCGGGTTTCTGTGGATAGCGCGTATCCCGTTGGCGCGACCGACACCCGGGCAATGGCTGCAACTGACGTTGCTCGGGTTCTTCGGCATTTTCCTCTACAACCTGTGCTTCTTTTATGGTCTGCGGTACATCAACGCTTCACGGGCTTCGTTGATTGTCGCGTTGAACCCGGCGGTGATCGGTCTGGCCTCGTGGTTGTTGTTCAAAGAGCGCCTGGGTCGGGCGAAAGTCGCCGGTATCGCGATCTGCATCACGGGCGCCGGCCTGGTGATTGTCAGCCGTGACCCGCAATTACTTGCCGTGACACCCGATGCGTGGATCGGTGATCTATTGATTTTTGGCTGCGTGTTGAGCTGGGGTGTTTACTCGCTGTTTTCCCGAGGGCTGAACCAATCCATCGGCCCGCTGCAGACCGTGACCTTTTCGGTGTTGATCGGCAGCGCGATGCTGTGGGCGCTGGCGACGCTAAGTGGCGAGGTGAGCGGGGCAGCCTTGATCAGCCTTGGCACGGCACAATGGCTGAGTCTGATTTACCTCGGCGTGTTCGGCTCGGCGCTGGCTTACATCGGCTACTACGATGGCATCCGCAAAATCGGCGCGACCCGATCCGGCGTGTTCATTGCCCTGAATCCGCTGACCGCGGTGGTGCTCGGCGCGCTGCTGCTCGGCGAGCAACTGACGTTGAGCATGTGCCTGGGCGGCGGGTTGGTGCTGGTCGGGATTTACCTGTGCAACAAACCCCTTGCACCGATGCGAAAAAGGCGGATTTTATAGAGAGGGCAGACAACCCTATTTACGCTGTGTAGAATCGGGTTACGCATACAATAATAAACGTCTTCTGGCAGCAGAAGCCTCGCCCGCAAGAGCCTTGGGTCGACAATGAAGATATTCGGGTTTCAACTGATCTACGGTGACTTCCTCGCCCGCAGTGTGCGAGGCATCTCCTGCGCACCTCCCGCCGGTCTCAGCATTACTGACAAATAACTCTGGTTAATTGATAAGAATGATGAGGCGTCACCATGGCAGATTTATACGAAAACCCAATGGGCCTGATGGGCTTTGAGTTCATCGAGTTCGCATCGCCGACTCCTGGCACCCTGGAGCCGATCTTCGAGATCATGGGCTTCACCAAAGTCGCGACCCACCGCTCCAAGAACGTGCACCTGTACCGTCAGGGCGCGATCAACCTGATCCTCAACAACGAACCCAATAGCGTCGCTTCGTACTTCGCGGCCGAACACGGCCCGTCGGTGTGTGGCATGGCGTTCCGCGTGAAGGATTCGCAAAAGGCCTACAGCCGCGCACTGGAACTCGGTGCTCAGCCGATCCACATCGAAACCGGCCCGATGGAGCTGAACCTGCCAGCGATAAAGGGCATCGGCGGCGCGCCGCTGTACCTGATCGACCGTTTTGGTGAAGGCAGTTCGATCTATGACATCGACTTCGTGTTCATCGAGGGCGTTGATCGCAACCCGGTCGGTGCCGGTCTGAAAATCATCGACCACCTGACCCACAACGTGTACCGCGGCCGCATGGCCTACTGGGCCAACTTCTACGAGAAGCTGTTCAACTTCCGCGAGATCCGCTATTTCGACATCAAGGGCGAATACACCGGCCTGACCTCGAAAGCGATGACCGCTCCGGACGGCATGATCCGCATCCCGCTGAACGAAGAGTCGTCGAAGGGCGCCGGGCAGATCGAAGAGTTCCTGATGCAGTTCAACGGCGAGGGCATTCAGCACGTGGCGTTCCTCACCGACGACCTGATCAAGACCTGGGATCAGTTGAAGAAGATCGGCATGCGCTTCATGACCGCGCCGCCGGACACCTACTACGAAATGCTCGAAGGCCGCCTGCCGAACCACGGCGAGCCGGTTGACCAGCTGCAATCGCGCGGCATCCTGCTCGACGGCTCGTCGAACCCGGACGACAAGCGCCTGCTGCTGCAGATCTTCTCGGAAACCCTGATGGGCCCGGTGTTCTTCGAATTCATCCAGCGTAAAGGCGATGATGGTTTCGGCGAGGGTAACTTCAAGGCCCTGTTCGAATCGATCGAGCGTGATCAGGTGCGTCGTGGTGTGCTCGCGACCGAGTAATCCGCCGCCAGAATGAAAAAATCCCGGCTTGCAGTCATGCACAGCCGGGATTTTTTTGCGTCAGAAAAAACTGTGGGAGCGGGCTTGCTCGCGAATTCGGTCTTTCGTTCAAGGTCGTTGTTGACTGAACTGACGCTTTCGCGAGCAAGCCCCCTCCCACAGTAGTTTTGTGTTGCTTTTAAGACCTGCGTTGTCGCATCAGGTGTTTGAAGCCTTCGAAGATCAGCACCACAACGGCGAGCCAGATCGGAATGTAGGTCAGCCACTCGCCGGCCTTGATGCTTTCACCGAGCAACAGCGCCACGCCGAGCAGCAACACCGGCTCGACGTAACTGAGCAAACCAAACAGGCTGAACGGCAGCAAGCGGCTGGCAATGATGTACACCACCAGCGCCGAAGCACTGATCAGACCGAGCAGCGGAATCAGCCAGAGCAAGCCCGGATACTGATCGAACACGGCGAAACCTTGCTCACCACCGCGCACGAACCAGTACGCCACCGGCAGCATCAAGGTCATGTCGACCCACAGACCGCCCAGGTTGTCGGTCTTCAGGCGTTTGCGCAGGACGAAATACAGCGGGTAACCGACCACGACCACCAGGGTCGCCCAGGAAAATCCGCCGACCCGATACAGCTCGTTCGCCACGCCGAGAACGGCAAAGAACACCGCGATTTTCTGCAGGTACGACAGGCTGTCGCCGTACACAATGCGCCCGGTCAGTACCATCGCCAGCGGCAACAGGAAATAACCCAGCGACACATCGAGGCTGTAGCCGTTGAGCGGCGCCCACATGAACAGCCACAACTGCACGCCGAGCAAACCCGACGAAACAATCAGACCGCCAATCAGCTTTGGATAGCCCGCCACCTTGCGCAGCAACTCCAGCACCCGCCGCCATTCACCCGACACCAGCATGAACACGGTCATGCACGGCACGGTCAGGAGCATCCGCCAGCCAAAGATTTCCACGCCGCTCAACGGGGTGAGCAGCGAGGTGTAGTAATACATGACGGCAAACAGCACCGAAGCTGAAACCGATAGAGCGATACCTTTAGACAAACTGTCCTCGCGGATGGTGATCAAACAGGGCGCGCAGGATACGTGGTTTTTGTGCTGAATATTGGCCGAGTGATCAATATTTCCCACATCCTGAAGATAAGCACAAAACCTGTGGGAGCGAGCCTGCTCGCGAAAGCGGTGTGCCAGACAACGCAGATGTTGAATGTGCCGGCCTCTTCGCGAGCAGGCTCCCACAATGGATTTGTGTTGCCCTCGTAATCTGCTGACGCCGCTGATGCCCGGCTTGTGAGGCTTTCAGGCCTGACGCGGTTTACGGCCTGACACAAAATGGCTCACATCGTTAAACCCCGGCGTCGAAGCATGCCCCGGCGTCACCAGCGAGTCGATAAACGCTTCATCCTCCGCCGTGATCTGCACCGCCTGCGCCTTGGTATAAGCATCCCACTGCTGTTCGGTGCGCGGCCCGACAATCGCCGAGGTCACCGCGCTGTTATTCAGCACCCAGGCAATCGCGAATTCGACAATCCCGACGCCACGGCCCTGGGTGTACTGCTGAATCTGCTGGGCGATGCGCAGCGATTCCACGCGCCATTCGGTTTCCAGAATGCGTTTGTCCTGACGCCCGGCGCGGCTGTTGGCGTCGGGAGTGGCGTCGGGTGCGTACTTGCCGCTGAGCACGCCGCGGGCCAGCGGGCTGTAAGGCACCACGCCGAGGCCATAGGTTTGCGCGGCGCTGATCTGCTCGGTCTCGGCCTGACGGTTGACGATGTTGTACAGCGGCTGACTGATCACCGGGCGGTCGATACCGAGCTTGTCAGCGATGCGAATCACCTCGGCGATGCGCCAGCCGCGATAGTTCGACAGGCCCCAGTAGCGAATTTTGCCTTGGCGAATCAGGTCGCCAATTGCCGATACGCTGACTTCCAGCGGCGTGTTGTGGTCTTCGCGGTGCAGGTAATAGATGTCGAGATAATCGGTGCCAAGACGGGTCAGGCTGGCCTCCAGACCATTGAAGATGTGCTTGCGGCTCAAGCCGCTGCGGTTCGGCACGCCGTCCGCCGGGCCGAAACCGACCTTGGTTGCCAACACCCATTCGTGCCGATGGCGGGCAATCGCCTCGCCGACGATTTCTTCCGAGCGGCCGTTGGTGTAGACGTCGGCGGTGTCGATGAAATTGATGCCCTGATCCCAGGCCTTGTCGATGATGCGCAGCGAGTCCTCGGCGCTGGTCTGCTCGCCAAACATCATCGTGCCGAGGGTGAGGGTGGACACCTGCAACCCCGAGTGCCCCAGTGTGCGGTAGCTCATGCCGAAATCCTTTTATCGGGTGGGAAAACTCCAATCAAATACCAGAAGCATCCGACGGGGCAAAGTGAATTATCGGCTGAGCGCTGCGCAACGCGTCTGCAAAAACGCCTGCAACACCCGAACGCGTTCGGACACCTGCACCCGATGCGGGCACAGCAGATTGAACGGCACGCTCTCGCCATGCCAGTCATCGAACAGCGTCAGCAGGCGTCCGCCGCGCACATCCTCGGCGACGTCCAGCCAGGCTTTGTAGGCAATGCCATGCCCGGCCACGGCCCAGCGTCGCGCGACTTCGCCGTCATCGCTGAAGTAATCGCCGTGGACTTCCACTTCCAGCGTTTCGTCCTCGCGACTGAAGCGCCAGGTGTTGTAGGGCCGACCATTGCGCAGGTAGAGCAGGGCGCTGTGTTCGCGCAGTTCGCCGGGATGTTGCGGTGTGCCATGGCGGGCGAGATAGTCCGGGCTGGCGCAGGCAACACGGCGATGCGCCGGCAGAATCGGCAACGCTACCAGCGTCGAATCACTGGGCACACCAAAGCGCAGCGCGACATCCACGGTTTCGCGGAACAGATCGGCGTGCCGATCGTTGAGCAGCAATTGCAGTTGAATATTCGGGTGTTCACGTTTGAAATCGTCCAGCCACGGCAACAACACGTTGCGCCCGAAGTCCGAGGGCGCCGCCAGTTGCAGCACACCGCTGAGGCCTTCGCCGTGTTGCTTCAGTGCCTGCTCACCTTCGGCCAGGGCGGACAGGGCGAGGCGCACGCTGTCGAGATAACGCCGACCTTCTTCGGTCAGACGCATGCTTCGGGTAGAGCGCGCGAGCAGGCGGATGCCGAGGCGGGTTTCCAGACGCTTCAAGGCGATGCTTGCGGCGGCCGGCGTCAGTTCCAGCGCGCGGGCAGCGGCGGAGATGCTGCCGGAGTCGGCCACGCGAACGAAGATCTCCAGATCGAGTATCGAGCTCATTGGTAAAAATCCTTTAAAAATTCGTGCGTTTTTGCGGGATTTTTCCGTCATTGGCAAGTTCGGGCGTTGCAATCAGTGAGCAAAAAAAGATCGCAGCCTGCGGCAGCTCCTACAGGGAAACGCGTATTTCCGTGCAGGCGCTGCCGCAGGCTGCGATCTTTTGATCTGGAAGCGTGATTACGCGCGCAGCGTCCGCGTCATGCGCAATGCCAGCAAACTCCCGCCAACAATCACACCCGCCAGCAAATACAACGCCGCATCGGTCGAACCGGTGCTGTCCTTGACCCAACCCACCAGGTACGGGCTGAGGAAACCGGCCATTTGCCCCATCGAGTTGATCAACGCCAGACCACCGGCCGCGGCGCCCGCGCTCAACAGGGCAGTCGGCACTGGCCAGAACATCGGCAGACCGGTCAGCGCGCCCATGGTGGCAATGGTCAGGCCGAGAATGGCGATGGCCGGGTTGGCGGCGAAGTTCACCGCGATCAGCAGACCGAGGGCGCCCATCAGCATCGGTACGACCAAGTGCCAGCGACGCTCTTTGCGCAAGTCCGCCGAACGCCCGACCAGCAGCATGAACACCGCCGCCAGCAGATAGGGGATCGCACTCAGCCAACCGATCACCAGGTTGTCGCTGAAACCGAGGTTCTTGATGATCGACGGCAGCCAGAAGTTGATCGCGTACACGCCGCTCTGGATGCAGAAGTAGATCAAGCCGAAAGCCCAGATCGCTGGGTTCTTGAACACCGCGAGCAGCGAGTCCGAGGTGGTTTTCGGTTTGTTCGCCAGGTCTTCGGCCTGATCCGCCTCAAGCACCGCGCGCTCGTGCGGGCTCAGCCACTTGGCATTGGCGAAGCTGTCGCTGAGCAGGAAATAGGCGAGGGCGCCGAGGATTACGGTCGGAATGCCTTGCAGCAGGAACATCCACTGCCAGCCGGCCAGTCCGCCTTGCCCGGCGGCGAAATGATTGAGGATCCAGCCGGAGAACGGGCTGCCAAGCAGGCCCGAGACCGGAATTGCCGACATGAACAGCGCCATGATCCGGCCACGGCGGAACGTCGGAAACCATTGCGAAAGATACAGCACCACACCCGGGAAGAACCCGGCTTCGGCCGCACCGGTGAACAGGCGCAGGGTGTAGAACTGGGTCGGGGTGGTGACGAACAACAGGCAGGTCGACAGCGTGCCCCAAGTGATCATCATCAGCGCGATCCAGCGTCGCGGGCCGAATCGGGTCAGGGCCAGATTGCTCGGCACGCCGCACAGCACGTAGCCGATGAAGAAGATCCCGGCACCGAGGCCGTATACAGTTTCACTGAACTTCAATGCGTCGAGCATCTGCAGTTTGGCGAAGCCAACGTTGACCCGGTCGAGGTAGTTGAACAGGTAGCAGATGAAGATGAAGGGGATCAAACGCAGGGTGATGCGTTTGTAGACGGCGTTTTTACCGTCGTCGATGGTCTGGGTAGCTGCGGCGCTCTGCGACATAGCGGCTCTCTCTTTATTATGATTTTTTGCGATGCACAGGTTAACGTTGATCGCCCCGAGAGTCTCGGCCACCTGTGGCCGGATTGTCTTTGTGCCTGAGCACAGGGTTTGCCGCCAGACCCTGTGCGGGTGAACAACCGTCCGCCGCCGCTGCTTAAGGATTTTGCCGATCATGTTCGAACTCGATCACGACCTCGCTCAGGATATCGTCGACCGGGCCATGGCCATTTTGCCCTACAACGTCAACGTCATGGACAGCCAGGGCCTGATCCTTGGCAGCGGCGAGCTGGAGCGTATCAACACCCGTCACGAAGGTGCGCAACTGGTGCTGGCCAACGGGCGGGTGGTAGAGATCGATGCACAAACCGCCGTGCACTTGAAGGGTGTGCAGCCGGGCATCAACCTGCCGCTGATGCTCGATCAACGCCTGATCGGCGTGCTCGGCATCACCGGCGAACCGGAGCAACTGCGCACCTACGCCGAACTGGTGCGCATGACCGCCGAAATGCTCGTCGGTCAGCGCAACCAGCAGGCCGAGCAGCAATGGCGGCGCCAGCGTTGCGATGACCTGCTGGCGTTGCTGTTGAGCGAAGCCGGCGACTCGCCGCGGCTGGTCGATGAGGCGCAGCAACTGGGGCTCAAGCCGCAATTGACCCGGGTGCCGTATCTGTTCGAACTGGGTCTGGAGCATGGGCCGGGGCAGACCGTCGAGGCGCTGAGCGCGTGGTTGACCTCGCGCTATCCGGACAGCTGGTGCGTGAGTTCGGCCAAGTCATCGCTGCTGTGGTGCCGACCCGCAAGTCAAACGGTTGAGCATGATCGTTTGCTGGAAAAACTCGATGGCCTGGGCTGGAACATTCTGCGCATCGCTGTGGGTGGGCAGGCGGATGGGCTGGCCGGGTTACGCCGCTGTTATCGGCGGGTTGGCGATCTGCTGGCTTATGGGCGTGAGGTGCTGCCGCAGTCGCGACTGCTGACGCTCAATCGCTATCGCTTGCCGGTGATGCTCTGGCGCCATCGCAATGACGACACGCTGGATGAACTGCTCAAACCGTTGCGCAAAGTGATTGCCAAGGACGGTAACGGCCAGTTGCTCGCGACCCTGCGCAGTTGGTGTGAACACGACGGGCAGAGTCAGGCCTGCGCCGATGCGCTGGGCATTCATCGCAACAGCTTGCGTTATCGGATGGAGCGGATTGCCGAGTTGAGCGGGGTAGATCCGCTGAAGCTCGACGGGATGCTGGCGCTATATCTCGGGGTGCAATTGCTGCCGCAGACTGACCCGAGTTGATCGGGTGTTTTCAGAGACGCCATCGCGAGCAGGCTCACTCCTACATTTGAAATGCATTCCCCTGTAGGAGTGAGCCTGCTCGCGATAGGGCCACAACATTCATCCCCAAGGCTTTTGTAGAAATGAACAATAAACGCCCACCGCGCTTGTGCAGCGGACCGGCGTCAATGCGCAGGCCGACTGGCAGCATGAGGAGCCTTGGAACTGGAGAATTCGCATGAAGATCGTCATCGCCCCCGATTCGTTCAAGGACAGCCTGAGTGCCCAAGGCGTTGCCGAAGCCATTGCGCTGGGGTTGGCGCAAGTCTGGCCGCAAGCAACACTGGTCAAATGCCCGATGGCCGACGGCGGCGAGGGCACGGTGGAATCGATTCTCGCCGCATGCGAGGGTGAACTGCGCCGCACCCGAGTACGCGGGCCGCTGGGTGCGCCGGTCGACGCCGCGTGGGGCTGGTTGCCACACAATCACACCGCGATCATCGAAATGGCCGAGGCCAGTGGTTTGCAATTAGTGCCTACGGGGCAACGCGATGCCTGCATCACCAGCACCTTCGGCACCGGCGAACTGATTCGCGCCGCGCTGGATGCCGGCGCGCAACGGGTGATTCTGGCGATTGGCGGCAGCGCCACCAACGACGGCGGCGCCGGCGCGATGCAGGCGCTCGGGGTGAAATTGCTCGATGCGCAGGGTCAGCCATTGGTGCCGGGCGGCTTGGCGCTGGCACAACTGGCGCGACTGGACTTGAGCGAGCTTGATCCGCGTCTGGCCCACGTGCGCTTCGACATCGCCGCCGACGTCAACAATCCGCTGTGCGGCCCGCACGGCGCCTCGGCGATTTTCGGCCCGCAAAAGGGCGCTTCACCGGCACAAGTGCAGCAACTGGATCAGGCGCTGGGGCATTTCGCCGAGCTCTGCGCGCAAGCGTTGGGCAAGGACGTTCGCGATGAGCCGGGTAGTGGTGCGGCGGGGGGATTGGGTTTTGCGGCCAAGGCGTTTCTTGGCGCGCAATTTCAGGCCGGCGTGGAAGTGGTGGCCGAGTTGGTCGGGCTGGCCGAAGCGGTCAACGGCGCCGATCTGGTGATCACGGGAGAAGGGCGGTTCGACGCGCAAACCCTGCGCGGCAAGACACCGTTCGGCGTGGCGCGGATTGCCAAGCAGCACGGCGTGCCGGTGATCGTCATCGCCGGCACCTTGGGTGAGGGTTATCAGGAACTCTACGAGCACGGAATCGACGCCGCATTCGCCGTCACCAGCGGCCCGATGACCCTGGAGCAGGCCTGTGCCGAAGCTCCACGCTTGTTGCGCGAACGGGCGACGGACATCGCCCGGGTCTGGCAGATGGCTAAACTCAATAGCTGATGCCCTGAAGATGTTGTGGCGAGGGAGCTTGCTCCCGCTCGGCTGCGCAGCAGTCGTCAATCCGGCTGATGCGGTGAGACTTATGATACGTGGTGGCAGGATATAGGGCCGCTTCGCAGCCCAGCGGGAGCAAGCTCCCTCGCCACAGAAGTAGGCCAAGCTTCACGGTGTTTCAGTGGTGAAACACCTTGAAAAATATTTTCGCTTTACACGAAATCTTCCTAAAGCCCCGCCGATACAGAGATCAGGCGCACACAGATTCCCTCGAACAGTGACGCCTGACTGGTCCCGCCCCCAAGGTCCAGTGATGATGGCAAGGACGCTCGCAGTTACCTCTATCCGAGAGTCCAACCATGTCCTTGCGTAACCTGAATATCGCGCCCCGTGCCTTCCTCGGTTTTGCCTTTATCGCCTTGCTGGTGATTGTCCTTGGTGTGTTCGCCGTCAACCGTATGTCGACCATCCGCCAGGCTTCCATCGACATGGATACCAACCAACTGCCCAGCGTCACCTACCTTGGCGTGGTCACGGAAAACGTTCTGCGCCTGCGGATTCTGTCGTTCCGGATTCTGGTCAACCGCGACCCGGCAGGTCTGCAAGAAGCGCAAACGCGCATCGGCGTGCTGGTGGACAAGGTGCGCAGTGCTCAGGCCAGTTACGCCGCGTTGCCGGCAGAGAGCGAAGAGCGTGCGTTGTATCAGACGTTCGCGACCACGCTCGACAACTACCTGCAAGCGCAAAACCAGATGATGGAGCTGTCGCGTCAGGACAAGGTCGACGAGATGCGCACCTTGATCAACACGCGAATCAAGGACGGCACCGACCAGATGGGCGAGCAACTCAACAAGCTGATCGCGATCAACGCGGCGGGTGCGAAAGTCGCCTCCACCCAGGCCGGTGAGCATTACGACAGCGCCATTACCGGCATCATCGTTGTTGCCGTGGTCGCCGCGCTCGCCACGGTCGTGTTGGCCCTGCTGCTGACCCGCAGCATCGTCACCCCGTTGAACCGTGCGGTACAGGCTGCGCAAACCATCGCTGGCGGCAACTTGACCCAGTCGATTGAAGTCGACGGCAAAGACGAAGCCACCCAACTGCTGCAAGCCCTGTCCACGATGCAGATCAACCTGCGCAAAACCATCGAACAGATCGCCGGCTCCGCGACTCAGTTGGGCGCGGCGGCCGAAGAGCTGAGCGCGGTCACCGAAGAAGCCTCCCGTGGCCTGCAACAGCAGAACAACGAGATCGAACAGGCCGCCACCGCCGTCAACGAAATGACCGCCGCTGTGGAAGAAGTCGCACGCAACGCGGTGTCGACGTCCGAAGCCTCGAACCAGTCGACCCAGGCCGCCCGTGAAGGTCGCGATCAAGTGGTGAAAACCGTCGACGCGATCCAGACCATGACCCATGACGTGCAGAGCACCGCGCAAATGATCGAAGGCCTCGCCGCGCAGGGTCGCGACATCGGCAAGGTGCTGGATGTGATCCGCGCCATCGCCGAACAGACCAACCTGCTGGCCCTCAACGCGGCCATCGAAGCGGCGCGTGCCGGTGAGGCCGGACGCGGATTTGCGGTGGTGGCGGACGAAGTGCGTGCCTTGGCCCATCGCACCGCGCAATCGACTCAGGAAATCGAAAAAATGGTCGCCGGCATCCAGAACGGCACCGGCGAAGCGGTTTCGTCGATGCAGCAAAGCAACCAGCGTACCCAAACCACCCTGGAAATGGCCCGCGCTGCCGGCGTGGCGCTGGAGCAGATCACCCAGTCGATCCATCAGATCAACGAACGCAACCTGGTGATCGCCAGCGCCTCGGAAGAACAGGCGCAGGTCTCCCGTGAAGTTGATCGCAACCTGGTCAACATCCGTGATCTGGCCACGCAGTCCGCCGCCGGCGCGAATCAAACCAGCGCCGCGACCCATGAGCTGTCGCGTCTGGCGGTGGATTTGAATGCGATGGTGGCGCGCTTTGTGATTTGACCTAGGGTGAAGGCTGGAAACCGCGCAATCAGGAGACGTACATGCGCTATTCAGCCTTGACCCAACGCATCGCCGGGGAGGGAGCCGCTGCCTGGCAGATTCATGACCGAGCGCTGGAGTTGCGCGCCGAGGGGGTCGATATCCTGCTGCTGAGTGTAGGGGATCCGGATTTCGACACGCCGTTGCCGATCATCCACGGCGCCATCGACAGTCTGCTGGCCGGCGATACGCATTATTCCGAAGTGCGTGGCCGCTTGGCGCTGCGCAAATTGATCGCCGCCCGCCACCAGCGGCGCAGCGGTCAGGTGGTGGATGCCGAGCACGTGATCGTGCTGCCCGGCGCGCAATGCGCGGTGTATTCGGTCGCGCAATGCCTGCTGGATCCGGGTGACGAAGTGATCGTCGCCGAGCCGATGTACGTGACGTATGAGGGTGTGTTCGGCGCGTGCGGCGCGACAGTGGTGCCGGTGCCGGTCAGGCCGGAGAATGGCTTTCGCTTTGACCCCGCCGATGTCGCCGCGCGGATCACGCCGAGGACCCGCGCGATGTTGCTCAACAGTCCCAATAATCCTTCCGGCGCGAGCCTGTCGCTGCTGATCTGGCAAGAGCTGGCGGCGCTGTGCGTGCGCCACGATTTGTGGCTGATCAGCGACGAGGTCTACAGCGATCTGCTGTACGAGGGCGAGCACATCAGCCCGGCGAGTCTGCCGGGTATGGCCGAACGCACGGCAACCATCAACAGCCTGTCGAAATCCCATGCCATGACCGGCTGGCGCATTGGCTGGTCGATCGGGCCGAAGGTGCTGGCCGAGCATCTGGTGAACCTGTCGTTGAGCATGCTTTTCGGCCTGCCGGATTTTGTGCAGAAAGCAGCGGAGGTCGCGTTGGCAAGCGATCTGCCGGAGGTGACGCAGATGCGCGAGGAATATCGGTTGCGCCGCGATCTGGTGTGCGAGCGCTTGCGTGGTTGCCCGGGGTTGCAACCGATCCGCCCGGATGGCGGGATGTTCGTGATGGTCGATGTGCGCCAGACCGGGTTTGGCGCGCAGGGGTTTGCCGAGCGCTTGCTGGAAGGTTATGGGGTCTCTGTGCTGGCTGGCGAAGCGTTCGGGCCGAGTGCGGCGGGGCATATTCGTATCGGGCTGGTGCTGGATCGGGTGCAGCTGGCGGATGCCTGTGCGCGGATTGCGTTGTGTGCGGTGCAGCTGTTGCAGGCGCGTAGTGCCTGACAGTGTTGTGTTGCCTGAACTGGCCTCTTCGCGAGCAAGCCCGCTCCCACAGTGGATGGGTGTGTACATAATGTTATCTGTACACACCGAACCCTGTGGGAGCGGGCTTGCTCGCGAATGCAATCTGCCATTCAGCGCATTTTTCAGCCCTGCCAAGCCACCGGATTCACCAGATTCACCGGCTTCTCCCCAGCCAAAGCCGCCAGCAGATTGTCCACCGCACACCGCGCCATCGCCTCCCGCGTCTCATGCGTCGCCGAACCCATGTGCGGGGTTGCCACCACATTGTTCAACTGCAACAACGGCGAATCATGATTCAGCGGTTCACGCTCGAACACATCTAGCCCCGCTGCGCGAATCCGCTGATGGCGCAACGCGTCGATCATTGCCGCTTCATCCACCACTTTGCCGCGCGAGATATTGATGAAGATGCTCTCGGGGCGCATCAACGCAAATTGCTCGGCGCCGATCAGGCCTTCGGTTTGCGCAGTCAGCGGCAGGGTCAGGCAGATGAAATCGGCCTCTTGCAGCAGCGCTTCCAGGCTGCGGTACTGCGCCGCAAAACGCGTCTCGACTGCCGGTTTGCGCGACTGGCTGTGATAGAGCACCGGCATGCCAAAACCAAAATGCCCGCGCTGCGCGAGCGCTTCGCCGATGCGGCCCATGCCGATGATGCCCAGGGTTTTGCCATGCACATCGGTGCCGAAATGCGCCGGGCCGATGTTGCGATGCCACTGGCCGCTGCGCACCATGTTCGCCAGCTCGACCACGCGCCGGGCGGTGGCGAGGATCAGGGCGAAACCGGTGTCGGCGGTGGTTTCGGTGAGCACGTCCGGGGTGTTGCTCAGGAGGATCTTGCGCCGGGTCAGGTAGTCGATGTCGTAGTTGTCGACACCCACTGAGACACTGGCGATGGCCTCAAGCTGCGGCGCCAGATCGAGCAGCGCGGCGTCGAGTTTCAGGCTGGCGCCGAGCAAACCGTGGGCGCCGGGCAGGGCGTCGCGTAGCTTCATCAGGCCGTCGGCGTCGAGGCTTTCGATCAGCGTTACTTCACACTGTTGCTGCAGACGCGTCATCAGCGCTGGCGACAGTTTCTTGTACAGCACGACTTGCTTTTTCATGGGCAAAAATCTCTTCAGGAATGCGCCGGCACGGGACGCGTGACTACGGCTTTGGCCACGACACGATCACTGGCGCCAGGCTTGAGAAAAATCGTCAGCACCACCGACAGCAGCAACGCGCCACTCATCAGCAGGTACGAGGCACCGGGCGAACCGGTGGAGCTGTTCAGGTAGCCGACCAGGTACGAGCCGCCGAACGAACCCAGCGCGCCCATGCTGTTGATCAGCGCCATGGCACCGCCGGCGACGTTGGCCGGCAGGATCTCCGGAACGATGGCGAAGAACGGCCCGTAAGGTGCGTACATGCAGGCACCGGCGATCACCAGCAGTGTGTACGACCACCAGAAATGTTCCGCGCCCAAGGCGTAGGAACCGTAGAACGCAATGGAGGCGATCAGCAGTGGCGGCCAGACGAAGCGTTTGCGCTTCTGCAGTTTGTCCGAGCCCCACGACACCGCGAGCATGCCGATCACCGCCGCCAGATACGGCAGCGCCGACAGCCAGCCGGCCTCGATCATGTCCATTTGCGCGCCGGCCTTGAGGATCGACGGCAACCACAGCACAAAGCCGTAGACGCCGATGCTCCAGCAGAAAAACTGCAGCGCCAGAATGATCACCTTCGGCGAGCGGAACGCTTCGGCGTAGTTCTTCACCGCTTTGATCCCGACCTGTTCGGCGGCAAGGGCGCTTTCCAGGTCGCGCTTTTCCTGTTCGCTCAGCCACTTGGCCTGAGCAGGACGATCATCGGCCAGCTTCCACCAGATAAACGCCCAGATCACCGCCGGCAAACCTTCGATGATGAACATCCAGCGCCAGCTGAAGTGCTGCACCAGATAGCCCGAAACCACCGACATCCACAGCATCGTTACCGGGTTGCCGAGGATCAGAAAGGTGTTGGCCCGCGAGCGTTCGGCGCGAGTGAACCAGTGGCACAGGTAGACCAGCATCGCGGGCATCACGGCCGCTTCGACCACGCCGAGCATGAAGCGGATCACGATCAGCCAGTAGGCGTTCGACACCACGCCGGTCAGGGTGGCGAGGCCGCCCCAGAAAATCAGGCTGAAGAAGATCAGCTTTTTCACGCTGTGCTTTTGCGCGTAGATCGCTCCCGGTACCTGGAAGAAAAAGTAACCGAGGAAGAACAGCGCCCCAAGCAATGACGACAGGCCCGGGGTGATCATCAGGTCGGCAGCCATGCCGGAGGCGGCGGCAAAGCCGTAGTTGGCGCGGTCGAGATACGCCAGGCTGTAGGTGATGAACACGATCGGCATGATGTACCACCAGCGGCGGGCGGCGAGGGTTGCGGTTTTCATGGTGTTGCTCCTGAGCTTGTTGTTTTTGTCGCAGCAGGTTCAATTAATCGGTTGTCTGAGCGGGCCTCATCGCGAGCAGGCTCACTCCTACAAGGGTTATATGTTTGCCGCTGCAGCTGTGACTGGCGGAGATCCAATGTAGGAGTGAGCCTGCTCGCGATCAGCGGCCTCGAATTCAGCGACGAGCTCAGACCGGGTCGGCAAACCCTCCATATCCCCGCGACTCTGCACCGCCCGACTGCCAATCCAGTTCGCGCGTTGCACCGCCTCGGCAAAACTCTGATGCTCCAGCAGGGCACTGATCATGCCAACCGCAAAGCCATCACCCGCACCCACGGTGTCGACCACGTTGGCCACCGGCACCCCGGCGACAAAACCCTGATCCAGATGCGTGCGGTAATAGGCACCTTGCGGCCCAAGCTTGATCGCCACGGCTTCGGCGCCCTGATCGAGATAAAACGCCGCGATGTCCGCCGGGTCTTCGAAGCCGGTCAGCAAGCGACCTTCGCTCAAGCCCGGCAAGACCCAATGGGCGAGGGCGGCGAGGCGGTTGATCTCGCGGATCATCTCTTGCTCGGTGGCCCACAGGCTCGGGCGCAGATTGGGGTCGAACGACACGCTGCGCCCGGCATGACGCATGCGTGTCATCAGCTCGAACGACATTTCCCGGGCGCTCGCTGACAGCGCCGGTGGAATCCCGGTGGCGTGCAGGTGGCGGGCACTGAGCAAAGTGTCGCTGATCGACTGCACGGACAGATGACTGGCCGCCGAGCCACGGCGGAAATACTCGACCTGCGGATCGCTGCCGTCGTCGTTACGCGACTTGAACTGGAAACCGGTCGGGTGCTGGTGATCGACCGCGACTTGACTGCAATCCAGACCTTCCTTGATCAAGGTCTCGACCACGAAACGTCCGAGGGAATCGGCGCCGACCCGGCTCAGCCACGCCACATTGAAACCCAGCCGCGACAGGCCGATCGCCACATTGCTGTCGGCGCCGGCAATGCGTTTGTGAAAATGCTCGACTGCAGCCAGATCACCGGTCTGCTCGGCGACCAGCATCGCCATGGTTTCGCCAAACGACAGAATATCAATGTCAGACATGGGCAGGCTCCAGGCGCGATTGGCCAAGGCGGGCGAGGGCGGCGACGTGTTCCGTGGTCAACGCCACCAGATCATCGCCCTGCAACGGGTATTCGGCGGCGCGCATAACGCCTTGGGCCATGTGCCGCAGCAGTTGTTCCCACAAATGCAGGTCGCTGACGGCGGGCGGCACGGCGACCAGTTTGCCGTCGGCGCGGCGGGCCACGGCTTTGCAGTGCACGTAGCCGACGTGGCGTCCGAGCAGACGTGCGGCGTTGGCGGCGGACTGGTCTTGCCACTGCCAGTTGCCGATGTCGAAGGTCATCTTGATCGGCAAATCATGCTGCTCCACCGCCGCGAAAAAACGCTGGAACGGCTCGATGCGGCCGCCCTGCAAGGTCTGGTCGTTTTCCACCAGCAACTGCACCGGGCTGTTGCCCAGCAGTTGTTTCAGCACTTGCAGATCACAGTTGTCGGTGAAGTAACCGAGCGAGACTTTCAGCCATTTCGAGCCGAATGCCTCTGCGTGTTGCAGGGCGTTGATCAGCTCGGGATTGGGCCGCGCCTGACCGGCGAGCCACAGTTCGCTCGGCGACGAATAGATGCTTTGCAGTCCCTGCGCCCGAGTGGCAGCTTGCAGTTGCTCGGGCACTTCGCGGGTCAGCAGCTCTTCGCGCCACTCGATGCGATCAGCGCCGGCGGCAGCCAGCACATCGATGAAGAAGTCTTGCCCGCGTTGGCGCACAAGCTCGGCGCCGTAGCTGGACAGACTGATGGAAACGGCAGGTTTATTCATTGTTATCTACCTCTGAAACCGGTTTCATTTTTGTTCAAAAAAATCTGATTGATCTTCGTCGGGCGTTCGGGCGCCATCGCGAGCAGGCTCACTCCTACATTTGGAATGCGCTCCCCCTGTAGGAGTGAGCCTGCTCGCGATGGCGCCATAACAGTCACCGCAAAGATCCTCGGGTAGACCCGCGCTCAATCAGCACCGGCGCAAAATCCACTCTGCGCGCTATCTCGACATCCCCCCGCAAACGCTTGAGCAAACACTCAAACGCCCGCGCGCCAATCTCGGCTGTGGGCTGGGCGAGGGCGGTAATTCCGCTGCCGACCAACGGGTACCAATCCAGATCATCCAGGGCAATCAGCCCGACATCCTCGAACAATCGGCAACCGATTTCGCGCAAGGCCAGGGTGCAGGCCAACGCTGCCACGCCATTGGCGCAGAACAGCGCTTTCGGCCCATTCGCCGGTTGTTTCAAAAAGTGCTGAAGTTGAGTGGCGAGTTCTGCGCCGGTTTCCAGCACCGCCCCGGTCAACCCGGAGCGCTGGGCGATCTGCGTCTGAAAACTGCTGACCCGCTCGATCCGCGAACTGGTGCCGTCATAAGGCTCAGTCACCAGCAACACATCGCGATAGCCGCGCTGTTCCAGGTGCTTCAGGGCCATCTCAACAGCTTGCGGATTGTTCAGCCCGACCATGTCGCTGTCGAGGCCATCGACCTTGCGGTCCACCAGCACCAGGGGCATTTCCCGGTGCAACTCGTGGAGTTCGTCACGGTGATGGCCTAGGGTGTTCACGATCAGCCCCTCGATGTTGTACGAGCGCAACAGCGCCAGATGCTGGCGCTCCTGCTCGTCGTCGCGGTCGGTGTTGCACACCACCAGGCTGTAGCCGTGCGCACGGCAGGCGGTTTCCACCCCGTGCATCACGGCAATCGAATAAGGGTTGCGGATATCGGCCACCAGCATGCCGATCAGGCGCGTGCGCCCGCGTTTCAGACCACGGGCCATCTGGTTCGGGCGATAACCCAGCTCACTGATCGCCTGCTCGATACGCAAGGCGATGGCATCGGAGAGCAGGGCGCGGTCGTCGCCGATGAAGCGCGAGACGCTGGCCTTGGATACGCCGGCGCGTTCGGCAACATCAAGCATGGTCACGCGGCTGCGCTGGGCGGCGGAGAAGTCGTTCACGGTCTGAAACCTATTATTGGATTTATTCGTTTCATGCGCCGCGATGGCGCTGAAACCGGTTTCAGGAAACACCAGAAGCTGACACTCCGTCAAGTGAATGCGCGTGGTACTTCAACTTGGCGCCGACGGGCGGTGCTCAGCGTTATTGAAGTATCTGCGCAATGCTCAGCCAAACAGGCCGGCAGCAATATTGATCGAAAAGCCCAGAATCGCGGTGTTGAACACAAAACCGATCAATGATTGCGCCAGGACGATCTTGCGAATGTCGCGGGTAGCCACGCCGACATCGGCAGTCTGCACCGCCACGCCGATGGTGAAGGAGAAATACAGGAAGTCCCAGTAATTGGGCGTGGTCAGACCTTCGGCAAAACGCAAGGCCGGTTCCTTGCCGTCCCAGGTGTAAAACAGGCGCGCGTAGTGCACACAGAAGATCACCCCGATCACCAGCCACGAACCTACCACGGTGACGGCGGTGAACGCGTAATGCAGAAGTTTGCGATGGGTATCCAGATCCTTGGTGCCGGCCAGTTCCAGGGTGATGGCGGCCAAGCTGGCCAACGCTGCGATACACACCACGAACAGCACCAGTCCGGCGTTTTCGTCCTCGACGACGGCGATGCGTTTGACGTCCGGTGCCTTGGCTCGGGTGGCGAGCCAGAACATCAGGATCAGGTAAGTCCAGACGCCGGCGTTCCAGCCGATGAGGATTTTGCTGACGACGGAGTCGGCAGGGACCAGCAGGCCGGTGGCAAGGCCGACCAAAGCGGCGGCGGACAGGCGAGGGTGGGTACGGGCGAGAAAGCGCATGGGGACTCGATGGGCCAGGATGTTTTTACACCTTAGCCCAGCGACGTCTCGGATGACCACTGACATGACTGCTCGAATGACCTTGTGGGAGCGGGCTTGCTCGCGAAAGCGGTGTGTCAGCTACATGAATACTGACTGACACGACGCCTTCGCGAGCAAGCCCGCTCCCACAGGGTTCAGTGGTGTTTGGTAAAGCGTTGTACGAGCTTCATCACTACCACAAAGAACAACGGCACGAAGATCACCGCCAGCGTTGCCGTGATCATCCCGCCGATCACTCCGGTGCCGATAGCTTGCTGGCTCGCCGAACTGGCGCCAGTGGCGATGGCCAACGGCACCACGCCGAGGATGAACGCCAGCGAAGTCATGACGATCGGGCGCAGACGCAGGCGCGCGGCTTGCAACGTCGCGTCGATCAGGTCGTGACCTTCGTCGTACAGGCTCTTGGCGAACTCGATGATCAGGATCGCGTTTTTCGCCGACAGACCAATGATGGTAATCAGCCCGACCTTGAAGAACACATCGTTGGGCATGCCGCGCAAGGTCACCGCCAGTACTGCGCCGAGCACACCCAGCGGCACCACCAGCAGCACCGAAGTCGGAATCGACCAGCTCTCGTACAACGCCGCCAGGCACAGGAACACGATCAGCAACGACAGACCGAGCAGGATCGGCGCCTGACTGCCGGACAACCGTTCCTGCAACGACAGCCCGGTCCACTCCTGACCCAGACCTTTCGGCCCCTGAGCGACCAAGCGTTCAATCTCCGCCATCGCTTCACCGGTACTGTGCCCCGGCGACGGTTCGCCGGAAATCGCAATCGCCGGATAACCGTTATAACGGGTCAGTTGCGCCGGGCCTTGCGTCCATTTCGCCTGAACGAACGCCGACAGCGGCACCATGTGCCCGGTGTTATTGCGCACATGCATTTTCAACAAATCATCAACCTGACTGCGCTGATCGCCTTCGGCCTGGACCACCACCCGCTGCATGCGTCCCTGATTGGGGAAATCATTGATGTAGGAGGAACCCACGGCGGTGGACAACACGCTGCCGATGTCGGCGAACGACACGCCCAATGCATTGGCCTGTTTGCGGTCCACTTCCAGCTGTACCTGCGGTGCTTCGGCCAGCGCGCTTTCGCGCACGTTCATCAGCACCGGGCTTTTTTCTGCGGCGGCGAGCAATTCGGAGCGCGCCTGCATCAATGTCGCGTGACCGAGACCGCCGCGATCCTGCAGACGGAATTCGAAGCCGCTCGACGTGCCGAGGCCGTCAACCGGCGGCGGCAACACCGCGAACGCGATGGCATCCTTGATCTGGCTCAGGGCGATATTGGCGCGATCGGCAATCGACGTAGCCGAATCGTCGCTGCCGCGCTCCGACCAGTCCTTGAGGGTGGTAAACGCCAGCGCCGCATTCTGCCCGCTGCCGGAGAAGCTGAAGCCGAGAATCACCGTGCTGTCGCCAACCCCCGGTTCACTGGCGTTGTGCGCTTCGATCTGCTCGACCACCTGCACCGTACGGTTTTTGCTCGCACCCGGCGGCAACTGAATGTCGGTGATGGTGTAACCCTGATCCTCAACCGGCAGGAACGAGGAGGGCAGACGCGCAAAGCACAACCCCATGCCGATCAGCAGCACGCCGTAGATCAGCAGATAACGCCCGCTGCGCTTCAGCGCGTAACCGACCCAGCCTTGATAACGATCGGTCAGTTGCTCGAAGCGGCGGTTGAACCAGCCGAAGAATCCGCTTTTCTCGTGGTGCTCGCCCTTGGCAATTGGCTTGAGCAGCGTGGCGCACAGTGCAGGCGTCAGCGTCAGGGCCAGAAACGCCGAGAACAGGATCGAGGTCGCCATCGACAGCGAGAACTGCCGGTAAATCACCCCCACCGAGCCCTGCATGAACGCCATCGGGATGAACACCGCCACCAGCACCAGGGTAATACCGATGATCGCCCCGGTAATCTGCTTCATCGCCTTGCGCGTCGCTTCTTTCGGCGACAGGCCTTCAGTGGCCATGATGCGCTCGACGTTCTCCACCACGACGATGGCGTCGTCCACCAGAATGCCGATCGCCAGCACCATGCCGAACATGGTCAGCACGTTGATCGAGAAACCCAGCGCGAGCATGGTGGCGAAGGTGCCCATCAGGGCCACCGGCACCACCAGCGTCGGGATCAGCGTGTATCGGATGTTCTGCAGGAACAGGAACATCACCGCAAACACCAGCAGCATCGCTTCGCCCAAGGTGTAAACCACTTTGGTGATCGAGACTTTGACGAACGGCGAGGTGTCGTACGGAATCTTGTATTCGACGCCGGCCGGGAAGTAGCGCGACAGTTCGTCCATCTTCGCCCGGATCAATGTGGCGGTCGCCAGCGCATTGGCCCCAGGCGCCAACTGCACGCCGACGGCGGTGGACGGCTTGCCGTTCAGGCGCGTGCCGAACTGGTATTCCTGACTGCCGACTTCGACCCGCGCCACATCGCCGATGCGCACGGTGGAGCCGTCGGCATTGGCCTTGAGCACGATGTCGGCGAACTCTTCCGGCGTCGACAACTGCCCCTTGACCAGAATGGTCGCGGTGATTTCCTGCGAGGACGGATTGGGCAAGTCGCCAATGCTACCCGCCGACACCTGGGCGTTCTGCGCGACGATGGCGGCGTTGACATCGGCCGGGGTCAGGTTGAAACCGATCAGCTTCTGCGGATCGATCCAGATCCGCATCGCGCGTTCGGCGCCATACAGCTGAGCCTTGCCGACACCGTCGATGCGTTTGATCTCGTTCATCACGTTGCGCGCCAGGTAATCACTGAGCGCCACGTCATCGAGCTTGCCGTCGCTGGAGGTCAGGGTGATCAGCAAAAGGAAGCCGGCAGAGACTTTCTCCACCTGCAGGCCTTGCTGATTGACTGCCTGCGGCAGGCGCGACTCGACCACTTTGAGGCGGTTCTGCACATCCACCTGCGCCAGCTCCGGGTTAGTGCCCGGCTGGAAGGTGGCCTTGATCGTCGCGCTGCCGAGGCTGCTCTGCGATTCGAAGTACAGCAGGTGATCGGCGCCGTTGAGCTCTTCTTCGATCAGGCTGACCACGCTTTCATCGACGGTCTGCGCCGAGGCGCCAGGGTACACCGCGTAGATTTCGATCTGTGGCGGCGCGACATCGGGGTACTGCGCCACCGGCAATTGCGGAATGGCCAGCGCACCGGCCAACAGGATGAACAGGGCGACAACCCAGGCGAACACCGGGCGATCGATAAAGAACTGCGGCATATGAAAGCGTCCTGCTTACTGACCAGAGGTCTGGGCAAGTGGAAGAGGGGTGTCGTCGATCTGCACTTTTTCGCCTGGACGGGCGTGCTGCAGGCCTTCGATGACAATGCGGTCGCCGGGCTTGAGGCCGCCGGTGACGATCCAGCGGTCGTTCTGCACCGCGCCCAGTTGCACCGGCTGCTGGGCGACGCGCATCTGCTCGTCGACGGTCAGCACCTGGGCGATACCCGCGCTGTCACGCTGCACCGCACGTTGCGGCACGGTGATGCCGTTCTGTACGGTGGCTTGTTGCAGACGTACACGGATGAAGCTGCCCGGCAGCAGGTCGAGATCGGGATTGGGGAACTCGCTGCGCAGAATGATCTGGCCGGTGCCCGGATCGACGCTGATGTCGCTGAACAGCAATTTGCCCGGCAACGGATAGAGGCTGCCGTCATCCTGAATCAGCGTGGCCTTGACCTGATCCTGACCGACTGCCTGCAACTGCCCGGAACGGAACGCGCGACGCAGTTCGTTGAGTTCACGGGTCGACTGAGTAAGGTCGGCGTAGATCGGGTTGAGCTGCTGAATCAGCGCCAGCGGCGTGGTTTCGTTCTGCCCGACCAGCGCACCTTCAGTGACCAATGCACGGCCGACCCGCCCGGAAATCGGCGCGGTGACGGTGGCGTAGCCGAGGTTCAGCTTCGCGCGTTCCACTGCAGCTTTATTGGCCGCCACATCGGCGGCGGTTTGCCGAGCATTGGCGCGGGCGTTGTCGTAATCCTGAGCGCTGATGGCCTTGTCGTCGATCAACTGCGCGTAGCGTTGTTCCTGCAGCCTGGCCTGGAAGGCATTGGCCTCGGCCTTGCGCAACGCGGCTTCGGCGCTATCGAGATCAGCCTTGAACGGTGCCGGGTCGATGCGAAACAGCACGTCGCCCTTTTTCACGTCGCTGCCTTCACGGAAGGTCCGTTGCAGTACCACGCCGGCCACTCGGGCACGCACTTCAGCGATGCGCGGGGCGGCGATACGCCCGCTCAGTTCGCTGCTGATCGACAGGGGGCGGGCCTCGATGGTCTCGATGCGCACGGTAGCTGGCGGCGCTTCTTCTTCGGCCTTCGAGGACGAATCACAGGCGCTCAGCAACAGCGCAGCGGCGATCAGGCCGAGCCCGGCCAGAAGATTTTTTGACATGTACCACCCCCAATATTGAAGCCCGCATCCTAAGGCCAGACGCCGAGGGTAGCGGTGAAGCTTTGTAGGCGCTGTGTGAAATTGTGTAAGGGTTTTACTCAGGGACGGGCGAGGGCGTATATCCTTTACGCCTTGAAATTTATTGCGACAGATAAACCGTCATCGCGAGCAGGCTCACTCCTACATTGGAACTGTGCCAGACACGAACCATGTAGGAGTGAGCCTGCTCGCGA
This sequence comes from Pseudomonas sp. AM14(2022), assembly GCF_036346455.1. Taxonomy (NCBI): domain Bacteria; kingdom Pseudomonadati; phylum Pseudomonadota; class Gammaproteobacteria; order Pseudomonadales; family Pseudomonadaceae; genus Pseudomonas; species Pseudomonas sp. AM14(2022). The sequence continues at coordinate 241,558 of NZ_JAOTNY010000009.1, forward strand.
TGAGGCCCAAACAGTCGCCACTGCACTTTCCTGGAACACCCCATGCCCAACATCCTCCTGGTCGAAGACGACACCGCCCTCGCCGAACTGATTTCCAGCTACCTGGAGCGCAACGGCTATTCCGTCAGCGTGATTGGCCGTGGTGACCACGTGCGCGAGCGGGCACGGATCAATCCGCCGGATCTGGTGATCCTCGACCTGATGCTGCCGGGCCTCGACGGCCTGCAGGTCTGCCGCTTGCTGCGCGCCGATTCGGCAACCCTGCCGATCCTGATGCTGACCGCCCGCGACGACAGTCACGATCAGGTGCTGGGCCTGGAAATGGGCGCCGACGATTACGTCACCAAACCCTGCGAGCCACGGGTTTTGCTGGCCCGGGTGCGTACTTTGCTGCGGCGCAGCAGCCTCGGTGAACCGATGACGGTCAATGACCGGATTGTGATGGGCAATCTCTGCATCGACTTGTCCGAGCGCACCGTGACCTGGCGCGAGCAACCGGTGGAACTGTCCAGCGGCGAATACAATTTGCTGGTGGTGCTGGCCCGGCATGCCGGGGAAGTGCTGAGCCGCGACCAGATCCTGCAACGCCTGCGCGGCATCGAGTTCAACGGCACCGACCGCTCGGTGGACGTGGCGATTTCCAAGCTGCGGCGCAAGTTCGACGACCACGCCGGCGAGGCGCGCAAGATCAAGACGGTATGGGGCAAGGGTTACCTGTTCAGCCGCTCCGAGTGGGAATGCTGAGCTGATGTTCAGAATCCTGTTTCGCCTGTATCTGGTGACGATCGTCTCCTACAGCGCGGCGATCTATCTGGTGCCGGATCTGGTGATCATGGCGTTCCGCGAGCGCTTCATCACCTACAACCTCGACTATTCGCGCGGCCTGCAATCGCTGATCACCCGGCAGTTCCACGCGGTGCCGCAGGACCAGTGGCCGGCACTGGCGCAGTCGATGGACAAAGACTTCCAGCCGCTGCACATCGCTCTGGCGCGCATCGACGACGCCGGTTTCACCGCCCCCGAGCAGGCGCGTTTGCGCCGTGGGGAAAACGTGGTGCGCATTGGCGATTGGGGATGGCGCACCTTGGCGGTCACGCCGCTGAACGAAGACGTCGCCGTGCAAATGGTGGTACCGCCGGATCCGCTGGACGTCAATCTGTTGTACTGGAGTATCAACGTGCTGATCGGCGCGAGCATGCTCGCCTGCCTGCTGCTGTGGATTCGCCCGCACTGGCGCGATCTGGAGCGCCTCAAGGGCGCCGCCGAACGCTTCGGCAAGGGCCACCTGAACGAGCGCACGCAGATCCCCGCCAGTTCCAACATCGGCAGCCTGGCCAACGTGTTCGACACCATGGCCGGCGACATCGAAAATCTGCTCAACCAGCAGCGCGACCTGCTGAATGCGGTGTCCCACGAATTGCGCACGCCGCTGACCCGTCTGGACTTCGGTCTGGCCCTGGCGCTGTCCGATGATTTGCCGGCGACCAGTCGCGAACGCCTGCAAGGACTGGTCGCACACATTCGGGAACTGGATGAGTTGGTGCTGGAATTGCTGTCTTACAGCCGCCTGCAGAACCCGGCGCAGTTGCCGGAACAGGTCGAAGTTTCGCTGGATGAGTTCATCGACAGCATTCTGGGCAGTGTCGATGAAGAACTGGACTCGCCGGACATCGTCATCGATGTGCTGCTGCACGGTCAGCTCGAACGTTTCACGCTGGATCCGCGCCTGACCGCCCGAGCGATCCAGAACCTGCTGCGCAATGCCATGCGCTATTGCGAAAAACGCATTCAGATTGGCGTGCAGGTCAGCCCCGATGGTTGCGAGATCTGGGTCGACGACGATGGCATTGGCATCCCGGATGATGAGCGTGAGCGGATTTTCGAACCGTTTTATCGACTTGATCGCAGTCGTGATCGGGCTACCGGCGGCTTTGGTCTGGGCCTGGCCATCAGCCGTCGGGCGCTGGAGGCGCAGGGCGGGACCTTGACGGTTGAAAGTTCGCCGCTGGGTGGGGCGCGGTTCAGGTTGTGGTTGCCTGACATGACTTGACCCGAAACCCGTGGGAGCGGGCTTGCTCGCGAAGGCGGAGTGTCAGTCGACATAAATTAATCTGACACACCGCTTTCGCGAGCAAGCCCGCTCCCACAGGGGGTTTGTGTTGGTCAGATCAGTTGGTTCGACTGAATCAAGCCAACCCCGGCCGTCTGCATCCGCTCCATCGCCGCTGCCAGTGACCCATCCCTGTCAATGGCACGACAGGCATCCAGCACCACGAACGCGTTGAACCCCGCCGCCCGTGCATCCAGCGCAGAAAACATCACGCAGAAATCCAACGCCAGACCGACCATGTACACCGTGTCGATACCGCGCTCCTTCAGATAACCGGCCAGACCGGTGGTGGTGCGCCGGTCCGCTTCGAGAAACGCCGAATAGCTGTCGATGTCCGGATTACAGCCCTTGCGGATGATCAGTTGCGCGTGCGGCAGGTTCAGCTCGGGGTGAAACTCGGCGCCGGCAGTGCCTTGCACACAATGCTCCGGCCAGAGTACCTGCTCGCCGTAGGGCAACTGAATTACCTCGTAAGGCTGGTGTCCGGGGTGGCTTGAGGCAAAGGACGCGTGGCCGCTCGGGTGCCAGTCCTGGGCAATCACCACCTGTTTGAACAGGCCACCGAGGCGATTGATCAGCGGCACGATCTGATCGCCTTCGGGCACGGCCAACTGGCCGCCGGGGATGAAGTCGTTCTGCACGTCAATGACCAGCAGGGCGGTGCGGGGTGAAATCTGCATCGGGGCTTCCTCCTTGGATAATCACCCGCTCAGCATAGTGGAGCGGCACTCACGCGCCCAGCTTGTCGACCAGGTGTTTTGCCAGGTCTTCCAGCGCCGGCGCCGGGTTGTGCCCGATCAACATCCACGCATGCTCACCTTCGGTCCAGTACACCACGTTCATTTCGTGGCGCCGTTCGTGCGCCAAAGGCTGGCTGCCACTGTTGGAGCGAGTCACGCACAAGGCCAGCGGCCCGTGTTTCGCATCGAGATAGGTCAGTTGCGCAATCGGCACACCGTCGTACTCGAGCATTTGTGCACGCTTGAGTTCGGCGCCCGGCAACTTCACCAGTGCCGGCGACAGACTCAGCCCCAAGCGTGCATCTACCGCACGCAGTTGCGATCGCTGGCTGGCTTCGTCACTGGGCAGGTGATCGAGGGTTTGCGGCACATACAGTGCCATGTAGTCGCCCACCAGGGCGCGCCAGTTATGCGTTTGCTGCGTTTGCCAGGCGAGAAACAGGCGATCGGCCAACACGCCGCCCGCCAGCAGACTCGCGGCGACCGCACCGATGAACCAGCGTCGGCTCAGGCCTGGCTGCTGAGGGGCGGGGATGGCATCGAGGCGCGCCTGCAAACGTTCCAGCGGTGCCTGTTGCGCCAGTTCGTCATAGGCATCCTTGTACGGCAGGCTGCTGCGTTCGAACCATTGCACGCGCAGGCTGAGCAACGGGTCGTCGGCAATCGCGCCGTCGAGTTGGGCGCGATACGCGGGGTCCAGCTCGTCGTCGAGGTAGGCCACCAGTTGTTCGTCGGAGGGCTTGTTCATGGGTGGTCACCTCCGGTGGTTTTCGGCACGGCTTGCAGGGGCGGGTATTCAGCCAGTTTCAGGCGCGCGGTGGCCAGACGGCTCATCACGGTACCGATCGGCACTTGCAGGATCTCGGCGACTTCACGGTAGGACAGGCCTTCGACATAAGCCAGATACACGGTTTCGCGCTGGGTTTCCGGCAACGCATCGACCCGGCGAATCACTTGCGCCGCCATCACATGAGTCTGCGCGGCGTATTCGCCATCGAAGGCCAGTTGCGCGTCGGCATCGACCTGACCAGCGCCCTGACGCACCCGGCGGGCGCGCACTTCGTTGAGCCAGATTGAATGCAGGATGCTCAGCAGCCAGCGATCCATGCGCGTGCCGGCCACATATTGGCCGACACGTTCCAGCGCCCGCACACACGTGGCCTGCACCAGATCCTCGGCCACGTGACGATTGCGCGACAGCAGCAGGCCGTAGCGCCACAGCCGCGCCAGATGCTGTCCGAGTTCCGCTCTGAATGCCTGATCGCTGACGATGATGGCGTTCCTTTATCTATGTCAGGTTTTCGATGAATCGTTGATGGCTTCAGCCAGGTCCTGGTATTCCTCGCAGGCGGTGCCGCAAATCGATTTGATCTGCTGCAATTGCTCCTGCGCCAGGTCGACGCGGCCTTTGATCACATAGGCTTCGCCGAGGTATTCACGCACTTGCGCGTACTGCGGATCGAGTTTCACCGATTGCAGGTAATAGCCGATGCCTTCATCGGTACGCCCCAGTTTTCGCGTGGCGTAACCGCGATAGTTGAGGGCTTTGGCGGTGTTCGGTTGTTGCAGGGTGTCGAGCAGGGCCAGGGCCTCTTCGTAGCGACCGTCCTTGGCCAATCGGTAGGCATAGTCGGTGCGGTCGGCATCCCGTACGGCGCTGCTGGTCTGCAGCACACATTTCTGTGATTTGCTGTCCCAGACCTGGCCTTTGGGGCAGTTGGGCTTCTGCACGGGCGCGCTTTCATCACCGTTGGCAAACGCCATCGATGCGGACAACACGGTGACCATCAGCAACGGGGCGGCGAACATAACGGAACGGATAGTCATGGGCAAGGCTCCACAGAGGGTTATGTTTCACTTTGAACACCACAGCCCGGCATTTTATTCATTGCTTTGTCAGGCTCTGTTCAAGGTACGCGCAAATCGCGGCGTTATGCTCGGCTACGCCCGCCGTCCATCCAGCGCTTTGCCATGCCCCGGCGCTGACACACGAGGAACTGCCATGAAAGATCAGGTCCATCACTCCGCTGCTGCCGGCTACAAGACTGCCGCTGACACCTACATCAAGGGCCGCCCGGACTACCCGCCGCAGGTCAGTCAGTGGCTGACCCAGACGTTGGGTCTGGACAGTCACAAGACCGTCATCGATCTGGGCGCCGGCACCGGCAAGTTCACCGGACGGCTGGCGGCCACCGACGCGCAGGTGATCGCCGTGGAACCGGTGGCGCAGATGCTGGAAAAACTTTCCGCTGCCTGGCCGCAGGTGTTGGCGGTTAGCGGCACCGCGACCGATCTGCCATTGCCTGACGCGTCGGTGGATGCAGTGGTCTGCGCGCAGGCGTTCCATTGGTTCGCCACCCCGGAAGCCCTGACGGAAATCGCCCGCGTGCTCAAGCCTGGCGGCAAGCTTGGGTTGATCTGGAACCTGCGCGATACGCAAGTCAGCTGGGTGCCGAAACTCGACGCGATCGTGAATGCGCTGGAGGGGGACACGCCGCGTTACTACACCGGCCAATGGCGTCAGGCGTTTCCGCATCCGGCGTTCGGGCCGTTGCAGTTGCAGCAGTTTCATCATGGGCACACCGGCTCGCCCGAGGACGTGATCTTCAATCGGGTGCGCTCCACCAGTTTCATTGCGGCCTTGCCGCAGGCGCAGCGCGACAAGGTTGATGAGCAGATTCGCGCGTTGATTGCCTCGGAGCCGGCGTTGCGTGGGCGGCATGTGCTGACGGTGCCTTATGAGACGGCGGCTTATGTGGCAGTGAAGGTTAGTTAGATCGGCGGTGAGCCTATCGCGGGCAAGCCACGCTCCCACAGGTCTTGGGTGGATCACAACGTCTGTGATCAAACCTGACCCTGTGGGAGCGGGCTTGCTCGCGAAGAGGCCAGCCCTGACACCCCATTTCTCGAAGCAGTCCCGCATTTGGCCGAACCGCCATTGTCATGCCTTGTTATAGTTCGGGCCTCATTTTCTGCCCGGTAAAGGATCACTGCCATGACTCAATACACCGCCTTCAGCGTCGAACTGGCCGACAACATCGCGCATGTGCGGATCAATCGTCCGGAAAAGATCAACTCGATGAATGCTGCGTTCTGGAGCGAGATCGTCGAGATTTTCCAGTGGATCGATGACACCGATGAAGTGCGGGTGGTGGTGCTGAGCGGCAACGGCAAACACTTTTCCTCCGGCATCGACCTGATGATGCTCGCCGGCGTCGCCAACGAACTGGGCAAGGACGTCGGCCGTAACGCGCGCCTGCTGCGGCGCAAGATTCTCACCCTGCAAGCCTCGTTCAACGCCGTCGACAACTGCCGCAAACCAGTGCTGGCGGCGATTCAAGGCTATTGCCTCGGTGGCGCCATTGACCTGATAGCCGCCTGCGACATGCGCTACGCTGCCGAAGACGCGCAATTCTCGATCAAGGAAATCGATATCGGCATGGCCGCCGATGTTGGCACTTTGCAACGGTTGCCACGGATCATCGGGGACGGCATGCTGCGTGAACTGGCTTACACCGGCCGCACCTTCGGCGCTGAAGAAGCGCGCAGCATCGGCTTGGTCAATCGCGTGTATGGCGACAAAGAGCTGCTGCTCGACGGCGTCATGGACATTGCCCGTGACATCGCCAGCAAATCGCCAATTGCGGTCACCGGCACCAAGGAAATGATCAGCTACATGCGCGATCATCGCATCGACGACGGCCTCGAATACGTTGCCACCTGGAACGCCGCCATGTTGCAATCCACCGACTTGCGCGTGGCCATGGCCGCCCATATGAGTAAACAGAAACCCGAATTTCTGGATTGAGAAACCATGACAGCTCGCTGGACCACTGCAGTACTGGACACCGATCAACCCGGCGGCTGGGCCGTGGCGCGCAGTCCCGAAGGCTTTCTGTTCGATGACAACGGCGCACTGTTCCCCCGGGAATGGCTCAAGCGCCAGGACTTGTCGGTCCTCACTGAACACGGCATCGGCCACCTCGATGGCGAGCCGGTGTATCTGCTGGAGCTGCGCAGTTCCAGCGAGGTGCCGGGCTGCAACTGGAAAGGCCTGCGGGCGTTCATGCTCGATGGCGATCACACGATCTACAAAGTGCTGGGCTATGCCGCGCAGATCGGCACCTGGGCGCGTGAACATCGCTTTTGCGGCAACTGTGGGCAGGCGATGACGCAGGTGCCGCGCGAGCGAGCGATGTATTGCCGGCCGTGCGACTTGCGCAGTTATCCGCGCATTTCGCCGAGCATGATCGTGCTGATCACCCGCGGCGACGAGATCCTGCTGGCGCGCTCACCGCGTTTCGTCACCGGGGTCTACAGCACGCTGGCCGGGTTCGCCGAGCCGGGCGAGTCGGCGGAGGATTGCCTGATTCGCGAAGTACGCGAGGAAGTCAGCATCGAAGTGAAGAACATCCAGTACATGGGCAGCCAGTGCTGGCCGTTCCCGCATTCGATGATGCTCGGTTTCCATGCCGAATATGCCGGGGGCGAGATCATCTGCCAGGAAGACGAGATTGAAGACGCCCAATGGTTCAACGTGCACGATCTGCCGCCGTTGCCGGCGTCAAAATCGATTGCCCGTTATCTGATCGACGTCTACGTGGCCCGCCGCTTAGGCCACGCTGAACCAGTGTTGCCAGGCTAGGCGCACGGTCAAACCCAATACCACGGTGATGAACACCGGACGAATGAACTTGGCGCCGCCGCTGATCGCGGTGCGCGCCCCGAAGAACGCGCCGACCATCACCGACAGGCCCATGCTCAGGCCGATGATCCAGTCCACTTGCCCGGAAAACACGAACACCGACAGCGCCGCGATGTTGCTGACGAAGTTCATGCTGCGCGCCACACCGCTGGCCTTGACCAGGTCGATCGGGTAGAGCAGCAGGCTGCTGACCGTCCAGAACGCACCCGTGCCAGGGCCGGCCACGCCGTCGTAGAAACCGAGGCTGAAGCCTTGGGTCGATTGCCATTTCTTCTTGATCGGCGCGTCGCTGTCCAGCGGCGCTTTGGGCGTGCCGCCGAACAACAGATACAGGCCACAGGCGAAGACGATCACCGGCAGCATCTTGTTCAGCCATTCCGCCGGCAGGTAGTGCGCGACGATGGCACCGGTGAGCGCACCGACCAGGGTGCCGACGATCGCGTGCATCCACTGCCGGGGGTGGAACAGTTTGCGTCGGTAGAAGGTGAAACTGGCGGTGGCCGAGCCGAACGTCGAACTCAGTTTGTTGGTGCCCAGCACCAGGTGCGGCGGCAGGCCGGCAGTGAGCAGCGCCGGGGTGGTCAACAGACCGCCGCCGCCGGCAATGGCGTCGATGAAACCGGCAATGAAAGCGACAAGGGCCAGAACGGCCAGGGTGGTGAGGTCAACGCTGAGTTCGAAAGGCATGGAATCGGCTTATTCGGCAGGGCGCAGAAGGGCTGCGGGGAAGGCGGTCATGTTACCTGTATCCAACTGTTGCGGCGACCCGTAAAGCTTCATCGCGAGCAGGCTCACTCCTACATTTGAAATGCGTTCCCCCTGTAGGAGTGAGCCTGCTCGCGATGGGGTCAGCCCTTTCAACTCAAAACCCAACTGTTGCCCACCCAACACCTCGACAACAAATCACCCTCCAACAATGCAACTCCATCAGCCTCAAGCCCAATAAAACCGGGCGGCTGAACCCTGGCACGCTTGCTGCTCTGTCCCATTGACCTTCCCAATGTCCGAGGACACGCCAATGAGCAAGCAAGCCGTGAAATTCGCCTACTGGGTGCCGAACGTCAGTGGCGGCCTGGTGGTCAGCAAGATCGAGCAGCGCACCGACTGGGGCATCGACTACAACCGCAAACTCGCGCAACTCGCCGAAGCGGCCGGGTTCGAGTACGCCTTGACGCAGATCCGCTTTACCGCCGGTTACGGCGCCGAGTTCCAGCATGAGTCGGTGGCGTTCAGTCATGCGCTGCTGGCGGCTACCACCAGGCTCAAAGTCATCGCGGCGATTCTGCCGGGGCCATGGCAGCCGGCGCTGGCAGCCAAGCAACTGGCGACCATCGATCAACTCACCAACGGCCGGATTGCGGTGAACATCGTCAGCGGTTGGTTCAAGGGCGAATTCCAGGCCATCGGCGAACATTGGCTGGAACACGACGAGCGCTATCGGCGCTCGGAGGAATTCATTCGTTCGTTGCGCGGGATCTGGAGCCAGGACAACTTCAGCTTTCGCGGCGATTTCTACCGCTTCGACAATTACAGCCTCAAACCGAAACCGCTGGGCCGCCCGGAAATCTTCCAGGGCGGCAGTTCCCGTGCGGCACGAGACATGGCGGCGCGAGTTTCGGACTGGTATTTCACCAACGGCAACAGTGTCGAAGGGATCAAGGCGCAGGTCGATGACATCCGGGCCAAAGCGGCGGCCAACAAGCATTCGGTGAAGATCGGCGTCAACGCCTTTGTCATCGCTCGCGACACTGAAGAAGAAGCGCGCGCGGTACTGGTGCAGATCATCGAACAGGCTGACCCGGACGCGGTGAACGCGTTTGGCGATGCGGCGAAACAGGCGGGCAGGGCGTCGCCGGAAGGTGAGGGCAACTGGGCGAAATCGACGTTCGAGGATCTGGTGCAGTACAACGACGGCTTCAAGACCAACCTGATCGGCACGCCACAGCAGATTGCCGAGCGGATTGTGGCGCTGAAAGCGGTGGGGGTGGATCTGGTGTTGGCGGGGTTTCTGCACTTTCAGGAGGAGGTGGAGTATTTCGGCAAGCGGGTGTTGCCGTTGGTGCGAGAGTTGGAGGCTGAAAGGACTGCCGCAGTAGCCTGAACACCACAAAACCCTGTAGGAGTGAGCCTGCTCGCGATTGCGTATGAACAGTCAATATTCAGGCTGACTGACACACCGCTATCGCGAGCAGGCTCACTCCTACAATTGGAACTATGTGAACTTAGAGGCCCAGGTCGGAAAGCCCCGGATGATCATCCGGACGCCGACCCAGCGGCCAATGGAACTTGCGCTCGCTTTCCTTGATCGGCATGTCGTTGATGCAGGCATAACGCTGGAACATCAGCCCGTGCTCATCGAACTCCCAGTTTTCGTTGCCGTAGGAGCGGAACCAGTTGCCCGAATCGTCGCGCCATTCATAGGCGTAGCGCACGGCAATCCGCGTGTCCGAATAGGCCCAGAGTTCCTTGATCAGGCGGTAATCGAGTTCCTTGGCCCATTTGCGGGTCAGGAAGGCCTTCGCTTCTTCGCGGTTGTTGGCGAACTCGGCGCGGTTGCGCCATTTCGTATCCAGGGTGTAGGCCAGCGACACCTTCTCGGGATCGCGGGAATTCCAGCCATCTTCGGCCAGACGTACTTTTTCTATAGCCGATTCACGGTTGAACGGCGGTAAAGGCGGACGCACTTGGGCAGCAGTCGACATTTTCAGTCTCCCGATCTAATTAACGATTAAACAACGGTTGAGGCTTATTTAAGGCGTTACAGGTCCAATAACTTACGCGCCATGCATTGCGCATTATCAGCGGCACTGTGATCACCCATCACAAGCGCTACGGTAATGGCGCCGTCAATCAGGATCAGCAATTGTCTGGCCAGACGTTGCGGATCTTCGACGCCATGTTCGGTACACAGCTCGCACAGGTAGTCGAGCAGCTTCTGTTTGTGGTCTTTGGCGACCTGGCGCACCGGGTCTTCGGGATCGCCGGTTTCGCCACTGGTATTGATGAAGGCGCAGCCACGGAAACCTTCCGAAGCGAACCAGCTTTTGAGCACGGTAAACAGGTTGAGCAGGCGGTCGGCCGGGGTTTCGGCCTGATCGACAGCACTTCTATACCAATGCATCCAGCGCACGTCGCGGCGTTGCAGGGCGGCTACGGTCAGCTCCTCCTTGTTGGCGAAGTAGCGGTAGATGCTTTTTCTGGAGACGCCGGCGGTTTTCACCAGAAGATCCATGCCGGTGGCCGCGATGCCACTTTTGTAGATCAACTTTTCGGTGACATCCAGAATGATGTCGCGGGTCGAGGTATCAGTGATTTCGTTCATGCGGCTAACAGTAGAACGATCGTTCTCCTTGGTCAAGCAGTTATTTTTGTGTCTGCCATACCGCTTTCGCGAGCAGGCTCGCTCCCACATTTGAAATGCGATCCATTGTGGGAGCGAGCCTGCTCGCGAAGGGGGCATTACAGACAGTAACAAGACCCGAACCGGTTGATGGTGTAAGCTCTCGGGTTCTTCGGATTCGACCCATTGCGAGCCCTATGCCGTTGCTTTTCAAACGCTCTTTGCTGCCCAAACTGCGCAGCTTTCCGCTGACTGCCGAGGCCGTGACCATTCTGTCCGGCGCCGCCGAGTTCCGTCGTTGCCTGCTGGAGAAAATCGCTGAGGCGACCCGGCGCATCTACATCGTTGCGCTGTATCTGCAGCACGACGAGGCCGGTCAGGAAATCCTCGATGCCTTGCACGCCGCCAAGCTCAAGCGCCCGGAGCTGGAGATCGTCGTGGTGGTTGACTGGCTGCGCGCCCAGCGCGGGTTGATCGGTGCCGGCAAACAGCCGGGCAACTCGGCGTGGTACCAGGAAATGACCCGCACTCATCAGAGTGAAGTGCCGGTCTACGGCGTGCCGGTGCAGACCCGCGAACTGTTCGGCGTCCTGCATCTGAAAGGCTTCGTGATCGACGATTACGTGGTTTACAGCGGTGCGAGCCTGAACAACGTCTACCTGCACAAGTTCGACAAGTACCGTTTCGACCGCTACCACGTGCTGCACAGCCGCGAACTGGCGGATTCAATGCATCACCTGGTCAAGCACGGCCTGATCGAATCCAAGGCTGTGCATCGCCTCGACCTGCCGAACCTGCCGACTACCCGCAGCTTGCGCAACGACATTGGCGACCTGCGCAGCCGTCTCAAATATGCGGCGTACGACACCAGCGCCGGCAGCACCGCGCATACCGGCCTGTCGGTAAGTCCGCTGCTGGGCGTGGGCAAGAACAACCCGTTGAACCGGGTGATTGTCGAGCTGATCGCCAGTGCGCAACAGCAGCTGACCATCTGCACGCCGTACTTCAACCTGCCGCTGCCGATCATCCGCGAGGTCAACCGTGCGCTGGCCCGTGGGGTGAAGATCGACATCGTGGTCGGCGACAAGACGGCCAACGATTTCTACATTCCGCCGAGCGAGCCGTTCAAGGTGATTGCGGCGCTGCCGTATCTGTACGAAATCAGCCTGCGGCGTTTTGCCAAGCGGCATCAGCGCAACATCGACAGCGGCCAGTTGAACCTGCATCTGTGGCGTGACGGCGACAACAGCTATCACCTCAAGGGCATGTGGGTCGACCAGCGCTATACGCTGCTGACCGGCAACAACCTCAATCCACGGGCGTTCCGCCTCGACCTGGAAAACGCGCTGTTGATCGATGATCCGCAAGGCGAGTGGCTTGAGCCACGGGCGAAGGAGCAGCAAGAGATCTTCCGCAACACCACGCGGATTGCCAGCTTCCAGAACCTGGAAACCTTGCCGGAGTACCCGGCGGGGGTGGCGAAGTTTCTCAAGCGCGTGAGTCGGGTGCGGATCGAGCGGTTGCTCTACCGGATTTTGTAAACTTTCAGATTATTCGGTGCGGTTAAAACCGCT
>NZ_JAOTNY010000010.1:0-243694 GCF_036346455.1 Pseudomonas sp. AM14(2022)
GCGATGGCGGCCTCCCAGCCGACCAACCTCCCGCCTGAATGCACGCATTCCAACTGTGGGAGCGAGCCTGCTCGCGAAAGCGGCTTGCCAGACAAAATCAAAACAACAGAGCAAACCCCGCACATAAACATAACCCCGCAACCACGTTTAAAGTACACGAACCGTTACGCCATGCCGGCTACAACGCCTTGCGCCGTTACCTACGCGTACGCCAGAATCCGCCGGCTTACACGGCTATGGGGCGGGCTATATCGTTTCCCTGTCACTGAAAATCAGTGATCGGGTTTGGTAGCCCGTTTCATTACAGTCGTGCGCCACATTACAGGTCCGTTTTTGGGGCTCTGCTTTGATGGTGGCCATGCGTGGGGCTCCTTCGGGAGCGCCGGGTTTACTGTTTTGACCGGTCTACCAACCCACAAATGGCCGCCACCCTTCGTTTGGTAGCGAGAGTGATGGCTCCTCACTTATTCAAAACAGCGAGTCACCTATGTTCAAAGCCACACCCAACCCCCCGGACACCTCGATCCCGTACGACCCGGCCCTCGACCCGCAGAAGATAAAAGCGGCAACCGACCGCGCCATCAACTTCTACCTCAACCCCGGCGCCCTGAAGATCTCGATCCCTTCAACCTCGTCATGCAAGGCGAACAGAATCTTCCTCATCGACCCCGAGGTGGATGAAGAAACCTTGCTCGTCGAAGCCTGCGAATCCCTGGCCGCCGCCAGCGACATGGCCCGCGACATCGGCGACACCGTCGACAACCCACAGCGCCGGGCGATGCTGATGCTGCATCAGGTGATCATGCTCAGTGAACTGATGGTCAACCGGGTACTGGACGGCCGCCGCGTGCCGAACTAATCACCCGGTCCCCTGTAGGAGCTGCCGCAGGCTGCGATCTTTTGATGTTGCTTTTAAAAAACAAGATCAAAAGATCGCAGCCTTCGGCAGCTCCTACAGGGAGTCATTCTTTCAAAGTACTTTGATCGGAGTTCCTGCTGATGTCCGAAACCAAGCCCAATCCGCCAATCACAGACCCGCTATCACCCTACGAATCCCTCAACTCCAGAAAACTCCACGAAGCCGCCGAACGCGCTCTCGACCACTACCTCGCACCCGCGCATATCATGGCCACGCCGTACACCCCCAGCAGCATGTTCATGGTCAACCCGCAAACCGACACCGAATCCCTGCTGGCCAACGCCTGCGAATCCCTGGCCTCGGCCACGGTCATGCTCGGCGATTTCGCCGGCACGCTGGAGGGGCCGGGTCGTAATACGGTGTTGGGCATTGCGCAGGTGGTGATGCTCGGGGAATTGGCGGTGAATCAGGTACTGGATAATGTTGTGCCAAAGGAATAGCCGACAGCAGTAATGGCCTTTTCGCGAGCAAGCCCGCTCCCACAGTGGATCTGCGTTGGTCACTGGTTAAGTGCCCGGCAAGATCCATTGCATGAGCGAGCCTGCTCGCGATTGCCATCAGATAAATCCCTATCCTTATCCGTTGTATTCAGATTGTCCTGAGTAGGTGGCTGTTGCGGGGTATCAAGCCCGGATTACCTGATGCCGTACCCGTTTGCCGTGTCGCCTCCAAAACCCAGATCTCTTAAAGCCTTCGTTTCTCCTGTGGCCGGATAAATCGCCCAGCGTTTGCCAGTGCCGGCCGAATCAGCCGCCCAGCACCATACATGGTCTGTCGCTAAGCCCGCATAGGTGCTGATATATGAACGCCACTCCGCCAAGGACGGAATTCGCCCACCCTGATTAGCCGCCGCATTGCTGCATTGGGTATAGGTATTGAACGCGCCGGTTCCGAAGATTCGATATACGTTCGAGACTGAAACAGGGTAGGACACCGTCTGGTTTGCACTATCGCGAACCGTAATGACAGCGGTACCGTTGCCTTTGGAAATCACCCGACCATTGGTGATATTCACTTCTGCGGCCGCTGAGTTGCTTGATGAGTATTGATAGGGTGGGACGCCCCCGCTTGCCTGCCTGTCGACAAAACTGCCACCCGGAGGATTTGTGGGAGTGTGATCGGACCGGAAAATCCAGCCGCCAAGCGATACAGGCTCGGTATTGATAACCAGAGCAAGAGCCGCTTTGATCGTGTAGGTGCGCACAGGGAATACCGCCGCTTCATCCTCATCCGTGCTCTTGCCGAACGCGGCCTTGAATTCCATGGTCAGCGGGCTGCCATCCTTAAGGTTTCTCAAGCCTGCAAAGGCGATGCTCCGCTCGTAATAACCTTGTTCGAGCCACTTGTCGCTGACCATTGAGCCTGGTGCCGTATGAATCTGCAGGTTGTAGTCGCTGCCATCCGCGTTCGTCCCTCTCAGACGCAGCCAGACATATTGGCCTGTGGCAATCAACGGCCAGACGCCCATGCGATAGGTGGCATTGCTGGTCAGATTCCCTACGTTGAACTCCTGGCCCTCGCCGTCATCGTCGGCGTCCATGATCACCGGCAGGATCAAGCTTGAGTCCGGCAAGGTGCCGACATTCAACAACAGCGGCAACGAGGTGCGGGGCGCACCGTTGCGGATGACGGTGTACGTCACGGTGACGGTTTTGCCCAGGTTGAATGCCAGCACGGTGACCGGCAGTTCGATTGTCAGCGTGGTTTCACTGATGGGTCTGGCCGGGGTGGTGTGCGAGCCGCCGGCGGCGGTGCCGGGTGCGCCGGTCCAGGTCACGCTGAGCAGATCGCTGAGCAGCAAGTCTTGCGAATCGATGTTGACGGTCAGGGCTTCCACGGCCTTGATCGGCTGCAAGGTAGTGCCATCGGCCTCGGCCTGCTGAACCTTCGGCCGGGTCAGCAGCACGGCTTCGCCGACAGTGAAATTCAACGTCCGCGAGTAGCTGACACGTTCCGGCGTGGAGCCTGCCGCCACCCTGAGGATTTCATACATCGCGTCCACAGTGCCGCCGCGATTGGGTTCGATGTGGGTCTGGACGAAGGTCGGGTTCAGGGTGAAATCGATGGCTTTGCCGGCATTGAGCGAATTGATCGGCACCGAGTCGCTGGTCTTGCCGGTTTTCGAGCCGCGCCAGGTATAGGTGACCTTGTCACCCGCTTTGGTGGGTTCGGCGGCAGCCGGGGCGGTCAGTTTGCTCGAACCGCCGGGCAGGTCCTCGGGTTCGAGTGTTCCGCCGGCCTCACCGAGGACGATGGGCGCGACCAGTTCCAGCAGCGGTTCACCCACCCGCAACAGAGCATGGTGCAGTGACTCACGCTGAATGATGCCTCCATCGTTGCCCTCGGCCATCAGCACGTAGAACAAATCCAGCGTGCCGCCCTCGATGGCTTTGAGGTGTTTGCCTTCGACGATGATCGGGATCGGTTCTTTGTCGTCGATATCGCCCTTGCTAAGGGTGTGCCAGTCCAGTTCCGGGTCGTAGACGCTGAAATCCTGGCGGGTGCCGACCCAGCGCAGAACGATGACCATGCCCACCTGCATCATCGGATCAAAGGGGATGACGGCGGTGGTGTACACCCGATCAGGGTCGAGTGCCCCTTGTTGCGCATCCACGGCAATCGGTGCGAGCAGGCGTCGGGTTTCTCCTTTTATACTGACGAAGCGCCCGCTGGAGGAGCGATCATCAGACCCGCTGCGTTCCACGCGATAACTGAACACGGCCTGGGTTTTGGCCAGCAAACGTATGTCGGCGCTTGGCAGGGCCAATTCGTAGATGTTGCCCACGCTGATGAGGGGCTCGCCGCGGACTTCAACGTTGATCGGTTCGCCGTCCAGCGTGGTGCCCTTGCCCAGGCCGATGATCACATCGCCGATCCGGAATTCAGGCGCATCGACCACCACTTGCAAGGTCAGCGGCGCCTCTCCCAGCTTGTCCATGTCCAGCTCACTGTTGAAGGCCTCTTTGACCATGGGAGGCGGCAGGCGCTTGTTGCCGGTATCGACGGCAATCCGCACTGCGGCGCACCAGTCTTCGGAGCGGTTGTCGACAATGTCGTGTACTTCAAAGGCTACGGCCAGGCTATCGGTATCGCCGGCGGCGAGGATGGTGGCCTTGTCGACATGGATGACCAGTGGATGGCCCTGCGGGTCATCGATGTGATCCTGGGTCACCCGTGGCGAATACTCGAACCAGCCACCCCAGGTCAATTTGCAGCGGTCACCCACGGCCATGTTGGGGTAGGGCAACAGGCTGCTGCTGCCGGGTTTGGCCTTGATGATGATGTCGAGGCCGGTTTCGGCGGTTTCCTTGTCCACGCCATCGTTGATGATCCGCGGATCGATGTACATGTACAGCTCGGAATGCCCCGGGGCACTGCCGTTTTCATCCTTGCCGCCGGGCCGTTCGAGTTTGACGAAGATATTCACCGGAGGCAGCGAAATTTCCGGAGTCTGTTCGAATACCTTGACCCGATATTGCAGCGTATAGGCCCCGGTCACGAACCGCGTGGGCGGGACATACAGGGTGACACGCTCGCCGACATCCTCTGGCTTGACGAGGGTGGTCTGGTCGACCTGAATACCGTCGAGCAGCAGCTCGATGTGGTCACCTAAACCCATAAGGTACCAGGGTGGGCAATAGACTTTCAGCCCCTTGTCGGGCGCCAGCAACTGCGCGGCGGCGATATTGATCCCCCACACCCCCCCCTCCAGGGCCGGCTGCGTACGGTCGGGTATTTCCAGTTGCCGCAGAGACTTGGGGGCCGGGAGGCGAGGGGGCTGAATAAGCATGCTGAAGACTCCAGAGTCGTGGGAAGCAAAGGCTCTGGGTTATTTAGGGGCAGGTGGCGAGCGTTGGCTACTGTCAGAAATTACAGGTAAGGACGTATTTGCGATGAACGGTCGGGGGGCGGGTTTTGCGTGCCTGAAACGACTTCCCCGTAGGCGCTGCCGCAGGGAAGTCGACTCTGCGGTGACCCCCTTCTGCTCAACAAAAATACAGCTTCACGCTGAGCTGACTGTTCAGTCGTTTCCATCGGCTTCCCGACAAACGGTAAGCAAACCTAGTATTTCTGACAGTAGTCAGCTTTTTCCGGCAGGCATCTAATTGGGTCACAAACGTTCCACGCCATCGTCAGTCAATGGCCCGTTTTATCTTCACGACTGCCCTGCGCGAGAACACTGCCCGCTCAATTGCCGTGGAGTTTCGCAATGGTGCCCCCAGAAGAGTCGTCGATGGATCCGCAACACGCGCGCGGCGATGTCGAAACAAGTCTTGTGGTTATTCCAGAACCGATTGTTCCGGATATCCTGAAAGACGAAGAGGGTAATGAGAGCCCGGACGGGCTATTACCTCGCGATGTATTGAATCGCGATTTGAAAATCACGATTCCGGCGTGGGATTTCTCGACAGAGCCGGAATTCGTAAAAGACGTCGTGTTGGTGGGCTTCAGGCGACGGGGGCTTCCCTTTGATGACGACACGGCGGGGGTGTTCCCGTTCGATATTCCCATTGATCCGGGTGACAAGATTGTTTCGGTGCCTCAAGGGGACCTGGCAGCTGGCGTTTACGACCTGTCGTACAAGCTCGTGATTGGTGGCAACGACGCGGAATCGCTGAAAAAAACCATCACTGTCGATAGAGTGCCGCCGGATGACGGCCAGGAACCGGCGATGCTGGAGCTGCTGGATCTTGAGGGCGACATCACCGATGACTATTTGGACGAGCACGGTCAGGTTCGTTTCAAAGTACGCCTCTATCTGGACGTAAAGGCTCGTGACCGGGCGATTTATTACTGGACGGACACCAACACGCCACCGGACTTCGAAACCGAAATCCGCGAGCAGGCGTTCAGTCAGTTTGATATCGATAACGATCAACTCATCATCACCGTCTACGCAGACGAAATTCGCCTGCGCGGTCATGGACAGCGATACATCTATTATCGCTTGCGCGACTGGGCCGGAAACCGGGGGCCGCGCTCGCGGCCGCTGCCTGTGTTCGTCGATCTGAGCCCGGGGGTGCCCGTTCACAAACCTCCGCGCATCCCCCTGTCGGACAGAGGCTTGATCGATCGGCAGCACGCCCGGGAGGGAGCGGTCAACCAAGGGGCGGTGACGGTCGAAATCGATGCCTATGACAATCCGTTGAGCGGCGATCAGATACTGCTGGACTGGGATGGCACTGTTCTGCCGCCGCAGGATGTCGACCCGGCCAACTTTCCTTGCGTGATCCCTGTGCCGTGGAGTGCGCTCACAGCCAAGGGGCTGGGGCCGGTGAATGCTCGTGTCACTTACCGCGTGCGTTCAGGGGGCGTCGATAGCAAACCATCAATGGAAACCCTGGTATCGGTGAACCTGACGGTGGCAGGCCAGGATCACGCCGATGCGCCGGCGTTGTTGAACCCCAAGCTTGCCTTGCTGGAGATCTACGGCGCCAACTCCAAGGTGCTGAACACATTGCTTACCGAAGATTTCGGCGAGGACGCCGACGGCTTCCTGACCTTGTTCGACGCACCTGAACGAGGACACACGATCGAAGTTTATTGGGGGAGCATGAGTACGCCCGTGGCGAGATACATCGTCCAGAGCGGTGACGTTGCCGGCAAGAGAGTGCCGTTCAATATTCCATGGTCGGTCATTGACCAGGACCGGCTGAACCCGGCGTTGCCGGTCCATTACACCACCAGCAATGGCGTCAACCAGCAGTTGGCGCCATTCACGCCCGTCAAGGTGTCGATCATCATTATCGAAGGTCTCGAAGAGCCTTCGTTCCCTGACGCTGGCATCAGAGGAACGCTTGACTGCTGTGCGAAACCGCGTCTCTGGGAGCGGGTGCGCGTGAGGATTGAAGGCAACCCGGCGTTTGACGAGAAGGACATCGTGACTTTGTTCTGGCAGGGATGCGCGGGACCGAATGGCACCACGCCCATTCCCGGGGCCGCGAAACCGTTCTTCACCACTTTGAGTGCGGATCAGGCAAGAAACGGTTTTGAAGTGCATGTGACCGATTACGAAAAATTGATAGCGCCGATGGAAAACCAGGGTTCGGCGTTATGTCATTACACCTTGAAAAAGTTTACGGGTGGGCAGGGTGTTTCAAAAAAAGAGTTCGTGATTATCAATAGAACCATGCCCAGTGGTGCAGTGTGCTCACCCACTAATGAAACCTGCACGGAACCGTAACGGGTATTTGATTAATTAAAGTGCATTAGCCGTTTTTAGTCGGGACAGTCACGAGTATTTATTCGTGGCTGACAGAGAGTGTTGTGCCCGCGTTTTGGGCGTTAGTTGATTGACAAAATTCCGGGCAGATAAAGCCCGTTTCTGAAGGAGTTGAAAAATGGCAAGTCCGAAACCATTGACGCCCGCTGAACAAAGTCGGGTCGATTATATGAAAGTTCGCCATGCTGTTACAAAAGTTGATGCGCCCGTGATCAAAGTGCATCCAGACAACCCATTTCTAGACGATACGGCGGATGATGAAACCAACCAGATTCCGCTAAGCCTGCAGGGAAAGCCTTTCAAATGTCTGGTTCCGAGGCCTGCGGAGGCTGACGACCCGGAGGTGATACCGGGCTTCATTGATCTGACGTTTGACGGAAGTCGGATACCCTCTACTCGATACCGTTATACGACGCCGCTGGACCCCGATATTCTTGAAATCGACATGACGTTTCCTGTCGGATACACCGATAGGCCGGGGACACATGAGTTGGGATACTTTATCGATCAAGGCGGTAATGAGAGCAACTCTGTTCCGTTGAAGTGCAATGTTGACAGAACTCCTCCGCACCCGTTTTTTCCGGTTGGACTTCCGGATGAAATAATAAATGACGGTATTACCAAAAAATATCTGGACGATAATGGTTTTGTAGCCATTAAGATTTCTAATTATGGAGATATGAAGATTGGCGATTTTATAGAGTTGTTATATGGGGACTCGACAGTGTTGGCAGAGGTTGTCGATTCGGTCACCCGGACTGATACCACCACTGATATCGTGCTTAGACTTACCGCTGAACAAGTATTCAAGCAAGATGAAGGGACTCACGCGCTTTTTTTCAGAGTCACCGACCGTAAGGGAAACCCAAGTACTTTTTCTCCACCAGTCCACGTTACGGTCGTTCTGACGGACCCACCCGAGGGGCTGTTGCCCCTTAGTATTCCGCTGTATGACGGTGTCGGTGACGGTCTGGTCGATCTGGCGGATGCGCAACACCCTTTGGGCGTGGGAATCTATGACGAATACACCCACTACTTGCCGGGAGATGAGTTGGTGGTGACCTACGACGGCATTCTGCAGATGGCGAAGACCATCAGCGGGTTCCCGTTTTACGTCGATATTTCGTTTAAAGACGTGTTCAACGGCGACCCTGGTGAAAAAACTGTAGAGGTCGAGTACCAAATCAAACGCGGCAGCACTTATTACCCGCCAACTCCGATTTCCAAAGAAGTTAAAGTTGATTTGCGAAAGCCCGGTCTGCCGATTGATCCGGAAAATCCAGACCCGACCAATCCGAATCTGGCGTTGGTGACGGTTCAGGGAGGTTCCGGGGGCCCTGTCAATACGTTGCGAGAAGCCGACAAAGATCAGGTTGTTACTGTCACGGTCGATACCTATACCGACGCCAAGGAAAATGACACCGTTCAACTTGTATATGCGGGCCAGCTTGTTTCTGAGGAGGATGGCGGCCTCGTTACGATTCCAGACCCTGTTCCCACAACTCTGAAGTGGGAAGTCGAGTGGAGCGTTTTTGCGGCGGCAGGTAACGGTGATCCAACGCACCCGATGCCTTACGTCATCGGTCATTCGCTGAACGACAACGTAGATATTTCAGAACCTCAGGAGGTGGATGTGGAGATTCAAGAGGACACTGTCCCTGATCCGGCATTTTTACACCTTGATCCTAACTATACTGACTGGCTGAACTGCAAAGCCTTGCGCCTAGATCCCATCGAGGGTGTGGTGGTCGAGGTGCACGTCCCGGGCGGGGAATTGGCACTGGCGAATCAAGAGCTGACATTCACCTATCAGGGTTATACCGACGACGGCGGTGCAAACCCCAAACCCGGGACAGACAAGGAGGTGTTCTACACACCGACAGATCAGGAGGCCGCGTCCGGCTTCATTGTGAAGATCCCATACGAGCCCTTGCTCGCGACTCTGAATGCGTGGGGTGGAGTCGGTTATACGGCTGTTATTAACGGGCGCGAGGTTCCCTCCAAAGAGCATTTGGTCAGGGTGTACCTGGTCAATCCGGGTGATGGCGGAAGTTGCCCGTTGCCTACCTGATTCAACGCGTTTCAAAGGAAACACGGGAGGCCGCTACGCCTCCCGTGTCCTCGCTGAAACGGTTGCTGAAACAGGCGGATCATTCCTCGAGCGGGAAAGGACTTTTCCGTCCGGAGCTAGGACTTCTCCTACATTTTTGCTTGACCCGGATAGGTATTGTTCGCGCCTCTTACAGTCTTTTGGCGTTTCTTCTGAAAGATGTGAGGTGATGAACATTCAGGAAGCCACGTCATGAACAAAAACCATGTTTCGCTGCAAAAAAATGCTGCGGCAGGACTCTTTAAAATGCTGGTCGTGCTGCCAGCATTTTTTTTTACCGGCGGGCATTCTTTTGCCGCCGTTATTGTCGATAACGGCAATACGCTGAATATCGATGCAAGCACACCGCAGAGCGATTATCTGGTACGCAACGCAAGTGTGCTGAACATCGCGGGGGCCACCACCCAGAGTCTGTCTGTCACGTCCGGATCAACGTTGAATATCAACGGCGCAACGGTCAATGCCGACAGTGGGCTGGAGGGTATCCGCATAACCGGCAGCACGGGTGATCTCACTCGCGCCATCGTGACCAGCGACTTTATGGGGCTGGCGGTCAATCGGTCTATCGGCTCGACCCTGGGCTCCACGGTCACTGCAACCGACAGTCAATTCAAGGGTGGGGAAATCGGTGCTCAGGTCACCGGCTTGAGCACGCTCACGCTCATCAACAGTCAGGTGACGGGCACTGGAGCTGACAGTACCGGCCTGAACATATTGGGGGGGGACGTACGCGCCTCCGCAAACACGGTTATCAGCGGCGACAAGACCGGGGTGACTATGGGCAGGGATCCCTCGGGCCTGGGCAACAATTCACTGCGGCTCGACAACGCCAGTGTGGAAGGCCGCACCGGTGATGCGATTCTTGTGGACAAGGGCATCAATGCCACCCTTGAGGTGTTGAACCAGTCCTCCCTGACGGGGGGCAACGGCAACGTGCTGACGGTGCAGGGCGCTTCCACCGCGGGCATGTCTGTCAGCGACAGCACGCTGCAAGGCAACGTCAACGTCGCCGGCAACAGTACCGCCAATCTCACCTTCGATCAGGGCAACATGAAGGGCGATGTGCTGGTCGAAAACGGTTCGACCGCCAACGTCACCCTGCAGAACAACTCGCAACTGACCGGCCGTCTCGACAAGGTCAACGGTGTGACCGTCAACAGCGGTTCGAGCTGGACCCTCACAGGCGCTGACACTGTAGGAACACTCGCCATGAATGGCGGGACGGTGCGCTTTGGTGCGCAGGATGTGCCAGATACCTTCTACCAGTTGAACGTCGGCACGCTGGCCGGCTCGCCGGATGGTTCCAGTACGTTCGAAATGAAGGGCAATTTCGCTACCGGTCTGCACGACTTCCTCAATGTCACGGGTGTTGCCACCGGGCAATTCGGATTACTGGTGGCCGCTTCCGGTCTGGACGCGGTGAACCCGCAGCAGTTGACCCTGGTGCACACCGCCGCCGGCGACGCGCAATTTGCCCTGAGAGGCGGGCATGTCGATCTGGGTACCTGGTCGTATGACCTCGCTCGGCGAGAAGTGGGGGAGGGCGGTACGGAATGGTTTCTCGACCCGACCACCAAGACCATCAGCCCCGGGGCGAAATCGGTACTGGCGCTGTTCAACGCTCCGGTGACGCTGTTGTATGCCGAGGCGGCAACATGGCGCAGCCGCATGGGCGAGTTGCGTTTCAATGGGGGTGACACCGGCCTGTGGATGCGCACCTACGGCAACAAGTACAACATCAACGCCGCTTCCGGAGTGGGTTATCAGCAGACCCAGCAGGGGCTTTCGCTGGGGGCGGATACGCACCTGGGCGACAGTCTGTGGGTGGCCGGGATCATGGGTGGCTACAGCCATACCAATCTGGACGTCGCACAGGGGACTTCGGGTACGGTCGACAGCTACTATCTGGGCCCTTACGTGACCTGGATGAACAAGCAGAGCGGTTACTACTTTGATGCGCTGCTCAAGTTCAACCGCTTTCAGAGCGATACGAAAGTCGGCATGAGCGATGGCACCCGCGCCAAGGGCAGTTATGACAGCTCCGGTGTCAGCGCTTCGGCGGAGTTCGGTCGCCAGATCAAACTGGAGGATGGCTACTTCATCGAGCCGTACGGCAAACTGTCGACAGCGGTGGTTCAGGGGCGCAACTTTGATCTGGACAATGGCATGGAGGCCGACGGTGATCGCAGCCGCTCGGTGCTGGGTGAAGCGGGAACCACTGTAGGCCGCAATTTCAACATGGGCAATGGCATGGTCGCCCAGCCTTATGTGCGCGTTGCGGTGCAGCACGAGTTCATCAATAACAACCGCGTGACGGTCAACGCTGATAATCAGTTCAACAACGACTTGTCTGGCACCCGTGGTGTGCTGGGCGCAGGCGTTGCAGTGGCATTGACCAAGGACCTGCAAGTGTATGCCGGTTACGACTACAGCCATGGCAAGTCCATCGAGAAACCGTATGACTTGAGTTTCGGAGCGCGCTGGACCTGGTAAGCAGCGTCATGATGTGAATACCTGAAAAACGCCTCGCACCTGCCGGGCGTTTTTTTGTGCTGGACTGCCGGTCAACCCGCTGTCCGGGCCGGCGGGTTGACCTGACGCCTGCGACTCAGGTGAATCGCAACACGTTGATTTCCTGATGTCCGGACTCATGCGCGCCCCGCCAGTGCGGCCCGTCACGGGACACCCGGTAGAACAGATTCAGCGCACCGTTCTCCAGCACCCGCAGATGTTTTCCCGGCACGTACAAGGTCACGAGATGATTTTCCACGTCCTGCGGGCTGACGATGTGCCGAGCCTCATACAAGTAGGGAATGCCATTGGCCTTGGTGCCCAGCCAGGCCATGTCGACGATATCGTCCATGGTCATGCCCGGGTACTGAATGTTCACGGTGGCCGATGTGATATCGGCACTCACCGTATTGCCCGCGGCTTCGCTTAAGACCGGCGCGGGGATCCGGCCTTCCACCGTGGCGAGTTCGTGCCTGGAGGGGAGCGCAGAGCCATCGTCCTTTTTGTAGCGCACATACGATACGTCTGCGGTTCCCCTGGCAATCGCCCGGACCTGCGCATTCGGAATCTGAAACATGAGGATGCTGGGGAAGCTTTCCACCCTCTGGGATTGTTGGTTGGGCAGCGGAGCACCGGTGGGTGGTGTGCCTACCCAGGTCATGGTGACGGTGTCACCCACCTGGAAATCGCTGGTGGAGGCGCGAACATGCACGTTGACATCGCGATTGTTCAATTTGTCGAGATCAATGATGCCGTTGACTGACTCCTGGATAATCGGCTTATCCAGCTGCCGGATTCCGGACATGACTTTGACTGTGGTCCTCAGCGACCACTTCTCGGAGTGGTTGAATACCTCGTCATGGATCCCGTAATGCACCACCTGCGCGTTGCCGTCGCCACCGGCCACAATATCGTCCTGGTGTGCGGTGATCTCGATAGGTGCCGTGCCGGCTGCCTCATCGGCGCTGACGGTATGAGGTGACAAGAAGGCGTTGCCCCATTGCACTTGGATAACGTCGCGCACGGCGATGTTCGGGTAGGGAGGAATAACCATCGGCACACCCTTGGCTGCCCAAACCGCATCCACGCCGTTAACGATGACGTCGCGCGGCAGCTGCACGATGTGCAATTTTGCATGTCCGGGCAAATGGGGTTCATCGTCTTTGCCGCCTGGCAGATCCAGCTTCACCAATATTCGCAAGGGCGTGGCGGGCTCCTCGGGGCTGGTGCTGCCCGCGCGGGTCAGTACGTAGTAGACCTCGTCGACCCAGCCGGGAAGGATGTTCGTCACAGGCAGGAAGAAAAACACCGGTTGGTTGCTGCCGTCTTCGTCGTCCTGCAGAACCCGGGTAAAGATCTTGTGATCCTTGCCCCAATAAATATCGAGCGTGTCACCTTTGCGCATGGGTTCGGCGTAGGCATCGACGGCGCAGAACAAACCGTCGGGAAACTGGTAGTAGGTTTTGCAGTTGATACCGCCGTCCCCATTGACGATCGGCTCTATCATGGCCGAAATCCGCAAGGGACGCAGTTTCAGCCCCGGAACTTCAGTCTGCAAGCGTGGAAACAGGAAGGAGTGAAAGTGCGTCATGACGAAAAACCTCGGCGAAGGACAGGTGGCTCTGCGAGGAAGGCGTTGATTGATTGGGCCTGATATGGCGAGTGCTGCCTACTGTCAGAAATAACAGGTAGGAGGTTTTGTCCGACGAGCGGTCAGTGCCAGGGCACTTGGATAACTGGCTCGAAACACACGAAATAGACGGCCTGAGGCGCTGTATCGGGGATAAATGCAGATGTAGCGGGGGCGGCGGTATTCAGGATTTATCCAAAGTCTTTTGCCGAAGGATGTACACCGTCACCAACACCGCGCTGGTCAACATGAACCCCCGTGCCCACGGCAGCGGCACCAGGTAGCACGAGAACAGAATGCTCGCCCACATCAGCCCGATCGCGTAGACCTTGCCCTTGAGCGGAATGCCGTTGCCGTCGAGGTAGTCGCGGATCCATGGCCCGAGCTTCGGGTGCTCGACCAGCCATTGATAGAAACGCGGAGAGCTGCGGGCGAAACAGGCGGCCGCCAGCAAAAGGAAAGGGGTGGTGGGCAGAACCGGCAGGAAAATCCCGATCACCCCCAATGCCACGCTGAGCCAGCCGACGGCCAGCAGGAAGTAGCGCAACATCAGGGAGCGGTTGCCTATGGGGTTGTCCATAGGCCGGATCTTAGTGGTGACGTGGCTTGAGGATCGCCGGTTTTTCGTCTGGCGCCTGGCACAGCAGGTACAGCGCGGTCAGGGCTTCCGGGATCTGCACGATCATGTCGTCCATCAGGTTGGCGTCCTTGGCGATGTCTTCGAACTCTGGCTGCTCGTCGAACAAGCCCGAACCGACCATGATCGGCAGGAGCATTTCGCTGACTTCTTCTTCAGCGGTTTCGAACCAGGCCGCTTCACGCAGGAATACGCCTTCCATGAAGCCGATGCACCAGCCGCGCAGTTCAGAGTCGTCCGGCTCGTCGCCCAGGTCCAGGTCGCACGGCAGTTCGAATTCTTCGTCGGACGCCAGTTGACGGGCGATGTGCGCCTTTAGACCGATCAGCGTGGCTTCGATTTCTTCGCGCTGGGCCTCGCTGCTGTAATGCGGCTCTTCGGCGAACAGGGCGTCGATCCACTCACGCTCCGGTACGTCTTCTGCACAGATCGACAGGGCGGTCAGGTAACCGTGGGCGGCCACGTAATCCAGCGCCTCTTCGTGCAGCTCGTCGGCGTCGAGAAAGACTTGCAGGCGGGTTAGTTGCTCAGCGAAGGACATTACGGGGCTACCTTGGGGGAATAAACAATGCGGGAATTCTAGGCCTTCTTGAGCGCTCAAGCCAGCCGCACGGCAGATTTGCCGCAATTACAGGCAACACGAATATCCCAGTGGGAGCGGGCTTGCTCGCGAATACGGCGTATCAGACACTTTTGCATCGACTGGCACGCCGCCTTCGCGAGCAAGCCCGCTCCCACAGGGTTTTCGTGTTGGCGGCTAGCGGAGTCTTATCAGCGGCACCCTGTGCCGGGGAACGCTCGGGTATACTGCCGCGTTTTGCGCTCCCTGCGCGTATTGCGGCTGTCATTGCAATGCGTTCTTACGTTTTGTTTAAGCAGCTGTGGCTGTCCTGAACCAGCCTGTGCAGGGATGTTTCGGTAGATTTTTGGAGTTTTTATGCTCGAACAGGCTCAACGCGTCCTCAAGGACATCTTCGGCTACGACAGTTTCCGTGGCCGTCAGGGTGCAATCATTGAGCGCGTGGCCAGCGGCGGTGATGCGCTGGTGCTGATGCCTACCGGTGGCGGCAAGTCCCTGTGCTTCCAGGTACCGGCGCTGCTGCGCGAAGGCCTGGCGGTGGTGGTGTCGCCGTTGATCGCGTTGATGGACGATCAGGTCGCCACCCTCGAAGAGCTGGGCGTGGCCGCCGCCGCGCTGAACTCCACGTTGAGCGCTGAACAACAACGTGACCTCGCCAACCGGATCAAGCGTGGCGAAGTGAAAATGCTCTATCTGGCGCCGGAGCGTCTGGTGCAGCCGCGCATGCTGTCGTTCCTGCAAGGCTTGAACATCGCCCTGTTCGCCATCGACGAAGCGCATTGCGTGTCGCAATGGGGCCATGATTTCCGCCCGGAATACCTGCAACTGGGCCAGTTGGCGGAAATGTTCCCCGACGTACCGCGCATCGCCCTGACTGCCACCGCCGACAAGCGTACCCGCGAAGAAATCGTCACCCGCCTGCACCTGCAGAACGCCGAGCGTTTCCTGTCGAGCTTCGACCGCCCGAACATCTTCTACCGCATCGTGCCCAAGGAACAGCCGCGCAAGCAGTTGCTCGCGTTCCTTGCCGAGCGGCGCAGCGATGCCGGCATCGTCTACTGCCTGTCGCGCAAGAAGGTCGAGGAAGTCGCCGCGTTCCTCAGCGAGCAGGGCTTCCCGGCGCTGCCGTATCACGCCGGTTTGCCCAACGATTTGCGCGCCTATCACCAGAAGCGCTTCCTCAACGAGGAAGGCCTGATCATGGTCGCCACCGTGGCGTTCGGTATGGGCATCGACAAGCCCAACGTGCGTTTCGTCGCGCACCTCGATCTGCCGAAATCCCTCGAGGCCTACTATCAGGAAACCGGGCGCGGCGGCCGTGATGGCCTGCCGGCGGATGCGTGGATGGCCTACGGTCTGCAAGACGTGGTGATGCTCAAGCAGATGCTGCAGAACTCCGAAGGCGATGAGCGCCACAAGCGTCTGGAGCAGCACAAACTCGATGCGATGCTCTCGCTCTGTGAAGAAACCCGCTGCCGCCGGCAGACCCTGCTGGCGTATTTCGACGAAGACATGCCCGAGCCGTGCGGCCACTGCGACAACTGCGTCGACGGCGTGCAGACCTGGGACGCCACCGAGCCGGCGCGTCAGGCACTGTCGGCGATCTATCGCACCGGCCAGCGCTATGGCGTCGGCCATCTGGTGGACGTGTTGCTGGGCAAAGACAACGAAAAGGTCCGCAGCTTTGGCCATCAGCACCTGTCGGTGTACGGCGTCGGCAAGGCGCTGAGCGAGAGCGAATGGCGCTCGTTGTTCCGGCAACTGGTGGCGCGTGGTCTGGCCGACGTCGATCATGAAGGCTACGGTGGCCTGCGCCTGAGCGATACCTGCCGGCCATTGCTCAAGGGCGAAGTGAGCCTGGAGCTGCGCCGCGACCTCAAGCCGCAAGTCACCGCCAAGACCGCCAGCAAGAGTCCGGCCAGTCAGTTGGTGCGTGGGGAAGAGCGCGAACAGTGGGAAGCCTTGCGTGCACTGCGGCGCAAACTCGCCGAAGAGCATGGCGTGCCACCGTACGTCATCTTCCCCGATTCGACCCTGCTGGAAATGCTCCGCAGCCAGCCGACCTCGCTGGCCGACATGGCGCGGGTCAGCGGTGTTGGTGCGCGCAAGCTGGAACGTTACGGCGAAGCCTTCCTCGAAGTGCTCGGCGGCGAGGCCGAGGCGCCGAAAGTGGTGGCCGATGTGCGTCACGAACTGATCACCCTGGCCCGCGCCGGCATGACCCCGATGCAGATCGCCGGGCAGTTGCAATGCTCGGAAAAGAACGTCTACACGATGCTCGCCGAGGCCATCGGCAAGCAACAGTTGTCGCTGGAGCAGGCGCTCGACTTGCCTGAAGAACTGATGGGCGAAGTGCAGGACGCGTTCCTCGACGGCGAGGGCGAGTTGCCGTCGGTCGCCGAAGTGGCCGAGCTGTTCGCCGGTCGGGTTCCGGAGGGTGTTCTTTACTGCGTAAGGGCTGCGCTGCAATCGGAATTCGAAATGTAAGAGGGCGATTGCGCCAACCGTCAGGCAGTTGTAACGATTCAGTACAGGTCGGCTCTTGCCTATAGCCAAATGTCATGCTTAGCTGACTAATAATTAGTTTTTCTCTATTTGTCAGTCTACTCATGAGTGTTTTATGCCGTTAACCGATCAACACCGCTTTGGCATGCAATTGGCCCAGATGTCTCGTGGCTGGCGTGCCGAACTGGATCGCCGGCTGGCCGGTCTGGGCTTGTCCCAGGCGCGCTGGCTGGTGCTGCTGCATCTGGCGCGTTTCGAAGACGCGCCGACCCAACGCGAGCTGGCGCAAAGCGTCGGTGTCGAAGGGCCGACCCTCGCGCGCTTGCTCGACAGCCTGGAAAGCCAGGGCCTGGTGCAACGTCAGTCGGTGATGGAAGACCGCCGGGCGAAAAAAATCGTGCTCTGCGCCCCGGCGTTGCCGCTGATCGAACAAATCGAAACCATCGCTACACAGTTGCGCCACGAATTGTTCGAAGGCGTCGACGAGGCGGATCTTAAGGTGTGCATGCGCGTTCACGGGCACATTCTGGGCAACCTGGAAAAATCTTGAGGCATAAACCGCGCGCCGGTTTTTTGAGGGATCGCGCAGAGCAGACTATAAGAACTACTGGGCAATATCGTGTTCGTACCGGATGTGCGAACGCATAGAAACCGGTTTTGCTTATTTAAGGGATGCTCATGCTCGCAAGTCGGCACGTTGTACTGCGCGGTGGCGCCAGATGGCTGCTGGTCGCTGGTGTATTCAGCTATTCGACCTGGTCGATGGCACTGGGGTTGGGCGACATCACCGTCCACTCAGCCCTCAATCAGCCGCTCAAGGCCGACATCGCGCTGGTGGATGCCGCTGGCCTCAGTGCCAGCGACCTCTCGGCCAGCCTGGCCACCGCGGATGAATTCGCCCGGGCCGGGGTCGAGCGGGTGTTCTTCCTCAATGACCTCAAGTTCACCCCGATCCTGCATGGCAATCGCCAGATGATCCGGGTGACCTCGCGCAAACCGGTCAATGAACCCTTCCTGAATTTTCTGGTGCAGCTCAATCAGCCCAATGGCCGCCTGCTGCGCGAGTACACGCTGCTGATCGATCCACCCGGATCGCCGAGTATCGTGCCGGCCACCGACGAGCCCGATCCACGTGCGCAATCCTCTGAATTTCCCACCGTCGAACCTGCCACGGCGGCGCCTCAGGCTGCTCAGGGCAAGCGCGACGCCGCCCCTTCAGCGCCACCTGCTCCGGCGGCGCCAGCCAACGATGCCGTGGCCGAGCAATTGGCGGCCAGCGTGTTGCTCAATCAGCAGTTGCAGAAGACCGTGGACGAACTCAACGCCAGACTGCAGGCGCAAGATGTGCAGATTGCCGACGGTAAAAAGCAGGTCAGTGATCTACAAACGCGTTTGAGCGAACTGCAACAGCCACCGGCACCAGCCATCACGCCGCCAACTCCCGCGCCAGTCATCACCGCGCCTGAAGCTGCCGACGATGGACTCAACTGGCCGCTGCTCGGTGGCTTGTTGATGCTGCTGGGATTATTGGGTGCCGGGCTGTTCGTACGGCGTCGGCGGCAGCTGGTGGAGGGCACCGCACCACTGGCAGCTCTCCCGGCAGCTCGACAAACAGATCCTGAAGAGCCGCCAGCCCCCCAATCGGCAAGCATCCGCGCAGCCACCGAACACCGTGAAGAACCGGCGGCCGGCGATGTGCTGGAGGCGGTGGGGATCTATCTGGCCTATGGGCGTTTGAGTGAGGCGGTCGGGCTGTTGCGCAATGCCATGGACAAGGAGCCCGAGCGCACCGAGTTGGGTGTGCAATTGCTCGAAGTGTTGGGGCGGCAAGGGGACAGCGCAGCTTATGAACAACAGGAAAGTCGCTTGCGTGATGCAGGAGTTGATCCGCAGCAACTGGCCGCGATCCGTGAGCGGCATCCAAAGTTGACCGGCGCTGCGCCGATTACCCCGGTATTGCCGATCGTCGCTGCTGCGGCAGTGGCTGCTCCTGCGTCACCGGCGCCCGAGGATGATTTCGAGTTGAATCTGGGTGAGCTGTCGATGGCGTCCAGTTGGGATCTTGAAGACAGTCGTTTGACACCTGAGCAGCCCGTAGAGCGGACTGCATCGAACTCCGATCTCGAGATCCTGCCGCCGGACTTCGAGCTGCCCGAAACAGCGGCCAGCGAAGAGGCGGAGCTGGAGTGGATCCCCGAACCGGACGCGCAGCCGCTGGACGATGACTTTCTCAACGAGTTCGGCGAACCGGAGCAATCGCTGGTGCTGGAACCGCTGGAGCTTGGGGGCACTGAGCCGGAATACGGTTCTGAGAAGCTCGAACAGGCGCAGACCTGCATTGATGACGGGGATATCGACAGCGCGATTGCCTTGCTCAATGAGTTGCTCAAGGAAGGGGATGAACCCCTCAGGCAAACGGCGCGGACGTTATTGGCGGGGATTCGCTGAAGGTTGAGTCAGCGGAATTGTTCGCTGACTGAACTATCGCCTTCGCGAGCAAGCCCGCTCCCACAGTTGGAATGCGTTTCAGTGTAGGAGCGGGCTTGCTCGCGAAGGCGGCCTGGCAGGCAATATAGATCCACCTGAATGATCAGAACGTCTGCCCCAGATTCAGATAAACCGCCTGCTCATTCGCATCATTCAAGCCATAGGTGAAGTTCAGCGGTCCCAAAGGCGTATCGAAGCCGATAAACACGCTGGCGGCATTGATGTAGCCGCTGTCGAATTCATTGTCGTTGTTCCACGCCCGCCCACGCTCCAGCGAAGCCCCGGCATACAGCGGGAAGTCCAGCGGCAGATAGGAACGCGGCGTCAACCGGCGGTAGTACACGGCGCGCAGCAGGCTGACGTTCTGCCCGGAAATCGAATCCTCGCGAAAGCCTGATAACTGCCGCGCACCACCGAGCAGGAAACTCGACGTCACCACATTGGCATCGTCCAGCGTTCGGCCATAACGGCCGCCGAGAATCAGTGTATCCGGGCCATGGCTCATGGCTTTATCGAGCTTGAATTCCCACTGCCGGTAGCGCGTGTCCGAGCCGAGGCCCGGTTCGAATTGCATCAGGGTCAGGCTGACGTCCTTGCCCTCGTGGGGGAAGTAGACATTGTCCAGCGAGTCGAACGAGTACTTCAGCGAGTAGAACCCTTCGGTGAAGTTTTCTCTCGGCAGGTCCTGATCGCCGATGCGCACATCCGCTTTGCCCCAGGCCTCGCCGACCCCGAAGCGGATTTCACCGTTATTGCCGATCTGCCGGCCGAAATTGAGGCCGAAACCGTAGCGTTCGACGCGATATTGGGCGATCGGATCGTTGTCGAGCACAGCATCGACGTTCTGCGCTTCAAACGCAGCATACGGGGCTACGAAGTAGCGCGAGCCAACGTCCAGCGGCTGATAGAACTCGGTGTAGAGCTCCTGTTTGTCGCCGATTTGTGCGCGGGTCAGCCATTCCGCGCCGAGGCGGTTGATGCCGTTGATGCGGTAGCTGGCGCCGAGATTGAAGGCACTGTCACCGCGCATGTCGTCCGAAAGGTTCAGGCCGACCCGCAGGTAATCGGTGCCGCTGCGTTTGCCCCGGGCGCTGATCACCAGCGTGTGATCCTGGCCCTTGTGCACTACGCGGTACTGCACCTGTTCGAAGTAATCCAGGCCGTACAGCGTGCCCATGTCCGAGTGCAGTCGGCCCAGATCCAGCGGCTCGCCGATCGGCTGACGGATGTAATAGCGAATCACCTCATCGCCGACTTTCGAATTGTTCTCGACCCTGATCGCGGTGATGATCGGCGTGCGCTGGCCCGGGGCCCGGGCTGCATTCAGTTCGGCGTCTTGAGATTCGTGAGGTTTGAGCTGAGCGAGGCGGGCGTCGAGAATCCGCGTGGCGCGGTAACCGGCGTCAATCATCTCCTGGGCCTTGCCGAAATCGGTGACGCCGAATGCCGCCAGCGCCGGTTGGATCAGCACGTCGGTGGGTTTGAGGGCGGCCAGTTGCTCTTCGGAGTTACGCCGGGTCATCAGGGTGATCGACTGGTTCAGCACATCGACCACGGTCGTCAGTTGTTTGCGGTTGCGCAGCGGCGTACCGATGTCGACCACGATTGCCACGTCGACACCCATCTCCCGCGCGACGTCGAGCGGGATGTTGTCAGTCATGCCACCGTCCACCAGCAGCCGCCCGTCCAGTTCGACCGGGGCAAACACCGCCGGAATCGACATGCTGGCGCGGATCACCTGCGGCAGGTGGCCTTTGCGGAACACCACTTTTTCGCCGTTGGCGATGTCGGTGGCGACGGCGCGGAACGGGATCGGCAGTTTGTCGAAGTCGCGGGTGTCACTGGTGTGCGCCAACAGGCTCTCCAGCATCAGCGCCAGGTTCTGGCCCTGAATCACCCCCAGCGGCAGGCCGAGGCTACCGTCATCGCGAAAACTCAGTTGCTGTTTCACCAGAAAATCGCGGTCGTCCTGCTTGCGGCGAAACGGCACGTCTTCCCGGGGCGGCGCGTCGGACAGCGCCTGCTGCCAGTCGATGTTCAGCGCGAGTTTTTCCAGTTCATCGATCTTGTAGCCCGAGGCATACAGGCCACCGACCACCGCGCCCATGCTGGTGCCGGCAATCGCATCGATCTTGATGCCTTGCTCCTCAAGCGCCTTGAGCACGCCGATGTGCGCCAGGCCACGGGCGGCGCCACCGGACAGCACCAGACCGACTTTCGGGCGGGGCGCTTCGGCGGCATGCACGGTGACATTAGCAAAGAGGGGCAGGAAGCCAAGCAGCAGGCAGAACAGCAAACGGCGCATGGTGAGTCTCGGGGCAAGCGATAAAGCCGGCTATTATAGCGGCGCCCTCTGTCTCAGGAGTTTCAGCGCACATGTCTGCTGCAAAACCGGAAATCGTCATCACTTATTGCACCCAATGCCAGTGGCTGCTGCGAGCTGCGTGGCTGGCGCAGGAGCTGCTCAGCACCTTCGGCGATGACCTCGGCAAGGTCTCACTGGTGCCCGGCACCGGCGGGGTGTTTCACATCAGCTGCGACGACGTGCAGATCTGGGAGCGCAAGGCCGACGGTGGTTTTCCCGAGGCCAAGGTGCTCAAGCAGCGGGTGCGCGATCAGATCGACCCTGAGCGCGACCTCGGCCACAACGACCGCACTCAGTGAGACGCGGCTTCGGCGGCGACGGTTTTCTTGTCGGCGCTGCCTGACATCCGCGCCGAGACCACGATGGCGATGATGATCAGCGCCCCCCCGATCAGCATGCGCACGGTCGGGTTTTCATCGAACAGCAACCAGGCGACGGTGATTCCGTAGACCGGCTCCATGGCGAACACCACGGCGGCGGTGCGCGCCTTGATCACCGCGAGGCTGGCGACAAACAGGCTGTGGGCGACACCGGTGCAGAACACCCCGAGCAGACCGATCCACAGCCAGTCCAGCGCGCGCACTTCGCTCAGTTGCGGCGCAGCCACCGGCAGCAGACACAGCGCCACCACCACGTTCTGGCACAGCGCGGCCTGCACCGCCGGGATGCGTCCGGAGCTGGCGCGGTTGGTCAGCGACAGCAGGGCGAACAGCAAGCCCGACAGCACCGCCCAGAGCAACCCGGTAGTGGCGCCGCTGGCCAGATCGAACGCCGGGGTCACCAGCACCAGACCGACGCTGACCAGCACCACCAGCACGATTTCATTGGCGCGGATGCGTTCGCGGAAAATCAGCCCTTCGAGAATCACCGTGAACGCCGGGAAACTGGTAAAGCCCAGGGTCGCGATGGCCACGCCGGCGACCTTCACCGCGATGAAAAAACTCACCCAGTGCCCGGCCAGCAACACGCCGCTGAGCGCCAGGCGCCGCCAGTCGACCGCCTGCAGTGTCCGCCAGCCGTGCTGACTGGCGAAGCGGGCGAAAAAGGCCAGGGCGAGCACGGCAAACGCTGCACGTCCGAAGACGATCACCGCCGGCGAGGCGGCCGCGAGTTTGCCGAACACACCGGTCAGGCCGAACATCAGAGCGCCAATGTGCAGGGCGCCGAGGGCGGTACGCGGAGTCATTGCAATCCTTAATCCGAACACGGTTTCAATGTTGCCCATTGAAACGCGTTGCGGCGCAGAAGTCTGTCGGCGAACTAGCGTTTTTTGTCGCAGGAGTCGCGGCGCAACTGCCCCGGCGAAGCGCCGAACTCGCGCAACACCGCCGCCGCGAACGCGCTTTGCGAACTGTAGCCGACCCGACTGGCGATCTCGCCGATGGGTAGCGCCGTGTCGCGCAGCAGGCAGACTGCCTTGTGCAGGCGCCGGCTGCGAATGTAGTCCATCGGTGTCTGCCCGCATTCAGCCATGAAGCGCGCATGCAGGCGGGCGCTGGACAGCCCGGCGATCTGCGCCAGATCGGCCACTTGCAGCGGGTAGGCGGCGTATTGTTCGATGTGCGCATCCAGCGCCGCGTAGGGCAGGCGCCGCGCCGAATGTTCGGCAGGTCTGGCGTGATTCAGGCTGGCCAGCAGCAACACTGCGCCTTGCTGGGCGATCAGCGGATCGCTGACCGGGCTGTGCGCCAGCCAGTGGACCAATTGGCTTTGCCCGGCATCAAGCGACAATCGCGCAGGCTGGTCGAGCAAGCGCTGACTGGCGTCGGCGTGCTCGCCCAGCGAATCGTTCAGCCATGGCCCGTCCGGCACGTCCAGCACCAGACAACGACTGCCATCGGGGCTGCCGCAGGCGTGATGCGCGCCGCCTGGAACCACCACGAAACTCTGCTGACGCACCTGGCTGCCCTGACCCTCGACTTCGAAATCCAGCGCGCCGGACAGCCCGAAAACCAGTTGCGCGTGGTCGTGGCTGTGGACGATCAGGTCGTGGGTGTATTGGCGCAGGGTGAGGATCGGGCGCATGGAAGAAGTCTCCGAAGTGAGCGCCAGTCTACACCGGGGCGACGGGCTTGCGCGCTGTCACACGACTGACGCCTGTCTGTCATGGTCGATTCACCCGGCACGTGCACAGTGGCGAAAACATCGCAGAGGGTTGCCCATGACCAGCGCCGAGCTCGCCAAACCCAGCCGCAAACAACGGGTGCGTACCTTGTGGATTTCCGACGTGCACCTGGGCACGCGGGATTGCCAGGCAGAGCACTTGTCGCAATTTCTCAAGGGCTACCACGCCGACAAGATCTATCTGGTCGGTGACATCATCGACGGCTGGAAGCTGCGCGGTGGCATGTACTGGCCGCAGGCGCACACCAACGTGATCCGTCGCCTGCTGACCATGAGCAAGCGCGGCACCGAGGTGATCTACGTCACCGGCAACCACGATGAATTCCTGCGCCGTTATTCGAAGCTGATTCTCGGCAACATCCAGTTGGTCGACGAGGCGGTGCATGTCACGGCGGATGGCCGGCACCTGCTGGTGATCCATGGCGACCAGTTCGACGTGATCACCCGCTACCATCGCTGGCTGGCCTTCCTCGGCGACTCGGCCTACGAATTCACCTTGACCCTCAACCGCTGGCTCAATCACTGGCGAGCGCGTTATGGCTACGGCTACTGGTCGTTGTCGGCGTACCTGAAACACAAGGTGAAGACGGCAGTGAGCTTCATCAGCGACTTCGAAGAAGCCATCGCCCACGAATGCGTGAAACGCGAATTGCACGGCGTGGTCTGCGGGCACATTCACCATGCCGAGATCCGCAAGGTCGGCGAGGTGGATTACCTCAATTGCGGCGATTGGGTGGAGTCGTGCACGGCGTTGATCGAGCACTGGGACGGCACGATCGAGCTGTATCGCCTGGCGGATGCACAGGCGCGTGAGGCACAGCTCAAGGCCGCCAAGGTTGCCGAGATTGCCTAGACCCCAGATATCTCCTGTGGGAGGGGGCTTGCTCCCGAATGCGGTGTATCAGTAAGTACATGTTTATCTGACACACCGCCTTCGGGAGCAAGCCCCCTCCCACATTGATCTGTGGTGTTCTCAGGCCGGGCTGTGTTCTTCCATCGCCGCCTTGTAGATCGAGTGCTTCGGCTGGGCAAACAGCCGCTCCATCATCGGCTCGAAGAAGCTCAGTGGCAGGGTTTCATAGGCCGGGTCGAACGCCGCCGCATCGTACCTGGCGCAAAATTCCGCCGTGGCCTGATACTGCGGATGCGCGGCGAATTGCTCGCGCAGATGCCGATCCATGCCCAGGTGATGGAAGAAGTAGTAGCCCTGAAAGATCCCGTGCTTCTCGACCATCCACAGATTCTCGGCACTGACGAACGGTTTGAGAATCGCCGCCGCGATGTCCGGGTGGTTGTAGGAGCCGAGGGTGTCGCCAATGTCATGCAGCAGTGCACAGACCACGTATTCCTCGTCACGCCCGTCGCGATAGGCGCGGGTTGCGGTTTGCAGCGAATGGGTCAGGCGATCCACCGGGAAGCCGCCGAAATCGCCTTCGAGCAACTTCAGGTGCGCGATGATCCGCGACGGCAATTGCCGAGCGTAGGCGCTGAAGTCCGCGGCGATGATCGCCCAGTCTTCCTGCGTGCCGTCCTGCATGTGAGTGAAGCGGGCATTGGCGTTCATCGGCAAGCCTCCTGGTGGGTCGGGTTTCAGAACGCCACGCGGCCGAGGATCATGTCGCGGTACATGACGAAATCGCCGAGCAGACTGTACAGCGGATGCTGGAAAGTCGCCGGACGGTTCTTTTCAAAGAAGAAGTGGCCGACCCAGGCAAAGCTGTAACCGGCCAGCGGCAGGGCCAACAACAGCAGCCAAGCGCCTTTGGCGATGGTCATGGCCAGAATGAAAATCACCAGCGTGGTGCCGATGAAATGCAATCGTCGGCAGGTACTGTTGGCGTGTTCGCTGAGGTAATACGGGTAGAACTCGGCGAAAGTGTTGAATTGCTTGATGTTTTCCACGACTGCGATCTCTGTGGTTATTGTTCTGACGGCAAGTTGTTCGGCGGGTAGCTTATTTGAGTCTAGAGTGAACACTGGCATCAGCCAGTGACAATGGGCGCCACTTTAGTATCCTTCGCAAATCGGGTCGTCACATGCGATCCATCATGTAAAAGAATAACGCCATGAGCGAACGAACGACTTCTGCAAGCTGGGCGATGGGGATTGTCAAAGCATTGGAGATGGACGGCCTGGATTGCCGGGTACTGTTCAAGCAACTGGGGCTCGATTACGCCGCCCTGAATGATCCGGATGCGCGCTTCCCGCAAGATTCCATGACCCGCCTCTGGCAACGGGCGGTCGAGCTGTCCGGCAACCCGGCGATCGGCCTGAACATGGGCAAGGTGGTACGCCCGGCGTCGTTCCACGTTGCCGGCTATGCCTTGATGTCGAGCAACACGCTGGCCGAAGGCTTTCAACGCCTGGTGCGTTATCAGCGGATCATCGCCGAGAGCGCCGACCTGAGTTTTCGTCTGCTCGAAGAAGGCTATGCGCTGATTCTGACGGTGCATGGCGATCACCTGCCGCCAACCCGGCAGAGCGCCGAAGCCTCGCTGGCCTGTGCGCTTGGCCTGTGCGGCTGGTTGACCGGACGCACCCTGCACCCGGTCAAAGTGCTGTTTCAGGGTGACGAACCCGCAGACTTGCAACCCTACCGGCAAGCTTTCCATGCCCCCTTGATGTTCAACTCGCCTTACGACGCGCTGATTTTCGAACGGGCCGACATGGAAGCGCCGCTGCCCACCGCCAACGAAGCCATGGCGCTGCTGCACGACCGGTTTGCCGGGGAATACCTGGCGCGTTTTTCCGAAAGTCGCGTGACCCACAAGGCGCGCCAGGTGTTGTGCCGATTACTGCCACAGGGCGAACCCAAGCGCGATACCGTGGCGCAGACCCTGCATCTGTCGCAGCGCACCTTGCAGCGCCGTTTGCAGGAGGAGGGCACCAGTTTTCAGCAGTTGCTCGACGATACCCGCCGCGAACTGGCCGAGCAGTATCTGGCACAGCCGAACATGACCTTGCTGGAGATTGCCTATCTGCTGGGGTTTGCCGATCCGAGCAACTTCTTCCGTGCGTTCCGCCGCTGGTTCGACACCACGCCCGGCGATTACCGGGCGCGGCTGTTGCAGGCGCCGGTCAGTGACGCCAAAAGGCCGGAATACACAGCACAAACACCGTAATGATCTCCAGTCGGCCGAGCAGCATGCCGAACGACAGAATCCACTTCGCGGCATCCGGCAAGGTGGCAAAGTTGCCCGCCGGGCCGATGGTCTCGCCCAGGCCCGGGCCGACGCCGGAC
This sequence comes from Pseudomonas sp. AM14(2022), assembly GCF_036346455.1. Lineage (NCBI taxonomy): Bacteria > Pseudomonadati > Pseudomonadota > Gammaproteobacteria > Pseudomonadales > Pseudomonadaceae > Pseudomonas > Pseudomonas sp. AM14(2022). The sequence continues at coordinate 27,333 of NZ_JAOTNY010000010.1, forward strand.
ACGGTGCTGGCAGCGCCGGTCAACGCGGTCATCCAGTCGACGCCGAGCAGCGACAGCAGCAGGGCGATCACGCAGATGGTGATGGCGAAGAAGAACGAAAAGGTCAGGATCGAACGCACGATCTCTTCGTCGAGACGGTGACCGTTGTACTTCTGCTTGATCACCGCGCGCGGATGAATCAGCTGGTTAAGGTTGGCCTTGAGCAGGATGTAGGCGACCTGGAAACGGAAGATCTTGATCCCGCCCGCCGTCGAGCCGGAGCAGCCGCCGACAAAGCCCAGATAGAAAAACAGCATCAGCGAGAAATTGCCCCACAGGCTGTAGTCGCCGAGGGCAAAACCGGTGGTGGTGACCACCGACGTCACGTTCAGCGCCACGTGCCGCAGCGCTTCCAGCCAGTGCAGCTTGGTGGTCCACCAATACCAGGTGCCGAGCACCAGCCAGGTCACCAGCAACATGCCGAGCAAACCCTGCACTTGCTGATCCTTGATCAGTGCACGACGGTTGCCGCGCATGGTCGCCACGTACAGCGTGAACGGCAGGCTGCCGAGAATCATCACGACCACCGCGACCCAGTGCACCGCCGGTTGCGTCCACTTCGCCAGGGACTGGTCGGAGGTCGAGAAACCGCCGGTGGAAATCGCCGACATCGCGTGGTTGATCGCATCGAACGGGCTCATCCCGGCCCACCAGAACGCCAGGCTGCCGAGGATGGTGATACCGACGTAGGCCGCCACAATCAGGCGCGCCACCATATGCGAGCGCGGCATGACCTTTTCCGAGCGGTCGGACGATTCGGTCTGGAACAGGCGCATGCCGCCGATGCGCAGCAACGGCAGAATCGCCACCGCCATGCCGATGAAGCCGATGCCGCCGAGCCAGTGCAGCAGCGAGCGCCACATCAGGATGCCCGGCGACATGGTGTCGAGCCCGCTGAGCACGGTCGAGCCGGTGGCGGTGATGCCGGACATGCTTTCGAAGAACGAGTCGGTGTAGCTGATGTGCTGGGTCAGCAAAAAAGGCAGCGCGGCGAAAATACACACCACCAGCCAGCTGCTGACGGTCAGCAGATACATGTCGCGCGGGCGCAGGTGGATGTGTTCGGGGCGGCCGGGGATTACCAGTGCAAGGCCGGCGACGAAGGTAATCATGCTCGCCCAGAGAAACGACGGCAGATCGCCGGTGCGCTCGAAAATCACCAGGGTGGCCATGGGCACAACCATGGCGATGGCCAGGGTGATCAGGAAGATGCCGATGATGAAACCAATGATCCGTAAGGTCGGCAACGCCATGAAGTCCGCTCGGGCTGATGTAGGAAGGGCGCCATTCTACCCGTGGGGCAGGGCATGTAAACCGGCACCCTGTTGCCGGATACCGCTAGAATAGCCGCACATTTTTCTCAGGAGGTGGCCGATGCAGGCTCTCGACGCGTTGCTCAACCGTGTTTCCGTTCCACGCCTGGTCGAACCGGCCCCTACCGCCGAGCAGCGCGAAGCCCTGTTTGGCGCAGCCCTGCGCGCACCGGATCACGGCCACTTGCAGCCGTACCGTTTCCTCACCGTCGAAGGCGCGGCACGTGAGCAAATGGGCGAGTTGCTGGCCGAAGCGGCGCAGATGCAGGAAGGCGAAGTCACTGAAGCGATGATCGACAAGGCGCGCAACGGCCCGCTGCGGGCGCCGCTGGTGGTCGTGGTGATCGCGAAACTGCAGGATCACGTCAAGTATCCGAAGGCCGAGCAGTTGCTGGCGGCGGGGTGTGCGGCTCACGGGATTCTGCTGGCGGCGTACGCGCAGGGGATTGGTGCGGTGTGGCGTACCGGTGATCTGGCTTATTCGGCGCACGTGGCCAAGGGACTGGGCCTGGCTGAAGACGAGCAGGTGATTGCCTTTCTGTACCTCGGCACGCCGCAGAAAGAGCCGCGTGTGGTGGAGAAGGTTGATCTGACCGAATTCGTCAGCGCCTGGCCCGCCAAGGCCTGACACCACCGATCAAATGTAGGAGTGAGCCTGCTCGCGATAGCGGTGGATCAGTCAATGAATTTTTGTCTGATCCACCGCTATCGCGAGCAGGCTCACTCCTACAGGTTTGATCAGGGTTGCACGACGGCGCCCGGCACCAACGGCAATTCCAGGCTGGCGACAAACCCGCCCTCAGGATGATTGGCCAGCAGCAGACTCCCGCCATGCCGCTCCGCCGCGCGCTTGGCAATCGCCAGGCCCAGACCATGCCCGGCCGCCGTCTGCCCCGGGGCCCGGTAGAACGGTTCGCCCAACTGGCTCAGATGCTCGGCCTGCACACCCGGGCCGTGGTCGCGCACACTCACCACAATTCGCTCGCCCTGACGTGTGGCTTGCATTTCGATTGCCTGTCCCACCGGGTTGAAGCGTTGGGCGTTGCGCAAAAGGTTATCGACGGCGCGCTCGATCATGGTCGGCCAGCCGGTCAGCGTCAGGTGTGGTTCGGCATTCAGGCGCACGGTCTGCTCCGGCGAGCCAAGTTGCGCGTCTTTCTGCAAGGTGCCGAGCAGCGCATTCAGGTCTACCGCTTCGGCACTGGCGTTGTCGGCATCGACCCGTGCCAGCACCAGAATCTCGCTGATCAGCGCTTCCAGCCGATCACATTCGCGGGTCAGGCGTGGCCAGAGCTTTTCCCGTTCTTCCGGGTTGGCCCGTTCCGCCAGTGCCAGCGCAATCCGCAGTCGCGCCAAAGGTGAGCGCAGTTCGTGGGACACATCGCGCAGCAACTGGCGCTGACTGCCGATCAGGCTTTGCAGGCGCGCGCCCATGCGGTTGAAGTCGTTGGCCAGCACGCCGAACTCATCGCGGCGGTTGGCCAGTTTCGCCAGGCTGTTCTGCTGATAGGTGGTCTGCCCCAGATCATGCACCGCACCGCGTAAACGACTGAGCGGGCGGGTGATGGAGAAGGTCACCAGCAGGCTGAACAGGGTCAGCACCACCAGCGCAATGCCCAGCGCACTGAGCGGCCAGAGCAGGCTTTCGCGGTGCCAGGCGTCGAGCTCCGGGTGCGGGATGCGGAAGATGAACAGGTAGGTGTCGCCGGTTTTTTCGCTGGTGAATTCGTCGGTCAGGCGCCGCCAGGGCAGGCGTCGGTCATCGTTGTTCTGCCGGGCTTCGAAGGCGGCGGCGCGACGCGGGAAGGTGCCACGCACCACCGGGTCGCCGCTTTCGTTCAGCACCTGCACATCGATGTGATATTGGCGTTTGCGCTGTTCGAGGATGTCCTGCGCGGCGTCTTCGCCCTGGGCTTCGTAGGTTTGCGTCCATTCGGCGGCCAGAGTGTTGAGGCCGGGATGGCGGCTGAGGATCCACGCGTCCTGGTTGAGCATGTGCCCGAGCAGAATCGACAGCCCCGCCACCAGAGCAATGGCCAGCCAGAAGCTCGCGAGAATACGCCAGAACAATGAACGCACAGAAAATCCTCAATCAAACAAAAAACTCAACAATGTGGGAACGGGCTTGCTCGCGAATGCGGTGTGTCAGTCAACATTACTTTGTCTGATACACCGTATTCGCGAGCAAGCCCGCTCCCACATTTGGATTGAGTGGCAACAGAACCGACGGCGCTTAGCCGTCGGATCCGAGGTTATCGCATTATTGCGCTTTTTGCGGTTGTTGCGCTTTCCACGCTTTGAACTCGGCCCATTCGGCGCGGCGTTCAGCCTGTTTCTTCTGAATCTCGTCGAATTTCTTCTGTTGATCCGGTTTCAGCAGGTTGCGTACGTCAGCTTCGGCTTTCTTGTGGTTGGCGGCCATCTCGTCTTTCATGGCTTTCTGGTCAGCCGGCGAGAGTTTTTCCAGGTACTTCTCGACTACCTGGCGACGCTCATGCATCTGCTCGCCCATGATCTTGCGGATCTGATCACGTTGTTCACGGGACAGGTCGAGTTGGCTGTACGGGCCTTTGCCGTGCTCGCCGTGCATCTGACCGCCGTGGCGTGGGCCGTCGAGCGGGCCACCCATCGGGCCGCCATCCTGTGGCATGGCCATGGCGACGGTTGGCAGAGCGGCAGCGAACATCAGAGCGATAAGAGTCTTGCGCATGGTGTATCTCCTTGTCTCGTTCCCGGTACGTTCCGGATGAGTTCAGATTACGGAGATCAAGGTCAGCGGCGGTCAGCGCTGCGTAAAGCTTGGGTAAAGACGCTTCGATCCCGACCTGACAAATATCTCTGGCAATCCGCCTGTGGCGAGGGAGCTTGCTCCCGCTGGGCAGCGAAGCGGCCCCTCGCTTTTCAAATCAAAAACGAGGGACTGCTGCGCAGTCCAGCGGGAGCAAGCTCCCTCGCCACAGAGAAGCAAACGGTTTACAGGCTGTAGTAATAACCGCGGCTGCGCAGGGCGACGATTCGCGGGCGACCGTCGGGGTGGGGGCCGATCTTCTTGCGCAGGTTGCTGACGTGCATGTCGAGGCTGCGGTCGTACAGGGTCAGCTTGCGGCCGAGGGCCAATTGCGCCAGTTCCTGTTTGTCCAGCGGTTCGCCGGGCTGCTTGAGCAGGGCTTCGAGCAAACGGCTTTCGGACATGGTGAGGGTCAGTTCTTTCTCGTCGATGCTGACCACGCCGCGCACCGGGCTGAAGCTCAGGTCGCCGAGTTCGAGCTGGGTCGACACGGCAGCCGGGTGACTGCGGCGCAATACGGCACGCAGGCGTGCGGTGAGTTCACGCGGATCGCAGGGTTTGGCCAGGTAATCGTCGGCGCCCAGCTCCAGACCGAGGATGCGATCCAGCGGTTCGCCACGGGCCGAGAGCATCAGCACTGGCAAATCGGCGTGTTCGCTGCGCAATTGCTTGAGCAGTTCCAGACCGCTGCCGTCGGGCAGCATCACGTCCAGTACCACCGCCGCCGGGGCAGATTCGGCCAACGCTTTGCGCGCGCTCTGGCCATCGTGGCAGGCGCGTACCTGGAAGCCTTCCTGGCTCAGCCAGCTACTCAGGAGTTCGCACAACTCCTGGTCATCATCAATCAGTAACAGCTCGCTCATGACTCACTCAATTTAGCCATTGCCGACGTTTTCGGCTTGCTCCACTGGCAAAGATACCGCACAGCAGCGCCAATAGCGCTACCCCGGCGCCGGTGACGAACCATTGCTGCTGTTCGGTCAACAGACGCGGCAATGGACTGGCCTGGGCTTCCTTGAGTTGCAGCTTCAGGCGCTGGTTCTCCTGACGCAACCGGGCAAGCTGGGCGCTTTCGCGGGTGTTATCGGCATTTTGCAGTTGTTTGCTCAGTTCTTCCCGCTGCTGCTCGCTGGCCTTCAGGCGCTGCTGCAGTTCGGTAATCTGACTGCCGGCACTTAACGACAATGGCGTGGAGCTGCCGCTTTCGGTGGTTTCCTCACCATGGGCGGGCGCCATGATCGACAACGTGACCCACATCAGACACAACGGACCTTTGCGCATTGCGATTCCTGCTTGCAAATGGATATTGGGCAGGTTGTCGGCAGGCAAACGAGAATAATGAGCGATTGAGAGCGGTTAGAACCGGGAAGGTTCAGTGCTTGGAGTGGGTTGAGTGTGGCGAGAGAGCTGTTGTGGTGAGGGGATTCAGCGAAACGTCGCACCGCCCCGATGGGCTGCGAAGCAGACCTGAAATGGGAGCATGCGGTGTGTCAGGCACACCGCATTGGATGGCTTTGGGTTGCTGCGCAACCATCGGGGATAAATCCCCTCGCCACAGAGCCCCTCCACATTCCTTGGTTACGGCAAAACTTGCTTGAACGGCTTGACGATCACGTTGGCGTACACGCCGGCGGCGATGTACGGATCGGCGTCGGCCCATGCCTGGGCGGCGCTCAGGGAGTCGAATTCGGCGACGATCAGGCTGCCGGTGAAACCCGCAGCGCCCGGATCATTGCTGTCGACTGCCGGGTGCGGGCCGGCCAGTACGATGCGGCCTTCGCCCTTGAGCACTTGCAGGCGTTCGAGGTGGGCCGGGCGCGCGGCGAGGCGGGCTTCGAGCGAGTTGGCGACGTCGGTGGCAATGATTGCGTAGAGCATGTCAGTCCTCGGTTTTTGGCGTTGTGGTATCGGCGTCATGCAGATGGCGAGACAGGTAGATGCCCTGACCGACCAGGAACAGCACGGTCATGCCCAGGCTGCCGAACACCTTGAAGTCGACCCAGATGCTCTGGAAGGTGAACGCCACGAACAGGTTGGCAGCCCCGCAGAACAGGAAAAAGGCGATCCAGGCGATGTTCAGGCGGGTCCAGACCGGATCCGGCAGGGTCAGCGCGTGGCCCATGATGCGTTTGATCAGCAGGCGGTCACCGATGAAGTGGCTGCCGATGAAGGCCAGGGCGAACAGCCAGTTGACCACCGGGGCTTTCCATTTGAGGAAGGTCTCGCTATGGAACGCGAGGGTCAGGCTGCCGAACACCAGGCAGGCGATCAGGGTCAGCCATTGGCTCTTTTCCAGCTTGCGCTGTTTGATGAACAACGCGCCGTAGACCACCAGGGAGCTGATGATCAGCATCGCCGTGGCGCTGTAAATACCACCTACAGTGACTTCGTGACCGGCGATATCGACAACCCGTGGATCAAGTTTGTAAACGATGAAAAACAGCAGAAGCGGGATGAAATCGATGAATTGTTTCACAGTGAGAGCCAGAAGCTGGATGTGGCGGCATAATAACAAACATATGGGCGCGCGATAGCGCCAGCTGATTTGAGGTTACAACTCCCCGTGAATGTTGATTTGCACTGCCACAGCACGGCCTCCGATGGCGCCCTGGCGCCGGCGGTTCTGGTTGCGCGTGCGTTCGAAAACGGCGTGCGAGTCCTGGCGTTGACCGATCATGACACCCTCGAAGGCCTCGCCGAAGCGCGCAGCGCCGCCGAAGAACTGGGCATGCAACTGGTCAATGGCGTCGAACTGTCCTGCACCTGGGGCGGCGCGACCATCCACGTGCTGGGCTACGGTTTCGACGTCAACGCCGCGCCACTGGTCGAGGCGATCGCCCGATTGCACGATGGCCGCTGGCTGCGGTCGGAAGAAATAAGCCGCAAGCTCGGCCTCAAAGGTATGCCCGGTGCCCTCGACGGCGCCCGGCAGATCCAGCAGGAGCTGGGCGACAGCGGCAACGCCCCGGCCCGTCCGCATTTTGCCGACTGGATGGTGCGTGAAGGTTTTGTAAAGGATCGCGCCGAGGCGTTCCGTAAATGGCTCGGCGCCGGCAAGCTGGGTGACGTCAAGCAACACTGGCCGACGCTGGAAGACACCGTCGGCACCCTGCGCGCCGCCGGAGCGTGGGTCAGTCTGGCGCATCCATGGCACTACGATTTCACCCGCAGCAAGCGCCGAAAGCTGATTGCCGACTATATTCAAGCGGGCGGGCATGCAATCGAAGTGGTCAATGGCCATCAGCCCGCGGAACAGGTCGGCAGCCTGGCAATCCTTGCCCGCGAGTTCGGTCTGCTGGTCAGCGCCGGCAGTGATTTCCATGGCCCTGGAGGCTGGTCCGAGATTGGCCAGTACCGGCCGGTTCCCGAGGACCTTCCACCCCTGTGGTGTCGGTTCAAACATGACACAGATATTGCCGCCGTCTGAACAGGTAGAAAACGTGAGTCAATTTTTCCAGATCCATCCGGAAAACCCGCAAGCGCGCCTGATCAAACAGGCAGTCGAGATCATCCGCAAGGGCGGGGTGGTGATTTATCCCACGGACTCTTCCTACGCCATCGGTTGCCAGATCGGCGACAAGACCGCGATCGAGCGCGTGCGCCGTCTGCGCCAGCTCGACGAGAAGCACAACTTCGCGCTGATCTGCAGCGACCTGTCGCAACTGGGCAACTACGCCAAGATCGACACCGGCACTTTCCGCATTCTCAAGGCGCATCTGCCGGGGCCTTACACCTTTATCCTCAACGCCACCCGCGAAGTGCCGCGTCTGCTGCTGCATCCGAAGAAACGCACCATCGGCCTGCGGGTGCCGAGCCATCCGATTGCCCTGGCGTTGCTGGCCGAACTCGGCGAGCCGCTGATGAGCGTGACCCTGATCATGCCCGGCGATGAAGATCCGCTGAGCGATCCGTACGAAATGCGTCAATTGCTCGAACACCAGGTGGACCTGATCATCGACGGCGGTTTCGGCGGGATCAAGGCGTCCACCGTGATCGACCTGACCGGCGACGACCCGGAAGTGATCCGCGTCGGTTGCGGCGACCCCGCGCCGTTCATGGTCGAGGCCTGAATGTCCGCAGTGGAAACCGTTGTCGATCCCCAGGCCGGCGCCCAGCAGGAACTGCCGTTTGCCATGGTCTATGGCCAGGCGGTCACGGAAATGCCGCTGGACCTGTACATCCCGCCGGATGCGCTGGAAGTGTTTCTCGAAGCCTTTGAAGGCCCGCTTGACCTGCTGCTGTACCTGATCCGCAAACAGAACATCAACATCCTCGACATCCCGGTAGCGGAAATCACCCGTCAGTACATGGGCTATGTCGAACTGATGCAGTCGGTGCGTCTGGAGCTGGCCGCCGAGTACCTGGTGATGGCGGCGATGTTGGCCGAGATCAAGTCGCGGATGCTCCTGCCGCGCGCCGAAACCGTCGAAGACGAAGAGGACGACCCGCGCGCCGAACTGATCCGCCGCTTGCAGGAATACGAGCGCTTCAAGGCTGCCGCCGAAGGCATCGATGGCCTGAGCCGGGTCGGTCGCGATGTGGTCGTGCCCAAGCTCGACGCCCCGGAAGCCCGGGCGCGCAAGCTGTTGCCGGATGTCGCGCTGGAAGAGATTCTGATGTCCATGGCCGAAGTGCTGCGCCGGGGCGACATGTTCGAGAGCCACCAGGTCAGCCGCGAGGCACTGTCGACCCGCGAGCGCATGAGCGATGTGCTGGAACGGCTCAAGGGCGGTGGTTTTGTGCCATTCGTCGAGCTGTTCACTGCCGAGGAAGGTCGCCTCGGTGTGGTGGTGACCTTTATGGCGATCCTTGAACTGGTCAAGGAATCCTTGGTCGAGCTGGTGCAGAATGAGCCGTTCGCCGCGATCCACGTGCGAGCCCGAGCCGAATAACGAGTCGAAACATGAACCTGACTGAACCCCGCGAGCTGGCGCCCCTGCTTGAAGCCTTTCTGTTGGCCTCGGGAAAACCGCAATCGCTTGAACGCCTCTACGAACTGTTCGAAGAAGGCGAGCGCCCCGAACCGCCGGTCTTCAAGAAAGCCCTGAGCCTGCTGGCCAAGTCCTGCGAGGGCCGCGCGTTCGAGCTCAAGGAAGTCGCCTCCGGCTACCGCCTGCAGATCCGCGAGAAGTTTTCGCCGTGGGTCGGACGTTTGTGGGAAGAACGTCCGCAGCGCTATTCCCGGGCGCTGCTGGAAACCATGGCGCTGATTGCCTATCGCCAGCCGATCACCCGCGGCGAGATCGAAGACGTGCGGGGCGTGGCGGTCAACACCAACATCGTCAAGACGCTGATCGAGCGCGAGTGGATCCGCATCGTCGGTTACCGCGACGTGCCGGGCAAACCGGCGATGTTCGCCACCACCAAGGCGTTTCTCGATCACTTCAACCTGAAGAACCTCGAAGACTTGCCACCCTTGGCCGAACTGCGCGAGATGGAAACCGAGCCAGTCCTCGATTTCGACGACGCACCGGTACCGCAGGGCCTGCAGGAACAGGCCGACGCCAGCGCCGAGCCGGAAGAGCCGAAGGAAGAAACCAGCTTCCACACCTTGCTGCTGGAGCTGGACAGCATGGAGGAGGGGATCAAGACCGACTTCGATGATCTGTTGCGCGATGCGGCTGATGGTGAAGCGTCGACGACTGAGCCGGGAGTCGAGACCGTCGAGCCGGCGATTGAAGTTGAACTTGAGGCCGAGCCTGAAGCCGAACCGGAAGAGGATGTGCTGGGCGTTGCCGAAGCCCGGGAAAAGCTTCTGGCCGCCGTCGCCGCCCTCGAACAACCGGTGCCAGAACCTGAATCCGAGCTGAGCGAAGAAGAAGCTGAGGCCCGTGCGCTGGCGGAAGCCATCGAAGCCGAACGCCGTGAGTTCGAGGACTGACACGGTTTTCAAGATCACTGGTCAACCCCTGTGGGAGCGAGCTTGCTCGCGAATGCGGTGTGTCAGATATGCATGTATTGCCTGATACACCGCATTCGCGAGCAAGCCCGCTCCTACAGGGGCAAGTGTCGTTCTGGAGTATTCGATGAGTTCCACCAAAGACCCGTGCATCAGCCTGTGCAAATTCAGCGACGACATCTGTCTCGGCTGTGGCCGCAGCAAGCGCGAGATCCGTGCCTGGAAGAAACTCGACAAGGACGACAAGCGCACGGTGCTGGCCGAAGCCGCGCTGCGCCTGATCAAGCTCGGTGGCGCCGGTCGGCGGAAAAACAAATAACTGGCGATCGATCAGCTAGTCTCTGATGCGCGATGGCGCACATCCGCGTATGATTCGCGACCCTTCGGCGATCCCTTCGCCCGAAAACCAGATTTCAATGCTTCAGGCGTCGCCTGAACAGACCACACCGGGAGGTGCCCAGATGAGTGACATCAATCAGCAAGACGACCAGGAAATCGGCCCAGCAGGCGAAAAACTGCAGAAAGTCCTCGCCCGTATCGGCGTTGGCTCGCGCCGTGACGTCGAAGCCTGGATCAGCCAGGGCCGGATCAAGGTCAATGGCAAAGACGCCACCCTCGGCCTGCGTGTCGACATGCACGACGCCATCACCATCGATGGCAAGGTGATCAAGCGCGAAGAGGCTGCCGAGTCGGTGCGTCGCGTGATCATGTACAACAAGCCCGATGGCGAAATCTGCACCCGTGACGACCCTGAAGGCCGCCCGACCGTGTTCGACAAGCTGCCGCGTCCGAAAGAAGGCCGTTGGATCAACATCGGTCGTCTCGACATCAACACCACCGGTCTGCTGATGTTCACCACTGACGGTGAGCTGGCCAACCGTCTGATGCACCCGTCCTACGAGATGGACCGTGAGTACGCCGTGCGTGTACGCGGTGAAGTCGATGACGAGATGATCGAGCGCCTGAAAGCGGGCGTGGTGCTGGAAGACGGCCCGGCACGTTTCACCGACATTCAACAGGCACCGGGCGGCGAAGGCTTCAACCACTGGTATCACTGCGTGGTGATGGAAGGCCGTAACCGTGAGGTTCGTCGTCTGTGGGAATCCCAAGGGCTGGTGGTCAGCCGTCTGAAGCGCGTGCGTTTCGGTCCGGTGTTCCTCAACTCCGACCTGCCGATGGGCCGCTGGCGCGAAATGAGCCAGTACGAAGTCGACGTGCTCAGCGCCGAAGTCGGTCTGACCCCGGTGGCGATGCCGCAACTCAACGCCAAGAGCAAGGACAAGCTGGAGCGTATGCAGCGCAAATCGTCGCGGCCGATGGCCAAGACCGAGCGCGTGCGTACCCTGCGTCCAGCCGCTGGCGCGCCGACCGGTCCGCGTCCGAGCCGTGAGCCGCAGATCGAAGGCGAGCGTCCGGGTCGCAAGCCGGCTGCACGTCCGGATGGCGAGCGCGCTCCGCGTGGTCGTACCGAGCGTGGCGAAGGTCGTGCGCCGGCCGGTCGCGGTACGCCGGTGGCGGATCGTCCTGCCGACACCACCAACAAGCGTCCGGCCAAGCCTGCACCGAAGCGTCCGGGGATCAAACTGGTCGACGGCGACAAGCCGTCGGGCAAGCGTCGTGGTGCTCCGGCCGGTTCCGGTCAGCGTCCGGGTTTCGGTCGCAAGAAGCCGGAATAAAGCAGTTGTGAGCTTTGAGCGGCAAGCTTCGAGCTAAAGCAAAAAACGCCACCGCAGGGTTGGCGTTTTTTTCGTCTGGCGAAAGTATTGTGTTGCCTGAGCCGGCCTCTTCGCGAGCAAGCCCGCTCCCACATTGGATCGGCATCGAACACAAATCCCATTGTGGGAGCGGGCTTGCTCGCGAAGGCGTCAGTCGCTTAAAACACAAACCGCCCATCAAACACCGGCTTGTCATCCAGCGCCAACACCCCGCCAGAGAAGATCAGGTCCAGGTGATGACTGCCCTTGGCCCCACCGCCCAGTCCCAGATGCAACCCACAATGCCGCTCTTCGAACCCGGCATTGCGCGCATACAGATCTTTCACCCCTTCATTGGTACCAATCCCCAATTCCTCGATGCGTCGGTTTGACGGGTTGGCGTCCAGGTATTTGTTGAAGTCGTGTTCCAGCCCCGGCACATCGGTGGCGATGCGGCTGATGGTCGAATTCTCGATCCACAGTTCCAGTGGCGACTCCAGCACGCCGTACTTGCGTGCAAACGGGATGGTGCTGAGGAACGTACCCTTGAATTTCACATGGCCGTTGATGGCTTCGCTGTGGGTGGCGATTTCGCCGGGGGCCAGGTCGAAGTTGCCGACACCGTTGATGTCGGTCCACTTCTTGATGCTGCTCAGCGGCGTTTCAAACCAGGAGCCGTGGTCGTCCTTGAAGCTCAGCGTCGTCGCTTGGGACATGCGCTGGATCAAGTGGCTGTTGAGCCCGGCGATGCGCTGCGGGGTGACGCTGAAAGTGTCGTAGAAATAGTCGCCGTAATCCTTGAACAGCAGCGACTTCTTCCAGTTTTCCGCCATCACGCCCTGCAGGGCGCGAACGAACTCCGGGCCGTCGGGGCGCGGGTTGGGCAGGGTGGAAGAGTCGTAGAAGAAAATGTACAGATCGCTGTCGGCAATCGCCGCGGTCAGCGTTGCGGTGCTTTCCAGGTCCAGGCGACGGGCACTGAACGTGAAGCGGGGATGATCGCCGGCCTGTTCGGCGATGGCGCCGGTCAGGGCTTCGTAATCGGCGGTGTGGCCGAGCAGTACCTTCGCCGAATCGAGACCGGCAAGGGCAGGGTGATGTTCGAGGTAGTAAAGGAAATGCGAGATCGCGCGGGGCTTATCCATGAGTCCTCCCTGACTGACCGTGAAGAAAGCGGCAGGCACGACCGGCCGGATCGTGCCTGCCCGGGGATGTCTTACAGAGGCCACATCGCCGTGCCGAACGGAACCACCGCGTCGGCTTGCATCATTTCCACAGCCGCCTCATGGGTCGGTGCTTCGAACCATTCGTCCAGTTGCAGTTCGGTGTCCAGGTCTTTTTCCAGTGCTTGCATGGTCGATCTCCTAGATGACTTTCACGGTTATGACTGGCCGGTCGAGTTGGCCGGCAAGACGTGAAGAACCTAGTTCAGGGTGTTTTGTAATGCAAAAAATTATTTATTTAAAATTTAAATAAACTTTTTATTCTGTTTTCAAGCTGCGGATTTCTTATTTGAAAACAAAAAACTAAGCGGTAACTTTCATTAGCAAGCTTGCTACCGTCAATTTGCAGACGTCCTACAGAATTTTCCGAAATGGAAAATCTGCGTTACGCGTCGTAAAGAAAAGTTTACGAAAACCCCGGTAAAGCCCAGTGGATATACCCCCTTGCCGAGGCTGTAAGGAAAACCTGCCGAAGCCCGGCTGCAAAGGCGTCGCGCAGGGCTCTGGCGCGCTTGTTTCAGCGCTGTTTGCAGGGTGAGATGCGCCTCATGCCTGTCGTGCAGGTGAATAACAAGAAGGAGGCGCAATGAACGCCGTGATCGATCTCCACTTCTTTCCGTGGGGCGGTTTTTCGCTCGTCCCCGTCGATGGCCTGCAAAGGCCTGACTCAATTTTTGCAGCCGCCCGAGTCTCTCGAGGCGGACCCACGCAATCCCGGCAAGCGCCACGCTGATCCAGCGGGGTCTGGCAGCAGGGGGTTAGCGGTGTACAATGCGCCGCGTTTTAACTGTGACCCTCTGCGTAATCGCGCAAACCTCAAGGTTATCCGCCTTGTTCACTCCGCCACGTCACAAGCGTGTCGGGTTCGATTTCGTCACAGATAAAAACAAACAGGTGACGCATGACCGTTGTAAAAACGCTGAATTCCTGGTGCTTGCGCTGGGGTTTGATCGGGGTTGTCTGAAATCGCAACCTTGCAGCAACGTCTACTGAACATCATCAAACCTTGCGTGGGACCTTTTTCATGAGTGGACAAAACTCGCAATCAGGCGAGCTGAAACGCGGCCTGAAAAATCGCCATATTCAACTGATCGCCCTCGGTGGCGCGATCGGTACCGGATTGTTCCTCGGCTCGGCCGGGGTGCTGAAATCCGCCGGCCCGTCGATGATCCTCGGCTACGCCATCTGCGGCTTCATCGCCTTCATGATCATGCGCCAGCTCGGCGAGATGATCGTCGAAGAGCCGGTGGCCGGTTCCTTCAGCCATTTCGCGCACAAGTACTGGGGCGGTTTTGCCGGTTTCCTGTCGGGCTGGAACTGCTGGATTCTGTACATTCTGGTGGGCATGTCGGAGCTGACCGCGGTCGGCAAGTACATCCACTACTGGGCGCCGGACATCCCGACCTGGGTCACCGCCGCCGCCTTCTTCGTGCTGATCAACGCGATCAACCTGGCCAACGTCAAAGTCTTCGGGGAGGCCGAATTCTGGTTCGCGATCATCAAGGTCGTGGCGATCGTCGGCATGATCGCGCTGGGCAGCTACCTGCTGGTCAGCGGCCATGGCGGCCCGCAGGCCTCGGTCAGCAACCTGTGGTCGCACGGCGGGTTCTTCCCCAACGGCGTCAGCGGTCTGGTGATGGCGATGGCGATCATCATGTTCTCTTTCGGCGGTCTGGAAATGCTCGGTTTCACCGCCGCCGAAGCGGACAAGCCGAAAACCGTGATCCCGAAAGCGATCAACCAGGTGATCTACCGCATCCTGATTTTCTACATCGGCGCGCTGGTGATCCTGCTGTCGTTGACTCCTTGGGACAGCCTGCTGGCAACCCTCAACGCGTCCGGCGATTCGTACAGCGGCAGCCCGTTCGTGCAGGTGTTCTCGATGCTCGGCAGCAACACCGCTGCGCACATCCTCAACTTCGTGGTGCTGACCGCGGCATTGTCGGTGTACAACAGCGGCACCTACTGCAACAGCCGCATGCTGCTGGGCATGGCCGAGCAGGGCGATGCACCGAAAGGTCTGGCGAAGATCGACAAGCGCGGCGTGCCGGTGCGTTCGATCCTGGCGTCCGCGGCTGTCACGCTGGTGGCGGTGCTGCTCAACTATCTGATCCCGCAGCAAGCGCTGGAACTGCTGATGTCGCTGGTGGTTGCAACGCTGGTGATCAACTGGGCGATGATCAGCTTCTCGCACTTCAAGTTCCGTCAGCACATGAACAAGACGCAGCAGACACCACTGTTCAAGGCGCTGTGGTACCCGTACGGCAACTATGTCTGCCTGGCGTTCGTGGTGTTCATCCTTGGCGTGATGCTGCTGATCCCGGGCATCCAGATCTCGGTGTACGCGATTCCGGTGTGGGTCGTGTTCATGTGGGTCTGCTACGTGATCAAGAACAAGCGTGGGGCGCAGCAGGTGCTGCACGCGGCGGGTTCTGCCGCGAAGTAAGCCAGACGCAGAAAGTGAGAAACCCGGCCAATGTGCCGGGTTTTTTATTGGTCGTCAGACGTATTCGGCGATGGGATGGGCTGTGCAGAACGCTTCGGTCTGCAACCGGAATTGCTCGCGCAAGGCCGGTTCCAGCAGGTAATCCTGCTCGCTGATCGGTCTCACACTGTCGAGGATCCGGCAGATCAGATCGACGATCTGGCGACATCCCTGCGGATCGATTCTGCGCTGCGCGATGGAGCCCGTGCCGATGCGCAGACCGCTGGTAATGAGTGAAGGGCGTGTCTCGCCCGGTACACGATATTTGTCCACGATAATTGCGCAACGCTCCAGCGCCGACTCGGCAATGGCGCCGGTGATGCCGCCACGCAACCGAATCAATACCGTATGGTTTTCGCTGCCCCCGCCGACGACTTCGTAGTCGTGAGCCTGAAAGGCGCTGGCGAACTCGTCAGCCGTGCTGCGAACCCGCCCCATGCTTCTGTCGAACTCCGTGGACTTTGCGTAAGCCAGAGCCGCCGCCTTCGCGGCGATCATGTTGACGGCAGGCGCGCCCTGCATTCGCGGATAAACGGCCTGGTCGAGGGCGCGGCTGAATGTCGTCCTCAAGCCGGGCACCTTGGTGTTCGCCGCTTGACCCGAAAGGATCAGACCGCCGCGCGGGCCCATGAGTTGTTTGTGGGTGCAGGTGGTGGTGACGTGTGCGACGTCGATCGGACTGGGATGCCGCCCTGTGGCAACCAGTCCGGCGATATGCGAAATATCGGCGAGCAGGATGGCGCCGGCTTCATCGGCAATCTCGCGAAATCGTTGGAAATCGATGACCCGTGAGTACGCCGTCGCGCCGCACATGATGATGCGTGGGCGATGGGCGAGCGCCAGTTTGCGCACCTGGTCGTAATCGATGACCCCCGCTGAAGTCGTGCCGTACCGAATCGCCTTGTAGTAAATGCCGGCGAATGAGGTGGAACTGCCATGGGTATGATGGCCGCCGTATTTGACGCCCATTCCCAGCAAGGTATCGCCTGGTTCGAGCAGGGCGGTCAGCACGTGGTAATTGGCGTTTGATGCCGAATGCGATTGCACGCTTGCGTACTGGGCATCGAACAGTTCCCGCGCTCTGCGGATGGCAAGCGCTTCGACCAGATCGACGTTTTCGCACCCGCCGCCGTAACGTCTGCCGGGCAGCCCCTCGGCCGTCACATTGACCAGTGCCGAAGCGGAGGCGGCCAGGGTCATGGGCCTGACGGCGCAAGAGGAGGAGACCAGCGACAGCACCTGGTGCTGACGGGCAACTTCCGCGTCGAGGATCCCTGCCAGTTCGGCGTCTTGCGCCCACAGATCCGCCAGGCCCCGTTGCAGCAGATCAGCCTGGTTCATGAGCGGTTCGGTATGGACTGCCATTGTCTGTATTCCTTCCCTGTGTGCAGCGCGCTGCGAACGAGCGCGACTTCCTTGGTTTTACCGGAGGGTGCGTGCGTTTCTGCCCTTGCCCGACCGGATACAGCGGATTCCTTGTTTTCGCGGCACTGCGCGCAAACTAATCTCTGTATCGCCGGCCCGTTTTCTGTTGACTGCGGTCGCTGCCGACAGTCCGGTCTGCCCGACGCATCATAGGTTTTTCACGGCGGAACACCAGAAAATTAATCAGAAAAATGAACATTGTTCAAATAAAATGATTCTTTTTTCCGGGCCTCAGGGTGTAAAACTGCAGGCGGGAAGGATCGCTATTCACGAGATTTTGCTGGCCGATGAGCAGAACTGACGAGTCAGTACAGATTTCGAATTGTTCTTTTTGATTCATACCAGCGGCGTTATTCACACTATGTTTATGCCGAAATCAGGGAGGGGGAATGCTATGATCTGCCGCGGCTCTAATACCCGTACAACTATTTTCTAGTGGGTCTGTTGAGTCCCTGAATGATGATTCGAGGGGTATTTCCAAATTGCCTTTATAAAAGACGGTAAGCATTCCATGCACAGAAGAGAACGATCGGAGAATCTGAAGAACAATATCAAGTACCTGATAAAGAGTCGTGGGGAAACGCAGCTGTCGTTATGCAACTCCAGTGGACTGACCCGAACCACGATCTACAACATTCTTGAAGGTAAAGTGGTCAACGTACAGCAGTCCACTGTGCGCAAGATTTCCGACTTTTTCGGAGTGTCCTACGAAGAGATAGAGACAATCTCGTTTGAAGAAAAGGAAATCATCGACAGCAGCATCTCGCCGCAGGGCAACATGAACCCGGCGGCAGTGCCTGTCATCAAGGAAAGTCTGCTTCTGCAGAATCTGGATAAGCGAATCGGCGAGTTGGCGACGATTTTTCCACTGACTTACTATTTTGGAACGTCCTTCAATTTGATAGGCGTCCTGCTGGAAAATGAAGTCAGTGGCATGAATGAACCGGGCGACCTGCTGATCGTGCAGAAAGGCACGGCAAGTATCGACAAGGAAAAACTGGTGTATGACAAGGTCAGTAAAAGGTTATTCATAACAACTGAGGTTGATCTTGCGCTGGAGAGTATTTGTGTTGTCGGGGATATAATCGAGGAACGATTTAATGGATTGCAGCGTTGAAAGGGAAAACACCAAATATAAGCTGTTGGGGTTCGAAAACGGAAAAAGCCTGGCGGTGATCATGGTCATTGCGACAGGCAAGATAATTAAAATAAAGCTGAGTGAAGTGTTGAATAGTGAGATTATGGATAATCTGAACAAGATAGAAGTAAAGAATCTGTACAAGAAATTCTACTCCCAGGGAGGGTCGCTTACCGCTTATGAAATAAATGATCGCCACGAGAGTTCCTGGATGATTTATATCATTCTGAACCTGATGCTGTTCACGCTTTATATTTTTACCAGCATTGCGGCGACCAAGCCTATCTATCTGGAATATTTTGATATTGTCGTAACGCCGGGTACTTTCCTGTATCCGCTGACGTTTTTGATCGTCGACTTGCTGAATGAAACCTTCGGCCTCCGGTTGGCGCGCAAGGCGATACTCTTCGCGTTCATCAGTAATGCGGCCATTATCATTTTGCTGGCCATGACTACGTACCTTCCCGGCCTACCCGGGTGGAAGCTCGACGGGCCTTACAATGATGTGATCAGTCAGTTGTCGTCGGTGCTGGTAGCTTCGTCTATATCGTTTCTGGTGTCGGAAAATATAAACTCTTATCTGTTGTGCAAAATCAAAGAACTGACCAACTCCCGATTTCTCTTCTTGCGGGTGTTTCTGAGTACTTTGTTTGCGGTGATAATCGACAGTTTTCTTTTCTGCTACATCGCCTTTTACGGGACGATGGAGAATAGCGCGATACTCAGCATGATTTACGTCCAGATCGCGATAAAGGTCGGTTTTGCGTTCTTCAATATCATGCCGGCATACGGTGCCAGGTCATTGTTCAAGAGGTATCTGACGGGTAGTCAGGCTTGATGGATTAAATAATGCGCTCACTCGAAATTTTCAGGTGAGCGCATTTTTATATGCTGGGTGCTTTATTGCAGATTCAGCTTCCTTTTCAAGCTGTTCATCACCTCATCCTTGTTTTCCAGAAACTCATTGAGGCCTTTTGCGCGAAGATTGCAAGCGTCGCAATTTGCACATCCGCTACCGGTTATGCCGTTGTAGCAGGTCAGTGTCTGGTGGCGAACCAAATCAAGCTGATGGTGATGATCGGCCAACGCCCAGGTTTCCGCCTTGTTCAGCCACATCAGCGGAGTATCAAGTTTCAATGGGTAATCCATGCCCAGCTCAAGGGCTTTGTTCAGTCCCTTGACGAACTCGTCCCGGCAATCCGGATAGCCCGAGAAGTCCGTTTCGCAAACCCCGGTGATGACCGTTCTGGCTTGTACCTGATAGGCGTAAATAGAGGCGAGGGTCAAAAACAGGATGTTTCTTCCCGGCACAAAGGTGCTTGGCAGACTTTCGCCAGAACTATTAACCGTCGGAACCGGGATGTTGTCGCGAGTCAGGCTGCTGATGGCCAGCTCATTCAGCAAAGATACATCCATCACTTTATGCACGGTCACGCCGAGCTGTTTGGCCAGTTGCTGCGCGACTTCGATTTCCGCGCGATGACGCTGACCATAGTCAAACGTGATGCAATGAATTTCGTCATAGTGGCTCAGTGCATGGATCAAACAGGTCGTCGAGTCCTGTCCGCCACTAAAAACGATAACTGCTTTATTGCTCATGCTTATGCTTCCTGCATTGAACTGGTAAATTTTCGCTGGGGATCATAACGCGAAACGATTGATGCAAGAAGTTGCGCATGGCCGCAGGAGACCTGCTTTGTGGCTAATCGCGGTATCCTGCACGCTCTGAATTCGGACTTTTTTCCATGCTGGTGATTTCCAACAACGTGCATTTGCCGGATGCCGAGATCGAACTGACGTACATCCGCGCGCAAGGCGCCGGTGGGCAGAACGTCAACAAGGTCTCCAGCGCCGTGCACCTGCGCTTCGACATTCCGGCCTCGTCCTTGCCCGAGTTCTACAAGGAACGGCTGCTGGCGCTGCGTGACAGTCGCATCACCAGCGATGGCGTGCTGATCATCAAGGCTCAGCAGTACCGCACGCAGGAAGCCAACCGGACCGATGCGCTGGAGCGCCTGACCGAGTTGATCCTCAGCGCCACCAAGGTCGAAAAGAAGCGCCGCCCGACCAAGCCGACCCTCGGCTCGAAGAAGCGCCGGCTCGAATCCAAGACCAAGCGCGGCAGCATCAAGGCCGGGCGCGGCAAGGTGGATTTTTAAGGGTTGGTGTCATGGAGTTGTTCCATTTCATCCGGAGCGGGCATTGTCTCCATTACGCACCTCTCAACTTAATCAATTTCCGGACATTGAACGACTCTTTTATAACTAATTGGTCTACATGACTGTCATATCTGACAGGTGTGCCGGATTGCTGTTACACGTTTACTGAGCTCTCTTTTCATTGATTGAGCAAAAGTAAATGAATAACTTAAATGTTGTGCGTGGTACTCCTGATACTGATTTTGGTGTGCGCAGTGAGGTCGTTTTATACGGAGAACAAGGTCAGAGGCTTCAACCTCGGGTCGTCACTTTTCTCTCAGAACCGAACAGGATTCTTTGCGCAGCAACTGACGAGGAGCGGCAAGAGATTTACCTGTGCATGCTTGATGAGGAAGGAGGTATCGACGAGAGTTTCGGAAAAGCGGGTAGTGTTTTTTTTAAACTCTCGGAGTTTTTTCCTGGGTGGGATTTGCCGCAGCCCTATAGCGTGAAGTTTGATAGTGTTCATGGCAAGTATGTGTTGGGGTTCTTCGCTCGTAAAGACGGCTTTAATCGTGCTACCGGCCTGGCTCGATTCGATTTGAATGGGAAACTTGATGAAGGGTTTGGCAGCAAAGGCGTCATGTTGTGGAGTCTGGATCTGAAAGAGGTTGCTCCTGCAAGTTCAGATGTTCCAAAGGTTAAGCAACCTCTGGCGGATAAGGGGCGCGACTACCACGGAACTATGGAATTATTGGACGATGGCGGCGTTTTGCTTCTGACCACGCTTGACGACAGAGGATTTTTCGATAGGGCGTTTGTGGTCAAGTTAAAAAATAACGGTGGGTTGGACGAAACGTTCGGTAATGGCGGGTACCGATTGGTTTCTCGAGGTTCATCTATTTTAGTCATAGGACAGGATATGTTTCGCCAAGGCGATGGTTATATTGTCGCCGCTTCAGAGGGGCTGCGTGATAAAAGTTGGTTTGTTGGCCGGTATGATGCTCGTGGTGATCTTGACGCCAGTTTTGGGGTCGGAGGATATTATGATGGAGTACCTTCGGTTAAAAGCGTCATTCTGAAACGCGATGATCGTTCTCAGTTTTATATTATAGGTACTTCGGATAATGGAGTTCCGCAGTATCTGTTTCTCCAGCTTCAACGTCGCGGGCTCAAAGGCGAGGAAGATCCACTTTTTGGCAAACAAGGGTGGGGAGGATTTATCACTGATGATTTCAGCGATATCTATATGACGAAAGCAGCACTCTATAATTTGAAATCAACCGTTGTGGTAGCAGGTTATGCTTATTTGCGTGGCGGGTCGGATAGCCAGGCATTTATTGCCAGTCTTGAACAAGACATGGGTTGGGACGAGGGGTTTGGTGTTGCTGGAAAGGTTGTATTTCCTAAAGACCAGATTATTCACGATCTCGCTGTTCAGGAAGATCGAAAAATTGTGTTTGTATCCAGTAAAAATAGAGAAAACGGTAGCTTCGCCATTTTCCGTTTGCATGGATAGCTTATAAAAGCCGCGGTTGTGCATTGGCCATTCGGAACCAATGAATGGCCAATATTGGGCGATCAATGAAAGTGGTGTTTTGGTTTAATGCGGTACAAATACACACTCAGCATCAGGCCGCTCAGTGAGGCAATGGCGGCAAACAGAAAGATCGAAGCAAAACCGAAGCCCGCCGCAATCGCCCCCGCCAATGGTCCGGTGATCCCCAGCGACAAGTCGATGAACAGCGAGTACGCGCCGACCGCCGCGCCACGGCTGGAGGCCGGCACCAGATTCACCGCCTCCACGCCCAGCGCCGGGAACACCAGCGAGAAACCGAAGCCGCTCAACGCCGCCCCGGCCAGCGCCCAATGTGCATCCGGTGCCAGCCACAGCAGCAACAGGCCGAGGGTTTCCACCGAGAGGCAGGCGATCGCTACGCGGAAGCCGCCGAGGCGGTTGATCAGGTTGCCGAACAGCAGTCGCGCGCCGATGAAGCTGGCGCCGAACAGGCTCAGGCACAGCACTGCGTTGTCCCAGTGCCGGGTGGCGTAATACAGGGTGATGAAGGTGGCGATGGTGCCGAAACCAATCGAGCCTAGCGCCAGGCCGCAGCCGTGGGGGAACACGCGACCGAGCACATGCATGAACGGCAAGCGCTCGCCGGCGACAATCGGCGCCGCGGTTTTCGGCCACGCCAGCAGCAGGCCCAGCGCTGCCAGCAGAATGATGCTGACGCCCATGCTCCACAATCCCAGCTGGCCGACCAGCCAGACCCCGAACGGCGCGCCGACCGCGAGCGCGCCGTAACTGGCGATGCCGTTCCACGAGATCACTTTGGCGGTGTTCGCTGCGCCAACCCGGCCGATGCCCCAGCCGATAGAGCCGGAGCCCACCAGACTTTCCGCGCTGCCCAGCACCAGACGACCGATCAACAGGCTGATCAGGCTGAGCATCGGCAAGTTCGGTGTCCACGCCGAAATCAGCATGAACACGCCACTCAAGCCACAACCGGCCAACCCAATCATCACCGCGCGCTTGCTGCCCTGGTTGTCGATGATCTTACCGGCGTACGGACGGCTGAGCAGGGTGGCGAGGTATTGCACGCTGATCACCAGCCCGGCGATCACCGCGCCGAAACCCAGGTCACTGTGGACGTAACCCGGCAGCACGGCGAGCGGAATGCCGATGTTCAGGTAGCCGATAAAGGTGAAGAGGACGATGGACACGACTTGCAGCGTGACCGCCAGGGGGTGCTGGGGTTGTGGCATAGAGGACGACATGGGAAACGATCCACGGCAAAGCAGGATTAGATAGGCTGCTTATGATACCGGCGCGGACGCGTCAGGGGCGGGGAAAAGTAAAACTATTTGCCGCAGGGCAGATTCACGACTTGGCCGGGGCGACCAGTTGCGTGGTGACGAGGGCGGCGAGGGCATTTTCTTCGCTGCCGAAACGGGCGAGCAGGGCGGCCTGCTTTTCCGGGGAGAGGCGGTTCCAGATCTCGATCATTTTCTCAGTGGCGCCGATCAGGACGGCGGCTTGGCTTTCAGAGAATTCGTCGGTCATGGCGGGCTCGGTTTCAGGCAGTGTGGAAAGCGCATCTTAGCGCTTTCCACACGGTCTGTACGGCGGGTTTTACTCTTCGCTGTCGGCCTGGCGGCTCTCAACGGCTTCTTTCGGCTCGGGCTGTTGGGCACCGGCTTGTTGCGTGGTCGTCTGCTCAGGTACGTGCAGGCTTGGGAAGGGGAGATTAGGAATCTCGTGCATGGTTGCGCTCCTCGCTAAGTCTGTTGATAGATCTGGTAGATCCGCGCTTCTTGAAAGCCTGCGCAGGATACAGCAGGAAAAATGACAATCAGACTTTTAATTGAAAATAATGCGACAGATGGCCGCAGGGGGGCGCGATAACAAAGGTCGCCGCAAAAACAACTGTAGGAGTGAGCCTGCTCGCGATGGCGGTGTGTCAGTCAACTCATATGCTGGCTGATACGCCGCTATCGCGAGCAGGCTCACTCCTACAGGGGGATTGCGGGGTTATTTGCAGGCGTTGGCGATGGCCTCGGCCAGCAGTGCCAGGCGCGTGGCGTCGATCCCGGCGACGTTGGCCCGACCCGAGCTGACCATGTACACGCTGTGCTGCTCACGCAGTTGTTTGACCTGCTCCGGCGACAGCCCGGTGTAGGAGAACATTCCGCGTTGCACGCCAATGTGCGCAAAGCGCTCGCGCAGACCGTGTGGTTCCAGTGCTTCGACCAGACCGCTGCGCAATTGGGCGATGCGCAAGCGCATGGCTTCCACTTCATCGGCCCAGCGCGCTTTCAGCTCAGGGTCGGCGAGGATGGTCGCCACCACGGCCGCGCCGTGATCCGGTGGCGTCGACCACAGGTTGCGGGCGATGTTGGCCAGTTGGCTGCGGATGTCGATCAGCTTGTCGGCGGTTTTCGCGCAGACAATCAGCGCGCCGGTACGGTCGCGGTACAGGCCGAAGTTCTTTGAGCAGGAACTGGTGATCAGCAGCTCGGGCACTTCGGCGGCGAACAGTCGGGTCGACCATGCGTCCTGCTCCAGCCCATCGCCAAAGCCCTGGTAGGCAAAGTCGATCAGCGGCAGCAGGTCACGGCGGCGCACCACGTCGAGCACACGCTGCCAGTCGTCATGGTTCAGGTCGAAACCGGTCGGGTTGTGGCAGCAGGCATGCAGCAGAACCACGTCGCCTTGCGGCACTTCGTTGAGTGCGGAGAGCATCGCATCGACGTCGAGGCGGTTGTCGCTGCCCACGTACGGGTAGTGACTGACCTTGACCCCGGCGGCGGCGAAAATCGTTTCGTGAATCGGCCAGGTCGGGTTGCTCAGCCACACGCCCTTGCCCGGCAGGCACTGGGCGATGAAGTCGGCTGCCAGACGCAGGGCACCGGTGCCGCCCGGAGTCTGGGTGGCGCCGGCGCGCTGTTCGGCGATCAGCTTCGAGTCGGCGCCAAGCACCAGTTCATTGATGACTTTGCCGAACAGCGGATTGCCGTGACCACCGATGTAGGTCTTGGTGTCCTGGCTTTCGACCAGTCGCGCCTCGGCGATTTTCACTGCTTCGGGGATCGGCGTCAGGCCCTGGGCATCCTTGTAGACGCCAACGCCGAGGTCGAACTTGCGCGGGTTGGTGTCCTGCGCATAGGCCTCCATCAAACCGAGGATCGGGTCGCCGGGTACCCGGCCGATGGCGTCAAAGTGCATTACTTGCGTCCTTCTGCGGTCTTGGCCACTTCGTCAGTGCGCGCGGCCATGATGAAGTCGTTGCGGTGCAGGCCTTTGATCGAGTGGCTCCACCAGGTCACGGTGACTTTGCCCCACTCGGTCAGCAGACCCGGGTGGTGACCTTCGGCCTCGGAGATCTCGCCGACGGCGTTGGTGAACGCCAGAGCATGCTTGAAGTTCTTGAACAGGAAAACTTTCTCCAACTGCATGATGCTGTCGCGTACTTCGATGTTCCAGTCCGGGATCTGCTTGATCAGGATCGGCAGTTCTTCGTCGCTGACTTGTGGCGCATCGGCACGGCAGGCTTCGCAGTGGGCTTGGTTCAAAGTGGACATGGTGTGATTCCTGAAATCGAGTGTGTTTTTTTTATAGAAGCTATCGGCCCGTCAATGCCGTCACGCTAAACCAAAGTGACGGCGACTGACAGACTCAATTCTCAGCAAAAGTCGCGGATCACGCGGCTTTCGGTTTTGGCGGAAACTTCGGTGTGTGCAACCCCAGCTGCATGCCTTGGCGAACCATGGCCATGATGTCTTCATGGGCGACGTCGAACAGGCGCTTGAGGTTCGGCAGGACAAAGTACAGCGGCTGCAGGATGTCGATGCGATACGGCGTGCGCATGGCTTCCAGCGGATCGAAGGCCTGATGCTCGGGTTCGTCCGACAGCGAGTAAACGGTTTCCTTCGGCGAGGACAGGATGCCGCCGCCGTAGATGCGTTTGCCTTGCGGGGTGTCGACCAGGCCGAACTCGATGGTCATCCAGTACAGGCGCGCCAGATACACGCGCTCTTCCTTCGTGGCCTGCAGGCCGAGTTTGCCGTAGGTGTGGGTGAATTCGGCGAACCATGGGTTGGTCAGCAGCGGGCAGTGGCCGAAGATCTCGTGAAAAATGTCCGGCTCTTGCAGGTAGTCCAGTTCTTCGCGGGTACGAATGAACGTGGCCACCGGAAACTGTTTGCTGGCGAGCAATTCGAAGAAGGTCTGGAAGGGGATCAGTGCCGGGACGCGGGCAACCTGCCAACCGGTGGTCTCACCGAGCACCTTGTTGATCTCGCCCAGCTGCGGAATGCGGTCGTGGGGCAGACCGAGTTTTTCGATACCGTCCAGGTACTCCTGGCACGCCCGACCCTCGATCACTTTCAACTGGCGGGTGATCAGCGTGTTCCACACCGCATGCTCTTCGGCGGGGTAGTCGATAAAACCTTGCGCATCGGGCTCGCGGGCCACGTATTGCGTCTGCTTCATACTGCTCTCCTGCTAGGGGAATTCGTTCTTGTTATGTCCAGCGATGGACTGAGAATTACCCGAGAGTGCGGCGTGATGCAGCAGGTTGAGTGCGTTCCTGGTAGGAACAACCACCGCATTTCGTAAAAAAATCGTTACGCTTTGGCTGATATCACGCATTTGCGGTGATTTGCAGGTTTGAAAAGGGCTGTGGCTGTCACATAATCTTGACAACTATCTGCTCGCCTCGACAGAAAAGTCGGGGCGCTATCCCTGTGGGAGCGGGCTTGCTCGCGAAAGCGGTGTGTCAGTCACCATTCATTCAGCTGACACACCGCCTTCGCGAGCAAGCCCGCTCCCACAGGGATTGTGTTTAACCCCTCATCCTCGTCGGGCCTCTTTATATGCGTATCAAAGTCCACTGCCAAAACCGCATCGGCATCCTGCGCGACATCCTCAACCTGCTGGTGGAGTACGGGATCAACGTTGCACGCGGCGAGGTCGGCGGCGAGCACGGCAATGCGATCTATCTGCACTGCCCGAACCTGATCAACATCCAGTTCCAGGCGCTGCGGCCGAAGTTCGAGGCGATTGCTGGAGTGTTTGGGGTCAAACGCGTCGGGCTGATGCCCAGCGAGCGTCGGCACATGGAGTTGAACGCGTTGCTCGGCGCGCTGGAATTCCCGGTGCTGTCGATCGACATGGGCGGCTCGATCGTTGCGGCCAACCGCGCGGCGGCGCAGTTGCTCGGAGTGCGCGTGGATGAAGTGCCGGGGATTCCGCTGTCGCGCTATGCCGAGGATTTCGATTTGCCGGAACTGGTGCGCGCCAACAAGTCGCGAATCAACGGCATGCGCGTCAAGGTCAAGGGCGACATCTTTCTCGCCGACATCGCGCCGCTGCAATCGGAGCACGACGACAGCGAAGCCATGGCCGGTGCGGTACTGACCTTGCACCGCGCCGACCGCGTCGGTGAGCGCATCTATAACGTGCGCAAACAGGAATTGCGTGGCTTCGACAGTATCTTCCAGAGCTCGAAAGTGATGGCCGCTGTCGTGCGTGAAGCGCGGCGCATGGCGCCGCTGGATGCGCCGCTATTGATCGAAGGCGAAACCGGCACCGGCAAAGAATTGCTCGCCCGCGCCTGTCACCTCGCCAGTCCGCGCGGGCAGTCGCCGCTGATGGCGCTCAACTGTGCAGGGCTGCCGGAGTCGATGGCCGAGACCGAACTGTTCGGCTACGGCCCCGGCGCCTTTGAGGGCGCGCGCGCCGAAGGCAAGCTCGGCCTGCTGGAACTGACGGCGGGCGGTACGCTGTTCCTCGATGGCGTCGGTGAAATGAGCCCGCGCTTGCAAGTGAAGTTGCTGCGCTTTCTGCAGGACGGCTGCTTCCGCCGGGTCGGCAGCGACGAAGAGGTGTATCTGGACGTGCGAGTGATCTGCGCCACTCAGGTCGACTTGTCCGAACTGTGCGCGCGCGGCGAGTTTCGTCAGGATCTGTATCACCGCTTGAACGTGTTGTCGCTGCACATCCCGCCACTGCGCGAATGCCTCGACGGCTTGACTCCGCTGGTGGAACACTTCCTCGATCAGGCCAGCCGCCAGATCGGCTGTTCGCTGCCGAAACTGGCGCCGGCAGCGATGGATCGCCTCAGTCATTACCACTGGCCGGGCAACGTGCGGCAGCTGGAGAACGTGCTGTTCCAGGCGGTCTCACTGTGCGAGGGCGGCACGGTCAAGGTCGAACACATCCGCCTGCCGGATTACGGCGTGCGTCAGCCGCTTGGCGATTTCTCGCTGGAGGGCGGGCTGGACGAGATCGTCGGACGCTTCGAGAAAGCGGTGCTGGAGCGCTTGTATTCCGAACACCCGAGCAGTCGGCAACTCGGTAAGCGGTTGGGGGTTTCGCACACCACCATTGCCAACAAGCTCCGTGAGTATGAGGTCGGTAAAGATCCTGAAGCTTGAGATCAAAAGATCGCAGCGTGCCGCAGCTCCTACAGGGGGAAGCATTTCAATGTAGGAGCTGCCGAAGGCTGCGATCTTTTGATCCTTTGCCGCCAAGCGGCATAACACCGCCGGTTTTTCGACTTCGATACATTTCCAGTTTCCCCACAAACCCCCGCAAGTCCTTTGTTTACCGGGCCGCAAGCCGCCAGAAAAAAGTTGGTCTGCAAATTGCTTATGGCTCAGCAGTACAGCGGTGGGCGGCAAACGTCCGGCATGCAGAGGAAAGAGTGTGGACAAGTACCTTTATGTGGCAATGACCGGCGCCAGTCAGAACGCACTGGCGCAAAAGGCCCATGCCAACAACCTGGCGAACATCTCCACCAATGGTTTTCAGCGCGACCTGGAGCAGGCGCGTTCGATGCCGGTGTTCGGTGACAGCTTTCCGGCGCGTGCGTTTGCCATGAGTGAACGGCCCGCCACCGACTTCACCGCCGGTTCGCTGGTGCAGACCGGGCGTGACCTCGACGTCGCCGTGACCGGCAACGGTTTTATTGCCGTGCAGAACCCTAACGGTGGCGAAAGCTACGTGCGCACCGGCAGCCTGAACATCGACGCCCTCGGCGTATTGCGCGCCGGCAACGGCATGCCGGTACTCGGCAACGGCGGTCCGATCGCCGTGCCGCCGGAGCAGCAGGTCGAAGTCGGCGAAGACGGCACCATCAGTATTCGTGCGATGGGCGAAGGCCCGCGCGTCATGGCGGAAGTCGACCGGATCAAACTGGTCAACCCGGACATCAAGAACCTCAACAAAGGCCTCGACGGCTCGATCTACACCAAGGACGGCCAGCCGGCGCCGGCCGACGCCAACGTCAAACTGGTGTCGGGTTTCCTTGAGTCGAGCAACGTCAACGCCGTGGAAGAAATGACCTCGGTGCTGGCCCTGGCCAAGCAGTTCGAGTTGCACGTCAAGATGATGAACACCGCCAAAGACGACGACCAGGCCATGGCTCGGGTCTTGCAGATCAGCTAATTATCAGAACGTCGCGCCGTAAAACAGGCGCACGAGGAGAATCGAATGCTTCCGGCTCTATGGGTTGCCAAAACCGGTCTGTCCGCCCAGGACACCAACCTGACCACCATTTCCAACAACCTGGCGAACGTCTCGACCACGGGTTTCAAACGTGACCGTGCCGAGTTCCAGGACCTGCTGTACCAGATCAAGCGTCAGCCAGGCGCCCAGTCGACCCAGGACAGCGAACTGCCGTCGGGTCTGCAACTGGGTACCGGTGTGCGCATCGTCGGCACCCAGAAAAACTTCACCGCCGGCAGCCTGCAAACCACCGAGCAGCCGCTGGACATGGCCATCGACGGTCGCGGTTTCTTCCAGATCCTGCAGCCGGACGGCACCACGTCCTACACCCGTGACGGTACTTTCCACCTCGACTCCAACGGCCAGATCGTCAACGCCAGCGGTTTCGCCCTGGAGCCGGCCATCGTCATCCCGAACAACGCGCAGAGCTTCACCGTCGGCACCGACGGCACCGTGTCGATCACGGTGCCAGGCAACCCGGCCGCTCAGGTGATCGGCAACCTGCAAACCGCCGACTTCATCAACCCGGCCGGTCTGCAGGCAGTGGGCAACAACCTGTTCCTGGAAACCGCTGCTTCCGGCGCGCCGCAAATCGGCACCCCGGGCCTGAACGGTTTCGGTACCACGCTGCAGAACACCCTGGAAGGTTCCAACGTCAGTACCGTTGAGGAGATGGTCAACATGATCACCACTCAGCGCGCCTACGAGATGAACTCCAAGGTGATCTCCACCGCCGACCAGATGCTCTCGTTCGTAACGCAGAATCTGTAATCAAGTCTATGGGGCGGCCATGAGGTCGCCAGCAACACCGTGAGGTAGGGTCATGAAACGCTTCGTATCTGTTCTGGCATTGGGTGGGGTCGTCTCGCTCGCGGGCTGCGTCGCACCGACGCCCAAGCCCAATGACCCTTATTACGCTCCGGTGTTGCCACGCACGCCATTGCCGTCCGCGGCCAACAACGGCTCGATCTATCAGGCCGGCTTCGAGCAGAACCTGTACAGCGACCGCAAGGCATTCCGGGTCGGTGACATCATCACCATCACCCTGAACGAGAAGACTCAGGCCAGCAAAAACGCCAACTCCCAGGTGGCCAAGAACAGCAAGACCGGCATCGGCCTGACTTCGCTGTTTGGCGGCAGTGGCACCACCAACAACCCGTTGGGTGGCAATGATCTGAGCCTCGACGTCGGCTACAGCGGCGACCGCGCGACCAAGGGCGACAGCAAGGCGGCGCAGGGCAACACCCTGACCGGTTCGATCACCGTGACCGTGGCCGACGTGTTGCCCAACGGCATCATAGCCGTGCGCGGCGAGAAGTGGATGACCCTCAACACCGGCGACGAGCTGGTGCGGATCGCAGGTCTGGTGCGTGCCGATGACATCGCCACCGACAACACCGTGTCGTCGACCCGTGTCGCCGATGCGCGCATCACCTACTCGGGCACCGGTTCGTTTGCCGATGCGAGTCAGCCAGGCTGGTTCGACCGTTTCTTCCTCAGCCCGCTGTTCCCTTTCTAGGTGGCGACTTTGAATTTCAAGAGCCTCATGCTGGCTGCGGCCCTGTTGTCCGCAGCCTTTGGTGCCCACGCCGAGCGGCTGAAAGATATCGCCAGCATTTCCGGCGTGCGTTCCAACCAGTTGATCGGTTACGGCCTGGTGGTCGGGCTTAACGGCACCGGCGACCAGACGACGCAGACCCCGTTCACCCTGCAGACCTTCAACAACATGCTCTCGCAGTTCGGCATCAAGGTGCCGCCGGGATCGGGCAACGTGCAGTTGAAAAACGTCGCGGCGGTATCGGTGAGTGCCGATCTGCCGGCGTTCGCCAAACCGGGTCAGCAGGTCGACATCACCGTTTCGTCCATCGGTAACTCCAAGAGTCTGCGCGGCGGCACCCTGTTGCTGACCCCGCTCAAGGGTATCGACGGCAACGTCTACGCCATCGCTCAGGGCAACCTGGTGGTCGGTGGTTTCGATGCCGAAGGGCGTGACGGTTCGAAGATCACCGTCAACGTTCCGTCGGCCGGTCGTATTCCGGGCGGTGCGTCGGTGGAGCGTTCGGTACCGAGCGGTTTCAACCAGGGCAACAGCCTGACGCTGAACCTCAACCGTTCCGACTTCACCACGGCCAAGCGTATCGTCGACAAGATCAACGACATGCTCGGCCCTGGCGTGGCGCAAGCCATCGACGGCGGCTCGATCCGTGTGACGGCGCCGCTCGATCCGAGCCAGCGCGTCGACTACCTGTCGATCCTCGAAAACCTTGAAGTCGATCCGGGTCAGGCGGTGGCGAAAGTCATCATCAACTCGCGCACCGGCACCATCGTCATCGGCCAGAACGTGAAAGTTTCGCCGGCCGCCGTGACTCACGGCAGCCTGACCGTGACCATCACCGAAGACCCGATCGTCAGTCAGCCGGGCCCATTGTCCAACGGCCAGACCGCGGTGGTTCCACGTTCGCGGGTCAACGCCGAACAGGAAGCCAAGCCGATGTTCAAGTTCGGCCCGGGCACCACCCTCGACGAGATCGTGCGGGCGGTGAACCAGGTTGGCGCGGCACCGGGTGACCTGATGGCCATTCTCGAAGCACTGAAGCAGGCCGGCGCGTTGCAAGCCGACCTGATCGTGATCTGAGGACGCCGACCATGGATATGCGCAAAGGCAGTCTGGTGGGCACTGGCGATTCGGGTTCGTACTCCGACCTCAATCGTCTGAACCAGCTCAAGGTCGGCGACAAGAACAGCGATGCGAACATGCGCAAAGTGGCGCAGGAATTCGAATCGCTGTTCCTTGGCGAAATGCTCAAGTCGATGCGTTCGGCCACTGAGGCGTTGGGTAAAGACAACCCGATGAACACGCCGGCGGCCAAGCAATATCAGGAAATGTACGACCAGCAACTGGCGGTGTCGCTGTCCCGCGAGGGCGGTGGTATCGGTCTGGCCGACGTGCTGATGAAGCAGATGTCGAGGAATAAACCGCTGGCACCGGGTGAGGCTGCAGCCGCGTCCGCCGCCAAGCAAGAGGCGGCGAAAGCCGCTGGGGTGCAGACCCCGATTGCTGCCGGCACCACCGCCACCAATGGGCCGTTATCGCGGCTCAATGGCGAGCGTCCGTTGTGGGCCTCGCGTTCCGGGCGTGTCGCCAATACCGAAGCCTCGCACAGCAATGATATGGCGATGATCAACAAACGTCGTCTGGCATTGCCGCCGAAACTGGCTGATCGTTTGCTCGCCGGTCTGGTGCCGTCCGCCACGCCGACCGCCACCAATGCCTTGCCACAACGTGCCGTGACTACGGCCGCCACCGGCGCCGGCCCGCTGTACAACGGCGACTGGCTGAGCCGTGCCGAAGACGCCAAGGCGTCCGGCGGGCAGATGCAGATTTACGGTCGGGCGATGGCGCAGATTCCGCTGGCGCCGGCCAAGCGCGCTTTCAGCTCCGCCGACGAATTCGTCAACACCATGCTGCCGATGGCCAAAGAAGCCGCCGCGCGTATTGGCGTCGATCCGCGCTACCTGGTGGCACAAGCTGCGCTGGAAACCGGTTGGGGCAAATCGGTCATGCGCGCCCAGGATGGCAGCAGCAGTCACAACCTGTTCGGCATCAAGGCCAGCAGCAACTGGACCGGCGATTCGGCCCGGGCAATCACCAGCGAGTTCCGCAACGGGCAGATGGTCAAGGAGACGGCGCAGTTCCGTTCCTATGCCTCGTACAAGGACAGTTTCCACGATCTGGTGACTTTGCTGCAGACCAACAATCGCTATCAAGATGTCGTGAAGTCGGCCGATAACCCAGAACAGTTTGTACGCGAGTTGCAAAAGGCCGGTTACGCGACCGACCCGAACTACGCGACGAAGATTTCGCAGATAGCCAAGCAGATGAACAGTTTCGAAAACTACGCTGCGGCCGGCGTTTCAACGACGCCTCTATAAACACACGGTAAGGTTTGAATCATGAGTTTGCTCAATATCGGGATGTCGGGGTTGTCCGCGAGTTCTTCCTCTCTCGCGACCACAGGTAACAACATTGCCAACGTCGACACCGCCGGTTATTCACGCCAGCAAACCGTGCAGAGCACCAAGTCCTCGCAGCAGTTCGGCAACGTCTTCATCGGTACGGGGACGACCCTGGCCGATGTGCGCCGGGTCTACAACTCTTACCTCGAAAACCAGCTGCATACCGCCACCTCGCTCAATAGCGAAGCGGCTGCGTACGGTGCCCAGGCCACTGCGCTGGATGTCTCGATGTCCGATACCAACACCGGCCTGACCGGTGTGCTGCAAAAGTTCTTTACCTCGATGCAGGGCGTGGCGACCTCGGCCACTGATGACACCTCCCGTCAGTCGGTGCTGACCGGTGCGCAGGCCCTGACCAGCCGTTTCAATGCGCTGGCCAAGCAGCTGAACGATCAGAACACCACGATCAATGGCAACCTGGGCGACATGACGTCCCAGGTCAACAAGCTGGCGACTTCGATTGCCAACCTGAACCAGAAGATCGGCGAGATTTCCACCAGCGGCGGCCAGCCGAACGATTTGCTCGACAGCCGTAACGAAGCGGTGCGTCAGCTCTCCGAGCTGACCGGTGCACAGGTCGTCGAGCGTGGTACCAGTTTCGACGTGTACATCGGCACCGGCCAGCCGCTGGTGATCGGCAATACCACCAACACCTTGAGCACCGTGCCGAGCAAGGACGATCCGACGCGCATGGCCATTCAGCTGGACCGTGGCTCAAGCGTGATTGACATCA
This sequence comes from Pseudomonas sp. AM14(2022), assembly GCF_036346455.1. Classification (NCBI taxonomy): domain Bacteria; kingdom Pseudomonadati; phylum Pseudomonadota; class Gammaproteobacteria; order Pseudomonadales; family Pseudomonadaceae; genus Pseudomonas; species Pseudomonas sp. AM14(2022). The sequence goes on from NZ_JAOTNY010000010.1 coordinate 61,238, forward strand.
CGTCGGCCATGAGCGGTGGCGAAATCGGTGGCCTGCTGACCTATCGCAAAGAAGTGCTCGACCCTTCGCTCAATGAGTTGGGGCGTGTCGCGCTGGTGGTGGCCGATCAGGTCAACAGCCAGCAAGCCCAGGGCATCGACAAGAACGGTGACTTCGGCGCCGCGATCTTCAACAACATCAACAGTGCCGCGCTGGTCAGCCAGCGCAGCATTGCGCAGTCGACCAATAGCGCCGGGTCGGGCAACCTCGATGTCACCATCAAGGACACCGGCAAGCTGACCACCAGCGATTATCAGGTGACCTTCACCAGCGCCACCAACTATTCGGTCAAGCGCTCCGATGGCACCGACATGGGCTCGTTCAGCACCACGACCACGCCACCGCCGGTAATCGACGGCTTCACCCTGGCCCTCAACGGCGGGGCGCTGAGCGCGGGCGACACGTTCAAGGTGACGCCGACCCGTAACGCGGCAAGCACTATTCAGACCGTGCTGACCGATCCGAAGAAAATCGCTGCGGCAGCGCCGTTGACCGGCGTGGCCAGTGCCAACAATTCCGGTACCTACACCCAGCCGACGCTGACTGATTCGTTCGACATCTACAACCCGGCGTCGCAGACCGAGTTGCAGAATGCGCTCAAATATTCGACGCCGGTCAAACTGGTGTTCGGTGCGGTCGCCAGCGGCAGCCAGTCGTACAACATGGTCGACGCCAAGGGCAACACCATCGGTTCGGGCACCATCGTGCCGGGGCAGGCCAACACCTTGAACCTCAAGGTCGGCATGGTCGACTCCACCGGTGCTCCGGTGATGGACACCACGGTCACGCCGAACGTGCAGAAGACCTTCACCGTACAGACCACCGTGGGCGCGACGCCGAAGTCCGGCGAAACCTTCACCATCAACCTGACCGGCGCGGCGTCTTCGGACAACCGCAACGCACAGACACTGGTTGGCCTGCAGACCAAGCAGACCGTGGACACCGGCAGCGGCAGCAAGGGCATCAGCCTGACCGACGCCTATAACAAACTGGTGACCAACGTTGGTACCAAGGCTGCGCAGAGCAAGTCCGACAATGAAGCCACCTCGGTGATCCTCGATCAGGCCAAGGGCGCGCGTGATTCGCTGTCCCAGGTCAACCTCGATGAAGAGACCGGCAACCTGGTCAAGTATCAGCAGTACTACACAGCGTCTTCGCAGATCATCAAAGCTGCGCAGGAAACTTTCGCCACGCTGATCAACAGTCTTTAAGGAGTCGTAATTCATGCGCATTTCCACCGCCCAGTATTACGCGACGCAAGCTGCTCAATATCAGCGCAACTACAGCAAGACGGTCGCGACCGCCAACGAAGCGAGCAGCCTGCAGCGCATCAACACCGCTGCCGACGATCCGATCGGCGCCGGTCGCCTGCTCAAGCTGGGTCAGCAAAGTGCGATGCTCGACCAGTATCAGGGCAACATCGACACCACCAAGAGCTCGCTGACCGTGCAGGAGTCGACGTTGAACTCCATCACCACGGCTCTGCAGCGCGCCAAGGAAATCGGCCTGGCCGCCAACAACGGTATCGCCACCGACGACAACCGCAAGGCGTACGCGGCGGAACTGAGCCAGATCCAGCAACAAGTGCTGGGCCTGATGAACTCCAAGGATGCCAACGGCAACTACCTGTTCTCCGGTTCCAAGACCGATACCGCGCCGTACTCGCAAAACGTCGACGGCACCTACACCTATAACGGTGACCAGACTCAGATCAACCTGGGCATTGGCGACGGTATGTCGGTCGCGACCAATACTACCGGTTGGGACGCCTTCCAGCAGACCATCAACACCAGCCGCACCCAGACCAGCATGACCGCTCCGGCGGTGGATGACGGTCGTGTGGTGCTGTCCAACGGTACGGTCGGCACCGCAGCGACCTACAACGCCAAGTTCACGGCGGGCCAGCCATACACCGTGGATTTCATCAGCAGCACGCAGTTGAAAATCACCGATGCCCTGGGCAACGACGTGACGTCCGAAGCCAGCCAGAACGGCCTGATCAGCAACAGCAATGGTGCCAACCAGACCGTCAGCTTCCGTGGCGTCGACATGAAGTTGAACATCAACCTCAAGGCCGGCGACACCAACCCGGATGCGGTCATCGCCGGTCACAGCTTCCAGCTGTCGGCCACGCCTGATTCGTTCACCACTGCGCGCAGCCCGGGCAACCCGTCGACGGCGGTCATCACCGGCTCCAGCGTGACCAACCAGGCGGCGTACAGCGCGGCCTTCCCGTCGGGCGGCGGCGCGGTGCTGAAGTTCACCAGCGCCACCGATTTCGACCTGTACGCGGCCCCTGTGACCGCTGACAGCAAACCGGTGTCGTCGGGCACCATGGTCGGCAGCAACGCCACGGCCGCCGGTGTGACCTTCGCCATTGGCGGTACGCCGGGTGCGGGCGATCAGTTCTCGATCCAGTCCAACAACCACCAGACCCAGAACGTGCTCGACACCCTGGGCCAGATGGTCACGGCGCTGAACATGCCGGTCGATGGTGATCCGGTAGCCAAGCAGAAATTCCAGGGGGCCATGGAGTCGGCGCTGGGCAACATCGACAGCGCCTCCAACCAGATTGGCGCTGCAGTGACCTCGATCGGTGCGCGCGGTCAGTCGCTGGATGACCAGGACACCACCAACCAGAGCCTGATCCAGGCCAACACCACGACCCAGGGTTCGATCCGTGATTCGGATCCGGCCGAGGTGATGACCCGCCTGACGTTGCAGCAGACCATGCTGCAAGCCTCGCAACTGGCGTTCAGCAAGATCAGTCAGTTGGGTCTGTTCAACAAGATCTGACATTGGACGGGCGCGCAGGCGCCCGTTTGTCTCGTCCTTCAGTTAATGTTTTTTTGCGGTTTCATGGGCTCGCTTTACCGAGCGGGCTCGTACCGCCTGTGAGCCCGCCGTGAATCCACTTCCTCTCGTCAGTCTGGTCATTCCCGCCTTCAATCCGCGCTTCTTCGAGCGGACCTTGAACAGTGCGGTGAGCCAGACTTATGGCCAACTCGAAATCATCGTTTGCGACGACAGCCGCGGCAGCGAGATTGAAGCCATCGTTGCGGCGGTAGTCGAGCAGTCCGGCGTCGCCGTGCGTTACGTGCGCAATCCGCGCACCCTGGGCATGGTCGGCAATCTCAAGGCCTGCCTGGAACAGGCGCAGGGCCAATTGGTCAAATTTCTGTGCGACGACGACCATCTATACGCCGCCTGTGTTGAACAGCAAGCGCAGGAAATGGTGCGTGAGGAAGTCCGGCTGGTGCTGGCTCAGCGTCTGTTCTGGGACGCTGACGACATCATTCTTCCAGCGCGTCTGGAAAACACTTCGCTGTCTCCGCTCAGTGGCTTGTTCAAGGGCGACGACCTGCTGGGCATCTTTGAAAAGTTTCCGGTCAATGTGCTGGGTGGGTTCACCAATGCGCTGTTTCGCCGGGAAGATCTTGTCGAGTTGCTGCCGGCGTTGACCCAGGAAGGCCACTGCTTTGTGGCAACCCTGGATTTCGCGCTGTTCGTCTGTCTGATGCGGCGCGGCAACGTGGCGGTGTCCAACAATGTACTCAGTGCCGAGCGACTGTACCCGGAGCGCCTGAGCGCCCAGCAGTCGATGAAAGATGCGGTTGAAGTCGAGCGCGAGTGGATTCTGCAAATGCTCAAGGCGCGCAGCGGCGAATCTGCGCCTGCGCCGGGTTGGGTTCGTTACATTCCGCTGACCAAGGCTGATGAGACACCCCGGGTCTGGGAAGAGCTGCCTCTGAGCCGCACCCTGGGTACCAAACAAAGTCGCCAGGAGTGGTGTGTCGGCATCGACAGCTGGAGTTTTGCCGAGCTTTATGCGCAATGGCTGGAGTGCCGGGTGCTCACCGAGGGGCAGCGCAAGTTGCTGCCGGAGACCCTGGCTGGCTGGTCGCATCAGCCGCGCATCGTCCCGATCGTCATCGATCGCGACGGCAGTCGCGACGGTGTCGAGCGCACGCTGGAGGCGCTTGCCGCACAGGATTATCTGCCGGAGTTGATTCTGGTGCTGTCCGCTGCCTGTTCCGAGGCCGAGCTCGATGGTCGGGTGTTCCGCATGCCGTTGCAGGACGACGGACTGGAGCAGATCAATGCATTGTTACCGCAACTGGAAGGGGCCGACTGGTTCTACCTGTTGCAGGCCGGCGATCGTCCGGTGGTGCCGGCGTTGTTGATCATGGCCGAGCGCATTGCCCATTCTCCGGCGCTGACGTGTCTGTACAGCGATGAAGGCAGCCTGCGCAACGGCGAATCGGCGGAGCCTGCGTTCAAACCGGATTTCAACCTCGACCTGCTGCGCAGTTACCCGTACGTCGGGCGCGCGCTGGCGTTCAAGCGCGAACGCTTTCTGGCGCTGGGCGGATTCGCGGCGACGTTCGCCGAACTGGCCCCCCACGACGTGCTGTGGCGCATGGTCGAGAGTGATGGTACGCAGGTGGTCGGGCATGTCGCCGAAGTTCTGGTGCAATCGCCCTTCGATCTGTCCGCCTGGCTCGCCGCTCCGGCGGTCATCGAGCAGAATCCGCGTGTACTCGAGGCCCATCTGCAGCGCCTGGGGATTGCCCACGAAATCCGCCGTGGCAGTTCCGGGTTGCTCAATCGTGTCGACTATCGCCATGCCCGGCGTCCGCTGGTGTCGATCATTATTGCGACCAAGGACCAGACGGCTGCCTTGCAGCGCTGCGTCGAGACGCTGTTGGAGAAGACCGCTTACTCCGAGTACGAGTTGTTGCTGGTCGACAATGGCAGTGAAAGCCACGAGGCGCGGGTCTGGCTGGACGGTATGGCGCAACTGGGCGGCGAGCGGATTCGTGTCCTGAACTACCCGCAGCAGGGCAACGCAGCGGCGCTGCATAATTTTGCGGTAGGGCAGGCGCGTGGTGAATACGTGCTGCTGCTCAATTCGTTTGCGGTAATCACCCAGGCCGACTGGCTCGACGAATTGCTCAATCATGCGCAGCGTCCGGAAGTCGGCGTGGTCGGCGCCAAGCTGTTCAATCCTGATGGGTGCGTGCTGCACGCGGGTCTGATTCTTGGTCTGCAAGGTGCAGTGGGTTTGCCGTTCTATGGTCAGTCGTTGCAGTCGGATGGTTACATGTTCCGGCTGCAAGCGGTCCATGACCTGAGTGCCGTCGGTGGCGATTGCCTGATGGTGCGCAAGGCGGTTTACGAGTCTGTCGCCGGTCTCGATGAGCAAGCGCTGAAACAGGCGCTGAAACAGGCGCTGAATGTCGTGGATCTGTGCCTGCGGATCGGTCAGGAAGGATACCTGGTGGTGTGGACCCCTTATGCCTTGCTGGCACTGGGCGCACGCCCCAGTGTCCAGGCGACGGCAGAAGAGGAGCAATTGCAGCTTCAGGAGCAGGAAACCTTCTACCAGCGCTGGTTGCCGCGCATTGCCCGTGATCCGGCCTTCAACGTCAATTTGTCGTTGCAGGGTGTCGGTGCGACGAGCTTCAGCCTGGAACCGGGCCTGCGTACCGGCTGGAGTGCATTTTCCCGGGCGCAGTTGCCGAACGTGCTTGCCGTGCCGATCAACGCCTCGGCCATCGGTCACTACCGCATGAGCCAGCCGCTGATCGAACTGGAAGCGGCCAACCGCGCTGAAGGGCGGATTTGCTATGGACTGCCGTCGATCATTGATATCGAGCGTCAGTCCCCGGACGTGATTGTGCTGCAGGGGCGTTATTCGCAGGGTGCCATTGATGAGATTCCGCCACTGAAGAAATTCAGTCATGCCCGGCGCATCTTTGAGCTTGATGACTATGTGATCGACGTTCCTCATCGCAATGCGCATATTCGCAACATGCCCAATAAACAGGAAATGGAGCGGATGGTGCGCAGTGCGATCAGCCTGTGTGATCGGGTGGTGGTATCGACCCAGCCACTGGCCAATGCGTTGTCGGACATGCACCACGACATTCGCGTCGTCCCCAACATGCTCGCACGCAACTTGTGGACTGACTTGCGCAGCCAGCGCCGCACTTCGAAAAAACCACGAGTCGGCTGGGGCGGGGGTACCAGTCACCACGGCGACCTGGCGGTGATTGCCGATGTTGTGCGTGAGCTGGCCAATGAAGTCGACTGGGTGTTCTTCGGCATGTGCCCGGATGATCTGCGTCCGTACATGCATGAATTCCACGGGGTAATCCCGTTGGAAGTGTACCCGGCCAAACTGGCAAGCCTGAATCTCGATCTGGCGCTGGCGCCACTGGAATTCCACATCTTCAACGACTGCAAGAGCAACCTGCGTCTGCTGGAGTACGGCGCCTGCGGTTACCCGGTGATCTGCACCGATACCGAGGCCTATCGCGGCTACCTGCCGTGCACCCGGGTCAAGACCAACAGCACCGATGAATGGCTGCAGGCGATCCGCATGCACCTGGCCGATCCCGATGCGAGCTATCGCATGGGCGATGAACTGCGAGAAATCGTATTGCGCGACTACGTACTGCGGGGCGACAACCTGCGCTATTGGGAAAACGGCTGGCTGGCGGATTGACCGGCACTGCTGAAAAAGGCGACTTTCGAGTCGCCTTTTTTGCGTCTTAAATATCCTGTTTGTATCAGTATCGACACTTTTTTACCGCAGAGCCTCAAGCATAGCGCTTTTCCTGTCGATACTTCTCTATTCGCTGACCTCGGACGGTTGCTGCTGGCGTGATCGGCTTGTTACCGGGAGGCAGGTTTCCGGACTCAACAACAATGCAAGGAAGAAGCAAATGGCAGTGATTTATGGGACGAGTGAAGCCGATGTCATGAGCGGCAGTGAAGGCAACGACGAGCTCTTCGGACTGGAGTCGGATGATCAGATCTGGGGGACTGCCGGAGCCGATCTGCTGGATGGTGGCGAGGGTTTTGATTCCGTGGATTATCGAATCATGTCTTCGGGCGTCAGCGTCGATATCCGTCAAGGGCTTGCCAGCGTCACGAAGGCAGATGGTTCCATTGACACGCTGGTTGCCATCGAAAAAGTGGTCGGCAGCTTCCTTGATGACACCCTTGCCAGTTCGGTTTCCGGCGTCACGCTGGAAGGCAGCGGCGGGGATGACGTTTACATCATCGGCAGTGAGGGCGTGACGATCATCGAAGACGAGCGCGGCGGCTACGACGAGTTGCGCACCAGCGTTAACATCCAGAAGATGGACCCGTTCCTCGACAAAATGACCTTCACCGGAATCGGCGACTTCAAGGGCTACGGCAATGCCGAGCACAACGTGATCATTGCCGGCGCCGGTAATGACTGGCTGTGGGGTGGCGACGGTGGCGATCAGTTCATTGGCGGCGAGGGCTTCGACACCGTCAGCTATACCGACAGCCTTGAAGGCGTCAGTATCGAGCTCTCGAGCATGTGGGGCGCCACTGGTATTGCATTCGGCGATACCTACTCGAGCATCGAGGCCGTGCAGGGTTCGAATTTCAACGATGTGATCTTCGCCGACGCAAGCGCAATGGTCATGGACGGTGCCGATGGCTTTGACGCCGTCGATTACAGCCGTTCCAACGACGCGGTCAGCATCGAGTTTCGTGATGGCAAGGGCTTCGGTTCCGGCGACTACGCCGAGGGCGACACCTTGATCAATGTGGAAAAGGTTGTCGGGACTAACCTGGACGATCACTTCACTGCCAACTCGGGCGGCGTGACCTTCGAAGGTGGCTGGGGCAGCGACGTCTACACGATCAACAGCGAGGGTGTGACCATCGTCGAGAAAGACTCAGGCATGGGGTTTGACGAGCTGTACACCAGCCTGTCGGTCATGAAGATGGATCCGTTCATCGAGAAAATGACCTACACCGGTACAGCCGATTTCACCGGTTATGGCAATGATTCCGACAACTACATCTTCGGCGGCAGCGGCGATGACCTGTTCTACGGTGGCGCCGGACGGGATGTCTTCGTGGGCGGCGCGGGAATGGACATCGTCAGCTATGAGGACAGCGACACGGGTGTGGTGGCCACGCTGTGGAGAATCGGCCAGAACGGCACGGCTGACGGTGACACGCATTACGATGTCGAAGGCTTGCGTGGCAGCCATTTTAACGATGAGCTGGGTGCCAACAGGGAAGATACGATTCTGGAAGGCAGCAGTGGTGACGATACCCTGAACGGCAACGATGGCAACGATCATCTCTATGGCGGGCTGAAGTCCGGTCTCGACGGCGACGCGGCGCAGGCTGACAAATTGTTCGGCGGCAACGGCGATGACGTCATCGTTAGTGCTGCGAATGACCTGGGCACTGTGGCGGACGGTGGACAAGGCAGTGACACCATCACGGTCCACAACGGCAGTGCCTTTGGTGATGACGGTTTTGACGTGCTCACCGGCACCGGCAACAGTTATCTGTTGTCAGGTGGCAGTGGCAACGACGTGCTGAACCTCAATCTCACGGGGCAGTCGGGCACTGGCGGCATCGCATTGGGCGGTATGGGTGACGATACCTATATCGTGAACACCACTGGGTTGGTATCGATTCAGGACGAGGGCTGGGATATCAATGACACCCTGATCCTGAACACCATCGCCAATATCAGCCAGTTGAACGTCACCCGCATCGGTGACGACGCCTATCTGCATGGTGCCAACGACGGCAGCGCCGGCGTTCCCGACAACGGCGTGAAGCTGCAGGGCTGGTATGCCGGGTACAACAACATCGAACATCTGCAGACCGCTGACGGCCAGTCCTACGACCTGCCTGCCACGATCGATGGATTCGCGATGTTTGGCTGATCCGTCCGATTCATTGAAGTAGCTTGATGAAAGGGATGACTCCGGCAACGGACTCATCCCTTTTTCATGCCTTGAATTCCCGCCGACGTAGCGCTCGCGGAGCTGGCGCGTTTCCTGCAAGTCCCCCTCAAATCGCCATAAAACGAGCGCTCGCGGTCATCGCAGCGGCGCCGCAGGCGGCAAAAGGGTTAGCCAGACGGCCCGCATCGCTCAACAAAGCCATGCGCAGCCCGGTGACGAACGAGAGGGGAGACGATGAAGGCAGTTATTTTGGCGGGTGGCCTCGGCACGCGCATCAGTGAAGAGTCGCACCTCAAGCCCAAACCCATGATCGAGATCGGCGGCAAGCCAATTCTCTGGCACATCATGAAGCAGTATTCCGCTCACGGAATCCACGACTTCGTGATTTGCCTGGGCTACAAGGGCTATGCGATCAAAGACTTCTTCGCCAACTACTTCCTGCACACCTCCGACGTCACGTTCGACATGCGCAACAACCGCATGGACGTACACCAGAACTACAGCGAGCCGTGGAGCGTCACCCTGATCGACACCGGCGAGGAAACCATGACCGGTGGCCGTCTGCTGCGTGCCGGCCGTTACCTCAAGGATGAAGAGGCGTTCTGCTTCACCTACGGCGACGGCGTTTCCGACATCAACATTGCTCAACTCGTCGATTACCACAAAGCCCACGGTCGCCTGGCCACCGTCACCGCGGTGCAGCCGCCGGGACGTTACGGTGCCCTTGAGCGCCAGGGCGATCAGGTACTGGGTTTCACCGAAAAACCGCGTGGCGACGGTGGCTGGATCAACGGCGGCTTTTTCGTGCTGTCGCCCAAAGTCCTGTCCTACATCGCTGGCGATGAAACCACCTGGGAAGCCGAGCCGCTGGCGCGTCTGGCAGAGGATGAACAGCTGAACGCCTTCGAGCACGAAGGCTTCTGGCATCCGATGGACACCCTGCGCGACAAGAACCACCTCGAAGCGCTGTGGCAGAGCGGGGAGGCCCCATGGAAGCAATGGGCTTGAGTGCGGATTTCTGGCGCGGCAAGCGCGTACTGGTCACCGGTCACACCGGTTTCAAGGGCAGTTGGCTGACCCTGTGGCTGCAAAGCCTCGGCGCGCAAGTCAGCGGTTTCTCGCTGGATCCGTCGCCCGAACCGAGCCTGTATGAATTGGCGCGGGTTCACGAAGGGATCAACGATCAACGCGGTGATCTGCGCGATCTCGGCGCGCTGCTGGAGATCATCGCCGACACCGAACCGGAAATCGTCCTGCACCTGGCTGCGCAGCCACTGGTGCGTGAAGGCTATCGCGACCCGCTGGGCACTTATTCCAGCAACGTCATGGGCACGTTGAACCTGCTCGAGGCGATCCGTCAGGTCGGTTGCGTACGCGCCTGCGTGCTGGTGACCACCGACAAGGTCTACGCCAACAAGGAATGGCTGTGGCCGTACCGCGAAGACGAAGCCCTCGGCGGGCACGATCCTTACAGCAGCAGCAAGGCTTGCTGCGAACTGTTGGCGCAGTCTTACGCCGCGTCGTTTTTCCCGGCCGACAAGTACGCTGAACACGGTCTGGCCTTGGCCACCGCGCGCGCCGGCAACGTCTTGGGTGGCGGTGACTTCGCCCCTGAACGCCTGATTCCCGACGTGCTCAAGGCCTGGACTGCAGACGAGCCGGTGACCCTGCGTTACCCGCAAGCCGTGCGCCCGTGGCAGCACGCGCTGGAACCGCTGGCCGGTTACCTGCAACTGGCTGCCGGCCTCTACGAACAAGGCCCGGAATACGCCGGGGCGTGGAACTTCGGTCCGGGCGAGGCGGACATGTGCAGCGTCGGCGAAGTGGTCGAACTGCTCGCCAGTCGCTGGCCACAGGCACGTGGTCTGCGCATCGAAAAAAGCGAACTGCACGAGGCTGGCCTGTTGCGCCTCGACAGTAGCCGCGCCCGTCAGGTACTCGGCTGGCAGCCACGCTGGACCTTGCAGCAATGCCTGACCCAGACCCTCGATTGGCATCTGGCGTGGCAGAACGGCGATGACATGCGCAACGTCACTCTCGGCCAACTGAACCTGTACCGAGGCGCGCTGTGAGCGAGTTTTCCTTGAAGGCGTTGCCGCTGGCCGGGCTGTTCAGCGTCCAGCACAGACGCTTCGAAGATCAGCGCGGGCATTTCGCCCGGCTGTTCTGCGAAGGCAGCCTGAGTGCGTTCGGCAGCGAATTTCACATCCGCCAGATCAACCATTCCTGCACCCGTGAAAAGGGCAGCGTGCGCGGTCTGCATTACCAGAATGCCAATGCGCCGGAAGCCAAGCTGATCACTTGCCTGCGCGGTGAAGTGTGGGACGTGGCGGTGGATCTGCGTCCGGATTCCGAGACCTTTCTGCACTGGCACGCCGAGCACCTCAAGGCTGGCGATGGTCGCAGCCTGTTGATTCCGGCCGGGTTTGCTCACGGCTTCCAGACCCTGACCGCCGACGCCGAACTGCTTTACCTGCACAGCGCTGATTATGCGCCGGAGCATGAGGGCGGCTTGTCGGTGAACGATCCACGGCTGGCGATTGCCTGGCCGTTGCCTGTCAATAATTTGTCAGCGCGTGATGCCAGCCATCCTGCGCTCGATCAACACTTTGCCGGAGTGCGTCTATGAACTGCCGTGGGTGCGCCGCACCGCTGAGCCTGCCGCTGATTGACCTCGGCACCTCGCCACCGTCCAACGCCTACGTGCACGCCGAGCGCCTGGAGCAGGCCGAACAGTGGGTGCCGCTCAAGGTCGCCGTGTGCCAGCAGTGCTGGCTGGTGCAGACCGAGGATTACACCCGCGCCGACAGCCTGTTCGATGCCGAGTACGCCTACTTCAGTTCGTTCTCCAGCACCTGGCTGGCCCATGCCGAGCGTTATGTCGCCGAGATGGTCGAGCGCTTTGCGCTGAACGCCGACAGCCGCGTGGTCGAAGTGGCGGCCAACGACGGCTACCTGCTGCAGTACGTCGCTGCTCGCGGTATTCCGTGCCTGGGTGTCGAGCCGACCCGCAGCACCGCGCAAGCGGCGCGGGAAAAGGGTCTGCAGATTCGTGAAGTGTTCTTCGGTCGCGACAGTGCAGCACAGTTGAAAGGCGAAGGCTGGGGCGCCGACCTGATGGCCGCCAACAACGTGCTCGCGCATGTGCCGGACATCAATGATTTCCTCGGTGGTTTCGCCACGCTGCTCAAGCCGACCGGCGTCGCTACTTTCGAATTTCCGCAACTGCTGACGCTGATGGCTGGCGCGCAGTTCGACACGCTGTATCACGAGCACTATTCCTACCTGTCGCTGACCGCGGTGCAGACTCTGTGCGAACGCAATGGTCTGGAAGTGTTCGACGTCAGTCAGTTGAGCACTCACGGCGGTTCGCTGCGGGTGTTCGTGCAGCGCCAGGACGGAGAGCGTCGTGCTGTGCAGCCGGCGGTGCAGCAACAGTTGCAGGCCGAGCTGGATGCCGGGGTGAAAACCCCTGAGTACTACGCGACCCTTGCGCCGGCTGCCGAACGCATCAAGCATGAACTGCTGCGCTTTCTGTTGCAGGCCAAGGCCGACGGCAAGCGGGTGGTCGGTTATGGCGCGGCGGCCAAGGGCAACACCTTGCTCAACTACGCCGGGGTCAAGCCGGATCTGCTGGCGTGGGTGGCCGATGCCAACCCGCACAAGCAGGGCAAGTTCCTGCCGGGCAGTCGTATTCCGATTGTTGCGCCGGCGCAGATCGACATCGAAAAACCGGATTACGTGCTGGTGCTGCCGTGGAACCTGCTGCACGAAGTCAGTCAGCAACTGGCGCAAGTGCGTCAGTGGGACGGGCGCTTCGTGATCGCCGTGCCTGAGATGAAAATCCTGTGAACGTTCTGGTCACCGGGGCCACGGGCTTCGTCGGCCGGCATCTGGTCGCGGCGTTGCTCGCCCGTGGCTGCGCGGTACGTGCGGTGGCGCGTAATGTCGAGACTGCGGCGAGCATGCCATGGATCAATGACGTCGAATTCGTTGCGGCGGATATTCACGCGGCGGATCTGGACATTGCGGCGCTCACCGACGGTATCGACGTCCTCGCGCACCTGGCCTGGCCGGGGTTGCCGAACTATCGGGCGCTGTTTCATTTCGAGCACAACCTGATGGCCGACTACCGCTTTATCAAAGGCGCGGTCGAGGCGGGTGTGGCGCAAGTATTGGTGACCGGCACCTGCTTCGAGTACGGCATGCAAAGCGGCCCGCTCGGCGAAAGTGTCGAGCCGCAGCCGAGCAACCCTTACGGTCTGGCCAAACACACGCTGCACCTGTTCTTGCAAAATCTGCAGCAGGAAAAACCGTTCACCTTGCAGTGGGCGCGTCTGTTCTATCTGCATGGCGAAGGGCAGAACCCCAACAGTCTGCTGGCAGCGCTGGACCGGGCGATCGATGCCGGGGAGGCGTCGTTCAACATGTCTGGCGGCGAGCAACTGCGCGACTTTTTGCCGATCGCCAGCGCCGCCGATTACCTCGCCACGATCGTCCATCAGCGCGATTTCAACGGCGTGATCAATTGCGCCAGTGGCCAACCGGTATCGGTGCGCGCACTGGTTGAACAACGGCTGCGCGAGCGCGGTGCGGCACTGAAACTGAACCTTGGCCATTACCCTTATCCGAGCCATGAACCGATGGCGTTCTGGGCCGTGACCGAGCGTTTGCAACAGCTACTGGGAGAGCCGCAATGAGGCACGAGTTGTATCGGGTCACCGACCTGCCGGTGTTGCAGAACCGCACCTTCGCCGACCCGGAGTCGGCAAAGGCTTCGGCCAGCGCCGACATGCTGCTGGTGCAGGATGAGCGCAGTGGCCTGATCTTCAACGCCGCGTTCGACGCCGACAAGCTCAGCTATGACGCCGACTATCAGAACGAGCAGGCCCATTCGGGCCAGTTCCAGAAGCACCTGAGCGACGTCGAAGGCATCATCGCCAAACACTTCAAGGGCCAGGAGCTGATCGAAGTCGGCTGCGGCAAGGGTTACTTCCTTGAGTTGCTCAAGGGCCTCGGTTATTCGATCACCGGGATCGATCCGGCCTACGAAGGCGAGAACGCCGACGTGATCAAGGCGCCGTTCACCCGTGGTCTTGGCCTGGCAGCTGACGCCATTGTCCTGCGCCATGTGCTGGAACACATCGAAGACCCGGTGAGCTTTCTGGCGGTGATCGCCGAAGCCAATCAGGGCGGGCAGATCTACATCGAAGTGCCATGCTTCGACTGGATCCTCGAGCACAAGGCCTGGTTCGACCTGTTCTATGAGCACGTCAATTATTTCCGCCTCGATGACCTGCGCCGGATGTTCGGCACCGTGCACGAGGCCGGCCACCTGTTTGGCGGCCAATACCTGTACATCGTCGCCGACCTTTCGACGTTGCGCCTGACCCCGCAGCAACCGGTGCCACGCCTGACGCTGCCGGACGGTTTCACCGCCAGCCTTGAGCGCGCAGTGCAGATCATTCAGTCCGCACCCGAGCAGGGTTCGGCGATCTGGGGCGCATCGTCCAAAGGCGTGATCTATTCGCTGTTCCTGCAGCGCGCCGGTGTCGCGGTGGATCGCGTGGTGGATATCAACCCGGCCAAGCAGGGGCGTTATCTGCCGCTGAGCGGCGCGCGAGTGTCCTCGCCGCAAGAGGCGATGGATGCGCTGCCCGAAGGCGCCAACCTGTTTGTGATGAACTCCAATTACCTCGAAGAAATCAAGCGGATGACCGGTGGACGCTACGTCTATCACGCCGTCGACAGCGCTTCGTTCCAGTGACCATTGAGACTTTGAACATGACCGACAACAGCATCAACCAAGCCTTCGAAGCCGAATGCCGCGAGCAGATCGCCCAGCAGGGTGACGACCAGAAACTCACTGGCCTGGCCCGTGATTTCTTCAACGAATCGGCCAAACACAAGTACAGCTACCACTTCTCGTGGATGGGCCGCCCGATCATCCAGCTGCCGCAGGACATGATGGCAATGCAGGAGATCATCTGGCAGGTCAAGCCGGATCTGGTCATCGAGTGCGGCATCGCCCACGGCGGTTCGATCATCTACTACGCCTCCCTGCTGGAACTGCAAGGTCACGGCGAAGTGCTGGGCATCGACCTCGACATCCGCCCGCACAACCGTGAAGCGATCGAAAGCCACCCGATGGCCAAGCGCATCAAGATGATCGAAGGTTCGAGCATCGACCCGGCCATCGCTGCTCAGGTGCAGGCGGCGGCCAAAGGCAAGAAGGTCATTCTGGTCCTCGACTCCAACCACACCCACGACCACGTGCTCGAAGAGCTGCGCCTGTATGCGCCGCTGGTCTCGGTCGACAGCTACTGCGTGGTGATGGACACCGTGGTCGAAGACATGCCGGCCGATTTCTTCCCGGATCGCCCATGGGGCCCGGGTGATAACCCGAAAACCGCGGTGTGGAAGTACCTGGAAGAGAACCAGGATTTCGAGATCGACCAGCAATTGCAAAACAAGCTGCTGATCACCGTGGCGCCGGACGGCTATCTGCGTCGCGTTCGTTAATTCGCAACATCACCAAAGCGTTATCTCGGCGAGTCGCCGGTTGTGGAGAGAAGTTATGCAAGGCAAGTACAGTTCTGAACTGGCGCTACCGCTCAACGAGCTGTTGACCGTGGTGCTGATTACTCACAATCGGCCGGCGTTCCTGCGCCGGGCGGTGAAGTATTACAGCAGCTTGCCCTGCCGGATCATGGTGCTGGACTCCACACCCGAGCGGCCGGAGGGGGATTTTTCCGCCGTCGATTACCATCACGTGCCGCAATTCGCCTACTGGGGCATGCAGGCCAAACTGGCGTACGGTGTAGAGCGACTGACCACGCCGTACATGGTGCTGGCGGCTGACGACGATTTCATCCTGCACGATTCGCTGGCCGAGTCCGTCGGTTTCCTGCAGGCGAATCCGGACTATGGCATGTGCCATGGCTATTGCCTGATGTACCTGACGCTGTCGGGTGGTGTGAGCTATTACCGTCGCGACAAGAAAGTCCAGGAAGATTATGCGTCCGAGCGGGCTCAGGATCGGGTCATCGACTACATGAGTCAGTACATCCCGCCTTTCTATGCGGTGACCCGTACCGATCTGATGAAGATCTGGCACTCGGCGTTGCCGGCGGGCACCAATTTCCAGTGGCAGGAAATCGGCCACGTGTACTTCCTGCTGGCGAGTGCCAAGGCGCGGATTCTGCCGATGCCCTATGTGGTGCGCGAGATCAACTACGGCAATTCCGAGCACAGCACCGAGGTGTATCACTCGTTGACTTACGTCGACGCCAAATCGGTCGCCGAGCGAGAAGCGTTCGCTGAATTCCTTGCGTCGCTGCCGACCGGTATCAAGGATCTTGATGCGCAACAGGGCAAGGCGTTTGCCCTGCAGAGCTTCGAGGCGATGGTCGACAGCCTGCAAAGCGGCCGGGCACTGACGGCAGAACTGATTATTCAGTCCACCTGGAATCAGTCGCTCAAGAGGCCTGACCGGCGGTTCGGGCCTTTGCAATACGTCGAGATGCCGTTTTACAACCAGCCATTTTTCGATCGTCTGGAACAGTTCGAATTCATGCTGCACGCCATGCCCGCCGGGCGCATTCAACTGCGCGACCTGGAGGGTGTGTGGACTCGTCAGGCGCACTTGCTGCAGGCGCGCAACAACGATACCCCGGAAAGTGTTCTGGATCGCTTGTGGCAGGCGCACGACCTCAATGCGTTCAACCGCACCGTGGTCAAGCGTCTGGCACAACAGCTGGAACTGGCCGGCGAGGACGAAGAAGCGCAGAACATGCGCGACTGGAATGCTCGTCTCGAAGCGTTGACGCTGGAAGACCATCATCAGGTGTTCGACCAGACGCAGTCCGGCCGACTGCTCAAGTGGCTGGATTCGCGTCAGGCCGATGGTGCTCAGTTGGCATCGATTGCCGAGCACCTGTCGGTCAACGGCGGTGGCCCGCAGTTCGGCATCTTCCTGCTGGATCTGGACGATGACATCGACAAGTTGCAGGTCAGCCTCGACAGCCTGCTCGAAGGCCAATGCAAGGCGTTCAGAATTGTCGTGTTCACCACCGGCGAAGCGCCGGCGGCCACCACGGCGCAGAACACTTTGCACTTTGTCCGGGTTACGCCGGCCAACCTGGTCGATAAACTCAATCAGAGTGCCCGTCAGTCGCCGTGCGACTGGGTGCTGCTGGCCGAGGCGGGCGACGAGTTCACCGCCAGTGGTTTGTTGCGCGCCAGCCTGGAGTTGATGTCCGCAGGCGATTGCCGTGCTGTTTCCACCGACGAGATTCAGCGCGGGGAGAAGGGCGCGCTGATGGATGTGTTCCGTCCCGGCTTCAACCTTGACCTGCTCTTGAGCCTGCCGGGCCTGATGGCGCGACACTGGCTGGTGCGGCGTGACGCTTTGATCGAGATAGGCGGCTACCGCGCCGATTTCAACAAGGCGCTGGAATTTGACGTGCTGCTGCGCATCATCGAAGAGCACGGTTTGAACAGCCTGGCCCATCTCGACGAGCCGCTGCTGATCACCGAAGCTGCGTCGCTGGAAGAAAACGCGCATGAGCGTCTGGCGCTGTTGCGCCACCTGGGCAATCGCGGCTACAAGGCCAAGGTCACCTCGGCGGTGCCGGGCATTTATCAGATCGATTACCACCACAGTGATCGTCCTCTGGTATCGATCGTGATTCCGGCCGGCGATGACCTGCCCGCCCTGCAACGCTGTCTCGAAGGGGTGCAACTGCGCACCCGTTATCACCATTACGAGATCCTGATCGCCACCACGGCCACGCAATCGGCCCAGGTCAATGACTGGCTGGGTACGTACCAGCATCCGAAAGTCCAGGTGCTGCGTGCCGATCAATCGCTGAGCGTACCGGCATTGCTCAACGCCGCCAGCCGCCAGGCGCAGGGCGAATACCTGGTATTGCTTGCGGCCGACGCGGAAGTGGTCAACCCGAACTGGCTGGACTCGCTGCTCAACCATGCCCTGCGTCCGGAAATCGGTGTGGTTGGGCCGAAGCTGGTCGATCGCGACGGCAAAGTCAGCCAGGCCGGGCTGATCCTTGGTATGCATGGCGGGGTGGGTTCGGCGTTCGTCGGTGAGAAACATGATGCCGACGGCTATCTGTACCGGTTGTCGGTGGAGCAGAACTGCTCGGCGGTATCGAGCGTGTGCCTGATGGTGCGCAAAGAACTGTTTGAAGCATTGGATGGTCTGGACGACAGCACATTCGGCGACGCTTTCAACGATGTCGATCTGTGTCTGAAAGCCGCTCAGGCCGGTTACCTCACGGTATGGACGCCGTCGGTGCAGGTCCTGCATCAGGGCGCGATTGCCCAGGCACCCCAGGCACTGGCAGCGCTACAGGAAAAATGGGCCGCCGCGTTCGCTCAGGATCAGGCGTACAACGCCAACCTGAGCCTGAGCGGCAAAGGGTATGGTCTGAACGACAGTGCGTCGCTGGACTGGTCGCAGTTACTCGCTTGAGTCCGTCGGACAAGGAACAGGAATCAGCACATGTTCAACGGTAAATCGATCTTCATCTCTGGCGGCACCGGCTCGTTCGGGCGCAAATTCATCGCCCGTCTGCTTGAGCAATACCAGCCCAAGCGCGTGGTGGTGTTCTCCCGCGATGAACTCAAGCAATACGAAATGCAGCAGACGTTCAACGCGCCGTGCATGCGTTACTTTCTCGGTGACGTGCGCGACGCCGACCGGCTGCGGCAGGCCATGCGCGGCATCGACTACGTGGTGCACGCGGCGGCGCTCAAGCAGGTGCCGGCGGCGGAGTACAACCCGACCGAGTGCATCCGCACCAACGTCAATGGTGCGGAGAACATCATCGCCGCCGCCATCGACAATGGCGTGAAGAAAGTCGTCGCGCTGTCCACCGACAAGGCCGCCAGCCCGATCAACCTGTACGGCGCGACCAAGCTGCTCTCGGACAAGTTGTTCGTCGCCGCCAACAACATTGCCGGCGAGCAGCAGACCCGTTTTGCCGTGGTGCGCTACGGCAACGTGGCGGGCTCGCGGGGTTCGGTCGTACCGTTTTTCAGCAAGCTGATTGCCGACGGTGCGCAGGAGTTGCCGATCACCGACGAGCGCATGACCCGCTTCTGGATCACTCTGGATCATGGCGTGCAGTTTGTCCTCGACAGCTTTGCGCGGATGCACGGCGGCGAAGTGTTCGTGCCGAAGATTCCGTCGATTCGCATCGTCGATCTGGCGCGGGGCATGGCCGAGCATCTGCCGCACAAGAACGTCGGTATTCGTCCCGGGGAAAAGCTGCATGAACTGATGGTGCCGCTGGACGATGCGCGGATGACCCTGGAATTCGCAGACCACTACACCATTCAGCCGTCGATCCGCTTCACCAGCGTCGATGTCGATTTCTCCGAGGACAAGCTTGGCGAACGTGGCCGGCCCGTAAGTGAAGACTTCGAATACCGTTCCGACACCAATCCGCACTACCTCTCGATCGGACAGATCGCCGAGCTGCACGCGAAGTTGTCGGCATGATTCCCTACGGTCGGCAGAGCGTTGATCAGGCGGACATCGATGCCGTGGTCGAGGTTTTGCAATCGGACTGGCTGACTCAAGGCCCGACCATCGAGCGCTTCGAGCAGGCAATGGCCGAGCGTTGCCAGGCAGACTTCGCGGTGGCGGTGTGCAACGCCACGGCGGCGCTGCACATCGCTTGCCTCGCTGCCGGCCTTGGCCCGGGTGATCGCTTGTGGACCACGCCGAACACTTTTCTGGCTTCAGCCAACTGCGGGCGCTATTGCGGCGCCGACGTGGATTTCGTCGACATCGATCCGCTGACCTGGAACCTCGATGCCTTCGCCCTCGCCGCGAAACTCGATCAGGCCGAGCAGGACGGCACGCTGCCGAAAGTGTTGGTGGCGGTGGCGTTCTCCGGGCAGAGCTGTGACCTGCGCAAGATTGCTGAACTGGCCGAGCGCTACAACTTCACGGTGATCGAAGACGCCTCGCACGCGGTGGGCGCCAGCTACGCCGGGCGTCCGGTGGGTTGCGGGGACTTTGCGGCGATGACCGTGTTCAGTTTCCACCCGGTGAAGATCATCACCAGTGCTGAAGGCGGCATGGTCCTGACCAATCGCCCGCAACTGGCCGAGCGCCTGCAACGCTTGCGCAGCCATGGCATGACCCGCGATCCGCAGCAGATGAGCGAACCCAGCCACGGCCCGTGGTATTACCAGCAGATCGAGCTGGGCTTCAATTACCGGATCACCGATTTGCAAGCGGCGCTGGGTCTGTCGCAACTGGGCAAACTGGACAGCTTCATCGCCCGTCGCCGCGAACTGGCGGCGCGCTACGACCGTTTGTTGGCCTACCTGCCACTGAGCTTGCCCAGCGCGCAGCCGGAGGCGGAATCGGCGTGGCACCTGTACGTGGTGCGCCTGCAGACCGAGCGCATCGGCCTGACCCACCGTCAGGTGTTCGAAGGCTTGCGTGCCGCCGGCATCGGCGTGAACCTGCACTATATTCCGGTGCATTTGCAGCCGTACTATCGCGAACTGGGTTTCGCCGAGGGCGACTTCCCAGAAGCCGAGCGTTATTACGCCGAGGCGATCAGCCTGCCGCTGTATCCGTTGCTCAGTGATGAGCAGCAGGATCATGTGGTTGAGCAATTGCGCCGGCTGACCGAATAAACCCCGCTGCGGCGGCGAATGAGACTGTGCAATGCGTGATCTGAGTGAGCAGGAAAAATTCTGGCAGGGCGATTTCGGCAACCAGTATGTCGATCGCAACGTCGGACAACCGCTGGTGGCGGCCAACCTGGCGTTGTTCGCCAAGGCCCTGAGCCGCGCCGGGCGCATCGACAGTGTGGTTGAGCTGGGCACCAATGCCGGCAACAACCTGCAGGCGTTGCATCAACTGCTGCCGCAAAGTGAGTTGTTCGGCGTCGAGATCAATGAAAACGCCTGTGCTCAGGCGCGGGCACTGGGCATCGCGCAGATCTGGCACGGCTCGCTGTTCGACTTTCCGCGCGAGCGCAGTTACGACCTGACTCTGAGCAAAGGCGTGCTGATCCATCTGGCGCCGGAGCTGCTGCCGACCGCCTATGCGCAGTTGTATGCGTTGAGCCAGCGCTACATCCTGATCGCCGAGTACTACAATCCGGCACCGGTGGAAGTGTCCTATCGTGGCAACAGCGGCAAGCTGTTCAAGCGCGATTTCGCCGGGGAAATGCTCGACCGGTATGCCGATCTGCACTTGCTCGATTACGGCTTTGGTTATCACCGTGACCCACAATTCCCGGTGGATGACATCACCTGGTTTCTGCTGGAAAAACGTCCTTGAACAGCGTCGCAATCATCCCGGCCCGTGGCGGCAGCAAGCGCATCCCGCGCAAGAATCTGCTGGCGTTCGACGGCGTGCCGATGATCGTTCGCTCGATCCGTACGGCGCTCGACAGTGGCCTGTTCGAACAGGTCGTGGTCAGTACCGATGACGCGGAAATTGCTGAGTTGGCGCTGGCCCATGGTGCGCAAGTGCCGTTCCTGCGTCCTGCTGAACTGGCGGATGATTTTACCGGCACCGCTGCGGTGATCGTGCATGCCTTGCAGCAACTGCCAGCCTTCGATTACGCCTGCTGCGTGTACGCCACGGCGCCGTTGTTGCAGGGTCGTTTTCTGCGCGAGGGATTCGATTTGCTGCAGCAGCACCCGGACAAAGCCTTTGCGTTCTCCGTGTGCAGCTTTGGTTTCCCGGTGCAGCGGGCGCTGACGCTGGACGGGCAGGGCGCATTGACCGCGTTGTACCCGGAATTTCGCAATACTCGCTCGCAGGATCTGCCCGACGCTTTTCAGGACGCCGGCCAGTTCTACTGGGGCCGCAGCGAGGCGTGGTTGCGCGGTGAAGTGTTGTATTCGTCCGCGAGTCTGCCGGTCATTCTGCCGCGACATCTGGTACAGGACATCGACACACTGCAAGACTGGAAACGCGCCGAATACCTCTACGCCGCGCTCAAGGCCGGCGGAGAACTGCAATGAGAGTGCTGATCCGCGCTGACGCTTCGCCGACCATCGGCAGTGGCCACATCGCCCGTTGTCTGACGCTGGCGCGAGTGCTGCGCAAACAGGGCAGTCATGTCGCGTTTGCCTGTCGGCGGTTGCCCGGGCATCGGCTTGATGCCTTGGCTGTCGAAGGTTTCGAGACCTTCGCCTTGCCGGCCTTCTACCCCGACGAAGACCCGCAACAGGCCATCGAATCGATGCTGCCGTGGCAGGCAGACATCGAGGCGCTGGACGCCTTGCTGGCAGGTCACGCCGCATTCGACTGGATCATCGCCGACCACTACGGCCTCGATCATCACTGGCAAACCGCAGCGCGCCGTTGGGCACCTCGGATCGCGGCAGTAGACGATCTCGCCACTCGCCGTTACAGCGTTGATCTGCTGCTCAATCAGAATCTGTCCGGTCTCAGCGCAAACTATGCGCCGCTGCTGCCCGAAGACTGCCGCACCTTGCTCGGTCCGCGCTACGCCATGCTGCGCGAGGAGTTCGTCTGTCCGGCCATTGCGATCAAGCCCAAGGCGCGCCGGGTGCTGGTGAATTTCGGTGGTTTCGATGCGGCGATGCAGACCCATCACGCGATGTTGGCGCTGAAGGATTTCGCAGAGCTGGAAGTGGATTTCGTCGCCGGTGCAGACAATCCTGCGTGGGCGCAAATGCAGGCACTGGCCGCAACACGGCCGCATTGGCGCCTGCACAGTTTCGTCAGCGATTTCCAGCAACGCATGACCGCGGCCGATCTGTTTATCGGCGCCGGTGGCGGCACCAGTTGGGAGCGTGCAGCCCTCGGCCTGCCGACCCTCTGCATCGCGGTATCGAACAATCAGCAGGCCAACGGCGAAGTCATGGCAGCGGCGGGGGCGCATGTGTTCATGGGCGCCCGCGAGCAGGTCAGCGTCGAACAACTGCGCGACGCCATCGGTTTTGTCGTCGACAATTTCTATCTGCGCCTGAGTCTGGCCGAGCGTTCACGGCAACTGGTCGATGGGCGCGGTGCTTTGCGCGTGGCGGCGGCACTCGCCGGTGCAGTGCTCAAGCTGCGCCTGGCGACTCTGGATGACGCGCAATTGCTGTTCGACGGGCGCAATGCCGAGGCTGTACGCCGTTGGTCACTGGACACGGCTGCAATCGAATGGCCGCAGCACCTGAGCTGGCTCAATGCGAGCCTGCGCAATCCGCAGCGTCTGCTGTTGATTGCCGAGGCCGATGACGGCGCGGTCGGCGTCTTGCGTTATGACTTGCGCGGCTTTGAAGCCGAAGTGTCGCTGTATCTGCTGGAAGGACGGCTCGGTCTCGGCTGGGGCAGGGCGCTGCTGGCGCGAGGCGAGGTATTCGTCCGCGAGCACTGGCCGCAGATGACCGTTGTCACCGCTCAGGTGCTGCCGGGCAATCGCCCCTCTTTGAATGTGTTTCGTGACGCCGGATTCACCCAGAGTGCCTGCGCGTTCACCAAGGTTTTGAAGGATCACCGCGATGAGTAGTTTCAAGATTGGCGAGCGTCTGATCGGTGCCGATGCGCCGCCGTTCATCATTGCCGAGATGAGCGGCAACCATAACCAGTCGCTGGAGGTGGCCCTGCAGATTGTCGAAGCCGCCGCCAAGGCTGGCGCGCACGCCTTGAAGTTGCAGACGTACACCGCGCAGACCATGACCCTGGATCTGGCCGAGGGCGAGTTTTTCATCAAAGACCCGAATAGCCTGTGGGCGGGTACTTCGCTGTACGACCTGTATGAGAAGGCCCACACCCCGTGGGAGTGGCACGCGCCGATTTTCGCCCGGGCCAAAGCGTTGGGCATGCTCGCGTTCTCGACGCCGTTCGATGACACGGCGGTGGACTTTCTCGAAAGCCTCGATGTGCCGGCGTACAAGATCGCCAGTTTCGAAAACACCGATCTGCCGTTGATTCGTCGCGTGGCGGCGACCGGCAAACCGCTGATCATCTCCACCGGCATGGCCAGCATCGCCGAGCTCGACGAAACCGTGCGCGCCGCCCGCGAGGCAGGGTGCAAGGATCTGGTGCTGCTCAAATGCACCAGCACTTACCCGGCAACCCCGCTCAACAGCAATGTGCGCACGATCCCGCATCTGCGTGAACTGTTCGGTTGCGAGGTAGGTCTTTCCGATCATTCCATGGGCGTTGGCGTGTCCGTGGCCGCTGTGGCGCTCGGGGCGACGGTGGTGGAGAAACACTTCACCCTCGACCGTTCGGCGGGCGGGGTCGACGCCAGTTTCTCGCTGGAACCGGCGGAACTGGCCAGTCTGGTGGTGGAAACCGAACGCGCCTGGCAGGCCATGGGCCAAGTGCATTACGGCGTCACTGAGGCCGAGCGCAAGTCGCTGGTCTATCGCCGTTCGCTGTACGTCACTGCCGACATGGCGGCCGGTGAAGCCTTTTCCGGGGACAATCTGCGCGCCATTCGCCCAGGTCTCGGTCTGCCGCCCAAGCACACCGATGCCGTCCTCGGTCGCCGCGCTCGTCAGGCGATCAAACGTGGCACGCCGCTGGACTGGTCGTTGGTCGAATAACCCGATCTGCCACCGATTCGGCAAAATAGCGTGACCTGCGAGTCATAACGCGCATCTTCACTGTATTGTATTGACCGGGGAGATGGCGCCTGGCCGTGTAATCGGTTCCAGTGATAGCCCTTTGCGCTCCCCGTGGCTGCCCTTTGTGGCGGCCGTTTTCTGTTTGTCGGCGCCCCTCGAATCCTTGCGAGCGGTGGTTTTGGGCTGTTTTTTATTGGGAAGCCGTAATGATTGGCATAAAAAGCATTGCGAGCTACGTTCCTGTAGCCGGCGTGGACAATTACGCACAAGGTGCAAAATTCGAGAAGGATGAAGAATTCATCCTCGGCAAAATCGGTTCGGCCTTCCTGCCGCGCAAAGACGCTGAACAGGAAACCTCCGATCTGTGCGTGGAAGCGGCCAATGCGCTGTTTGCCAGCAACCCTGAACTGAAGCGTGAATCGATCGACGCGCTGATCGTCGTCACCCAGAACGGTGACGAAGAAGGTCTGCCGCACACCGCTGCCATCGTCCAGGACAAACTCGGTCTGCCGACTAATGTCGCGGCGTTCGATATTTCCCTGGGCTGCTCCGGTTACGTCTACGGCATCTACGCGATCAAGGGCTTCATGGAAGCCGCCGGCCTGAAGAACGGCCTGCTGATCACCGCTGACCCGTATTCGAAAATCGTCGACCCGGAAGACCGCAACACCACCATGCTCTTCGGCGATGCCGCCACCGCGACCTGGATGGGCGAAGATCCTTCATGGGCGCTGGGCAAGGCCAAGTTCGGCACCGACGGTTCCGGCGCACCGCACCTGAAAGTCACCGATGGCGTGTTCTTCATGAACGGCCGTCAGGTGTTCAACTTCGCGCTGCTCAAAGTCCCGGCGCACTTGCACGAATTGCTCGACGACTCCGGCCTCAAGGCTGACGACATCGACGCCTTCTGCATTCACCAGGGCAGTGCGGCGATTGTCGATGCGGTGGCCCGCCGTTTCGAAGGCGAGCCGGAGAAGTTCATCAAGGACATGGTCGAGACCGGCAATACGGTGTCGTCGAGCATCCCGCTGCTGCTGGAAAAACACGTACTCGATTCCGACTGGCAGCGCATTGCCCTGAGCGGTTTCGGTGTCGGTCTGTCGTGGGGCTCGGCGATCATCTATCGTCCTTGAGTTGGTCAAAAACGGCGGATACAAAAATAGCGTTCAAGGTTACCCTTGAACGCTATTTTTTTGCCTGAATGGAGCGCTAGGCGGCATGAGCGAGTTTTTCCAACCCAACGCCCAGGTCATCCAGCAACGCTGGCCGGCGTTGTTCGAGCGGCTGATGGCGGAAGACACCTCAGTCGTTCAAGCCGAACTGGTGCAGGGCTTGGGCTCGACGCTCAGTGTCAATGGCATTCAACTGACCAGCCGCCACGACCGGGTCCACGAAGCCCGCATCCAGGCTGCCAGTCTGGCGGAAAAGCCGCAGTTGCACGTCTATGGCACTGGCCTCGGCGATTTGCCAGCGGAGCTGCTGGAGCGCGCTGGCCTTGAGCGGTTGTACGTGCATATCCTCAATGGCGCGTTGTTCGCGCTGGTGCTGCAACTGCTCGATCAGCGCCAATGGCTGGAAGATCCGCGTGTGCAGCTGTTCTATGCCGGTGATCTGTCAGACATCTGCACACCGTTTTTCGCCCTGCCGGCCGAGATGCTGCTGGCTGATGATTTCAACGCGAAAATCCGCGATCGGCTGGTCAGCGAAGTGCACCTGAGCTTCAACAATCGTGAGTTCGATCCAAACTTGCCGTTCATTCAACAGCGTTTGCAGGACTGCCTGCCGGTGTTGCTGGGTGATGACGATGTGGCGCAGTTGTTCGGCAGCGCCAATGGCCGGGAAATCTATGTGATCGGCACCGGGCCGACCCTGGAAGGGCATTTCCAGCGTCTGGCGGAGGTGCACGCGCAGGCCGAACGTCCATTGTTGATGTGCGTCGATACCGCTTACCGGCCACTGCGCGAACACGGGATCGTCCCGGATCTGGTGGTCACCATCGATCAGCGCATCAGCTTCCGGCATTTGCCGTTCGAGGACTCCGCTGGCATCCCGCTGGTGTATCTGCCTATGAGCGATCCTGCGGTGCTGACCGCCTGGAAAGGCAAGCGCTATGGCGGTTACTCGGCCAGCCCGGTGTACGCCACGTTGCGTGAGCAATACCCGCGCGGACAACTGCATGTCGGTGGCAGCGTGATTCATCCGGCGGTGGATCTGGCGGTGAAGATGGGCGCGTCGCGCATTACCCTGTTTGGCGCTGACTTCGCCTTCCCGATGAACAAGACCCATGCTGGCTGGAATGACGGTGATCTGGGGCCAGGGGTCGATCAGGCGCGGCATTGGGTGCAGGACGGCCATGGCCAGCGGGTCAGCACCCAACTGAACTTTCGCGGCTATCTGTGTGTACTGGAGCGCTATATCGCCGCGCATCCGCAGGTGCAGTTTTTCAACAGCAGTCGAGCGGGCGCACTGATCGCCGGGACGCAGTTCAATCAGGAGTTTGTGCAATGAAGACGATTGAGCGCTGCGTCGACGAGTGCCGCCACTGCGCCGGGCTGTTTCGTCTAGGGCGTGATGTCGAGGCGGCGCTGGATATGGTCGAGGTGTTCGAGGGCGCGCAGCAGTTGTTGATAGCTGCGTCTACGCCGACTCAGCAGGACTGGTCCTTTGTACTCACGCACATGCTCGATTGTCAGGAGCGTCAGGACTGGTTGGGGCTGGCTGACTGGATGGAGTACGAGCTGATCGAAGTGTTGCAAAAAGCACGATCGGCAAAATGAGCGACCGCACTGGCCCGCGGCTTTGCGCGCGGGTCGGTTTTATGGCGTCATTTTTTCGCAGGTGGGAGGGCGCTAAGCCCTTGTTTTCTCGGGGGTGGCAGGGTGATGGCAAATTTTTTTCAAAAAGCCCTCAAGCAACTTGCCAACCCGACGATAACTATTACGAAGGTTCTCTAGGCCATTCCAGGCGGTTGCCAGGGCCGGAAGCCGCAGTACCCAACCAACGAGGAATTCGTCATGGCTTTAACAGTAAACACCAACACCACGTCGCTGAACGTTCAAAAGAACCTGAACCGCGCTTCCGACGCTCTGTCGACTTCGATGCAGCGCCTGTCTTCCGGCCTGAAAATCAACAGCGCAAAAGACGACGCTGCTGGCCTGCAGATCTCGAACCGTATGTCTTCGCAGATCCGTGGTAACACCCAAGCCATCCAGAACGCCAACGACGGTATCTCCGTTGCTCAGACCGCTGAAGGCGCTCTGCAAGCTTCGACCGACATCCTGCAGCGTATGCGTGAACTGGCTGTTAAAGCACGTAACGGCACCAACGGCACTGCTGACCAGACCGCAACCAACGCTGAATTCGCTCAGATGTCTGACGAAATCACCCGTATCTCGGCTGCTACCAACCTGAACGGCAAAAACCTGCTGGACGGTTCGGCTGGTACTGTAACCCTGCAAGTTGGCGCAAACACCGGTTCGGCTAACCACATCGACCTGGTACTGAGCTCCAAGTTCGACGCCGTCAGCCTGTCCGTAGGTAGCGGTACTGTAGTTCTGACTGGTACCACCGGTACTGGCGCTGGTTCTGCTTCGCAGAACATCGACAACGCGATCACTGCAATCGACGCCGCTATCGCTGCAATCGGTGCAACTCGTGCCAGCCTGGGTGCTTCGCAAAACCGTCTGACCAGCACCATCCAGAACTTGCAGAACATCACCGAGAACACCACTGCTGCACAAGGTCGCGTACAAGATACCGACTTCGCCGCAGAGACTGCTAACCTGACCAAGCAGCAAACCCTGCAACAGGCTTCGACCTCTGTTCTGGCTCAAGCCAACCAACTGCCTTCCGCTGTACTGAAGCTGCTTCAGTAATTTCGGAATGAGTTTGGGCGGGAGGGTGCGCTGGTCGCGCTCTCTCGCTTTTTTACGTTAGGAGGTGATGAGCATGGACATGAGCGTAAAGCTTAACGTGTCTTATCCGGCTCCCAAGCCAGCGACGCCTGTTGCTGATAAGCCGTCGGAGACGCCAAAGGCTGTACCGGCCGACGCACCGGTCGCTGACAGGAAAAGTCAGCAAACGGATGACGCCAAGTTGAAACTGGCCGTGCAAGAGATCGAGAAGTTCGTTCAATCGATCAAGCGTAACCTGGAGTTCTCGATCGACGAGCACTCTGGCAAGGTCATCGTCAAGGTGATCGCAAGCGAGACGGGTGAGGTCGTACGCCAGATCCCCTCCGCAGAAGCACTCAAGCTCGCAGACAGCCTCGCCAACGCAAGCCATGTGTTGTTCGACGCCAAAGTCTGATAGCTGGCATGAATAGTGTTTGTCTTTCTTGAATGACGCCTGGATGGGTCAAAAGTCTGGCAACAATCTGAAGGGAGATGCACATGGCAAGTCCAATTCTACCGGGTTCCGGACTGGGTTCCGGCCTGGACATCGGCGCGATCGTGACCGCGCTGGTCAACGCCGACAAGTCGCCGAAGCAGACGCAGATCGATTCCGCGACCAAAACCAATACCCTGAAGATTTCCGGTGTCGGCACGTTGAAGAGTGCGCTGACCGCGTACCAGACGGCGATGACCAACCTGGGCAGCAAGACCAACCCGGCATTTGCCGGCTTCACGGCGACCTCGAGCAACACAGCGATTCTCGGCGCCACCTCCGATAACACCGCGGTGTCGGGGACTTACAACGTTGTTGTCAATCAATTGGCCACTGGCTCGAAAGTTGCCAGCGCTTCTTTCGCCGGCGGTGCTGCCAGTGCCATTCCGAGTGGTACCCTGAAAATCAGTCAGAATGGCACTGATTACAATGTCACGATCCCGGCCAATGCGACCTTGCAGAGCACCCGTGACGCAATCAACACGGCTCAGGGCTCAAATGGTATTTCTGCCAACATCGTGACCGACAGCAGCGGTGCTTCACGCCTGGTGATCAGCTCGAACAAGACGGGCGCAGGTACCGACCTCTCTGTCAGCGGGATTGCCGGTCTGGAGATCGACGGTACTCAGCCGATGGGTACCAATCCGGCGGCAGGCGCCTCTGGCAACGTCAATGGCCCTGCACAAGATGCCAAGGTGACCATCGACGGCCTGCAGGTTTCCAGCAAGAGCAATACGGTCAGTGGTGCAATCAGCGGCCTGACCCTGAATCTGACCACTGTCAGTCCTCTCGTTGGTGGCGTTGCCACGCCGACCGTTGTCAGCGTCGATACCAACACCAAGGGGCTGCAGGCGTCGGTTCAGGCGTTTGTTGACGCCTACAACACCCTGAAGACCACCATCGACACGCTTTCCAAGGCTACGCCTGATGAAGACGGCAAACTGACAGTGCAGGCGGCGTTTACCGGTGACTCGTTGCCGCGTTCGCTGATCGCCGACATCCGTGGCCAGTTGACTGCTCCTGGTGCTGGTGCAAAGGGTTCTTTGTCCTATCTGTCGGAGATCGGTGTGATGACCGACCGCAACACCGGCAACCTGACATTTGATACTGCTGCGTTCACCAAAACCATGGCTCAGCCCGGCAAGGCTGGCCAGGTGCAGCAGATGTTCACCGGGACCGACGACACCAACGGTCTGCTGGCGCGCATGAACAAGGCAGTGGATCCGTATCTGAAGGCGCCTGCCGGTAGCGCCCCTACTGCCGTAGGCCTGCTTGATCAGCGCATGTCCATTCTGAACAACAACACCAAGAGCCTGACCAGCCAGCAATTGGCGCTGGATCTGCGTGTTGCCAACCTGACCAAGACGTTGACTGCCAAGTACAACGCCATGGACTTGCTGGTAGGGCAGATGAAGGCGACGGCGAGCAATATCACGTCGTTCTTCAGCTCGCTGAACGCTCAGCAATCCGCGAAGTAACAGGCAATAACGACAAAAACCCGGCTACGCTTTATCGGCGTGCGCCGGGTTTTTGTCTTTTGATCTAAAGTTCTGTGATTCGTTGGCGATACACTGGTTATACGAGTCATTGTGGCAATGAGGTAGAACATGAACCCAATGTTAGCCCTTCGGCAATATCAGAAAGTCGGCGCGCACGCCCAGACCTCCGAGGCGAGTCCGCACCGTCTGGTGCAAATGCTGATGGAAGGCGGGCTGGCCCGCATCGCTCAGGCCAAGGGTGCCATCGAGCGCAAGGACATTCCTGGCAAATGCACCTCGATCAGCAAGGCCATTGGCATTGTCAGCGGGCTGCGCGAAGGTCTGGATCTGGAAAAGTGTGCCGATGAACTGGCCGATCTGGACGGGCTGTACATCTACATGATGAAGCGACTCGCCGAGGCCAACATCAACAGCGATCCGCGCATTCTCGATGAGGTCGCCGGCTTGCTGAGCACGGTCAAAGAAGGCTGGGATGCCATCGCCCCCGAGCCTGCTCCGCAGTTTTAAAGGAGAGCACCATGAGTCTTGTATTGCAGCGAATCGCCGACACCCGTGAAGCGCTGGTCAGTGCGCTGGCCGAACGCAACTGGGAAGCCATTGGCGAGCTGGATCTGGCTTGCCGTTCCTGCATGGAAGACGTCATGGCCGAGGCCTCGCTGGATGAGGAGGCCTTGCGCAGTAACCTTGAGGAATTGCTCCATGTCTACAAGGAGCTTCTGGAGGCGGCGATGGGTGAGCGCCAGGCGATAGCCAATGAGATGTCGCAGATCACCCAAGCGCAAAAGGCGGCAAAGGTTTACCATCTGTTTGGTTAATTAACCCCCAGTTAATCCAGACATGTGCGCCATAAATTTGACTGTGCACGGTTTTTTGACTTAACTAGTGGCTGTTTTCAGATTTCAGGCGTCTACAGGCACAAGGTGTCCTGCAAGCGTCTCGCTTGCCCCATTTTTCGGGCATTGAGTTGACTAGGGAAGTTGCTATTGCATGTGGCGTGAAACCAAAATTCTGCTGATCGATGACGATAGCGTCCGCCGCCGCGACCTGGCGGTGATCTTAAATTTTCTCGGCGAAGAAAATTTACCCTGCGGCAGCCATGACTGGCAGCAGGCTGTCGGCTCTTTGTCATCGAGTCGTGAAGTCATCTGTGTACTGATCGGGACGGTAAATGCTCCGGGTGCACTTTTGGGCTTGTTAAAGACACTCTCGACGTGGGATGAGTTCCTTCCGGTTTTGCTGATGGGCGATAATTCTTCCGTCGACCTGCCGGAAGACCAGCGCCGCCGGGTGCTTTCGACCCTGGAAATGCCGCCCAGCTACAGCAAACTGCTCGACTCCCTGCACCGTGCCCAGGTCTATCGCGAGATGTACGACCAGGCCCGCGAGCGCGGTCGTCATCGCGAGCCCAACCTGTTCCGCAGCCTCGTCGGCACCAGCCGGGCGATTCAGCATGTCCGGCAGATGATGCAGCAAGTGGCCGATACCGACGCCAGCGTGCTGATCCTCGGCGAGTCCGGCACCGGCAAGGAAGTGGTTGCGCGCAACCTGCATTACCACTCCAAGCGTCGCGACGCGCCTTTCGTGCCGGTCAACTGCGGGGCGATCCCGGCAGAGCTGCTCGAAAGCGAACTGTTTGGCCACGAGAAGGGCGCCTTCACCGGTGCGATCACCAGCCGTGCCGGGCGTTTCGAACTGGCCAACGGCGGTACGCTGTTCCTCGATGAAATCGGCGACATGCCGCTGCCGATGCAGGTCAAGCTGCTGCGCGTGCTGCAGGAGCGCACCTTCGAGCGCGTGGGCAGCAACAAGACCCAGAGCGTCGACGTGCGCATCATTGCCGCGACCCACAAGAATCTCGAAAGCATGATCGAGATCGGCACCTTCCGCGAAGACCTCTACTATCGCCTGAACGTGTTCCCGATCGAGATGGCGCCGCTGCGTGAGCGCGTCGAAGACATCCCGCTGCTGATGAACGAACTGATCTCGCGCATGGAACACGAAAAGCGCGGTTCGATCCGTTTCAACTCGGCGGCGATCATGTCGCTGTGCCGTCACGGCTGGCCGGGCAACGTCCGCGAGCTTGCCAACCTGGTGGAGCGCATGGCGATCATGCATCCGTACGGGGTGATCGGCGTGGTCGAGTTGCCGAAGAAATTCCGCTACGTCGACGACGAAGACGAGCAGATGGTCGACAGCCTGCGCAGCGATCTCGAAGAGCGCGTGGCGATCAACGGTCATACGCCGGACTTCACCGCCAACGCGATGCTGCCGCCGGAAGGCCTGGACCTTAAGGACTACCTCGGTGGTCTGGAACAGGGCCTGATCCAGCAGGCGCTGGACGACGCCAATGGCATCGTGGCGCGCGCCGCCGAACGCCTGCGCATTCGTCGCACCACGCTGGTGGAGAAGATGCGCAAGTACGGCATGAGCCGGCGCGAAGGAGACGAACAGGCGGATGATTGACGCCTGTTTTTCAACGCCTTCATTTATAAGCAGTTTTTTTTAGGCACGGGTATTGCTACATCCCTCGCAACGTTCCGTTTAACTGACGGTCAGCCAAGCGAGAGAACACAATGCCCCACGCCCAGATGTCATCTGCCTCCCATGCCGAGGGGCAACCGTCGTCCGTAGAGCAGGCGAGTCGTCAGGGTCTTGAGCACGCGTTCGCGCTGTTCAATCAGATGTCCAGTCAACTGACCGATTCCTACAGCATGCTTGAAGCCCGGGTTACCGAGCTCAAGGGCGAGCTGGCGGTGGTCAGTGCCCAGCGCATGCAGGAGCTGGCCGAAAAAGAACGTTTGGCCAACCGTCTGCAAAACCTCCTTGATCTGTTGCCCGGTGGCGTCATCGTGATCGACGGCCACGGTATGGTGCGCGAAGCCAACCCGGCGGCAATCGATTTGTTGGGGCTGCCGCTGGAGGGCGAGTTGTGGCGCCACGTCATCGCCCGTTGCTTCGCCCCGCGTGAAGACGACGGTCATGAAATCTCTCTGAAAAACGGTCGACGCCTGTCGATTGCCACCCGCTCGCTGGATGCCGAGCCGGGGCAGTTGGTGCTGCTCAACGACCTGACAGAAACCCGCCACCTTCAAGATCAACTGGCGCGCCACGAGCGCCTGTCGTCGCTCGGACGGATGGTCGCCTCGCTGGCCCATCAGATCCGCACGCCGTTGTCCGCTGCGTTGCTCTACGCCAGTCATTTGACTGAGCAGGAATTGCCCGTCGCCACCCAGCAGCGCTTCGCCGGCCGCCTCAAGGAGCGCCTGCATGAGCTGGAGCATCAGGTGCGCGACATGTTGGTGTTCGCCCGTGGCGAGCTGCCACTGACCGACCGCATCACCCCGAATACTTTGATGCAGGCGCTGCAAGCGGCGGCGCTGACCCATGTGCAGGATCTGCCAATCCGCTGGCAGTGCGACAGCCATGCCGGCGAACTGCTGTGCAACCGCGACACCCTGGTCGGGGCGATCCTCAATCTGATCGAAAACGCGATTCAGGCCAGCGATGGCAACGTGCGCTTGAAAGTTCATTGCTACACCCGCGACAACAGCCTGCGCCTGTGCGTCAGCGACAGCGGCAGCGGCATCGAGCCGCTGGTGCTTGAGCGCCTTGGCGAACCGTTTTTCACCACCAAAGTCACCGGCACCGGGCTGGGCCTGACCGTGGTCAAGGCAGTGGCGCGGGCACATCAGGGAGAATTGCAGTTGCGCTCGCGGGTCGGGCGCGGCACGTGCGCGCAGGTGATCCTGCCGCTGTTTTCCGCTGTACACGGAGCTGAGTAAACGTCATGGGCATCAAGGTTTTGCTGGTCGAGGATGACCGCTCGTTGCGCGAAGCGCTGGCCGATACGCTGTTGCTGGCGGGCCACGACTACCATGCAGTCGGCAGCGCCGAAGAGGCGTTGCAGGCGGTCGAGCGCGAAGCGTTCAGTCTGGTGGTCAGCGACGTCAACATGCCCGGCATGGATGGCCATCAACTGCTCGGTTTGCTGCGTGCCCGGCAGCCGCAATTGCCGGTGTTGCTGATGACTGCGCACGGCGCGGTCGAGCGTGCGGTGGATGCGATGCGTCAGGGCGCGGCGGATTACCTGGTCAAGCCATTTGAACCCAAGGCGTTGCTGGATCTGGTGTCGCGGCATGCTCTGGGCTGCATCAGTGTGACGGAGAGTGAAGGTCCGGTGGCGGTCGAGCCGGCCAGTGCGCAGTTGCTCGAACTGGCGGCGCGGGTGGCACGCAGTGATTCCACGGTGCTGATCTCCGGCGAGTCCGGCACCGGCAAGGAAGTGTTGGCGCGTTACATCCACCAGCATTCCCATCGTGCCAATCAGCCGTTCATCGCGATCAACTGCGCGGCGATTCCTGACAACATGCTTGAAGCCACGCTGTTTGGTCACGAGAAAGGCTCGTTCACCGGCGCCATTGCGGCTCAGGCCGGCAAATTCGAGCAGGCCGATGGCGGCACCATTCTGCTCGACGAAATTTCCGAAATGCCCTTGGGCCTGCAAGCCAAGTTGCTGCGGGTGCTGCAGGAGCGTGAAGTCGAGCGTGTCGGTGCGCGCAAGCCG
Organism: Pseudomonas sp. AM14(2022); assembly: GCF_036346455.1. Lineage (NCBI taxonomy): Bacteria > Pseudomonadati > Pseudomonadota > Gammaproteobacteria > Pseudomonadales > Pseudomonadaceae > Pseudomonas > Pseudomonas sp. AM14(2022). The sequence goes on from NZ_JAOTNY010000010.1 coordinate 96,076, forward strand.
ATCACCCTGGACATTCGCGTGGTCGCCACCACCAACCGTGATCTGGCCGGCGAAGTGGCGGCGGGGCGTTTCCGTGAAGACCTTTTTTACCGTCTGTCGGTTTTCCCCCTGGCCTGGCGTCCACTTCGCGAGCGCACTGCCGATATCCTGCCGCTGGCCGAGCGGTTGCTGAACAAACACGTCAATAAAATGAAGCATGCGGCGGCGAAACTTTCGCCAGAAGCCCAGGCTTGCCTGACCCACTACCCGTGGCCGGGCAACGTGCGTGAGCTGGATAACGCGATTCAACGGGCGCTGATTCTGCAGCAGGGTGGTTTGATCCAGCCGCAGGATTTCTGTCTGACCGGCGCAGTGACCTACACCGCGGCGCCGGTGCAGCCGTTGGTGCGCGAGATCGAAGTCGAGGCCGAATCCGCCGGTGCGCTGGGCGATGACCTGCGGCGACGGGAGTTTCAGATGATCATCGACACCCTGCGCACCGAGCGTGGCCGGCGCAAGGAGGCTGCGGAAAAGCTCGGTATCAGCCCGCGTACCCTGCGTTACAAACTGGCGCAGATGCGTGATGCCGGGATGGACGTCGAAGGTTATCTGTTCGCCACCTGAAAGTTGACGCGAATAACGGTGGGAGGGGGCTTGCTCCCGAAGAGGTCAGGTCTGTCACATCATTGTTGAATGACACGCCGCCTTCGGGAGCAAGCCCCCTCCCACAGTTGTTTTGCGGTGATCCCGACATAGCGCACAGACCACAGCGGCATTTGTGAAACAAGACCAGCCGAGCTGGCACCCTTGTTGCTAACACCTGTGTACCCGCCGAGTGAGTGTCAAAAAATTGCGGGCCGCCCAAGAGAGTAGACCATGAGCCAAGGTATTGAATTTAATCGGTTGATGATGGACATGAAGGCCATGAAAATGGACGCCATGGCCACGCCGAAAACGACTGCCGCCGTCCCTGAACTGGCAGGCAGCAGCTTTTCCGACATGCTCGGTCAGGCCATCAACAAAGTCAGCGATACCCAACAGGCGTCGACTCAGTTGGCCAACGCATTTGAAATCGGCAAGAGCGGCGTCGATCTGACGGACGTGATGATCGCCTCGCAGAAAGCCAGCGTGTCGTTCCAGGCTCTGACCCAGGTGCGCAACAAACTGGTTCAGGCTTATCAAGACATCATGCAGATGCCGGTTTAAGGACGAGATTGAGTCATGGCAGAAGCAGTCGCCGATAACGTTCCGGCCAAGGCCACCCCGATAGACGGCAAACCGCCGCTGTTCGGCCTGTCCTTCCTGGAAAACCTCTCCGAGATGACCATGCTGCGTCAGGTGGGCCTGTTGGTCGGCCTGGCTGCGAGCGTGGCGATTGGCTTTGCCGTGGTGCTGTGGTCGCAGCAGCCGGATTACCGTCCGTTGTACGGCAGCCTTGCCGGCATGGACGCCAAGCAGGTCATGGACACCCTGGCCTCCGCCGACATCCCTTACACCGTCGAGCCGAACTCCGGCGCCTTGCTGGTCAAGGCTGACGACCTGTCCCGTGCGCGGATGAAACTCGCGGCCGCTGGTGTCACTCCCAGCGACGGCAACATCGGTTTCGAAATCCTCGACAAGGAACAGGGTCTGGGCACCAGCCAGTTCATGGAAGCGACGCGTTACCGTCGCGGTCTCGAAGGCGAACTGGCGCGCACCATCTCCAGCCTGAACAACGTCAAGGGCGCCCGCGTGCACCTGGCGATTCCGAAGAGTTCGGTGTTCGTGCGTGATGAGCGCAAGCCAAGCGCTTCGGTACTGGTCGAGCTGTACTCCGGGCGTTCGCTGGAGCCGGGTCAGGTGGTGGCGATCATCAACCTGGTGGCGACCTCCGTGCCTGAATTGAGCAAATCGCAGATCACCGTCGTCGATCAGAAGGGCAACCTGCTCTCCGATCAGGCGGAAAACTCCGAAATGACCATGGCCGGCAAGCAGTTCGATTACAGCCGCCGCATGGAAAGCATGCTGACCCAGCGCGTACACAACATTCTGCAACCGGTACTGGGCAACGATCGCTACAAGGCTGAAGTCTCGGCCGACATCGATTTCAGTGCCGTCGAATCCACCGCCGAGCAGTTCAACCCGGACCAACCGGCGTTGCGCAGCGAGCAGTCGGTCAATGAACAACGCACCGCCAGCAATGGCCCGCAAGGTGTGCCGGGTGCCCTGAGCAACCAGCCGCCGGCGCCGGCCTCGGCCCCGCAAACCACCGGTGGCGCGCAAGGCTCTACCGGCATGATTCAGCCAGGTCAGCCACTGGTCGATGCCAACGGTCAGCAGATCATGGACCCGGCCACCGGCCAGCCGATGCTCGCGCCGTACCCGGCCGACAAGCGTCAACAATCCACCAAGAACTTCGAGCTCGACCGTTCCATCAGCCACACCAAACAGCAGCAGGGTCGCCTGAATCGTCTGTCGGTGTCGGTGGTGGTCGACGATCAGGTCAAGGTCAATGCAGCCAACGGCGAAACCACCCGCGCGCCGTGGAGCGCCGATGAGCTGGCGCGCTTCACCCGTCTGGTGCAGGACGCGGTCGGTTTCGACGCCAGCCGTGGCGACAGCGTCAGCGTGATCAACATGCCGTTCTCCGCCGAACGCGGTGAAGTGGTTGCCGATATTCCGTTCTACTCCCAGCCATGGTTCTGGGACATCGTCAAACAAGTGCTGGGTGTGTTGTTCATCCTGGTGCTGGTGTTTGGTGTGCTGCGTCCGGTGTTGAACAACATCACCGGCGGCGGCAAAGGCAAGGAGCTGGCCGGTCTGGGCAGCGACGTGGAACTCGGTGGCATGGGCGGCCTGGACGGCGACCTGGCCAACGACCGCGTGAGCCTCGGTGGTCCGCAGAGCATTCTGTTGCCGAGCCCGAGTGAGGGTTACGACGCACAACTGAATGCAATCAAGAGCTTGGTGGCCGAGGATCCGGGTCGCGTGGCTCAGGTCGTGAAAGAGTGGATTAACGCAGATGAGTGATAACCGAGCCGCAACCGTCAAACTGAACAAGGTCGACAAAGCCGCGATTCTGCTGCTGTCCCTGGGTTCGACCGATGCCGCGCAAGTGCTGCGCCACATGGGCCCGAAAGAGGTTCAGCGTGTGGGTGTGGCCATGGCCCAGATGGGCAACGTCCATCGCGAGCAGGTCGAGCAGGTCATGAGCGAGTTCGTCGACATCGTCGGCGACCAGACCAGCCTCGGCGTCGGCTCCGACGACTACGTGCGCAAAATGCTCACCCAGGCGCTGGGTGAAGACAAGGCCAACGGCCTGATCGACCGCATCCTGCTCGGTGGCAACACCAGTGGCCTCGACAGCCTGAAATGGATGGAGCCGCGCGCGGTTGCCGACGTGATCCGTTACGAACACCCGCAGATCCAGGCGATCGTGGTGGCGTACCTCGACCCGGATCAGGCCGGTGAAGTACTGGGCAACTTCGACCACAAGGTGCGTCTGGACATCATCCTGCGCGTGTCGTCGTTGAACACCGTACAACCGGCTGCGCTGAAAGAGCTGAACCAGATTCTCGAGAAGCAGTTCTCCGGCAACTCGAATGCCTCGCGCACCACCCTGGGTGGCATCAAGCGTGCGGCGGACATCATGAACTTCCTCGACAGCTCGATCGAAGGCCAGCTCATGGACTCGATCCGCGAAGTCGACGAAGACCTGTCCGGTCAGATCGAAGACCTCATGTTCGTGTTCAACAACCTCGCCGACGTCGACGACCGCGGCATCCAGGCGCTGTTGCGCGAAGTGTCCTCCGACGTGCTGGTGCTGGCCCTCAAGGGTTCGGACGAAGGCGTCAAAGAAAAGATCTTCAAGAACATGTCCAAGCGTGCGGCCGAACTGTTGCGCGACGACCTCGAGGCCAAAGGCCCGGTGCGCGTCAGCGACGTGGAAACCGCGCAGAAAGAAATCCTCACCATTGCCCGTCGCATGGCCGAAGCCGGCGAAATCGTGCTCGGTGGCAAGGGCGGCGAGGAAATGATCTAAGCCCATGGACAAGCATGACGAGTCAGTAACGGATCTGATCCGCGCCCGCGATGTCCGTGGTTTCGAATCCTGGGCACTGCCCAGCTTCGATCCGCCGAAACCGGAACCCGAGCCGGAACCGGAGCCCGAACCGCCGGAAATGGAAGAAGTGCCGCTGGAAGAAGTCCAGCCACTGACCCTGGAAGAACTCGAAAGCATCCGTCAGGAGGCTTACAACGAGGGCTTTGGCATCGGCGAGAAGGAAGGTTTTCACAGCGCCACGCTCAAGGTGCGGCAGGAAGCCGAAGTGGCGCTGGCGGCAAAACTCGCCAGCCTCGAGCAACTGATGACCCATCTGTTCGAGCCGATTGCCGAGCAAGACACGCAGATCGAAAAATCGCTGGTCGACCTCGTACAACACATCACCAGACAGGTGATCAAGCGCGAGCTGGCCATCGATTCCAGCCAGATCGAACACGTCATGCGCGACGCGCTCAAGCTGCTACCGTTGGGCGTGGACAACGTGCGTCTGTACGTCAATCCGCAGGACTTCGAGCAGGCCAAGGCCTTGCGCGAGCGTCACGAGGAATCCTGGCGCATCGTCGAAGACGACTCGCTGTTGCCGGGCGGTTGCCGGGTTGAAACCGAACACAGCCGCATCGACGCCAGCATCGAGACCCGCGTGACCCAGGTCATGGCCAAGCTGTTCGACCAGTTGCACGAACAGGCTCTGCACCCGACCGCGCCGGATCTGAGTCTGGACATTCCTGAAGAAAGCCAACTGGCGGCTGCGCCTGAAGAGCCGCTCGCGGACACCCCCGATGCGCCTTGAACGCACCAGTTTCGCCAAGCGCCTCAGCACCTATGCCGACGCCACTGAAATCGCCGGCGCGCCGATTCTCGAAGGCCGCCTGCTGCGCATGGTCGGCCTCACCCTCGAAGCCGAAGGCCTGCGCGCCGCCATGGGCACGCGCTGCCTGGTCATCAATGACGACAGCTATCACCCATCCCAGGTGGAAGCGGAAGTCATGGGCTTCTCAGGCAGTAAAGTATTCCTGATGCCGGTCGGCAGCGTTGCCGGCATCGCCCCGGGCGCCCGTGTGGTGCCGCTGGCCGAAACCGGGCGCCTGCCGATGGGCATGAGCATGCTCGGTCGCGTACTCGACGGCGCCGGACGTGCGCTGGACGGCAAGGGCGGGATGAAGGCTGAAGACTGGGTGCCAATGGACGGCCCGACCATCAACCCGCTCAACCGCGACCCGATCCACGAACCGCTGGACGTCGGCATCCGCTGCATCAACGGTTTGCTGACGGTCGGGCGTGGTCAGCGTCTGGGCCTGTTCGCCGGTACCGGTGTCGGTAAATCGGTGCTGCTGGGCATGATGACCCGCTTCACCGAGGCCGACATTATCGTCGTCGGTCTGATCGGTGAGCGGGGTCGAGAAGTTAAGGAGTTCATCGAGCACATCCTCGGTGAAGAAGGCCTCAAGCGTTCGGTGGTCGTCGCCTCGCCGGCGGACGATGCGCCGCTGATGCGTCTGCGCGCGGCCATGTACTGCACGCGCATCGCCGAGTATTTCCGCGACAAGGGCAAGAACGTCCTGCTGCTGATGGATTCGCTGACTCGTTTCGCTCAGGCCCAGCGGGAAATCGCTCTGGCCATCGGTGAGCCGCCAGCGACCAAGGGTTATCCGCCCTCGGTGTTCGCCAAACTGCCGAAACTGGTGGAGCGTGCCGGTAATGCGGAGAAGGGCGGCGGTTCGATCACTGCGTTCTACACCGTATTGTCCGAAGGCGATGACCAGCAGGATCCGATTGCCGACTCGGCGCGGGGCGTGCTCGACGGCCACATCGTGTTGTCCCGGCGTCTGGCCGAGGAAGGGCACTACCCGGCCATCGACATCGAAGCCTCGATCAGCCGGGTGATGCCGGCCGTGGTCTCGGCGGAACACATGCAGCGCGCGCAGTACTTCAAGCAGCTGTGGTCGCGCTATCAGCAGAGCCGCGATCTGATCAGCGTCGGCGCTTACGTCGCCGGTGGCGACCGCGAGACCGATCTGGCGATCTCGCTGCAACCGCAACTGACCCGCTACCAGCGGCAGGGGCTGAACGACAAGATCAACATGGGCGAGAGCCAGGCTTACCTCGAAACCCTGTTCGCGCCTGCGGCGGGTGGGTAACCGGCCATGGCCGTGAGCCGAGCTGCGCGCCTGGCGCCGGTGGTGGAAATGGCCGAACAGGCCGAGAAAACCGCCGTGCAACGCCTGGGTTACTTTCAAGGCCAGGTCAAAGTCGCTGAAAGCAAACTCGCCGACCTCGACGCCTTTCGTCTGGATTATCAGGAACAGTGGATCGTGCGCGGCAGCGACGGGGTTTCCGGGCAATGGCTGCTGGGGTATCACGGCTTTCTCGCGCAACTGGATACGGCCATCGACCAGCAGCGGCAAAGTCTGGTCTGGCACCAGAACAACCTGATCAAGGCGCGCGATGCCTGGCAGCAGGCGTTCGCCAAGGTCGAAGGCTTGCGCAAACTGGTGCAGCGCTACCGCGAAGAGGCGCAACGCCTCGAAGACAAGCGTGAGCAGAAGCTGCTGGACGAGTTGTCGCAGCGCTTGCCGCGGCACGATCCGTATTAACGTGCCGCAGCAGTGGTGCTAGAGGATGGTCTGAGTCATTTGTCCAATATTGTGAAACTGAACATTGCGGAGAAACCTAGAAGCTTTGAGTCACTTACTACGGTGTAGAAAGCGAGTATCTGTTTGCCCAAAATATCCCAATGATTGGCAGAATCGATATAAGCACCGTATGTCTCATGATCAGCAATGACTGTATCAGTATGCAATGTGGGATAGACGGCGTCGCACACCAGGTAAAACGTGATTAGTTCGCCTTCTTTACCAGTGTATTTTGCCAGCAAGGCGGATTTACCCTTTAGGTATTCATCATGAGTGATGATGCTTGGTGACGCGGTGTTACCCAGGGACGGTGCTTCGAAAAGTGCATTAGGCGATTTCATGATGCAGTCCTTTGACCTGAGCGCAGCGAAATTGCTGCCGCTTGATTAAGGTCTATGCCTCTTTCCTCGGTCTACTGTCAGATCTGACAGTGGCGACAAGCGGCAGTCGCGGAGTGGCTGCAGGGCATAGCTTCTCCTTCGCAAACGGGTGCAGCGCTACGGCGAAGAGGCGCAAGGCCTCGAAGACAAGCGCGAGCAGAAGCTGCTGGACCAGTTGTCGCAGCGCCTGCCGCGACACAACCCTTTTCAAATTGCCCAAACATTCCCTGTGGGAGCGGGCTTGCTCGCGAAGGCGGTGTGTCAGAGACAGCAATGTTGACTGACACACCGCCTTCGCGAGCAAGCCCGCTCCCACATTTGCTTGTGCGCTGAGCCTTGCCCCAACCCTGTCCAGGTGCTAAACCTTGTACACGTTCGTCAATGACAAGGAAGCCAGTCAATGTCAGTCGTTACAGAAGTCTCTCCGGATGGTCAAAAACTGACGATTTCGGTCAAGGGGCGGTTCGATTTTGGGCGCCATCAGGAGTTTCGCGAGTCCTATGAGCGACTTAACCAGAAACCCGACTCCATCGTGGTTGATCTGAAAGATGCCACCTACCTCGACAGCTCCGCGCTGGGCATGCTGCTCCTGCTGCGCGATCATGCCGGCGGCGACGAGTCGGACGTGCGCGTGATCAACAGCAACTCCGACGTGCGCAAGATTCTCGCCATCTCCAACTTCGACAAACTGTTCGACATCAGTTGACGGCCATGCAGGCGCAAGAGCCGCTGACGATCCTGATCGCCGAAGACAGCGCCGCCGACCGTTTACTGTTGTCGACCATCGTCCGCCGCCAGGGGCACGAAGTGCTGACCGCCGCCAATGGCGCCGAAGCGCTCGAGGTGTTCAAGCGTCAGCCACCGCATCTGGTGCTGATGGACGCGATGATGCCGGTGATGGACGGCTTCGAAGCGGCGCGGCAGATCAAGGCGCTGGCGGGGGAAACCCTGGTGCCGATCATCTTTCTGACTTCGCTGACCGAAAGTGAAGCGCTGGCCCGTTGTCTGGAGGCGGGTGGCGACGACTTTCTGGCGAAGCCTTACAACCAGGTGATCCTCGCCGCCAAAATCAAGGCGATGGATCGCTTGCGCCGCTTGCAGGCCACGGTGCTGCAACAGCGTGACCTGATCGCCAGACATCACGATTACCTGCTCAACGAACAGCGTGTGGCCAAAGCCGTTTTCGACAAGGTCGCGCATTCGGGTTGCCTGAGTGCACCGAATATTCGTTATCTGCAATCGCCCTATGCGTTGTTCAACGGCGACCTGCTGCTGGCGGCCTACACCCCGGCCGGCGACATGCATGTGCTGCTCGGTGATTTCACCGGTCACGGATTGCCGGCGGCGGTGGGGGCGATGCCGCTGGCCGAAGTGTTCTACGGCATGACTGCCAAGGGCTACGGCCTGGCCGAAACCCTGCGCGAGATGAACGCCAAGCTCAAGCGCATCCTGCCGGTGGACATGTTCTGCTGCGCGACCATGCTTTGTCTGAGTTTTCAGCGGCGTTCGGTAGAGGTGTGGAACGGCGGCATGCCTGACGGTTATCTGCACCGGATCGCCACCGGCGAACGGGTGCCGCTGGCGGCGCGCCATTTGCCGCTGGGGGTGCTCAGTCCGCAAGCGTTTGATGATCGCACCGAAGTACAGACCATGGCCGTGGGCGACCGGGTGTTCCTGCTGTCGGACGGGGTGATCGATACCACTGACGCCGACGACCGGTTGTTTGGTGTCGAGCGTTTGCAGCAGCTGTTCGCCGCCAATCGTGAGCCGGACAACCTGTTCGCCGAGATCGAGCAGGCCTTGCACGCCTTTCGCGGTGAGCCCCGCGACGATGTGAGCATGGTCGAGATCAGCTTGCTGGAGGCGGCGCAGGTGATGCCGTCGGCACCGGTGTATTCCGACAGTGGTCAATCCTGTCCGCTGGACTGGTCGGTAGGTTTCGAGTTTCGCGGGGCGACGCTCAGGCGCTTCAATCCTTTGCCGTATCTGCTGCAGTTGTTGCAGGAAGTGCACGGTTTGCGCACCCAGGGCGGGGCGATCTACAGCGTGCTCGCCGAGCTGTACTCCAACGCGCTGGAGCACGGTGTTCTTGGTCTGGATTCCAGCCTGAAGCGTGATGCCAGTGGCTTCGCTCGTTACTATGAACAGCGCAACGAGCGGCTCGAAGCCCTGCAGGACGGTTACGTGCGCGTGCATCTGCAGGTCAAGCCGCAAGGTGCCGGTGGTTGTCTGGTGATCCGCGTCGAGGACAGCGGCAAGGGTTTTGACGTGGCGCGGGTGATGGAGCGGCCGCTGGATGGTGTCCGTCTGTCGGGGCGCGGGGTCAGCCTGATCCGGCAGTTGGGGCATAACGCCAGTTGGTCGGACGAAGGTCGCAGTGCTTGCGTGGAGTTTTTCTGGGAGGGTTGAGGCATAATTCGCCGATTCTTGATCAAGGAGTGAACAAGTGACTGACACACATATTGATCGCGAGGCGCTGAGCGTACTGCGCGAAGTCATGGAGGAGGGTTATCCGGAGCTTCTGGATACCTTTCTGGCCGATTCCGAAAGTCGCTTGGCTGAGCTGCAGAACACGGCGGATGCCAAGGCTTTGACTGAAGTTGCCCACAGCTTCAAGGGCAGCGCCAGCAACATGGGAGCTGTCCGGTTGGCGGCGCTCTGCCAGGAGCTGGAATCGGAAGCCAAAAATAAAATCCCCTCGGACATTGCCAGGCTGGTGGCTGACATCAGTCGCGAGTTCGCCGATGTTCGCCCGATCTACGAAGACGAACGCCAGCACGCCCTGACCCATTGAACCCTGCCGTCCGGCGCTTTTCGCAAGCGCCGGACAAATCTGGCCCGACACTTGCAATAATCCCCGGCAACTGTACCTACGATCCCAGTGCAGCGGAGACCGTGTCATGCCTGCGACCCCCAATGTTCTTCTTCAATCTGCCGCCCAGGCCAAGGCGCAAGCCGCCGCCGCGAAAACGCCGGTCATGGCCGCAGACACCGGGGACAAGGCCTCAAGCTTCGCTCAGGTGTTCGCCGATCAAGGCCCGAAAAAGACTCTTGCGAACTCTGACAGTTCGTTGAAACCGGCGCGCGACAAGGTTGCCGACAACAGCGACAAGAAAGATTTCGCCAAGGATAAGTCTGCCGCCACGCAACAGACCGTTGCCGATAGCGGCAATGCCTTGCCTGCCGACAAGACCGCGGCGACCACCACCGATGATCAGGCTGCCGCTGACAAGGCCGCCGCCGATGCGGCCGCCGACAGCGCGCAGACGCCACTGGCCGACACCACCCCGGTGGATCCGGCGCTGGATCCGGCACTGGCGCAAACCGTGCAGCCGCTGGTGACCGCGCCGGTGGTGGCAGCGCCAGTCGCTGCAACACCGGAACCGGCCAAAACCGAAACGCCGGTCGTGGCCGCCACCTTGGCGCCAGCCGTGGTCAAAGATCCGGCGGCATCAACCGATAGCGCGTTCGACCCGGCGGCCGATCCACTCGACTCGTTGCCGGCGCTGCGTATGGCGATGGAGCAGGGCGGGCACATTTCCGCCAGCAGCCAGGCCCAACCGAAAGCTACGCCGGCCCAGACTCAGGCCGACGGTGAATTGACTGCGGCGCAGAACTTCGCTGCCGGCATGGCCAGCATGCTCGACGTGCAGGCCGACAAGGACAGCACCAGTCAGAATGGTGAAAAGGCCTTCAGCGGCCTGATCGACGACGGCCTGAAAGATCTGAAGGCTGCTACCAGCGACACCCGTGTCGATGATTTCGCCAACCGTCTGGCGGCGCTGACTCAGGCGGCCACTCCGAAAACCGCGAACGCGGTGCCGGTGAATCAACCGATCGCCATGCACCAGAGCGGCTGGACCGAAGAAATCGTCAACCGCGTCATGTACCTGTCCAGCGCCAACCTGAAGGCGGCGGATATTCAATTGCAGCCGGCGGAACTCGGGCGTCTGGATATTCGGGTGAACATGGTGCCGGACCAGCAGACCCAGGTGACCTTCATGAGCGCGCACCCAAGCGTGCGCGAAGCGCTCGACGGTCAGATGCATCGCTTGCGTGACATGTTCACCCAGCAGGGCATGGGCCAGGTCGACGTCAATGTCTCCGACCAGAGCCGTGGCTGGCAGGGTCAGCAGGGTCAGGAGCAGGCGCAGCAGGGCCAGAGTGGTCGCACCAGCGCTGCGGGTGGTCGACTGGATTCGGCGGAAGAAGAGCTGACGCCGGCGGCAGTGGCTGAAGCCGCTGCACAAACCACCAGCGTGATCGGCAGCAGCGCCGTCGACTATTACGCCTGATACAACGCTGTATCCCCCTGTGGGAGCGGGCTTGCTCGCGAATGCGGTTGTTCAATCGACATCAATGTCGGCTGACACACCGCATTCGCGAGCAAGCCCGCTCCCACATTGGTTTTACAGTGCCTTCCAATCTGACCCGACACTTCTGGCATAACACTTGCTCTTGCCTTGCCGTGCGACTGTGAAAACCCGATTAGTGACGGATTATTGGCATGGCGAAGAGCGAAGCAGCAGCTGTAAAAGACCCCGCGACCAAAGGCAAACTCAAGATGATCATCCTGATCGTGGTGGCTCTGCTGCTGGCGATCGGTGTGTCCGTGGGCGCGACCTGGTACTTCATGCACAGCGCTCAGAGCAAGCCTGCCGCAGCGGCCGAGGCTGCGCCGGTCGGCAAGCAGCCGGCGATCTTCGAGCCGATGGCGCCGGCGTTTGTCGCCAACTACAACCAGAACGGCCGTCAGCGCTACATGCAGGTGAGCATCACCATGCTGGCGCGTAACCAGGCCGATCTGGAAGCGCTCAAAGTGCACATGCCGGTGATCCGCAACAACCTGGTGATGCTCTTCTCCGGTCAGGATTTCGCCACTTTGGCGACTCCGGTCGGCCAGGAGATGTTGCGCCAGAAGGCTACCGCCAGCGTCCAGGAAGTGGCGCAGAAAGAGCTGGGCAAAGTGGTGATCGAACAGTTGCTTTTCACTAATTTCGTACTGCAGTAGGAACACGACATGGCCGTGCAGGATCTGCTGTCCCAGGATGAAATCGACGCGCTGTTGCATGGCGTCGACGATGGTCTGGTACAGACCGATAACGCTGCCGAACCCGGCAGTGTCAAAAGCTACGACCTGACCAGCCAGGATCGCATCGTCCGTGGACGCATGCCGACTCTGGAAATGATCAACGAGCGTTTTGCCCGTTACACCCGCATCAGCATGTTCAACATGCTGCGCCGCTCGGCGGACGTTGCCGTCGGTGGCGTCCAGGTGATGAAGTTCGGCGAATACGTGCACTCGCTGTACGTGCCGACCAGCCTCAACCTGGTCAAGATCAAACCGCTGCGCGGCACCGCGCTGTTCATCCTTGACGCCAAACTGGTGTTCAAACTGGTGGACAACTTCTTCGGCGGCGACGGCCGTCACGCCAAGATCGAAGGGCGTGAATTCACCCCGACCGAATTGCGTGTGGTGCGCATGGTGCTGGAGCAGGCCTTCGTCGATCTGAAGGAAGCCTGGCAGGCGATCATGGAAGTCAATTTCGAGTACATCAACTCGGAAGTGAACCCGGCCATGGCCAACATCGTCGGCCCGAGCGAAGCAATCGTGGTCTCCACCTTCCACATCGAACTCGATGGCGGTGGCGGTGACCTGCACGTAACCATGCCGTACTCGATGATCGAGCCGGTGCGTGAAATGCTCGATGCCGGTTTCCAGTCGGACCTCGACGATCAGGACGAGCGCTGGGTCAACGCCCTGCGTCAGGACGTGCTCGATGTCGATGTACCGATCGGCGCCACTGTGGCCCGCCGCCAGTTGAAGCTGCGCGACATCCTGCACATGCAGCCGGGGGATGTGATCCCGGTCGAGATGCCGGAAGACATGATCATGCGCGCCAACGGCGTACCGGCCTTCAAGGTCAAGATGGGCTCGCACAAAGGCAACCTCGCGTTGCAGGTGATCGAGCCGATCGAGCGTCGCTGAAGCGGCGCTCTTACCCCACGTATTTAACTGAATTGTTGCCCGCCGAGGACACATGATGAACGACGAAATGAACGCCCAGGACGATCAGGCACTGGCCGACGAATGGGCTGCGGCCCTGGAAGAGACCGGTGATGGCAGCCAGGCTGACATCGACGCGCTGCTGGCCGCCGACGCTGGCGCCGCAAGCTCCAACCGCCTGCCGATGGAAGAGTTCGGCAGCGTGCCGAAGAACAACGATCCGGTGACGCTGGACGGTCCGAACCTGGACGTGATCCTCGACATCCCGGTGTCGATCTCGATGGAAGTGGGCAGCACCGACATCAACATCCGCAACCTGCTGCAACTGAACCAGGGTTCGGTGATCGAGCTCGATCGTCTGGCCGGCGAGCCGCTGGACGTGCTGGTCAACGGCACGCTGATCGCGCACGGTGAAGTGGTGGTGGTCAACGAGAAGTTCGGCATCCGCCTGACCGACGTGATCAGCCCAAGCGAACGCATCAAGAAGCTGCGCTGAGTGAAACGGTTTCTCTGGGCTTTGCTGGCACTGCCATTGAGCGTGCTGGCCGCCGAGCCGTCGACGGCGACCACCGTGCCTGCTGCCACCGCGCCGATGGTCAGCAGCGGCGTGGCCGGGCAACTGACGCAACTGGTGTTCGGTCTGTTGCTGGTGCTGGGCTTGATCTTCTTCCTCGCCTGGCTGCTGCGCCGGGTGCAGCAATCGGGGCCAGCAGGCAAGGGCCAGGTGATCGAGCTGATCGGCTCCCGCGCACTCGGTCCGCGTGACCGGTTGATGCTGGTGCAGGTCGGCAACGAGCAGATTCTGCTCGGCTTGAGCCCTGGCACCATCACTGCGCTGCATGTGCTCAAGGAGCCGGTGCAAGTGCCGAGCAGCAGCGAAAAAGCGACCCCGGAATTTGCCCAGCATCTGCTGAAGATTCTCGGCAAGGATCAGAAGGATAAGAAGTAATGGGTGCGCTACGCATCGTCTTGACGCTGGCCTTGATGCTGGCCGCGCCGCTGGCGTTCGCCGCCGATCCGTTGTCGATTCCGGCGATCACGCTGGGCACCAACGCCGACGGCGCGCAGGAGTATTCGGTCAGCCTGCAGATCCTGCTGATCATGACCGCCCTCAGCTTCATTCCGGCGGCCGTGATCCTGATGACCAGTTTCACCCGGATCATCATCGTCTTCTCGATCCTGCGTCAGGCCCTCGGCCTGCAACAGACGCCGTCGAACCAGATCCTCACCGGCATGGCCCTGTTCCTCACCATGTTCATCATGGCCCCGGTGTTCGATCGGGTGAACAACGATGCGCTGCAGCCGTATCTGGCGGAAAAGCTCACCGCGCAGCAGGCGGTGGAAAAGGCTCAGGTACCGATCAAGGACTTCATGCTCGCCCAGACCCGCACCAGTGATCTGGAGCTGTTCATGCGCTTGTCCAAACGCACCGACATCGCCACGCCGGATCAGGCGCCACTGACGATTCTGGTGCCGGCGTTCGTCACCTCTGAGCTTAAAACCGCGTTCCAGATCGGCTTCATGATCTTCATTCCGTTCCTGATCATCGACCTGGTCGTGGCCAGTGTGCTGATGGCGATGGGTATGATGATGCTCTCGCCGCTGATCATTTCGCTGCCGTTCAAGATCATGCTGTTCGTGCTGGTGGATGGCTGGGCGCTGATTATCGGCACCCTGGCCAGCAGTTTCGGAGGTGTCTCGCCATGACGCCGGAAGTTGCGGTCGATATCTTTCGTGAAGCCCTTTGGCTGACCACATTGATGGTCGCGATTCTGGTGGTGCCGAGCCTGTTGGTCGGTTTGTTGGTGGCGATGTTTCAGGCGGCGACGCAGATCAACGAACAGACCCTGAGCTTCCTGCCGCGTCTGCTGGTGATGCTGGTGACCCTGATCGTCGCCGGCCCGTGGATCGTGCAGACGTTCATGGAATACATCATTCAGTTGTACAAAAACATTCCGATGGTCATCGGCTAAGCCATGCAATCGCTGCTTCAGTTGACCGACACCCAGATCAGTACCTGGGTGGCGTCGTTCATGTTGCCACTGTTTCGCGTCGCCTCGATGCTGATGGTCATGCCGGTGTTCGGCACCACGCTGGTGTCGCGGCGGATACGCCTGTATTTCGCCATGGCCATCACCGTATGCATTGCCCCGGGGCTGCCGCCGATGCCGGACGTCAGTCCGCTTGCTCTCAGCGGCTGGTTGCTGATTGCCGAGCAGATTCTGGTGGGTGCGGTGCTGGGGTTTTCCCTGCAACTGTTTTTCCAGGCATTTGCCGTGGCCGGGCAGATTGTCGCGATCCAGATGGGCATGGGCTTCGCCTCGATGGTGGACCCGGCCAACGGTGTCTCGGTGGCGGTGATCGGGCAGTTCTTCACCATGCTGGTGACCTTGCTGTTCCTGTCGATGAACGGCCACTTGGTGGTCTTCGAAGTGCTCACCGAAAGCTTCACCACGCTGCCGGTCGGCGGCGGATTGATGACGGCGCAATACTGGGAGCTGGCCGGCAAGCTTGGCTGGGTTCTCGGGGCGGCGTTGCTGCTGGTGCTGCCGGCGGTCACCGCGCTGCTGGTGGTCAACATCGCCTTCGGCGTGATGACCCGCGCCGCGCCGCAACTGAACATTTTCTCCATCGGTTTCCCGCTGACCCTGGTGCTGGGCCTGTTCATCGTCTGGGTCGGTCTGGCGGACATCCTCAATCAGTATCAACCGCTGGCCTCCGAGGCCTTGCAGTTGTTACGCGAACTGGCACGGGCGCGCTGAGCCATGGCAGAGAGCGAAAGCGGTCAGGACAAAACAGAAGACCCCACGGACAAACGCAAAAAAGACTCCCGTGAGAAGGGTGAGATTGCCCGTTCCAAAGAGCTCAACACCCTCGCCGTGATGATGGCCGGTGCCGGTGCGCTGCTGGTGTTCGGCGGCATGCTGGCCGAAGACCTGATGGAGCTGATGCGCCTGAACTTCACTCTCTCGCGCGAGGTGATCATGGATCAGGGGGCCATGGGCAGTTTCCTGTTGCAGTCGGGCCAGATGGCGCTGTTGGCGATCCAGCCGATCATGATCACCCTGTTGCTGGCGGCGCTGATCGGGCCGATCTCCCTCGGTGGCTGGCTGTTTGCCGCCGGTTCCATGGCGCCCAAATTCAGCCGGATGAACCCGGCGGCGGGCCTGAAGCGGATGTTCTCGTTCAAGGCTGTGGTCGAGCTGCTCAAGGCGCTGGCCAAGTTTCTGATCACCCTGGGGGTGGCGTTGGTGGTGTTGTCGGCGGACGTCGATGATTTCTTGCGGATCGCCCACGAGCCGCTCGAAATGGCGATCATTCACAGCGTCACGCTGGTCGGCTGGAGTACGCTGTGGCTGGCCTGCGGCCTGATCATCATTGCCGCCGTCGACGTGCCGGTGCAGCTCTGGGAAGCGCACAAGAAACTGCTGATGACCAAGCAGGAAGTGCGCGACGAGCACAAGGATCAGGAAGGTCGGCCGGAGGTCAAGCAGCGCATCCGTCAGACCCAGCGCGAGATGTCGCAGCGGCGGATGATGGCGGCGATTCCCGACGCCGACGTGGTCATCACCAACCCGACCCACTACGCCGTCGCGCTCAAGTACGACTCGGAGAAGGGCGGCGCGCCGGTGCTGCTGGCCAAGGGCAGCGACTTCCTCGCGCTGAAGATCCGCGAAATCGCCGTCGCCAACAACGTCATGCTCCTCGAATCGCCGGGGCTGGCGCGTTCGATCTACTACTCCACCGAACTCGAGCAGGAAATCCCCGGCGGCCTGTACCTGGCGGTCGCTCAGGTATTGGCCTACGTCTACCAGATCCGCCAGTACCGCGCCGGCAAGGGCAAACGCCCGGATCCGCTGAAAGACGATCTGCCGATCCCGCCGGATCTGCGGCGCGATTCCTGACTTGACAGTAACGCAATAAAAACCGCCATCCCGATTGAACGGGGCGGCGGTTTTTTTAAGCCTGAAGACATGTGTCGACTGTGAGGCCGCCTTCGCGAGCAAGCCCGCTCCCACGGGTTCGGCGTGCAGGCACAGGTTTGTGATCGACACCAATCCCTGTGGGAGCGGGCTTGCTCGCGAAGACGTCAGCAGCCACAACGCCTCACCCAGGGCTTGTCACAGTTCCCTGCTACTGCGGCAACTCCAGATTATCCATCACCCGATTCACCGCCAGTTCGCCGAGCATGATCAGTTGCGCGATGCCCAGCAGCGTCCTGCGCTGCGACGCCGGTATGAGGTGGGCGAAGTCATTGGCGATGGTTCTGGCTGAAGCGAGTGTTTCGCAAGCATCGGCCAGCAGTTCTTCGTTTTTGAAGTCTGCGGTCACGGCGTACATCGAGCGGGTTTTGCGTTGAATGGGCGTGGCGCCGGGCGAGCAGAGGTAGTGGTCGAGGGCGCGGTCGGCGGCTTCGTGGAGCTTTTTTGAATCGAGGGATTCGTAGGGGGAGGTGGCGTCGGATTCGGGTGGGTTGGGTGTTGGTTTGATCATGGTGAAGCTCCGTGGTTGATTTGGCCGCCACGGCTCATCGCTAAACAAGTAAAGGTGGCGGCTGTACGCAGGTTAGCGATCCGGGTCACAGAAACCCCGGGTAGACCCGAAGGTCTCCCGCGCACAGCCACCATGACGCCAAGTGCAGATAGACAAACCTGCAATTGAGACTGGGGATTGAGCGTCTGTAAGGTATCGGATCGCTAAACCCGATCGCTGATTCGTCAGCGACCGACCCACAATAGAACCCGCCCCCAAAGCGCACAAGCCGGCGGATTCTGGCGTAGCTGTAGGCAATGGCGCAAGGATGTGTAGCCTTGGAGGCGTGTCTGGAAGTGTTCTTTAAACGCTAGGATTTAAAAGGCAAAAAAGTCGGAGTGACTGCGCAGAGGGCTATCCCACTTCCCTTGTAGGATTCGCCGTCACACCGAGCACGGCGAAATGTGCTGTGCTCGGCGATTTATGCCGGAAGAGAGAAGTTTCTCAATAGTTCATTGAGAAGTTGTCTAGGATTGAGTCGCCACCTCCATCGGTTATATCTATGTATTTAATTTTTCTATTTGGTGTTTCGGTGATGTCAACCCATATTTGATTTTGTCCATCATATGGTGGTGTGGGTTCGGCTTTGACTAGTTGTAAGTTTTCTTCATAGCATTTGTAAGATGATGGGATTCTTAAATTGTCGGCAATTCCGAATCGTATGCTTTTTGCTGGGTGTTTTAGTGTGAGTCTTATAGTTGTGCGGGGGGCAAGGTATAAATGCATAGATGTTATCTGAGGGGCATGAGTATCGCCGTAAATTAAGACTTTTACATGCCCCACAACTACCGTTACCGTCATGCTGGGGAAATCCATGACTGTACCAACAGGTTTATCACCAACTGAGCCTGTCTCGAAATCCTCTAAAGTTACTAAAGGATTTTTCAATAATTTTAAAATCAAAGTCGGAAACATAATGGGCGTCAAATTATTGGTGGTGTCTGGCAATACTTCAAAGGGTAATTTCAATTCGGTGTCATGTTTAAGGGTTGCGAGTTTTTCTCTCGTCAGTGTTTCTTTTATTCCAGAGGTTGTTTCCGTATGGGTTATTTTGTGGTTGGTCAATATCGGGATTGTGTAGTCGTCATTGTTGTCGTCTTTTCCCGAAAGTTTAAGTTGTACGATGTTATCAGTGCTGATGCCTGTCCATGGCCGTACGGTAACCTCAGCGTTTCCTTCAAAAGAATTCAAATCCAGCACGTTGTCATCCGATGCCTGTGGGATTTTCGGCGAGGGTAGCCGTGGATCTTCATCTGTGATCTTCAGCAAAGTCACCCTGGCCGCATCTGATTCACCCGCTTGTCCACCATCGCGATTCAAATCCCAGCGCAATTCGATCACCTTGCCATGTCGCGCCGCCAGAAACGCCGGGCTCAATACCGTATCCACCCGCTTGTTGTTGAACTCCACCAAAGGAAACGGTGGCGTGCCTGCTGGGGGATCGACCTCCACCAAGCGTGCCTGGTCGCCGCTCAATGCTTCAAGGAATTCGATGCGCACCGTCACCCCGTCCGGGTAGGCCAGGACATCAATCGGATCGGTGGCCGGTGCTACAAGAAACGGTGGCGGCAGTTCCCCCAGCGCCGCCCCGATGCGCAACGTCAACTCATGAGAATGCCCCAGCGTCTCGCCCGTCCGCTGAATGCTGTAATCCGCGACCACCGTGCCGTTCAGGTTGGCGGTCACGTATTTTTTATCCACGGTGATGCGTACCGGCCGGCCAGCGGTGGCGGGGATCAGGTCGACATGACTACTGATGCTGCCGCCACTGGCGGAGCCGCGCCAACGGTAGCTCACGCGATCCTTGTCGCGGGTGCCGAGGTACGGCACCACCAGCGTGGCACCGGTGGGTGGCACGTTGTCCGGATCGAGCACGTCGTTGGCATCTGCGCCCTCGACTTCCGGCCGGTCGAACGTCGGCAGTGCCACGCCGACCTGCATCATGAACGGCAGCGACTCGCGAACGCTCAACAGCCCCGTTTCGCTGTTGGTGACGACGTAATAGACCTTGACGTTCAGGCCATTGAAACGCTGGATTTCGACATTGCTCACGCTGCGCAGGACGGGCTGATTGTCCGCTACGTTGCCGACCGGGCGGGGATCTTCGTAATAAACGGTGTCGTTACCGGGCGCCTGGGCCGACCAGATCAGGTTGATCAGGTCGCTGCTGTTGCGACCGGGATACCAAGGGATCTGCACGGTTGCCCAGCGCGTTTCGGGTGGCAACGTCCCGCCCGGTGCCTCGTCGACGGTGGGGGCGACTAACTGGCTGATGTCGCCAATCACGGTGACGCTGGCATTTTTTGAGCGGCGGTCGCTTTCATCGCTGCGACGGCGCACATAGCCGACCGAGGCTGCGCCTTTGGCGATGGCTTTGACGGCGGCATTGGGGATGGGGAAATCGAGTTGGAAGGGCACATACAACACCTCTTTCTCCAGCGGCCCGACGATGATCTGCGAGCCTTGCGCCGGGGTGCCGATCCAGGTCAGGAGAACCTTGTCGCCCACCGCAAAATCGTCCTTGGTGATGTACACGCGGGCGGTCACATCGTCATCCCCGAGCTGGTCGAGGTCGATGCTGTCGGTTGGAATGCCGTTGACCAGCACCTGCGGTTCGTCCAGCCGATTGCCCCCCAGGTCCACCAGCAATTCACGCGTCGCTGACCACGGCGCACGTTCGTCCGGGTAATTACCGCAGCGGTCAATGACCTGATAAGCCACCGCGACACGATCACCGTCCCCGGCGGCGTCGATAACGGCGCGGCTGAAGACAACCTCGATCGGGTTTCTGATCGGGTCCTGGGCCTGTTCCGGCGTAACGACATGCACCACTTGCTGGCTGCCCCAGCGGGCGAGAATGCGGTCGTATCGGGTGAGGTTGCGGTAGGGCACGATGTACATCGTCACCCCGCTGGGCGGCAGGTTTTCATCGACCTCGTCATGAGAGAGGGAGAACTTGAGATCGGAGTGGCCGTCATCGCCGGGAATGTCATCGTACTCGCCGGGACGCGTGAGTTTGACCAGCAGGGTCATGACCGGTTTCGAGTCCTCCGGGGCGCCCTGGTTCTTGCGCGTGATCCGGTAGAACACTGGCGTGGCATCCCCCTCAAGTACCTGGCCCTTGGCAATGGTGAAAACCAGGTCCTGGTTGAGCTCGGCATCGTGCTCTAAGGTCTTGCTCCAGACCGCGGCGCTGTCATTGCCCCAGAACACCTCGGCCAGATCGCCAATGGACATGGTCAGCCAGGCGGGGATGATGCCTTGCAGATCGCCTTCCACGGCTCTGATGGGTATGCCGCCGTCATAGTGTTCGGCAGGGCTGAGGCTGACCAGCGCCGGAAAGTACGGAGGTCTGAGGGCTTGAGGGGCGGGGTCTGCTTGGCTGGACATTTGGCGAACTCAGGTCGGGTGGCTGGGTGACGGAGTTATTGAGCGCGCGTTGGAGGAATTAGGCACCTGTCAGATCTGACAGGTGCTGGCGGGTTTCCGACAAGTGGTCATGTGGGCTGAAGGAAAGAGCCGACAAACCGCCGCCCGGTTAAATGAGGTGGCGGTTTTTTTATGCCTGAAGACATGTGTCGGCTGTGAGGCCGCCTTCGCGAGCAAGCCCGCTCCCACCGGTTCGGCGTGCAGGCACAGGTTTGTGATCGACACCAATCCCTGTGGGAGCGGGCTTGCTCGCGAAGACGTCAGCAGCCGCAACGCCTCACTCAGGGCTTGTCACAGATCCCTGCTACTGCGGCAACTCCAGATTATCCATCACCCGATTCACTGCCAGTTCCCCAAGCATGATCAGTTGCGCAATGCCCAACAGCGTCCTGCGCTGCGACGCCGGTATCAGATGGGCGAAGTCATTGGCGATGGTTCTGGCTGAAGCGAGTGTTTCGCAGGCATCGGCCAGCAGTTCTTCGTTTTTGAAGTCTGCGGTCACGGCGTACATCGAGCGGGTTTTGCGTTGAATGGGCGTGGCACCGGGCGAGCAGAGGTAGTGGTCGAGGGCGCGGTCGGCGGCTTCGTGGAGCTTTTTCGAATCGAGGGATTCGTAAGGGGAGGTGGCGTCGGTTTCGGGTGGGTTGGGTGTTGGTTTGATCATGGTGAGGCTCCTAGAGTCGACGGAGCTGCCACATTTCGCTGCGATACGAAAGGGAGGTGGCAGCTATACGCGGGTCGCAGACCGGGACTCTAGAACCGGCAGACCAAAGGTCTCCCACGTACAGCCGCCATAAAACGAGGACGGAAGTTGTGCGTCTAGAAATCAGCGGGCTGCGAGACCCGATCGCTGATTCGTCAGCGACCGACCCACAATAGAACCCGCCCCCAAGGCGCACAAGCCGGCGGATTCTGGCGTAGCTGTAGGCAATGGCGCAAGAATATGTAGCCCGCAAGGCGTGTCTGGAGGTGTCTTTTAAACGCCAGCGTTTAAAAGTGCTGCTCATGATTCTGTGGTGGCGCAGATGGCCTCTTCGCGAGCAAGCCCGCTCCCACAGAGGATCTGTGTGATACCGCCAATCTGTGTTCATTGCGGCGCGATTCCTGATAATTCAGAAGACCGCGACCTTCCGTTTATCTGAAAAAGACCTCTACCTGTTAGTTCTGACAGTGGACACACAGGGCATTCAGCTATTCCATGTTCCTTGGCAGGTTTCACGGGCAAGTCGCCTTCTGACCTGTCTTTAACATTCGCCAAGGAGAAGGTCATGCCAGAGAATTACAGAAAGCTTGAAGGAATGAGGTTTGATTTCGTTTCCGGGTCGGTGGCGAAAGAGTCCGATCATATCGCTTGCACGTTCACTTTTAATGCGGTGTTGGACTTCACGCATTTCGTGCACATGAGCGATGCGTATGTGCCGGGCTATCTCGGTTCGTATATCAATGCGATCAAGCCAAGGTTGGACGGGGTAGCCCACCATAGTCTCTACAACCGATTCAATAGTGCCGCTGGCAACATTCGCACTGTTGAAGAGTTGGTCAGAGTTTTCTCTTCGCCCAACAACTACTCCGACACATGGAGTAGCAATGGCACCGGCCTACTGGCGCGTTATCACAAACCACAATTTCACATGGTCGGTGATCAGTTACAGGTCACGGGTGGGCAGGACTTTCGATGGGAGGTCGAGCCGCAGGTCGAACGGAAGATCGAGCCACAGGATGTGCCGGACATTTACTTTGTCTGGGCACTGATTGTGTTGAAGGCATACCCCGAAGATCCTTTTCATCAGCCTGAGGAAATCGTGACTTTGGGCGATTCTGAGGAGGCGCTTGTCGACGTGGGAGGGAAGCCGATCCGTAAGGGTACGCGCTACCTGGTGGGCCGCGATTTGCGTCTTGGTGCGATAAATCCAGAGCAGATTTTGACTGCCGGGTATCCGTGAGTGCGCGGTTTTTTCTGATTTTTGTTCACCGCTAATGGTGATAGCCGTCCTGCGTCTGTTTTGCGGTCGGCTCCATGGCGCCCAGCTTCTGGCAAGACAATTCCCCTGAAGCAAACCTCAATTTCAATCCCCGGCAAAAGTTGGAAGGCTTCTTGCAGTAGCCGCCGTGCGCCTGCTTTGGGCGTCAAAAGTTTGCTTTAAAGGAACGGGGAAAACCGGTGGATCGCTCTCAGTTATTCAACACTGCTCGCTCGAATGTTGCCGACCTCAGTCGAGGCAATCTGGGCGTGCCGTTGTTGCTGCTGGTCATGCTGGCGATGATGATGTTGCCGGTGCCGCCGTTCCTGCTGGACGTGTTTTTCACCTTCAACATCGCCCTGTCGATCGTCGTCCTGCTGGTCTGCGTGTATGCGCTGCGGCCGCTGGATTTCGCGGTGTTCCCGACCATTCTGCTGGTGGCGACGCTGCTGCGGCTGGCGTTGAACGTGGCCTCGACGCGGGTGGTGATGCTCCACGGTCAGGACGGCCACGCCGCTGCCGGTAAGGTGATTCAGGCCTTCGGTGAGGTGGTGATCGGCGGTAACTACGTGGTCGGTATCGTGGTGTTCGCGATCCTGATGATCATCAACTTCGTGGTGGTGACCAAGGGTGCCGGGCGGATTTCCGAGGTGAGCGCGCGCTTCACCCTCGATGCGATGCCCGGCAAACAAATGGCGATCGACGCCGACCTCAACGCCGGCCTGATTGATCAGAATCAGGCCAAGGCGCGCCGTCAGGAAGTCGCCCAAGAGGCCGAGTTCTACGGTTCCATGGACGGTGCCAGCAAGTTCGTCCGTGGTGACGCCATCGCCGGCCTGCTGATTCTGTTCATCAACCTGATCGGCGGCATGGCCGTCGGTATCTTCCAGCACAACATGACCTTCGCCGACGCGGGCAAGGTTTACGCCTTGCTGACCATCGGTGACGGTTTGGTGGCGCAATTGCCATCACTGTTGTTATCGACAGCGGCAGCGATCATGGTGACCCGTGCTTCCGGTTCGGAAGACATGGGCAAACAGATCAACCGGCAGATGTTCGCCTCGCCAAAAGCGCTGGCGGTGGCCGCTGGTTTGATGGCGGTCATGGGTCTGGTCCCGGGCATGCCGCACTTCTCGTTCCTGAGCATGGCTGCGCTGGCTGCCGGTGGTGCGTACCTGTTCTGGAAAAAACAGAACGTCGCCAAGGTGCAGGCCCTGCAAGAGGTTCAGCGTCAGCAGGAACTGTTGCCGTCGCCGGCCCGCGCCATGGAAACCAAGGAGCTGGGCTGGGATGACGTGACGCCGATCGACATGATCGGCCTGGAAGTCGGTTACCGCCTGATTCCGCTGGTGGATCGCAATCAGGGCGGTCAGTTGCTGGCGCGGATCAAGGGCGTGCGCAAGAAGCTCTCGCAGGATCTGGGCTTCCTGATGCCGACCGTGCATATTCGCGACAACCTCGATCTGGCGCCGAGCGCCTATCGCCTGACCCTGATGGGGGTGATCCTGGCCGAAGCCGAGATCTACCCGGATCGCGAGCTGGCGATCAACCCGGGGCAGGTCTACGGCACGCTCAACGGCATTACCGCCAAAGATCCGGCTTTTGGCCTGGAGGCGGTGTGGATCGAAGTCAGCCAGCGTGCGCAGGCGCAATCGCTCGGTTACACCGTGGTCGACGCCAGTACCGTAGTCGCGACGCACTTGAATCAGATTCTGTACAAGCACTCCAGCGAGCTGATCGGCCACGAGGAAGTGCAGCAACTCATGCAATTGCTGGCCAAAAGCTCGCCGAAACTGGCTGAAGAGCTGGTGCCGGGTGTGGTTTCGCTGTCGCAGTTGCTCAAAGTGCTGCAGGCGTTGCTCGCCGAACACGTGCCAGTGCGCGATATCCGCAGCATTGCCGAGGCTATCGCCAACAACGCCGCCAAGAGTCAAGATACCGCCGCCTTGGTCGCCGCAGTACGCGTCGGCGTATCCCGCGCCATCGTCCAAAGCATTGTAGGCACTGACTCCGAGCTGCCTGTGATCACCCTGGAACCAAGGTTGGAACAAATATTGCTCAATAGTCTGCAGAAGGCAGGACAAGGCTCTGAAGAGGGCGTTCTGCTGGAGCCAAGCATGGCCGAGAAGCTGCAGCGTTCGCTTATCGAAGCGGCGCAGCGCCAGGAAATGCAAGGTCAACCGGTGATCCTGTTGGTAGCAGGCCCGATCCGCGCGATGCTCTCGCGTTTCGGTCGCCTCGCAGTTCCAGGGCTGCACGTGCTGGCCTACCAGGAAATTCCGGACAACAAGCAAGTGACCATCGTTGCGACAGTAGGGCCCAACGGCTGAGGTAGTGGTTTATGCAAGTTAAGCGTTTTTTCGCCGCCGATATGCGTCAGGCCATGAAGCTGGTTCGTGATGAGCTGGGCGCTGATGCCGCCATCATTGGCAACCGCCGCATTGCCGGCGGCGTCGAGCTGACGGCGGCGCTGGATTACAAATTGTCGGCGCTGGCGCCACGGGTTCCGAACATGGAACTCGAGGACGAGCTGCGCAAGACCCAGTCGCGCATCGTGACCGCCCAGGCCGAGCTGAGCCTGCGTGGCGAAGCCGACGGCAACACCAATCGCCAGTTGTTCGCCGGGCTGCCATTGACGGCCGGCCTGCCGCTGACCGCTGCCGAACCGTTGAGCGAACCGACTTACGCCGCCCCGGCGCGTCCGGCGCCCGCGCCTGCCCAGTCGTCCGCCGGCATCGATCCGCGTGCGCTGGATTCGATGCGTTTCGAATTGAACAGTCTGCGCGAACTGATGGAAGTGCAGCTCGGCACGCTGGCCTGGAATCAGCTGCAAGGCAGCCGTCCGGCACAAGCCAATCTGTATCGTCGTCTGCAACGCATCGGTCTGTCCGGGCCGTTGTCGCGCGATCTGCTGGCAATGATCACTGACATCGAAGAGCCGCGTCAGGCCTGGCGCATGCTGCTCGCGCACCTGGCGCGGATGATTGCCGTACCGGAAGTCGAGCCGCTGGAAGAGGGCGGGGTGATTGCCATGGTCGGCCCGGCCGGCATGGGCAAGACCACCACCCTGGCCAAACTCGCTGCGCGTTACGTGCTCAAGTACGGCGCGCAAAATGTGGCGCTGGTCAGCATGGACAGCTTCCGCATCGGCGCGCAGGAACAACTCAAGACCCTGGGGCGGATTCTCAATGTGCCGGTGACCCACGTCGATCCGGGCCAGTCGCTGGTGCAGGCGCTCGACCCGCTGCTGCGCAAGCGCGTGGTGCTGATCGATACCGCCGGCTTGCAGGCCAGCGATCCGGCCTTGCGCATGCAGCTGGAAAGTCTGGCCGGGCGTGGCATCCGTTCAAAAAATTATCTGGTGCTGGCAACCACCAGCCAGAAACAGGTTCTAACCGCCGCGTACCACAGTTACAAGCGTTGCGGGCTAGCCGGCTGCATCCTGACTAAACTGGATGAGACGGCCAGCCTTGGCGAAGTGTTGAGCCTGGCGATCAGTCATGAACTGCCGGTCGCGTACCTGACCGATGGCCCACGGATTCCAGATGATCTGCATCTGCCGCGCCGTCATCAACTGGTCAGCCGCGCCGTCAGCGTGCAAATGCAGGAAGAACCCAGCGAAGAAGCCATGGCTGACATGTTCGCTGATATCTACCACAGCCCGACCAAGCAGGTTGGCTGAGGTAATGAACCGTTTTTGTACCTACATCGATGGTCTGCCATGCATTGTTCCGGTTGAGAACGCGCAGCCAGTAATGTGGCCTCCGTCTATGCAAGACAAGGTAAAGAAATAACATGGGCAGCATGCATCCCGTACAGGTGATCGCGGTGACCGGCGGCAAAGGTGGCGTCGGCAAGACTAACGTGTCAGTGAACTTGTCTCTGGCGCTGGCAGAGCTTGGCCGTCGGGTCATGCTGCTGGACGCCGATCTGGGGCTGGCGAACGTCGACGTTCTGCTGGGACTGACCCCCAAACGTACTCTGGCCGATGTGATCGAAGGCCGCTGTGAGCTGCGCGACGTGCTGTTGCAGGGCCCCGGCGGGATCCGCATCGTGCCGGCCGCTTCCGGCACCCAAAGCATGGTGCACCTGAGCCCGGCGCAACATGCCGGTCTGATTCAGGCCTTCAGCGACATCGGCGACAACCTCGATGTGCTGGTGATCGACACTGCTGCGGGTATCGGTGACTCGGTAGTCAGTTTTGTCCGCGCCGCCCAGGAAGTGTTGCTGGTGGTCTGCGACGAGCCGACCTCGATCACCGACGCCTACGCGCTGATCAAACTGCTCAACCGCGACTACGGCATGAACCGCTTCCGCGTGCTGGCCAACATGGCGCAGAGCCCGCAGGAAGGGCGCAACCTGTTCGCCAAGTTGACCAAGGTCACGGATCGCTTCCTCGACGTCGCCTTACAATACGTCGGCGCCGTGCCCTACGACGAAAGCGTGCGCAAGGCAGTGCAGAAGCAGCGAGCGGTCTATGAAGCCTTTCCGCGTTCCAAGTGCGCGCTGGCGTTCAAGGCGATCGCGCAGAAGGTCGATACCTGGCCGCTGCCTGCCAACCCGCGCGGTCACCTTGAGTTTTTCGTCGAGCGCCTCGTGCAGCAAACAGCAGGGCCTGTGTTATGACCGCGAGCGGTATGAACTACTACAAGAAGTCGGCACGTGACGCGCAGTACGAGTTGATCGAGCGTTACGCGCCACTGGTCAAGCGCATTGCCTATCACTTGCTGGCGCGCTTGCCGGCGAGTGTGCAGGTTGAAGACCTGATTCAGGCCGGGATGATCGGCCTGCTCGAAGTCTCGACCAAATATGACGCCAGCAAAGGCGCCAGTTTCGAAACGTACGCGGGCATCCGGATCCGCGGCGCGATGCTCGATGAAGTGCGCAAAGGGGATTGGGCACCGCGCTCGGTTCACCGCAATACCCGTATGGTCAGCGATGCCATTCGCTCAATTGAAGCTAAAACCGGCCGTGACGCTAAAGATCACGAGGTTGCGGCCGAACTCCAATTGAGTCTCGACGATTACTACGGGATTTTGAATGACACCCTGGGCAGCCGGCTGTTCAGTTTCGACGACCTGTTGCAGGACGGCGAACACGAAGGGCTGCACGAGGATGGCGCCAGTGCTCATCTTGAGCCGTCACGCGATCTGGAAGATGAACGCTTCCAGGCGGCGCTGGCGGACGCGATTGCCAATTTGCCGGAGCGTGAGCGACTGGTGTTGGCGCTGTACTACGACGAAGAGCTGAACCTCAAGGAGATCGGTGAAGTCCTTGGCGTCAGTGAATCGCGGGTCAGCCAGTTACACAGCCAGTGCGCGGCCCGTTTGCGGGGGCGTTTGGGGGAGTGGCGAGCGCGCTGAAGGCAGTGTGGGGACACTGCGAACGAGGCTGGTGCGGTGAGAACGGCACCGGTCTTGCTCTGTTGTGCTCCAGACAGTCTTCGAGTGCTGCGCCGATTGATTGAAGTGGCGCGTCCAGGTGCTGGGCGCGTTTAAGACTGCTTGGAGGTCGAATTGAACAAAGACATGAAAATCCTCATCGTTGATGACTTCTCAACGATGCGGCGGATCATCAAGAACCTGCTGCGCGATCTCGGGTTCACCAACACCGTCGAGGCCGACGATGGCACTACCGCCATTCCGGTACTCAACAGCGGCAGCATCGACTTTCTGGTAACGGACTGGAACATGCCGGGCATGACCGGTATCGACTTGCTGCGCCACGTGCGTGCCGATGAAAAACTCAAGCATCTGCCGGTGCTGATGGTGACCGCTGAAGCCAAGCGCGAGCAAATCATCGAGGCCGCTCAGGCCGGTGTGAACGGCTACGTGGTCAAACCTTTCACGGCTCAGGCGTTGAAAGACAAAATCGAGAAGATTTTCGAACGCATCGGCTGATGACGCGCGGGGGAGCTATGGAGCATAACGAATCTTCACAGGGCGATTTCGAGTCGACCCTGAAAAAACACGCGGTCGAACTGGTCGAGAGCCTTGAAAAAGGCAGGTTCGGCGACGCTGTGCAACTGATCCATGAGCTCAATCAGACCCGTGACCGCGGCCTGTATCAGGAAGTGGGCAAGCTCACACGCGAACTGCACAGTGCGATCGTCAATTTCCAGATCGATCCGCACATGCCGCAGGCCGAGGAAGTGTCGCAAATCACCGACGCCACCGAACGCCTGGGCTATGTGGTCAAGCTGACCGAAGCCGCGGCCAACCGCACCATGGATCTGGTGGAAAGCGCCACCCCGGTAGTCAATGGCCTGGCTGAAGAAGCCCAGGCCCTGAGCACCGATTGGGGCCGCTTCATGCGTCGTGAGGTCGGAGCTGAAGAGTTCCGCGAACTGGCGCGCCGGGTCGACGGTTTTCTGTCACGCAGCAGCACGGACAACCGTGCGGTGTCGAGCAACCTCAACGACATCCTGCTGGCTCAGGATTACCAGGACCTCACAGGTCAGGTGATCAAGCGTGTGACCCAACTGGTCACCGAAGTCGAAAGCAATTTGCTCAAACTCGTCCTCATGGCCAGTCAGGTTGACCGCTTTGCGGGCATCGAACACGACCGTGCCGCGATGCTTGCAGAAAAAGATCCACAAAAACATCTCTCGCAGGGTGAAGGTCCGCAGATTCATGCCGATAAACGAGAAGACGTTGTGTCCGGTCAGGACGATGTGGACGATTTGTTATCCAGCCTCGGATTCTAGTGTTTTGGAATTTTAGGTTTTTTGGGTTTTTAGACCTGTAGGAGCACCCCATTAATGAGCTTCGGCGCCGATGAAGAGATCCTTCAGGATTTCCTGGTTGAGGCCGGCGAGATTCTTGAGCAACTGTCCGAGCAATTGGTCGAGCTGGAAAGCCGCCCGGATGACGCAGATCTGCTCAACGCAATTTTTCGCGGTTTCCACACTGTAAAAGGGGGCGCCGGCTTCCTTCAGCTCAACGAGCTGGTGGAGTGCTGTCACATCGCCGAAAACGTGTTCGACATCCTGCGCAAGGGTGAGCGTCGCGTTGATGCAGAACTGATGGACGTGGTGCTTGAAGCACTGGACGCGGTGAACAGCATGTTCAGCGAAGTCCGTGAACGTGCACCGATCACTGCTGCAACCCCGGAACTGCTGGCCGCGCTGGCGCGTCTGGCCGAACCGCAAACGGCCGACGAAGCACCGGCTTCGCCAGTGGCCGAGATGATCGAAGAACTGGTCGTCGAAGGCGATTCGAGCGATTCGGGCGACATCACCGATAACGAATTTGAACAGCTGCTGGATTCGCTGAACGCCGTCAAGGCCGAGGCCGAAGCCCCGGTTGCTGTTGCACCTGCGCCGGCTGCCGATGCGGCCGCCAGCGATGAAATCACCGACGCTGAATTCGAGTCGTTGCTCGATCAGCTGCACGGCAAAGGCCAGTTCGCGCCAGACGCCGTCGCACCGGCAGCGGCCGCTCCAGCGGCACCGGCGGCGGGCGACAGCTCGGACATCACCGACGACGAATTCGAAGCACTGCTCGATCAGTTGCACGGCAAGGGCAACTTTGCCGTGGAAGCGCTGGAGTCGGCGATCGCCTCGGCACCGGTTGCGCCTGCCGCACCGGCGGCCGCCGCTGCCGGCAGCGATCTGATCAGCGATCACGAATTCGAATCGCTGCTCGACGAGTTGCACGGCAAAGGCAAGTTCACCGACGTTGGCGCCGCTGCTGCGGGCACTGCGTCGACTGTGGCCGCGCCTGCCGCCAAGGCTGCTGCCGCTCCGGCCGCTGCGCCGAAGGCTGCGCCCAAGCCTGAGCCGAAAGCCGAAGCGCCAAAACCTGCTGCCGCTGCTGCACCGGCGCCGGCCCGTGCTGCCGCTGCTCCGCCGCCGGAAAAACCGGCGAGCGAAGCCGAGACCACCGTGCGGGTCGATACCGCGCGTCTCGACGAAATCATGAACATGGTCGGCGAGCTGGTGCTGGTGCGTAACCGTCTGGTGCGCCTGGGTCTCAACAGCGGCGACGAAGCCATGTCCAAGGCCGTGTCGAACCTCGACGTGGTCACGGCTGACTTGCAGACCGCGGTAATGAAGACCCGGATGCAGCCGATCAAGAAGGTCTTCGGGCGCTTCCCGCGTCTGGTTCGCGACCTCGCGCGTCAGCTCAAGAAAGAGATCAACCTGGAACTGGTGGGTGAAGAAACCGACCTCGACAAAAACCTTGTCGAGGCCCTGGCCGACCCGCTGGTCCACTTGGTGCGTAACGCCGTCGACCACGGCATCGAATCCCCAGAAGAGCGCGAAGCTTCGGGCAAGGCCCGTGGCGGTCGCGTGGTGCTGGCCGCCGAGCAGGAAGGCGATCACATCCTGTTGTCGATCTCCGACGACGGCAAGGGCATGGACCCGAACGTGCTGCGTTCGATCGCGGTAAAACGCGGTGTGATGGACAAGGATGCGGCCGATCGCCTGAGCGATACCGAGTGCTACAACCTGATCTTCGCCCCGGGTTTCTCGACCAAGACCGAGATCTCCGACGTGTCCGGCCGCGGTGTCGGCATGGACGTGGTGAAAACCAAGATTTCCCAGCTCAACGGTTCGATCAACATTTACTCGACCAAGGGCCAGGGCTCGAAGATCGTCATCAAGGTGCCGCTGACGCTGGCGATCATGCCGACCCTGATGGTGATGCTCGGCAATCAGGCGTTTGCGTTCCCGTTGGTCAACGTCAACGAAATCTTCCACCTCGACCTGTCGACCACCAACGTGGTGGATGGCCAGGAAGTGGTGATCGTGCGGGACAAGGCGCTGCCATTGTTCTACCTCAAGCGCTGGCTGGTCAGCTCCGCCGCTCACGAAGAGCAGCGCGAAGGCCATGTGGTGATCCTTTCGGTGGGCACCCAGCGGATCGGCTTCGTCGTCGATCAACTGGTCGGCCAGGAAGAAGTGGTCATCAAGCCATTGGGCAAAATGCTGCAGGGCACTCCGGGCATGTCCGGCGCCACCATCACCGGTGACGGCCGCATCGCGCTGATTCTCGATGTTCCAAGCATGCTCAAGCGTTACGCGACGAAGCGTATTTGAATCCGGGGCAGCGGGGCGACGACGTCCCGCTGCACCTAATGGAGTGTTTATGGCAGTCAAAGTCCTGGTGGTGGACGATTCGGGTTTTTTCCGCCGCCGCGTCTCGGAAATTCTTTCAGCGGATCCGAGCATCCAGGTGGTCGGCACGGCCACCAACGGTAAAGAGGCGATCGATCAGGCCCTGGCCCTCAAGCCGGACGTGATCACCATGGACTACGAGATGCCGATGATGGATGGCATCACGGCGGTGCGGCACATCATGCAGCGCTGCCCGACCCCGGTGTTGATGTTCTCCTCGCTGACGCACGAAGGCGCCCGGGTCACCCTGGATGCGCTGGACGCCGGCGCGGTGGATTTCCTGCCGAAGAATTTCGAAGACATCTCGCGCAATCCCGAGAAGGTCAAGCAACTGCTGTGCGAGAAGGTCCACAGCATCTCGCGCAGTAATCGTCGTTTCAGTGCCTACAGTGCGCCGGCTCCGGCCGCGGCACCGACGCCTGCGCCAGCCCCGGCGGCTTCGAGCTTCAGCGGGCACAGCGCTGCTGCTCCAACGCGTCCGGCGCCTGCTCCGGCACCTGCGCGTGCGCCAGCCGCCAGCGCGTCGTCGCCGGCACCAAAGCGCAAAGCCTACAAACTGGTTGCCATCGGTACCTCGACCGGCGGCCCGGTTGCCCTGCAACGGGTGCTGACCCAGTTGCCGGCGAACTTCCCGGCGCCGATCGTGCTGATCCAGCACATGCCCGCGGCGTTCACCAAGGCCTTTGCCGAGCGTCTGGACAAGCTGTGCCGCATCAGCGTCAAGGAAGCCGAGGATGGCGACATCCTGCGTCCGGGCCTGGCGCTGCTGGCCCCGGGTGGCAAGCAGATGATGGTCGACGGCCGTGGCGCGGTGAAAATCCTGCCGGGCGACGAGCGTCTGAACTACAAGCCGTGCGTGGACATCACCTTCGGTTCCGCAGCCAAGTCCTACGGTGACAAAGTTCTGGCGGTGGTCCTCACCGGCATGGGCGCCGACGGCCGCGAAGGCGCGCGTCTGCTCAAGCAGGGCGGCAGCTCGGTATGGGCACAAGACGAAGCAAGCTGCGTGATCTACGGCATGCCGATGGCCATCGTCAAAGCCGATCTGGCTGACGCGGTCTACGGCCTGGACGACATCGGCAAGCACATCGTCGAGGCGTGTATCTGATGGATGTTCTAAGCCTTATCGGGATTATTCTGGCGTTCGTCGCCATCATCGGCGGCAACTTCCTTGAAGGCGGTCACCTCGGCGCGCTGGCCAACGGCCCGGCGGCGCTGATCGTGCTCGGGGGCACCATCGGTGCCGCGCTGCTGCAATCGCCGATGAGCGCGTTCAAGCGCGCCATGCAGATTCTCGCCTGGATCCTGTTTCCGCCACGGGTGGACCTGGCCGGCGGCATCGACCGCGTGGTCAACTGGAGCCTCACCGCGCGCAAGGAAGGCCTGCTCGGGCTGGAAGGCGTGGCCGATGCCGAACCGGACAACTACTCGCGCAAGGGCCTGCAACTGCTGGTCGATGGCGCCGAGCCGGAAGCGATCCGCAGCATCCTCGAAGTGGATTTCTACACTCAGGAAGCGCGCGACATCGAGGCCGCTAAAGTCTTCGAAAGCATGGGCGGCTACGCGCCGACCATCGGCATCATCGGTGCGGTGATGGGCCTGATTCATGTGATGGGCAACCTCGCTGATCCGACCCAATTGGGCAGCGGCATTGCCGTGGCATTCGTCGCGACCATCTACGGCGTGGCCAGTGCCAACCTGGTGTTGCTGCCGGTGGCGGCCAAGCTCAAGTCAATCGCGTTGCGGCAGTCGCGTTATCGCGAAATGTTGCTGGAAGGTATTTTGTCGATCGCCGAAGGTGAAAACCCACGCTCCATCGAGTTGAAGCTGCAAGGCTTCATGGATTAAGGGAATAACCTCATGGCTCGTCGCAGACATCAGGAAGAACACGTCAATCACGAGCGCTGGCTCGTGTCGTACGCTGACTTCATCACGTTGTTGTTCGCTTTCTTCGTGGTGATGTATTCCATCTCGTCGATCAACGAAGGCAAGTACAAAGTCATTTCCGAGGCGCTGATCGGGGTTTTCACTGACTCCGATCGCTCGCTCAAGCCGATCCCGATCGGTGAGGAACGGCCGAAAACCGTGACCCCGGCCAAGCCGTTGGTCAAGGACAGCGAGCAGGTCGATGCCGGTATCGCCGGGGCCAGCGATCCGCTGAAAAGCATTGCCGATGACATCAGTGCCGCGTTCGGCGACTTGATCGCTTCCAACCAGATGACCGTGCGCGGCAACGAGTTGTGGGTCGAGATCGAACTCAATTCCAGCCTGTTGTTCGGCAGTGGCGACGCAATGCCGAGTGATATCGCGTTCAACATCATCGACAAGGTCGCGGCGATCCTCAAACCGTTCGACAACCCGATTCACGTCGAAGGCTTCACCGACGATCAGCCGATCCGCACCGCGCAGTACCCGACCAACTGGGAACTGTCCTCGGCGCGTTCGGCGAGCATCGTCCGGATGCTGGCGATGCAGGGGGTCAACCCCGGGCGTCTGGCCTCGGTGGGTTACGGTGAGTTTCAGCCGGTGGCCAACAACGCCACCGCCGAAGGCCGGGCGAAGAATCGTCGCGTAGTGCTGGTGGTGTCGCGCAACCTCGATGTGCGCCGCAGTCTGACCGGTACCGGTACCGCCAATGCACAACCGGACGCGGCATTGAAGCGCGCTGGCACACAAACTGCACCGTCTCCGGTCAAGACGCCGGGACGCGAGAGTGCCGTCAATTCTCCGTCGCCCGCATTAATACGCTGAGCTATGTCTCGGTCGAGCATCTCGACCGGGAGGAACGAACCGAATGAGAGTCTGGGCAGTCGCCAATCAAAAGGGTGGTGTCGGTAAAACCACATCTTCCATCGCTTTAGCCGGATTGCTGGCGGAGGCGGGCAAGCGCGTGGTTGTGGTCGATCTCGACCCGCACGGCTCGATGACCAGCTATTTCGGCTACGACCCCGACAGCCTGGAGCACAGCAACTACGACCTGTTTCTGCACAAGGGCAGCGTGCCGCAAGGCTTGCCCGGGCAGTTGCTGCTGTCGACCAGCGACGAACGCATTTCCCTGTTGCCGTCGAGTACCGCACTCGCCACCCTTGAGCGCCAGTCGCCGGGGCAGAGTGGTTTGGGCCTGGTGATCGCCAAGAGTCTGGCGCAGCTGTGGCAGGATTTCGATTACGCGATCATCGACAGCCCGCCGTTGCTCGGTGTGCTGATGGTCAACGCCCTGGCCGCGAGCCAGCAACTGGTGATCCCGGTGCAGACCGAGCACCTGGCCGTCAAAGGCCTGGAACGCATGGTCAACACCCTGGCGATGATCAACCGCTCGCGCAAACAAGCGCTGCCGTTCAGCATCGTGCCGACCCTGTTCGACCGCCGCACCCAGGCGTCGCTGGGCACCTTGCGCGTGCTGCGTGACAAATTCCCGGAAGAGATCTGGCAGGGTTACATCCCGGTCGATACCCGTCTGCGCGACGCCAGCCGGGCCGGGGTCACGCCTTCGCAGTTCGACGGCAAGAGTCGTGGCGTGCTGGCTTACCGCGCGCTGCTCAAGCATCTGCTGGCGCAACAACTTGTTCCGCAGGTGGCTTGAGCATGAATCGGCCGATCAAACTGACATCGCGTCCGCAACTGGCGTTGCAGTCCTATCTGGACAGCTTGCTGCAGGAAATCCCTGACGAGTTGCCGCCGGTGGAAGTGCCGGTCGAGGCGTCGGTCGAGGTGGTCGAAAGTGCTGCGGCGCTGGATGAATTCCAGGCTGCGGTACTGGAAGAGCAGGCGCGTGATGCGCAGAAAACCACCAAACCTGCCGCCCCGGTTGCCGCGCCTACCGCCGCACCGATCGCCAAGGCGCCAGTGGCGTTGATCGAAGAAGCCGAGCCGCCACGCGCGCCGGTATCGACACTCGCACCGCTGCTGCAAACCCAATTGCTGAAAACCGCGCCGGAACCGGTTGTGGCCGAAGCGGCGTCGGTGGCACCGGCACCCGTCGAACAGACGCGGGTGCCGCCAGTGGTGGAAGTGCACCTGCCACCGAGCAACACTCCGCCACCGGTGGAAACCGATGGCCGTCCGGCCTGGGCTTCGGAAGCCTTCGAATGCCTGTTGTTCGATGTTGCCGGCCTGACTCTCGCCGTGCCGCTGGTGTGCCTTGGTTCAATCTATTCGCTGGCCGGCCATGAGCTGACGCCGCTGTTCGGTCAGCCGGAGTGGTTCCTCGGGATTCTGCCGAGCCAGGCCGGCAATCTGAAAGTGTTGGACACGGCGCGTTGGGTCATGCCGGATCGCTATCGCGATGACTTCCGTCAGGGCCTGCAGTACGTGATTTCGGTACAAGGCTACGAGTGGGGCCTGGCGGTGCATCAGGTCAGCCGTTCGTTGCGTCTGGATCCGAATGAAATCAAATGGAGAAGTCACCGGGGTCAGCGGCCATGGCTTGCCGGCACGGTGATCGAGCACATGTGTGCATTACTTGATGTAGCCGCGCTGGCCGAGTTGATCGCCAGCGGCGGGGCAAAGCACTTGGGCGGCCACAAGCCGCTACATAAATCGACATAGCAGCCGACATAACAGTCAGGCGAAGGCATTGTTCAATGCCTCCACACAGAACACACACCGCCCAGTGCGGTTTTTTCGAGGGGTCAGGGTATGAGTAGTCAGGCGACGAATGCAAAAGGTTCTGAAGATCCGATCCTGCAATGGGTGACCTTCAAGCTGGACAACGAAACCTACGGCATCAACGTGATGCGCGTTCAGGAAGTCCTGCGTTACACCGAAATCGCGCCGGTACCGGGTGCGCCAAGCTACGTGCTGGGCATCATCAACCTGCGCGGTAACGTGGTCACCGTGATCGACACCCGTCAGCGCTTCGGCCTGAACAGCGGCGAGATCAGCGACAACACCCGTATCGTCATCATCGAAGCCGACAAGCAAGTGGTCGGGATCATGGTCGACAGCGTGGCCGAAGTGGTTTACCTGCGTCAGTCGGAAATCGAGACTGCGCCGAACGTCGGCAACGAAGAGTCGGCCAAGTTCATCCAGGGCGTGTGCAACAAGAACAACGAGTTGCTGATCCTGGTCGAGCTGGACAAGATGATGAGCGAAGAAGAATGGTCGGAACTGGAGAGCATCTGATTGATTCTCGAGGTAGCGGTCATTGTCCTGTTCCTCTTTTGGGCAGGCACGCTGGCAATGTTTCTGGCGTACATCAAGGCGCAGCGGGTGATCGCTGCGCAACAGGCCCAGGGCGATGCGCTGCGTGACCAGCGCATCAAGGACCTGGCCAAGCGTGTCGACGACTATCAGAACGGCAACGTGCGCATGGGCGAAGCCCTGCACGAGCTGCGCTCGGTCGTCGGCCCGTTGCCGGACAAGATTGTCGCGCTGGAACAACGCGACCCGTCGAGCCTGTCGTTCGCCCAGGCGGCGAAACTGGTGGGCATGGGCGCGAGCGTCGATGAGCTGACCCAGTCCTGCGGCTTGACCCAGGCCGAGGCGGAGTTGATGCGCAAGCTGCACAGAAGCTGATATGCGTAGAGGCATGTCATTTGAATAAGAATCGCCGGTCATGCCGGCGATTTTTTTTGCGCTCGATTTTGTTGCCTGATTCGCCCATGACCGTCTATCTGAACTGGTATTTCTGACAGTAGAGAATTTCGCTCATCGCTCCTCACACTTCTCGTGACTCGCGATAGTCCCGTCGGCTTTTTCAGGCAGACGCGTCTGATCGCCAATTCACCGATCCAGCCAATCGTGGAGTGGGTATGCATTTGCCAGCCAGAATCGAGCGCGTGAAAAAAGTCCGGTCACCCGGTGTTGCCGCCCTGTGGCTGGCAGTCGTGCTGCTCCTGACGGCTTGTCAGGCTCAGGTCAGCAGGCTTGCTCCAGAAGCCGATATTGCCGACCGGCAAAATTGTCACGGTGTCCACCTGGTCAATGTCGTTGCGCATATGGACGACGATCTGCTGTTTATTGATCCGCGGATTTCGCAAGTTCTGGCTGCCGGCGGCTGTGTGACCAGTATCTTCATGAACGGTGGCAGTTCTGGCGCCGGTTTCGACTATGTGTTGAAGCGCGAAAGCGCGTCGAGAAAAGCCTATGAAAAAATGCTGGGTTTTGCGACCGGATGGACGCCTTACCTGATATTCACTGATTCAGCCATTGTGATGAGCGTCAAGGCCAATGAGCGACCTGGATTGAAGCTCATATTTTTGCGTGTGCCGGGGGGGGACGTTCGTGGTGGAGATGTGCCGCTGGCCGATTTGCTCGACCTCGATAAAACTGTTCGGAGTTGGCCCTATCTGGACTCGGCTTCAGGTCCGGTAAACCTCTACAGTCGAACATCTTTTGTGCAGCTCTTGACTGAGCTGATCGTCAATGAAGGAGCCACCCGGGTGTATGCACTCAATCCGGATACCGTTCCGTACACGGAGCATCCTGATCATATTTATTCGGCACGTTTGACGCGCCTGGCCTTGCGCGGGATCAGTGCAGATATCCCGGTGGTTTATCACGAGACCTATCCCTCGGCGGCCGTCGCTCCTAACGTGGACCCGGCAGCGGTGCAGGCTAAACGGCATGTTGTCGCCAGTTACTTTCATTTTGAAGGGGCTGAGCCAGTCAGCAGTGCGTACAGTGAAGCCACCTGGAATGGCAATTGGGTGGCGCGACTCAATTTCACGCTCAGCCATGCTCACGCCGCCGGGCCACTGGTGAATATCCCTTTCAGACCGCTAGTCAATTTCCAGACGCAACAGTGCCTGGTTTCCAATGGATTGGGGCAGCAGGTGACACTGGATGGATGTGAGCCAGACGCTGACCAGCGCTGGGCGTTTGTGCCCTCCGACATTGCAGTCGGCGCGAGCAGGGGAGTTGCACTGCTGAAAACAGCCTCTGGCCATTGCATAGCGCGTCAGAATGGCCAATTGATCGAACGCGCATGTGAAAGCAGTGAGCCCTCTCAACACTGGACTCCGTGGGATTTCGGGAAAATTTATGTTCCCGGAGCGCAGGGGCAATGTCTGGACGGAGTACAGCCGAGCTTGATAGCGGATTGCAGGGAGTTTGCGGGTTCTACGTTGTGGGTGCGCAGCATCGATAACATCGACAGCAATGATTCGATGGAAGTGGCGCTGACGGGGGATGTCATCGGTGACGGGACGAACCGGACGGTGCAAGTGCAGCGCCGGGAGGATGGTCCAGGTGTCGATATTTGGGTCACGTCGCTGGACGCAGACGCGATTGCATCCGAGAAATGGTATGAGGACAGACTTCCATTTGATCCAGACTCTTTTGATTCCGGGTGTGCTACAGCCATTTGCTACGACACTACGCGCTATCTGCTGGCTGATTTCACCGGTGACGGCAAGGCTGATCTGATGGCGATATCGCCCGGAAAAGCTGACGAAACCATTTTCAGGCTATTGAAGAATGAAGGCGGGCATTTTGCTGATCCGGTTATCTGGCGTTCGGTTCCGCAAGGACATGCCTACCGGCAAGCTCAGCAATATCTGGCTGGCGACTTCAGGGGCGTCGGCAAGCAAGATGTGTTGATCGTGCAAACCCTGAATAACACAGTGTCCGATTTCTGGCTGATGGAGAATAAAGGGGCGAGTCTGGGCGTTCCTGCTCACTGGGGAGATGCTCGAAAAAACCCATTGCCGGTCCATTTCTACAGCGCCAGGCTGGACAACGATGGCAAGGATGATGTGCTCGCTGTTGATTTAAGTGCACAGTTCTTGAAGCTGCTCACCTACAGGAGCAGCGGCCGTTCTCTGGATTTTGAGAAAGCCTTGGAGTTGCCGGGCTTCTATTCTGCGGGTTCAAAGACCGCAGTGCTGGATTCGCCGATTACCAAACTGACCGATGTATGGGTGCTGCACGCTCGATCAGACGGTAGTGATATCAATTTCTGGAAAGTCGCAAATCTTGGCGGCGGAGAGTTCGAAGAGCCTTCGTCTCCGGCTTTCGAGACGAGCGTGCTTAATTGGGCTGACGTGCGGCCTTATGGGCTGGGGACGGGCAGGCAGATCCTGCTTCCCTATCGCGTCAACGATCCTGTGCATGAGTATTACTGGCGAATCGGGAAAATCGGCTTCAAGGCACTGAATCTGTCCGAGCAAGGTATGCCCCTCGAGATCAAGGATTATGGACGTTCACCACGGTTTGAATGGGCGAACCTGCAGTGGCGAGCGCGCTTGAATTGAATAGCGAGCGAGGACGCGTGCACTTGAGCCTGTATCCGGCGCGGCCTAGTAATCAGCCCCGCGTTCGGTAACGTCCTTCTCGACCATCGGCGCATCCGGATCCTGCCCCTCGGGGAATTTCCCCTTCAGGTTCCACGCAAACGCGATGATCTCGGCGATGGTGCGGTACAGCTCCTCGGGGATGCTGTCGCCCAGTTCCATGCGCGCCAACAGCCGTACCAGCTCGGCGTTTTCATAGATCGGCACTTCGCAGTCGCGGGCAATGCGCAGGATTTCTTCGGCCAGTTCCTCGTCGCCCTTGGCGGTGAGGGTCGGGGCGTGGTTGCCGTCGTATTTGAGGGCGATGGCCTGGCGTGGAGCAGTGGAATCGTTCATGCGGTTTCGTCGACCCAGCGGTGTTCGAGGCGGGTTTGATTGCCTTGCGGCGGGGTGCCGAGATGGCAGTCGAGATCGCCGACGTTCAGCCCGCGATCGAGCATGCGCTGGCGCAGGGCGAACAGATTATTGCCGATCAGGTCGGCGGTGTATGGGCGTTCGACCCAGAGCTGGCTCGACAGGCTGCCGGCAATCAACTGCGCCTGAATCTGCATCGGCCCCAACGGCTCCATGTCGAACGCCAGGTCGACGCGCCACAGCTGCTGTCTGGGCTCGCGTTCGTCACGGCGTTCGTTGGGTTGCGGTTCTCTTTCTGGCGCTTCTTCGCGCTGAAACTTGACCTGCAACGGCACGATGTCCTGCAGGTTGCGCATGGGGATTTCCAGCTGCCAGGTGCTGAGCAGACGGCCGTCATCGGTGACACCGGTCTGTTCCAGGCTCGACAGCTGATGGCTTTGCAGGCGCGACACGGCGGCTGCAGCGAGGCGCAGCAGATGTTCCAGATCGCCTTCGCCGTCGAGACTTTGCAGCAGACGGTCGGGCAGGGGGAAACTGCTCGGCACGGGTTTGGCGCTGACCTGACCGAGAGCGCCGAGGGCGTTGCGCACGAAACTCGGCAGCGCCTGTGCCAGGGTGTTGGCAGCGATGATCGCGTTGAAACTGGCATTGCCCGGCGCACCCGGGGACAGCTGCGCGATCAACTTGAGCAGATCGGCTTTCATGTCCGGGGCCAGCGCCGGATTCTGTCCGGTCAGCAATTTGGCTTCGAGAAAGGCACCGCTGTTGGCCAGGGCCAGGGCTACGCCTTTGGCGCTGCTCATCTGCTGCACATCGGGCAGGTTGGCGAGCAGACGCACGACGGCAGCGCGCAGATCCTGTGAGGTCTGATCGTCGTCGCTCGGCAGGTTTTGCAGAGCATTGAGCAAACCGTCCAGCGAACCTTGGCGACTCTGCTGGCCGAGCAGTTGCTGGCTCACCGCCAATTGCTCCTGGCGGCTGCTCAGCGGCACGAACTTGAGGGTTTGCGAATCTTCGACCAGTGCCGAGAGCAGAGTGCCGATGCGCAGCGGCGTCGGGCTGTCGATGTCCAGCGTGGCACCGCTCTGCGCGGTGTTGAGCAGGCTCACCAGCGAGCGGTACACCGTCGGCTGTCCCGGCACTTGCGGCAGTGTCTGCGAGGTCAGCACCTTGCCTTGCAGCAGCGTGCCGACCGGCAACTGCGCGGTGTCGATGCGGGTGAGGGCGGCGACGCTGCTGGCAATCGCCTGTTGCACGGTGATCGCCAGATTGCCCGCCGACGGCTGAGTGACGGCCAGGTTGGTGCCGGTCGGCAACGGCAGGTTGCTGCTGGCTTGCACGGTGGTCTGCCGGCCGCCGTCGACGGTGACCTTGAGCAGCAGTTGAAAGGTCTGATCCGCCTGCTTGAGTGACAACACCTCGGCCTGGGCGCTTTGCCCGGCGCCGATCAGGCCTTCGACCGGGGTCAGCAGCTTGAGCAACTCACCGCTCATCACCAGCGGACGCGCGTTCGCCGGGGTGGTGGGCGGGAGCGGGAGGATGTTCATTTCGCCTGTCATACGCGGACACAACCTGAGGAAATTGCGCTCTTGGGAGTAAGGCACGGCATGTATAATGCCGCGCGTCTTGCGCTTCGTTCAGAAAACATAGCAATTGTTTGATCCAGCTCTCTGCTTCGCACCGTCATTGCATTTATCCTGCATCTCTTTAACGGCCGCGCCAGAGCCGACTTGAACCGTATAAGGCCCGTGATCCCTTGACCAGTCCTGTCCTGCAAACCGTTGCCCTTGCCTGTGAGCGAGACCTGCGGCTGCTCTTCGAAAATCTCGAATTGCGACTGGCCAGTGGCGATATGGTGCAGATCAGCGGCCCCAACGGCAGCGGCAAGACCAGCCTGCTGCGTCTGTTGTCCGGGTTGATGCAGCCGACCAGCGGTCAAGTGCTGCTCAACGGCCAGCCCTTGACTGCACAACCGAGCGAACTGGCGCGCAACCTGCTGTGGATCGGCCACGCTGCCGGGATCAAGGACCTGCTGACCCCGGAAGAGAACCTGTCCTGGCTCTGCGCCTTGCATCGGCCGGCCGAACGCGAAGCGATCTGGCAGGCATTGGCTGCCGTAGGATTGCGCGGTTTCGAAGATGTTCCCTGCCACACCCTGTCCGCCGGTCAGCAACGCCGCGTGGCGCTGGCGCGGCTGTATCTGGACAGCCCGCCGCTGTGGATTCTCGACGAGCCGTTCACCGCGCTCGACAAACAGGGCGTGGCGCAGCTTGAAGAGCACTTGGCCGGGCACTGCGAGCGCGGCGGTCTGGTGGTGTTGACCACGCACCACACGCTGAGCCGGATGCCGGCCGGTTATCGCGATATCGATCTGGGGAACTGGGCAGTATGAGTGTGTTCGGCCTGCTGGTTGCCCGTGAGTCCCGTTTGCTGTTTCGTCGCCCGGCGGAACTGGCCAATCCGCTGATTTTCTTCGCCATCGTCATCGCCTTGTTCCCGCTGGCCGTCGGCCCGGAAACTCAAGTCTTGCAAAACCTGTCCCCGGGGTTAGTCTGGGTGGCCGCGTTATTGTCGGTCCTGCTTTCGCTGGACGGACTGTTTCGCAGTGATTTCGAAGATGGCTCCCTGGAACAGTGGGTCCTTTCGCCGCACCCGCTGCCCCTACTGGTGCTGGCCAAGGTGCTGGCACACTGGCTGTTCTCGGGACTGGCACTGGTTCTGCTCTCGCCGTTGCTGGCGTTGATGCTCGGTTTGCCGGTCGCCTGCCTGCCGGTGTTGCTGTTGTCGTTGCTGCTGGGCACCCCGGTGCTGAGCCTGCTCGGTGCGGTGGGCGCGGCGCTGACGGTTGGTTTGAAACGCGGCGGCCTGTTGCTGGCATTGCTGATTCTGCCGTTGTACATCCCGGTGTTGATCCTTGGCAGTGGCGCCTTGCAGGCCGCCTTGCAAGGCATGCCGGCGACCGGGTATCTGCTGTGGCTGGGTAGCCTGACCGCCCTGGCGATCACCCTGACACCTTTTGCAATAGCTGCTGGCCTGAAGATCAGCGTCGGCGAATAATGAGGTCTGGTTAAAATTTAACCAGCAAAGACCCTAAGACTGCTCACACCGATGAGCGGCACCCGTGATGGAAACAGTATGAACTGGACCTGGTTTCACAAGCTCGGCTCGCCCAAGTGGTTCTACGGCATCAGCAGCAGGTTTCTGCCGTGGCTGAGCATTGCCGCGTTGCTGCTGATCAGCGTTGGCGTCGTCTGGGGCCTGGCCTTCGCGCCGCCGGATTATCAGCAGGGCAACAGCTTCCGCATCATCTACATCCACGTGCCGGCGGCAATGCTGGCGCAGTCGATCTACGTGATGCTGGCGGTGTGCGGCGTGGTCGGGCTGGTGTGGAAAATGAAACTGGCCGACGTCGCCCTGCAATGCGCGGCGCCGATCGGCGCGTGGATGACCGCCGTGGCGCTGGTCACCGGGGCGATCTGGGGCAAGCCGACCTGGGGCTCGTGGTGGGTCTGGGATGCGCGGCTGACGTCGATGCTGATTCTGCTGTTCCTGTATTTCGGGGTGATTGCGCTGGGCAACGCCATCAGCAACCGCGACAGCGCCGCCAAGGCCTGCGCGGTGCTGGCGATCGTCGGGGTGATCAACATCCCGATCATCAAGTACTCGGTGGAGTGGTGGAACACCCTGCACCAGGG
This sequence comes from Pseudomonas sp. AM14(2022), assembly GCF_036346455.1. NCBI lineage: Bacteria > Pseudomonadati > Pseudomonadota > Gammaproteobacteria > Pseudomonadales > Pseudomonadaceae > Pseudomonas > Pseudomonas sp. AM14(2022). The sequence continues at coordinate 140,444 of NZ_JAOTNY010000010.1, forward strand.
CGCGACCTTCACCCTCACTGAGAAACCGGCGATGCCCGCGGAAATGTGGCTGCCGCTGTTGCTGACGGTGCTGGGGTTCTACTGCTTCTTCGGCGCCGTGCTGTTGTTGCGCATGCGCCTTGAAGTGCTCAAGCGCGAAGCCCGCGCCAGTTGGGTGAAAGAAGAAGTGCAGAACAGCCTGGAGGCCGCGCGATGAGTTTCGCTTCATTCGGCGACTTCCTCGCCATGGGCCATCATGGCCTGTATGTCTGGTCGGCCTACGGCATTTGTCTGACGGTGCTGATCCTCAACGTGGTCGCACCGATCGCGGCCCGCAAGCGCTATCTGCAACAAGAGGCGCGTCGTCTGCGCCGGGAGAACGGCAAGTGAATCCGCTGCGCAAAAAACGTCTGACCATCATTCTGGCGATTCTGGTCGGGGTCGGCGCTGCCGTCGGCCTCGCCCTCAGCGCCCTGCAGGAAAACATCAACCTGTTTTACACGCCGACCCAGATCGCCAACGGTGAAGCGCCGCACGACACGCGCATCCGCGCCGGCGGCATGGTCGAGAAGGGCTCGCTGCAACGTTCGCCGGACTCGCTGGACGTCAAATTCGTTGTCACCGACTTCAACAAAGCCGTGACCATCACCTATCGCGGGATCCTCCCGGATCTGTTCCGCGAAGGGCAGGGCATTGTCGCCCTGGGCAAACTCAACGCCGACGGCGTGGTGGTGGCCGATGAAGTGCTGGCCAAGCACGACGAGAAGTACATGCCGCCGGAAGTGACCAAAGCGCTGAAAGACAGTGGTCAATCGGCACCGACCCAAGCGAAGGAGGGTTGATCGATGACTTCTGCACTGTTTATTCCCGAGCTCGGCCATCTGGCGATGATTCTGGCGCTGTGTTTTGCGCTGGTGCAGGCCGTGGTGCCGCTGTTCGGTGCGTGGCGCGGCGATCGTATGTGGATGGGCCTGGCCCAGCCGGCAGCGTGGGGTCAGTTTGCGTTCCTGCTGTTTGCCTTCGGTTGCCTGACCTACGCGTTCATGACCGACGATTTCTCGGTCGTTTATGTGGCGATGAACTCCAACAGCGCCTTGCCGTGGTACTACAAGTTCAGCGCGGTGTGGGGCGCCCACGAAGGTTCGCTGCTGCTGTGGGCGTTGATCCTCGGTGGCTGGACCTTCGCCGTGTCGGTGTTCTCCCGGCAGTTGCCGCAAGTCATGCTCGCTCGCGTACTGGCGGTGATGGGCATGATCAGCACCGGTTTCCTGTTGTTTCTGATCCTCACCTCCAACCCGTTCTCGCGGATCCTGCCGCAGATTCCGGCCGACGGGCGTGACCTCAATCCGCTGCTGCAAGATATTGGCCTGATTGTGCATCCGCCGATGCTCTACATGGGGTATGTCGGTTTTTCTGTGGCGTTCGCTTTCGCCATCGCCGCACTGCTCGGTGGTCGTCTTGATGCTGCTTGGGCACGCTGGTCGCGCCCTTGGACGATTGTCGCCTGGGCCTTCCTCGGCATCGGCATCACCCTCGGTTCGTGGTGGGCTTACTACGAACTCGGCTGGGGCGGCTGGTGGTTCTGGGACCCGGTGGAAAACGCCTCGTTCATGCCATGGCTGGTCGGCACCGCGCTGATTCACTCGCTGGCAGTCACGGAAAAACGTGGCGTGTTCAAGAGCTGGACGGTGTTGCTGGCGATTGCCGCATTTTCGTTGAGCCTGCTCGGTACATTCCTCGTGCGTTCCGGCGTGCTGACCTCGGTGCATGCGTTTGCCTCGGACCCTGAACGCGGCGTGTTCATTCTGATCTTCCTGCTGTTCGTGGTCGGTGGTTCGCTGACGCTGTTTGCGTTGCGCGCGCCAGTGGTCAAGAGCCAGGTCGGCTTCAACCTGTGGTCGCGGGAAACCCTGTTGCTGGGCAACAACCTGGTGCTGGTGGTGGCCGCGTCGATGATTCTGCTCGGCACGCTGTATCCGCTGATTCTTGATGCGATCAGCGGCGCCAAGCTGTCGGTAGGCCCGCCGTATTTCAACGCGCTGTTCATCCCGTTGATGGCGTTGCTGATGCTGGTGATGGCAGTCGGCGTGATCGTCCGCTGGAAGGACACCCCGCTGAAGTGGCTGGCGAACATGCTGACCCCGGTGTTGCTCGGCAGTGTCGCATTGGCCGTGGTGGCTGGTGTCGCTTACGGCGATTTCAACTGGGCGGTGATCGCGACGTTCCTGCTCGCCGCGTGGGTGTTGCTCGCCGGTGTGCGCGACATCTTCGACAAGACTCGCCACAAGGGCCTGATCAAAGGCCTGCCAACCCTGACCCGCAGCTACTGGGGCATGCAGATCGCTCACCTGGGCATCGCCGTGTGCGCCCTCGGTGTGGTGCTGTCGAGTCAGAACAGTGCCGAGCGCGACCTGCGTCTGGCGCCGGGCGAGTCGATGGATCTGGCCGGTTATCACTTTATCTTCGAAGGTGCCAAGCACTTCGAAGGGCCGAACTTCACCTCCGACAAGGGCACCGTTCGGGTGATCCGCGACGGCAAGGAAGTCAGCGTGCTGCACCCGGAAAAACGCCTGTACACCGTGCAGAGTTCGATGATGACCGAGGCCGGGATCGACGCCGGTTTCACCCGCGATCTCTACGTCGCATTGGGCGAGCCGCTGGAAAACGGCGCGTGGGCGGTGCGGGTTCACGTCAAACCGTTCGTGCGCTGGATCTGGTTCGGCGGTTTGCTGACCGGTCTGGGCGGATTGCTGGCGGCGCTGGATCGGCGTTATCGAGTCAAGGTCAAAGCCCGGGTGCGTGAAGCCCTCGGCCTGCAAGGAGCGGCTGCATGAGACGTTGGTTGATGCTGGTACCCCTGGCGATTTTCCTGCTGGTGGCGGTGTTTCTGTATCGCGGTCTGTACCTCGATCCGGCGGAGCTACCGTCGGCGATGATCAACAAGCCTTTCCCGGAGTTCACTCTGCCGAATGTGCAGGGCGACAAGACCCTGACCAAGGCTGACATTCTCGGCAAACCGGCGCTGGTCAACGTCTGGGGCACCTGGTGCATTTCCTGCCGGGTCGAGCACCCGGTGCTGAACAAGCTGGCCGAACGCGGTGTGGTGATCTACGGCATCAACTACAAGGACACCAATGTCGATGCCTTGAAGTGGCTGGCCGAATTCCACAACCCGTACTCGCTGGATATCCGTGACGACGAAGGTTCGCTGGGCCTCAACCTCGGCGTGTACGGCGCGCCGGAAACCTTCTTCATCGACGCCAAGGGCATCATCCGCGACAAGTACGTGGGTGTGATCGACGAGCAGGTCTGGCGCGAAAAACTCGCAGCCAAGTATCAGGCGCTGGTCGATGAGGCCAAGCCATGAAGCGTTTTCTGGCTACCGTTTTGTTGGGCCTGAGTCTGGCCGGTGTGGCGCATGCCGCGATCGACACCTACGAGTTCGCCAAGGAAGGTGATCGCGAGCGCTTTCGTGAACTGACCAAGGAACTGCGCTGCCCCAAGTGCCAGAACCAGGACATCGCCGACTCCAACGCACCGATTGCCGCCGACCTGCGCAAAGAGATTTTCCGCATGCTCGGCGAGGGCAAGGACAATCAGCAGATCATCGATTTCATGGTCGATCGCTACGGTGATTTCGTCCGCTACAAACCGGCGCTTAATGCCAAGACTGCACTGCTGTGGTTCGGCCCGGCCGGCCTGTTGTTCGGCGGTCTGGTGGTGATCGCAGTGATCGTTCGCCGGCGTCGCGCACAGCGCACCGAGACCCCGCCATCGCTGTCCACCGAAGAGCGTCAGCGCCTCGACCAACTGTTGGATAAAAACCAAGAATGATTGATTTCTGGCTTGCCGCAGGGCTGTTGCTTCTGGTCGCCCTGAGTTTTCTGCTGATCCCGGTTTTGCGTGGCCGTCGCGCCCAGCGTGAAGAGGATCGAACTGCCCTGAACGTGGCGCTGTATCAGGAGCGCGTGGCCGAGCTGCAAGCGCAGCAGGCTGAAGGTGTACTCGATGCCGCGCAAATGGACAGCGGTCGCGCGGAAGCTGCGCGTGAGCTGCTCGCCGATACCGAAGGCGTTGCCGCACCGCGTGTATCGAGACTGGGCAAGCCGTTGCCGTTGTTGGCAGCGGTGCTGGTGCCGGTGTTGGGCCTGGGGCTGTACCTGCATTTCGGTGCTGCCGATAAAGTCGAACTGACCCGCGAATTCGCCCAGGCGCCGCAGTCGATGGAAGAGATGACCCGACGTCTGGAGCGTGCCGTCGCCGCGCAACCGGATTCGGCGGAAGGCCTGTACTTCCTCGGGCGCACCTACATGGCCCAGGATCGTCCGGCAGATGCGGCCAAGATGTTCGAACGCGCCGCCAACCTGGCCGGTCGCCAGCCGGAGCTGCTCGGCCAGTGGGCGCAGGCGCAGTATTTCGCCGACGGTAAAAAGTGGTCGGACAAGATCCAGGCCCTGACCGATGAAGCGCTGAAAGCCGATCCGAAAGAAGTCACCAGCCTCGGCCTGCTCGGCATCGCCGCGTTCGAGGGTGAGCGTTATCAGCAGGCAATCGACTATTGGAACCGGTTGCTGGCGCAGTTGCCAGAGGGCGACAACTCCCGCGCCGCCTTGCAGGGCGGGATCGAGCGAGCCACCGAGCGCCTGCAAGCCAGTGGCGGCAAGGACGCGGCCGCGCCAGCAGCCAAGGTTGCCGCGCTGCTCAAGGTGCGCGTCGATCTGGCCAGCGAACTCAAAGGCAAGGTGCAACCGGGCGACAGCGTGTTCATCTTCGCCCGCGCCGTTTCCGGCCCACCGGCACCATTGGCGGCCAAGCGTCTGACCGTGGCCGATCTGCCGGTGACCGTCGAACTGGGCGATGCCGACGCCATGATGCCGCAGTTGAAACTGTCGAACTTTCCTGAAGTCCAACTGGTTGCACGCATCTCTCGCGCCGGTCAGCCAACCGCCGGGGAGTGGGTAGGTCGCAGCGGCCCGCTGGCCAGCAGCACCACCTCGCCGCAAACACTGACCATCGACAGCCCCGACAAATAACCCCGGAACCCACAGGAAAGCACCGCCATGCACAGCCTCGCCCGCATCTCCGTCATCACATTGGCCTTGAGCATGAGCGCATGTGCGGTGCACCGACCGGAACCGACCACCAACCTGCCGCCGATCCCGCCGTCACAACCGAGCCCGACCCCGTCGACCTCGCCGACACCGGGCAAAAGCATCCCGGCCAAACCGTCCAAGCCAGTCCCACGCACCTCAGCCAGCTTCGCCCCACCACCGGGCGGCAACAGCCACTGGGACCAGAAGCTCGGCGTCTACGTCCTCGACGACCAGCCCAACACCTTCTACCGCCAGCGCACCTACTTCCGCTGGAACAACGGCTGGACTCGCTCCGTCAGCCCCAACGGCCCTTGGGAAGACACCGATATCCACGGCGTACCGCCGGGATTGGGCAAACAGTTCGGGCAGTAATGAAAAACGGCGATCTCTGGATCGCCGTTTGTTTGTCTGGTGTTCACAAAATGATTATTCAGAGAATCGCACGATAGGCGCTTAGCGCCCGAACTGACTCAACCAATCCCTGTCGCTGCAAAAGATCCAGAAACGGCTCAACGGCTATTGGCGGCAATTTAAGTTGTTGGCGCTGCCGTTGCGCTGCAGCGATAACAACTGCCTGATCAAGGTGAAACAGGTTTTCGACAAACTCATCAGGGTGTTGGGCCTCGACGCCATAGGGGGCGAGGCAGGTATCGGGAAAATCTTTCAGGTTGAACGTCACGATCACCCCTGCACCACAGCGTATGGCTGCGGCCAGAACATGGCGGTCGTTGGTATCGGGTAAGGAAAGTCCGGTGATCAGGTCCTCAAAATCGTAGACACAGGCATCCGGAATGGCACGGTCCATAAGCTCGGACGTGCGATCCAGTTGCTCTATCGTCAGATCGGTTCGGTTTTTCAATAAATTGCGTTTCCATTCGCGGTGAATCTGCTGAGTCCATCGGGCCCGAAATCGCCCCGATAGCGCGAGCCACATCAGGAAGTCTCTCTATGGGGCGGGGTACAAAACACATGCATCGTATACAGCGGTGAAAGGTGAATGCCTCACTCGTAGCCTGTCCTTAACGCCTGTGCCTGCTCCGCGAGAAGCGCCATTGCCTGCTCGCTGGCGGTGTCGCGCCGGGTTTTATAGTCCATCAAATCGGCGAAACGCACACGTCGGTGCTTGCCGGTTTTGTGGTAGGACAACTCGCCACTTTCCAGCAGTTTTATGAGGTGCGGGCGTGAGACGTTGAGCAGATCGGCGGCTTCTTGCGTGGTCAGTTCGGCGTGCACCGGTACGACTTTGACGGCGTTGCCTTCAGCCAGCGCCGCCAGAATATCCACCAGCAAGCGCAGTGCAGAGGTGGGTAGCTCGACCTGGTGCGCCTGATTCTGCTCGTCGAAAATCTGAATGTGCTGCGTGTCGAATTGGGTCGCGAGGTAGGCGGCGAGCGCGCGTTTGCCTTCAATTGCGGCTTTGACTTCGCGCTCCACCGGGAGGTTGATAGAGGGGTGAAGGACGATCGACATAATGGATTCCAGCATTCTGAATAGAGGATGCTGAAACGTTATTCGAATTAAACGAAAATCGCAATAAACGAAACAGAGCCTGTTCAGGTCGGGTGTTTCAGCAAATTTTCCATGTATTCCACAAACACCCGCGCCTTCGCACTGACCATCCGCCCCGTGGGAAACACCGCCCACAAGTCCTGATCCGGCAATACCCAGTCACTCATCACCGCCCTGACCGCACCACTTGCCAGCTCCGGTGCGAACATCCATTGCGAGGCGATGGTCAGGCCCTGATCGGCCAGCACGGCGGCGCGCAAACCCTCGGCGGCGCTGACCCGCAGGCGGCCGGTGAGGGTTTGCGTCTGTTGTTCGCTGCCCTGAGTGAAGGTCCAGGTGGCGCCGCCGCTGAGGTTGTAGACGATGCCTTGGTGCTTATCCAAATCGGCAGGGCAGCTCGGCTCGCCGTGGCGGGCGAAGTAGGCCGGGGTGCCGAGCACTACGCGGCGACAGTCGGCGATTTTACGCACGGTGAGGCTGGAGTCGCTGAGCGGGCCCATGCGCAGGGCGACGTCGATGCCTTCTTCGACCAGATTGATATTGCGGTCATCGAGCATCAGGTCGATGTTCAATTGCGGATGCTGATCGAGAAACGGCCCCAACTGCGGCACGACGTGCAGGCGTCCGAAAGTCACCGCAGCGCTGATGCGCAGGTTGCCGCGCAATTCACTGGCGCTGCCACGTGCGGCGTTATCGGCTTCGTTGGCTTCATCGATGGCGCGTCTGGCCCGTTCGAAAAACGCCAGTCCGGCTTCGGTCGGGGTCAGGCCGCGAGTCGAGCGCAGCAACAGGCTCACAGCCAGGCGTTTTTCCAGCTGAGCGATGGTTTTCGACACGGCGGGCTGGCCGATATTCAAGCGTCGGGCGGCAGCGGAAAACGAGCCGGTTTCGACCACGTACACGAAGGTTTCCATGGCGGCGAGGCGGTCCATCAGTCTTCCTGCAAATCTGAAAGTTGTCGTAGTCCCCTTGTGGGAGCGGGCTTGCTCGCGAAAGCGGTCTGACATTCAGCACATGTATTGGCTGATCCAACGCCTTCGCGAGCAAGCCCGCTCCCACACGGAATAGGGTGTTGAGTGTAATCCGCGTCCATTCAATCACATGCGGTAAAACAACCAAACGTCGTCCTGCAGATTTATGTGCTTGAGTAAAGATAACTCTAGGGTTATTTTTATTCGGCCGAAGCAAGGAGGCGGTAGGTGCAAAGCAGGCTATTGATCAAGGAGCTGGAGGAGGCAGGCTGGACGCTGGATCGAGTCACCGGCAGTCATCACATCTTCACGCATCGTTACAACCCGTACACCATTCCCGTTCCTCACCCTAAAAAGGATTTGCCGCTGGGGACGGTCAAAAGCATCAGGAGGCGTGCCGGGTTGTACCACCCGCCAGCCAGCTACAAGGGAGATCCATAATGCAATATCCGATCTGCATCGAATGGGGTGACGACAACACCGCCATCGGTATTCAGATACCTGACATTCCCGGCGCTGTCACGGCCGGGGATACTTTCGAGGACGCCTATAACGCAGCCGTTGAAGTCGCCCATCTCATGTTGCAGGAGATGGCGGCGGACGGGGAATCGATTCCGATGCCGACGTCGGCAGCGGCCCATCGCAATAATCCGGAGTTTGCCGACATGGGCTGGGGGATGCTCGAGCTGGATATCTCGCCGTACATGGGCAAGACCGAGAAGGTCAACGTGACGTTGCCAGGCTATGTGATCCAGCGCATCGATCGTTATGTGCGTGAACACAATGTCAAAAGCCGCTCTTCGTTTCTGGCAGATGCGGCGATGGAGAAGCTGGTTCGGTATTAAGCGTCATCGCTCTCACAGGCCCAGTGAGCAACCTGTGGGAGCGAGCTTGCTCGACATCTTACGCCGTTGCCAAAGCACCACGCTGCGACGCACTCAGGAACCGCAACAACGCCAGCAGCGGGAACGCGCTACCGACAATCACGATCCACAACCAGCCGCCATGCTCATACACCGCACTGGCGACCGACGAGCCGAAAGCACCGCCGATGAAGATGCTGGTCATGTACAGCGCGTTGAGGCGACCACGGCTTTTGGCGTCCAGCGAATAGACCGCGCGCTGGCCGAGAACCATGTTCATCTGCACGCAGAAGTCCAGTACCACGCCGGTCACCGCGAGGCCGATGACGCTGTAGGCCGGGTGAATGAAGGCCGGCAGGAAGCTCAGGCTGGCGAACAGCATGGCCAGCAGCGAAGCGACGCGGGTGTGGCCGGCGTCCGCCAGGCGTCCGCTGATCGGCGCGGCGATGGCACCGATGGCGCCGACCAGCGCGAAGATCGCGATCTCGCTTTGCGACAGACCATGGTTGCGCGCCAGTTCCAGTGGCACCGCTGTCCAGAACAGGCTGAAGGTGGCGAACATGCAGCCCTGATAAAACGCCCGCTGACGCAGCACCGGTTGCTGGCGCAGCAGCGTCCACAACGAGCCGAGCAACTGGCCGTAGGACGCGCTGTGATCCGGTTGACGCTTGGGCACGGTCAACGCCAGCACCACGCTGATCGCTGCCATCAACGCCGCGGCGATCATGAACATCGCGCGCCAACCGAAATGGTCAGCCACCACGCTCGACACCGGCCGCGCCAGCAGAATGCCCAGCAGCAGACCGCCCATGATCCCGCCGACCACCCGGCCACGGGATTCTTCCGGTGCCAGATGCGCGGCGAGCGGAATCAGGATCTGCACCGACACCGAACTGAAACCCACCAGCAACGAGATCAGCAAAAACACATTCGGCTGGCTGGTGAACGCTGCACCGAGCAGGCTGGCAATCGCCACCACGGTGGTGATGATCATCAGCCGGCGGTTTTCCAGCAGGTCGCCCAGCGGCACCAGGAAGAACAGGCCCAGCGCATAGCCGATCTGCGTCAGCGAAACGATGAAGCTGGCCATGGTGTCGGAGAGACCGATGTCCGGCGCGATCAGCCCGATGATCGGCTGCGCGTAGTAAATGTTGGCGACGATCGCGCCGCAGCAGAAGGCGAACAGCAGCACCATGCCTCGGGTCATTGCGTGAGTTGTGGCGTTCATAAGGTTTCTCGATCCAGCGAAAGGGAATGCGGTGAGGCTAAGGGACGTACCGAAGCGGCGGTAGAAGCCTTGTATCGATATCAGTTATTCCGTTGCGGAATGATTGGCTTCCAACAGGGTGTCGTCCATCGGCGAACCTTGCGTCCGGCCGGGGAGGGTCGATGATACATTCACTTACATCTTCTTCGATAGCGTGCTTATGTTTACCGCTGCGCTTTTACTGTTCATCAACGGAGGATTGCCATGTTGCGCCAGCTGCTGCGTCACACCACCACGATTGCCTTGATTGGCCTGCTCAGTGCCACTGCGGCGCAGGCCGCCGATGCCCCGGGCATGCGTCTCGGCGTGCGCGGCGAGATCACCGGAGTCGGCGCCGACTCGCTGAAAGTCCACGTCAACAGCGGCGAGAACGTGGTGATCCGGTTGACTGCGGACACCAAGGTGCGTGCCGTCACGCTGGCGAATATCGAAGACATCAAACCCGGCAGCTACATTGGCTCGGCCGCCATGCCGCAGGAAGATGGCACCCTCAAGGCAATGGAAGTGCACGTATTCCCGCCGGAACTGGCCGGCAGCGGTGACGGTCATCGGCCGTTTGATCTGGCCAAGGGCAGCAGCATGACCAATGGCAGCGTCGGTGATCTGGTGGTCAGCAATGGCCGGGTGCTGACCGTCAACTACAAGGGCGGGCAGCAGAAGATTCTGGTACCGGAGGACGTGCCGATCGTCAACCTGACGCCGGGGGATCGCAGCTTGCTCAAGGTCGGGGTGAAGATTGTCAGCTTCGTGACCCAGGACGCAGACGGCACGTTGACCGCGCAATCGATTTCCGCCGGCAAGGATGGCGTGACCCCGCCGATGTAACTGGCTGACAAACAATCCCCTGTGGGAGCGGGCTTGCTCGCGAAGGCGGTGTGTCAGTCAAATACATGTATCTGACACACCACCTTCGCGAGCAAGCCCGCTCCCACAGGGGGAAGTGTGGTGATTTCCAATGCCCACAAAAAAGGCGACCTGTAGAGGTCGCCTTTTTCGTTACGGCCTAAGCCTTACTGGCCGGTATAAATCTGATCAAAGATTCCGCCATCATTGAAGTGGGTCTTCTGCACCGAACGCCAGTCGCCGAAGGTTTTCTCCACCGACAGGAAGTCGACTTTCGGGAAACGGTCGGTGTACTTCGCCAGTACCGCCGGGTCCCGTGGACGCAGGTAGTTGGCGGCGGCGATTTCCTGACCTTCCGGCGACCACAGATATTTCAGGTATTCATCGGCGGCGGCGCGGGTGCCTTTTTTGTCGACCACTTTGTCGACCACCGACACCGGTGGTTCGGCCTCGGCGGAGACGCTTGGGTAGATCACCTCGAACTGATCGCGACCGAACTCGCGAGCGATCATCTCGGCTTCGTTCTCGAAGGTGACCAGCACGTCGCCGATCTGGTTGGTCATGAACGTGGTGGTCGCGGCGCGGCCACCGGTATCGAGCACTGGCGCTTGCTTGAACAGTTTGCCGACGAAGTCCTTGGCCTTGTTCTCGTCACCGCCATTTTTCAGCACGTAGCCCCAGGCCGAGAGGTAGGTGTAGCGGCCGTTGCCCGAAGTTTTCGGGTTCGGCACGATCACTTGCACGCCGTCCTTGAGCAGGTCCGGCCAGTCTTTCAGGGCTTTCGGGTTGCCTTTACGGACGATGAACACGGTGGCCGAGGTGAATGGTGCACTGTTGTTCGGCAGGCGGCTGACCCAGTTTTCCGGCACCAGTTTGCCGTTGTCGGCGAGGGCGTTGATGTCGGTCGCCATGTTCATGGTGATGACGTCAGCCGGCAGGCCGTCGATCACCGAACGCGCCTGCTTGCTCGAACCGCCGAAGGACATTTGCACGGTGATGTTTTCGTTGTGCTCGGCCTGCCAGTGTTTCTGGAACGCAGTGTTGTAATCCTTGTAGAAATCGCGCATCACGTCATAGGAGACGTTGAGCAGGGTCGGTGCGGCTTGAGCCACGCTGCCAAAGGCAAGACCGGCGGCGAGAAGTGAGGCGCCAAAGAGTTTTTTCACTGCGCATTCCTTGTTGTGTCGGTGATAACGGTCGGGGGTGATACCGTTTTGCCAGCGACTATAGCCGGGCTGGCATAGTCGTTTAAAGATTAAAAAGCTCTGTGCTTATTCCAGTTTCTTGAACAGCGCATTACCGCAACGGGAGCAGAACGCCGCGCCATGTTCATGGCTGTTTTTCTTGCACACCGGGCAGTCATGTTGCAGCTGTTCGCCGCGCATGGCGTTGGCCAGTTCCGCCGTGAAAATCCCGGTCGGCACGGCGATGATCGAGTAACCGGTGATCATCACCAGCGACGAAATCACCTGGCCCAGCGGGGTCTTCGGCACGATGTCGCCGAAGCCGACGGTGGTCAGGGTCACGATAGCCCAATAGATGCCTTTGGGGATGCTGGTGAAGCCATGTTCCGGGCCTTCGATCACGTACATCAGGGTGCCGAACACCGTCACCAGGGTGCAGACGCTGACCAGAAACACCACGATCTTCTGCTTGCTGCCGCGCAGCGCCGACATCAGATAGTTGGCTTGCTTGAGGTACGGGCTGAGCTTGAGCACGCGGAAGATCCGCAGCATCCGGATGATGCGGATGATCAGCAGGTACTGCGCATCGCTGTAATACAGCGCCAGAATTCCGGGCACGATCGCCAGCAGATCCACCAGTCCGTAGAAACTGAAGGCGTAGCGCAACGGTTTCGGTGAGCAATACAGGCGCAGGATGTATTCACCGAGAAAAATGACGGTGAAACCCCACTCGATGTAGGCCAGCACATCGGCGTAGTTCTGGTGAATGCTGTCGATGCTGTCGAGCATCACCACCACCAGGCTGGCGAGGATGATCAACAGCAAGGTGCCGTCGAAGCGCCGCCCGGCGAGGGTGTCGCTCTGGAAAATCATCACATAAAGCCGTTCGCGCCAACTGTTGCTGCTGTCCATGGATAACGCCTGAATTGAAGATCAGCGCAGCCTAGGTTGATTGTCCCCCTGTGCGCAAGGCGTGGCGTCGACGGCCGCTTTGCCAAGCATCTGGATCCCGGCGCGGATCAGCCAGCAAGCGAGGATGAACGGCGCGGTCAGCGTCGCCAGACCAAGGGCGACGAACAGCGGGGTGACCAGCAGCGCAAGGACGATGCCCAGCAGCGGCAGCCACGGTTGCTGGCGTTGCGCACTGAAGGTGAGGGCGGCAAGCACCGCGTTGTAACTGCCCAGCCCGAGTAGCGCGGTGCTGCTTTCGTGGTGCAGCAGACTCGACGCAAGGCCGATGGCTGACGCGAACAATGCCCAGCAAAAGGCGCGGCGATCAGCGATCAACAAGCCGATGCCGATCAATGCGCCGGCCAGTGGATGATCAAGGAACATCACCTGACCCAGTCCACGCAACTCAGCGGCGAGCAAATTCAGCGTGTTCATCTCGATGTGCGCTGTCGGCGCGGACGGCTCGGCGAACAGCAGCAGGATCCAGCCGATGGCCACGAACGGCGAGGTATAAGCCGGTATCGATCGACTGCGGTATACGTGTTTGAGCCATTGCTGAGTGAGCATCGCACTGACGCCGCCAGCCGCCAGAATCAGCGGCGGCAGCAGCGGTGACCAGGGGAAATACAGACTCAGCAACAAGCCGAGCAGCACGCCGTTGTAGCTGAACAAACCGGCCTGACGATCAGCCTTGGCATAGTTACGTCGCTGTGCAGTGAGCAATCCGGCGACGGCCCCGAGCAGCGCGCCGGCAAACAGCACCGGCGCAGTGAGCAGGATCGCCAGCAGGCACAACAGGCCGCATAGCGGGTGGCGCTGAAGGAATATCTGACTGAAACCGTTGAGCAAAGCCTCGGCCCAGTCGGGGCAGTGGGTGTTGAAATGATTGGCAGGCATGTTGAGAAAATCTGGGCAGTTGGAAAATCAAAAGGTCTTGCCAATAACTGTGGCGAGGGAGCTTGCTCCCGCTGGGTCGCGAAGCGGCCCTAAAATGGGTCAATGCGGTTCTTCTGTGAAAACCGTCATGCCCTAAAAGCGACGACTGCTGCGCAGCCGAGCGGGAGCAAGCTCCCTCGCCACAGGTTTTGTGTTGCTAGTCAGATCAATGTCTCGATCCGCAGTGAGTTGGTCGATCCCGGCTGCCCGAACGGCACGCCGGCGGTGATCAACAAGGTATCGCCACGCTCGGCCATGCCTTGCGCCTGGGCGATTTCCAGCGCGGTCGAACACACTTCATCGACCTGACGCAGGCGATCGTTGACCACCGAATGAATACCCCACGCCACACTCAAACGTCGTGCCGTTTGCAGGTTCGGCGTCAGGTTGAGGATCGGCGCTTTCGGCCGTTCCCGCGCGGCACGTAATGTCGAGGCGCCCGACTCGCTGTAGTTGACCAGCACCGCCACAGGCAGCACGTTGCTGATGCGGCGGATCGCGCAACTGATCGCATCGGACACCGTCGCTTCGGCTTTCGGTCGGCTGACGTCGAGCTGCGTCTGATAGTCCGGACCGTTCTCCACCTGGCGGATGATCTTGCTCATCATCTGCACCGCTTCCAGCGGGTATTCGCCGGACGCGGTTTCGGCCGAAAGCATCACTGCATCCGCGCCTTCAGCCACAGCGTTGGCCACGTCAGTGACTTCAGCACGGGTCGGTGCCGGGGAGAAGCGCATCGATTCGAGCATCTGCGTCGCCACCACCACCGGTTTACCCAGTTCGCGGCAGGTGCTGATGATGTTCTTCTGGATTTGCGGCACGCTTTCCGCCGGCACTTCCACACCGAGATCGCCGCGAGCGACCATGATCGCGTCGCTCAGCTCGGCGATTTCGCGCAGTTGTTCAACTGCTGACGGCTTCTCGATTTTCGCCATCAGGAAGGCCTTGTCGCCGATCAGTTCGCGGGCTTCGAGAATGTCCTGCGGACGCTGCACGAACGACAGCGCCACCCAGTCCACGCCCAGCTCCAGACCGAAGCTCAGGTCGCGGCGATCCTTGGCGGTCAGCGGGCTCAAATCGAGCACCGCCTGCGGCACGTTCACGCCTTTGCGGTCCGACAGTTCGCCGCCGGCGAGCACGGTGGTGTCGATCGCGTCGGTGTATTTGCTGACCACGCGCAGGCGCAGTTTGCCGTCATCCAGCAGCAGATCCATGCCGGCTTCCAGCGCGGCGATGATCTCCGGATGCGGCAGATTCACCCGACGTTCATCGCCGGGTATGGCGTCCAGATCGAGGCGGAACGCCTGACCGCGATGCAGTTGCACCTTGCCGTCGGCGAACTTGCCGACGCGCAGTTTCGGTCCCTGCAAATCCATCAGAATGCCCAGCGGATAGTTGAGCTGGCGCTCGACTTCGCGGATCCACTGATAGCGCTTGGCGTGGTCGGCGTGATCGCCGTGGCTGAAGTTCAGGCGGAAGATGTTGACCCCGGCCTCGACCAGTTCACGGATATCTTCGATGCCATCGACGGCAGGCCCGAGGGTGGCGAGGATTTTGACCTTTTTATCAGGCGTCATGATTTGCAGTTCTCAAGGATCAGGATGGCGCGGAAGTCGTTGACGTTGGTGCGGGTCGGCTCGGTGACGATCAGCGCGTCGAGCGCCTCGAAGTAACCGTAACCGTTGTTGTTATCCAGCTCGTCGCTGGCGCTCAAACCGAGGGCGGCGGCGCGGGCGTAGCTGTCCGGGGTCATGATTGCGCCGGCGTTGTCTTCCGAACCGTCGATGCCGTCGGTGTCGCCGGCCAGCGCATAAACGCCGGGCTGGCCCTTGAGGCTGTCGGTGAGGCTCAAGAGGAATTCGGCGTTGCGTCCGCCACGGCCATTGCCGCGCACGGTCACCGTGGTTTCACCGCCGGAGAGAATCACGCACGGCGCAGCGAGTGGCTGCCCATGATTGATGATCTGCCGAGCAATGCCGGCGTGGACTTTCGCCACTTCGCGGGACTCACCTTCGAGGTCGCCGAGGATCAGTGTGCTGAAACCGGCCTGGCGGCATTTCACCGCCGCAGCATCCAGCGATTGCTGCGGGCGGGCGATCAACTGGAAATGGCTGCGAGCGAGGCTCGGATCACCGGGTTTGACCGTTTCCGATTCCGGGCTTTGCAGCCAGGTGCGCACCGAGGCCGGGACTTCAATGTTGTAGCGCTTGAGGATCGCCAGCGCTTCGGCCGAAGTGCTCGGGTCGGCCACGGTCGGGCCGGAGGCGATGACCGTGGCGAGGTCGCCCGGTACATCGG
This sequence comes from Pseudomonas sp. AM14(2022), assembly GCF_036346455.1. Lineage (NCBI taxonomy): Bacteria > Pseudomonadati > Pseudomonadota > Gammaproteobacteria > Pseudomonadales > Pseudomonadaceae > Pseudomonas > Pseudomonas sp. AM14(2022). The sequence goes on from NZ_JAOTNY010000010.1 coordinate 156,338, forward strand.
AAATTGCGTAGGTGTAGACGGTGGCAGGCCAGCAAGCCTTGCCGAGGCGGCCGCCCTTGATCGCCGAGAGGTGCTTGCGCACGCAGTTCATCTCGCCGATGGTCGCGCCGGATTTAAGCAGGGCTTTGTTGATCGACTGCTTGTCGGCCAGGGTGATGCCTTCGGCTGGCAGCGCGAGCAGGGCAGAACCGCCGCCGGAGAGCAGGAAGATCACGCGGTCGTCTTCAGTCAGATTGCTGACCAGTTCCAGCACGCGTTTGGCCACGGCCAGACCGGCAGCGTCCGGTACCGGATGCGCGGCTTCGACCACTTCGATTTTTTCGCACGGAGCGCCGTGACCGTAACGGGTCACCACCAGACCGGATACTTCACCCTGCCAGCAGCGCTCGACCGCCTGGGCCATGGCGGCTGCGGCCTTGCCGGCGCCGATGACGATCACCCGACCGGTGCGATCGGCGGGCAGATGGGCTTCGAGGACCTGGTTCGGATGGGCCGCGTCGATGGCTGTGGCAAACAGCTCGCGCAGCAGTTGTTGCGGATCGACCGACATGGCGGGCTCCCGGAATTCTTGTTATTCGAAAGGGCAACTCGGATCTTGTAGGAGTGAGCCTGCTCGCGATTCAGGCAGCGCGGTAAATCTGACTCACCGCGGCGATTTCATCGCGAGCAGGCTCACTCCTACAGGTTTAATGAAGGCTTTATTTTTTGTCGCGAATCGAGAAGTTGGCCATGTGTTCCAGACCCTTGATCAGCGCCGAGTGGTCCCAGTTGCTGCCACCGATCGCCGCGCAGGTGCTGAACACTTGCTGGGCGTTGGCGGTGTTCGGCAGGTTGATGTTCAGTTCCTTGGCGCCTTGCAGGGCCAGGTTCAGGTCTTTCTGGTGCAGGCTGATACGGAAGCCCGGATCGAAGGTGCCTTTGATCATGCGCTCGCCGTGCACTTCGAGGATCTTCGACGAAGCGAAACCGCCCATCAGCGCTTCACGCACCTTGGCCGGATCAGCACCGTTTTTCGAAGCGAACAGCAGGGCTTCAGCCACGGCCTGAATGTTCAGCGCGACGATGATCTGGTTCGCCACTTTGGCGGTCTGACCGTCGCCATTGCCACCGACCAGGGTGATGTTCTTGCCCATGGCCTGGAACAGCGGCAGTGCGCGTTCGAAGGCATCGGCGTCGCCACCGACCATGATGCTCAGGGTCGCAGCCTTGGCGCCGACTTCACCACCGGATACCGGGGCGTCGAGGTATTGCGCGCCTTTTTCGTTGATCTTCTTGGCGAAAGCCTTGGTGGCGGTCGGCGAGATCGAGCTCATGTCGATCACGACTTTGCCTTTGCCGATGCCGGCAGCAACGCCGTCGGCGCGGAACAGCACGTCGTCGACCTGCGGGGTGTCCGGCACCATGACGATGATGAATTCAGCTTCCTGCGCCACTTCGCGCGGGTTGGCCAGGGCGACCGCGCCAGCGGCAACCAGATCGGCTGGAGCGGCGTCGTGGTGCGCCGACAGGAACAGGCTGTGACCGGCTTTCTGCAGGTTCGAAGCCATTGGGTGGCCCATGATGCCGGTGCCGATAAATCCGATTTTAGCCATGAGAAAATCCTCTTGTTTTTGTCTTGCTCAAGCGAAATAGGGGGTGTTGCTTTGGGTGGGAGCGGGCTTGCTCGCGAATGCGGTGGAACATTCAATATCCGTGTTGACTGAACCACCGCATTCGCGAGCAAGCCCGCTCCCACAGGTTTTTTTGCAGTGTTCTTAAATGGCGTTGTGGGTTTTCAGCCAGCCGAGGCCTGCTTCAGTGGTGGTCAGCGGCTTGTATTCACAGCCCACCCAACCCTGATAACCAATGCGATCCAGGTGTTCGAACAGGAAGCGGTAGTTGATCTCACCGGTGCCCGGCTCGTTGCGCCCCGGGTTGTCCGCGAGCTGCACATGGTTGATCTCGGCCAGGTGCGATTGCAGGGTGCGGGCCAGATCGCCTTCCATGATTTGCATGTGATAGATGTCGTATTGCAGGAACAGATTGGCACTGCCGACCTGCTCGCGAATCGACAGGGCTTGCGCCGTGTTGTTCAGGTAGAAGCCCGGGATGTCGCGGGTGTTGATCGCTTCCATCACCAGTTTGATGCCCGCCGCCTGCAGCTTGTCGGCCGCGTACTTGAGGTTGGCGACGAGGGTCTTCTCGACGGTTGCGTCATCAATGCCTTGCGGACGGATACCGGCCAGGCAGTTGACCTGAGTGTTGCCCAGTACTTGTGCGTAAGCGATCGCCAGATCGACCCCGGCGCGGAACTCTTCAACCCGATCCGGCAGACACGCGATACCGCGCTCGCCCTTGGCCCAGTCACCGGCCGGCAGGTTGAACAGCACTTGGGTCAGACCGTTGGCATCGAGCCTGGCCTTGATTTCCGCAGAGCTGAAGTCGTACGGGAACAGGTATTCCACACCACTGAAACCGGCCTTGGCGGCGGCGTCGAAACGGGCAAGGAAATCCTGTTCGGTGAACAGCATGGACAGGTTGGCAGCGAAACGCGGCATGGTGGTCTCCCGTAAATCTTGTGAGGTTCTCCTTTGTGGGAGCGGGCTTGTGTGGCGAGGGAGCTTGCTCCCGCTGGGGCGCGAAGCGTCCCCAAAAGCTTTACGACTGCTTCGCAGCCGAGCGGGAGCAAGCTCCCTCGCCACATGGCCCGCTCCCACAGGGAGAGCAGTCAGCAGTTAGTCGAGCAACGAAATCGCCGTTGGCGCGTCGTTGCCGACCAGTGCCAGGTCTTCGAATTCGTTGACGGCGTTGATCTCGGTCCCCATGGAGATATTGGTCACACGCTCCAGGATGATCTCGACAATCACCGGTACCTTGAACTCTTCGATCATCTGTTCGGCCTTGCGCAGGGCAGGGGCGATTTCCGATGGTTCGAACACCCGCAGGGCTTTACAGCCGAGGCCTTCGGCGACTGCGATGTGGTCGACACCGTAACCGTTGAGTTCCGGCGCGTTCAGGTTATCGAAGGACAGCTGCACGCAGTAGTCCATTTCGAACCCGCGCTGGGCCTGACGGATCAGCCCCAGGTACGAGTTGTTCACCACAACGTGGATGTAAGGCAGTTTGAACTGAGCGCCGACCGCCAGCTCCTCGATCATGAACTGGAAGTCATAGTCCCCCGACAGGGCCACGACTTTCCGGCTCGGATCGGCCTTGACCACGCCCAGCGCTGCCGGAATGGTCCAGCCCAACGGGCCGGCCTGACCGCAGTTGATCCAGTGACGCGGCTTGTAGACGTGCAGGAACTGCGCGCCGGCAATCTGCGACAGACCAATGGTGCTGACGTAGCAGGTGTCTTTGCCGAACACCTGGTTCATCTCTTCGTATACGCGCTGCGGCTTGACCGGCACGTTGTCGAAGTGAGTCTTGCGGTGCAGGCTGGCCTTGCGCTGCTGGCAATCCTGCAGCCAGGCGCTACGGTTTTTCAGCTTGCCGGCGGCTTGCCATTCACGGGCGACTTCGATGAACACGGTCAGCGCCGCAGCAGCGTCGGAAACGATGCCCAGGTCCGGGGTGAACACACGGCCGATCTGCGTGCCTTCGATGTCAACGTGAATGAACTTGCGGCCTTCGGTGTAGACGTCGACCGAACCGGTGTGACGGTTGGCCCAACGGTTACCGATACCCAGTACCACGTCGGATTTCAGCAGGGTGGCGTTGCCGTAACGGTGCGACGTCTGCAGACCGACCATGCCGACCATCAGCGGGTGATCATCGGGAATGGTGCCCCAGCCCATCAGGGTCGGGATCACCGGAATACCGGTCAGCTCGGCGAACTCCACCAGCAGATCGCTGGCGTCGGCGTTGATGATGCCGCCACCGGCCACCAGCAATGGACGCTCGGCCTGATCAAGCAGGGCCAGCGCCTTCTCGACCTGAACGCGGGTCGCGGTTGGCTTGGCCAGCGGCAATGGCTGGTAGGCGTCGATGTCGAATTCGATTTCAGCCATCTGCACGTCGAACGGCAGGTCGATCAGCACCGGGCCTGGGCGGCCGGAGCGCATTTCGTAGAAGGCTTTCTGGAATGCGTAAGGCACCTGGCCCGGCTCCAGAACCGTGGTCGCCCACTTGGTGACGGGCTTGACGATGCTGGTAATGTCGACTGCCTGGAAGTCTTCCTTGTGCATACGGGCGCGGGGTGCCTGGCCGGTGATGCAGAGGATCGGAATCGAGTCGGCCGAGGCGCTGTAGAGCCCGGTGACCATGTCGGTACCGGCAGGGCCGGACGTACCGATGCACACGCCGATGTTGCCGGCCTTGGTGCGGGTGTAACCCTCGGCCATGTGTGACGCGCCTTCGACGTGGCGAGCGAGGACGTGATCGATGCCACCGACTTTCTGCAGGGCGGAGTACAGCGGGTTGATCGCAGCACCCGGAATGCCAAAAGCGGTATCAACCCCTTCACGGCGCATCACCAGAACGGCGGCTTCGATTGCTCTCATTTTGCTCATGGTTTTGTGCCTCTTTACGTTTTGTAATTGTATACAAGTGGCTTTGCGCAGAGTGTATTCACGGCGGACGGCGCAGGTCAATCCATTTTCTCAAGCGTCTGTTTCATTTGTCGGAAGCCGGTTTTGCTGTGGCTTTTCGTCGCATGTGGCGCCTTTCGAGAATTATTGTATACAAAAAAATAATTCATTGTGTTCTATTTGTGGCATCGGTCTGCGGCACTTGAGCGCAGCCCCACGACTTTCCCAATAACAAAATGAGGACGGCACCATGAGCGCTTTAACCTTGAAAGTCGCAGTCAACCTGGTCAACGAAGCCATCAGCACCGGGCGCGGGATCAACGCCGCGCCGCTGACCATCGCGGTACTCGATACCGGCGGCCACCTGATCACCCTGCAACGCGAAGATGGCGCCAGCCTGCTGCGCCCGAACATCGCCATCGGCAAAGCCTGGGGCGCCATCGCCCTGGGCAAGGGCTCACGCCTGCTGGCGCTGGACGCCCAACAACGCCCGGCCTTCATTGCTGCACTCAACAGCATGGGCCAGGGCAGCGTCGTCCCGGCTCCGGGCGGGGTGTTGATCCGTGATCAGGCGGGGAATGTGCTGGGGGCGATCGGGATTAGCGGCGATCTGTCGGATATTGATGAGCAGGTGGCGATCAAAGCGGTGGAGGCGCTGGATTTGAGGGCGGATGCGGGGGTGGCTGCTTGATTTTGTAGCGGATGATTAACCGCCTTCGCGAGCAGGCTCACTCCTACAAGGGATCTTGGTTGGACACAAAATGTCTGAACACCACAAACCCCTGTAGGAGTGAGCCTGCTCGCGATAGCTATCTATCTGACACATCCTGCCAACAGTCTGCCCAACCATTTGAAATCACCGAGCTAGCCTTCTCATGACCTGATCATGGGAGGCAAAGGAATGCCGGATTTTCCCGCTGCACATCGATTGCGAGCCGGACGTTATGCCGAGCCCAATCGAATCTATCTACTGACAACCAACACACTTGATCGCAAACCGGTCTTTGCCGATTTTGCTTTGGGTCGATTGGTGGTTCATCAATTTCGCCGTGCACAAGATCTCGGCTTGGCGAACTCACTGGCGTGGGTGGTGATGCCGGATCATTTTCATTGGTTAATCGAATTGCAGAGCGGGTCTTTGAGCGAACTGATGCAAAAGACCAAATCGCTGAGTACCAAAGCGGTGAATCAGGCTACCGGTAGAAATATTGGCCTCTGGCAAAGAGGGTTTCATGACCGGGCACTGCGGCGGGAGGAGGATTTGGTGAAGATGGCAAGGTATGTCGTCGCCAACCCATTGCGGGCTGGACTGGTGGAGAGGCTTGGCGACTATCCGCTGTGGGATGCGATTTGGGTTTGAGCCGAAACCGTGTCGCCTCGATCGCGAGCAGGCTCACTCCTACATTTGGAATGCGTTTCCCTGTAGGAGTGAGCCTGCTCGCGATGGCGTCAGCGCGGTCTCACTGATCCGGCTCACACCCTTTCAACACCAACCGGATAATCGTCTGTGCCGCAGCCTCGTAATCCGCCTCGTCCAGCTTGTCCTTGCCGGTGACCGCAGAGATCTGCCAGTCGAAATCAGCGTAGGTCTGGGTCGCGGCCCAGATGCTGAACATCAGGTGATTGGGGTCGATCGGGGCGATCTGACCGCGGTCGATCCAGCTCTGGATGCAGTCGATGTTGTGCTTGGCCTGGCTGTTGAGCTGCTCGACCAGGTCGGCGCTCAGGTGCGGGGCGCCGTGCATGATTTCGCTGGCGAACACCTTGGAGGCGAAGGGCAGGTCGCGGGAGATGCGGATCTTCGAGCGGATGTAGCCGCTGAGCACTTCGCTCGGTACGCCGTCCGGGTTGAACGGGGTCGAGGCCTGCAGGATCGGCACGATGATGCTTTCCAGGACCTCGCGGTAGAGGTTTTCCTTGGATTTGAAGTAGTAGTAAACGTTGGGCTTGGGCAATCCTGCCTTGGCGGCGATGTCGCTGGTTTTGGTCGCAGCGAAGCCCTTGTCGGCAAATTCCTCACTGGCGGCACGCAGGATCAGTTCTTTGTTGCGCTCGCGGATTGTGCTCATAAACCCGGTGGTTCCTTGCCTGTTCTGGCGGTTGCGCATGGTAGCACCGGCCTCGCGCATGGCTCAAGAATGCCCCGTGTGGCCCGCAGTCGCGGTATGCTGCGCGGCATTATTCACATAAGGAAACAAGATTCATGGCAGGAAGCAGTTTGCTGGTGCTGATCGACGATATTGCCACCGTTCTGGATGATGTGGCGTTGATGAGCAAAATGGCCGCGAAGAAGACTGCCGGCGTACTCGGCGATGACTTGGCGCTCAATGCCCAGCAAGTCTCCGGCGTGCGCGCCGAGCGGGAGATTCCGGTGGTCTGGGCGGTCGCCAAGGGCTCGTTCCTCAACAAGCTGATCCTGGTGCCCTCGGCCCTGGCGATCAGTGCGTTTGTGCCATGGCTGGTGACGCCGCTGTTGATGGTCGGCGGCGCGTACCTGTGTTTCGAAGGTTTCGAGAAGCTCGCGCACAAGTTCCTGCACAGCAAGGCCGAAGATGATGCCGACCACGCGCAATTGAGCGCGGCGGTGGCCGAACCGACCACCGATCTGGTGGCTTACGAGAAGGACAAGATCAAAGGCGCGATCCGCACTGACTTCATCCTCTCGGCGGAAATCATCGCCATTACCCTTGGTACCGTGGCCGACGCATCGCTGACCCAGCAAGTGATCGTCATGTCGGGCATCGCCATCGTCATGACTGTAGGTGTTTATGGCCTGGTGGCCGGCATCGTCAAACTCGACGATCTGGGCCTGTGGCTGACCCAGAAATCGGGTGCGGCAGCAAAAAACATTGGCAATGCAATCCTGCGCGCCGCCCCGTACATGATGAAAGGCCTGTCGGTGATCGGCACGGCGGCAATGTTCCTCGTCGGTGGCGGCATCCTCACCCACGGCATTCCCGTGGTGCATCACTGGATTGAAAGTGTCGGTGTGGCGGCCGGTAGCGCCGGGTTCGCAGTCCCTGTGCTGCTCAATGGCGTAGCGGGGATCATCGCGGGCGCGGCAGTGCTGGCGGTGGTTTCGGTGGTCGGCAAAGTCTGGCGCACGATCAAAGGATAAACACATCACCCCTGTGGGAGCGGGCTTGCTCGCGAATGCGGTGGGTCAGTCGAAGAATGTGCTGGCTGATTCACCGCATTCGCGAGCAAGCCCGCTCCCACCGTTTGATCCAGGTTGTGCCATGAAAAAGGGCCATTCGATTTGCATCGAATGGCCCTTTTTTGTTGTCGCTGAGGTTACTCGGCAATCTGCAACTTGCGCGACTCGGTGTAGACGTAACGCACTTTCTCGTACTCGAACGGCGAGTTCATCTGACCGTAGCGGAAGTTGGTCTGGTAGCGCTTGTCGACCGCACGCAGGGCCCAGATTTCCGGGTGGTTGGAGCTGACTTCCGACACATTCAGGTAGTTGATTGCCGATTCGGCGGTGTAGTCCACGGCCAGGCCGGCAGTATCGCGGATGTTCGACGGGCCGAGGATCGGTAACACGAAGTAGGCACCGCCCGGTACGCCGTAGAAGCCCAGGGTCTGGCCGAAGTCTTCGCTCTGGCGCGGCAGGCCCATGGCGGTCGCCGGATCCCACAGACCGGCAATGCCGATAGTGGTGTTGAGCAACAGGCGCGCGGTGGTTTCCATCGAGCGCTTGCCCTTGAACTGCAGCAGGCTGTTGACCAGGTTCGGCACGTCGCCAAGGTTGTTGAAGAAGTTGCTCACCCCGGTGCGCAGGAAGCTTGGCGTCACGTAGCGATAACCGTCGACCACCGGCAGGAACACCCATTGGTCGAAGCGGTAGTTGAAGTGGTAGACGCGGCGGTTCCACGACTCCAGCGGGTCATAGACGTTGAGTGCGTTGAGCGTCGAGCGCTCGAACTCACGCTGGTCCAGCCCCGGGTTGAACTTGAGTTTGGACAGCGGCTCCTTGAAGCCATCGCTGTCGACCACCACCGGCGCGTTGGCTTTGCTGTTGTCGGCCTGGGCCACGCCTGCACTGAGGAGCGCTGCAATCAGCAGGAGATATTTAGCCACGGAAAAACTCCAGCATGGCGTCGCTGTTGACGCGGTAGTTAAGGTTGCCGCAATGGCCGCCCAGTGGGTAAACGGTCAGGCGATCGCCAAAGGTCTTGCGCAGGAAACCGAGGTCGCCAGGGCCGAGGATCACGTCGTCGGCGTTGTGCATGACGGCGATTTTCGGGCTGTCGTGCAGGTAATCCTTGAGTGCGTACAGGCTGACCTGATCGATCAGTTGCAGCAGGCTGCCGCCGTCAGTGCGCGCGCGCCACATCGGAATCACCTGTTCGGTCAGGTAGCAGTCGAAGTCGCATTGCAGCGCACGCTTGAGGAACGGCGTGAGGCTGGTGCCTTCGGTGATCGGGAATTTCGGCGGAGTGATCAGGCCGCGACGGTTGATCAGGTCGGAGGTGAAGGCAATGTCGGCCGCCGAGAAACGGAACGAAGTGCCGATCAGCATCGCCATCTGTTCGTTGGTCAGGTGCTGCTTCGACTGTTGGAAGTCGTAGAGCAGGGCGTCATTGAGGTCGATGTAGCCTTTCTGCTGGAAGTAGCGAGTCAGCTTGTTCAGCACCAGTTCATAGAAGGTGGTGCTGTTGTTGATGCCCTTCACCTCGGTCTGTACCAGCTTGTCGAGGTTGCTGATCGAGGTGTAGAGGTTGACCGGCGGGTTGAGCAGCAGGACTTTCTTGAAGTTGAAGCTGCGTCGGGTCTCGTCCAGATGCGCGACGAACGCGGCATCCAGCGCGCCGAGGCTGTAGCCGCTGAGGTAGTACTCGGTGACCGGCAGTTTTGGATGCTGCGCACGCACGGCCTGCATCACCCGGTACATGTCTTCGGCGTCTTCCTTGGTGATGCCCGGGGTGGCGAAGCGTGAAGCGGCGCTGATGAAGTCGAAGCTGGTCGGCGACGACAACTGCACGACGTGGTAGCCGGCCTTGTAGTAGAGCTTCTTCAGGTACTCATTGAGCGTGCTGTCATAGCGCGCACCGGTGCCGGCGATCAGGAAGATCAGCGGCGCCGGTTTGTCCTGCTCGGCGATGCGGTAGGTGAGTTTTTTCACCGCCCAGAAATTGTCCGGGAGGATGAAGGCCCGTTCCGGGCGCAGGGTGATGCTGTGGTCGGACTGATTGATCTCGTCGTTCGACGGCAATTCCGGGCGCAGGTCCGGTGGCGTGGTGGCGATGGTCGCCTCGAACGGGTTGGTCAGGGGATAGCCATAACTGGCGGCATCGATATCCACCGCCAGTGCGGACGCACTCAGAATAAGGCCGCTGAACAGCGCGGCGAAGCGCAAGGAACGGAGCATGACTGGATCCCTTAAAGGAAGGTGCCGAATGAAGTTCGCAGGCTATGACCACCGGGCTCGCGCCAAAGTGCCATGCCTCGGCACCAAACAGGCAGAATTCGGAGTAATAGTAGCTGGACGATACACTTTGCAAGGCGCGGATGACCAGTTAACAGTTGTTAGTGTTTGCCAATGCGTGCGGGCAGATTAAGCTGGCCGCCGATTTCGTTGATTGGAGAGATTCATGTCCCGCCGCTTGCCCGTGATTCTGTTGCTCGTGCTGTTGCCGCTGTGGCTGGCCGCCAGTTATGGCGTGCGTTATGGCTTCATGGAAGATGGGCAGTGGGTCGGCATCTGTGTCGATGAGGCGAGCCGTTGGGAATGCACGGTGCGCTCGAACCTGGGGCTGATGATTCACTTCAAGGTGCTGGGCTGGACGGCATTGGGCGCAGCGCTGCTCGGTTTTGTGCTGCCGGGACGGGCAGGGTGGTGGCTGGCGGTGCTGGCGCTGGTGTTCGGGCTGCCGGCGCTGGCGTTGTACAACACGACGTTGGCGGTGTTTGCGCTGGTGATTGGCGGATTGCGGTTGGTCCGGGCGTCCCGCAGCGCCTAAGAGTCAGCCTTCGCGAGCAAGCCCGCTCCCACATTCGATTGCATTCCAAATGGAGGAACCCGATTAAATGTGGGAGCGGGCTTGCTCGCGAAGGGGCCAGACTGGCCTCGGGAGATCAGCCTTTGCGAACCCGCAGGCAGCGCCACAGCGCCGCCACCATCAACCCGCTGACCAGCGCCCAGCCCCACGCCTGCTGATTCAACAATCCTTCTTCATACAGCTGCGGCGCAATGCCGGCGCCGATGATAAAGGTCAGCAGGGCGATTTCCCGGCGTGGCACGCTGACCGGACGGCACACGAAAACCAGCGCCGGCAGGATGAACGCCATGCTGGCGAAACTGCGATAACGCGCGTCGAACACCATCTCCAGCATCATCACCGCCGCCGCAAAACCGGCCACGGCAACCAGCCATCCAGCACGCCGTTCCAGCAGATGGAACGCCCGTTCACGCCAACCCTGACGGTTGCTCAAGGTCAGCGCGGCATGCGCCAGCACCAACAGATTCAACGCTGTCAGCAAGCCGACCCACAGCCATTCGCTGGCAAACCGCGTGGTCACTCGCGCCAGATCGCCCCAGGCGCCGATCGAGCAGGCTGCAACGGCCGCAAGCAGGGGCAGAACCAACGCCGATTGCGTGGTGCGAACCCGGCCGCCGAGTAGCAGCGTTCCGAGGAAAATCAGCCCACCGACGCCCAGCCATTCCTTCCAGTACGGCACATTGGTCACTGGCCCGGCGAGCACGCCCTTGTCCTGACGATCGGCGTCGAACAGGCCCCAATAACCGCCGACCGCACCTTCGCTGCCACGTTTCCATGGCTGGTCGAACGCTTCGATCAGGTTGTAATGCCAGCCTTCCTTCTCGGCCATCGCGACAAAACCGCGAATGAACTTCGCCTCATTGACCCGGCTAGGCAGGGCGGTCTCTCGCTGGCGACCTTCGCTGGGCCAGCCGGTTTCGCCGATCATCACGTCCTTGGGCGCGAATTTGTTGCCGAACACCTGACGTACATCCGCCACATGTTGCAGAGCGACGTCAATGTTCGACGGATCATCTTCCCAATACGGCAGCAAGTGAATGGTCAGGAAATCCACCGCCGGCGCGACTTCCGGGTGCTTGAGCCAGAACTCCCAGACATCGGCATAAGTGACCGGTTGCTTGACCTGGCTTTTGACCTTGTTGATCAGCTTTGCCAGTTGCGCGCCGGTGACTTCCTTGCGCAGCAACGCTTCGTTGCCGACGATCACCGCGCTGACCACATCCGGGTTGGCGTTGGCCGAAGCAATCAGCAGGTCGACTTCTTTTTCAGTGTCCACCGGGTTGCTGTTGACCCAGGCGCCGATCATCAACTTCAGACCGTGCTTGCGCGCCAGTTGCGGCAGGGCTTCGAGGCCGGTCATCGAGTAGGTGCGGATGCATTCGAAGCGCGTCGCCAGCAGGGCGAGGTCGGCGTCCATGCGCTCCGGGCGCAGCTTGAACGGCACGTCGAACGGCGACTGGTCCTTGTCGAATGGCGTGTAGGAGGCGCATTGCAACTTGTGCGTCGGGGTTGCGGCGTCCGGCAGGATCACCGGTTTGCCGAGGCCGTACCAGAAGCCGCCAAGGGCAAACAGGCCGAGCAGGCAGGCGAAGAGATAAGGAACAAACGGGAAGCGGGAAGTCGCGGACATGGTCAGGCCGAGTGGCTGCAAAGCGACGCATGTTACCTGCATTTATCCGCGGGTTGGTGGCCTGCATGCTTTGCACATGCAAAGTTCGGGCGGATTGTCTGGCGCCAATTATTCCGAGGCGATTAATGGCCTTCTGATGTCGTTTCTCGCTGTATTGAGGTCGCTGACAGAGCAGGTCGCTGTGGGCGTCAGGCCGATGATCGAAAGCGTCAGTACTCCACTGGCATTCGAGCGAGTTTGCGGTCAGGCGTGATGGGGGCGCTGTGCACCATAACAATACGTTGACGATGCCCGGCATCCGTCGGGCGCAGCATTTCGGGGAAGTAAACGATGAAGATGCGACGACTTTTAGGCGCAGGTGCCGCTCTGGTACTTGCGATGAGTTCCACATTCGCCAGCGCTGAAAAACAGACCCTGAACATCGGTTACGTTGACGGCTGGTCCGACAGCGTCGCGACCACCCACGTGGCGGCCGAGGTGATCAAGCAGAAACTCGGCTACGACGTGAAGCTGCAAGCCGTCGCCACCGGGATCATGTGGCAGGGCGTGGCCACCGGCAAACTCGACGCGATGCTCTCGGCATGGCTGCCGGTGACCCACGGCGAGTACTGGACGAAGAACAAGGATCTGGTCGTCGATTACGGCCCGAACTTCAAGGACGCGAAAATCGGCCTGATCGTGCCGGAGTACGTCAAGGCGAAATCGATCGAAGACCTCAAGACCGATGACACCTTCAAGAACCGCATCGTCGGCATCGACGCCGGTTCAGGCGTGATGCTCAAAACCGATCAGGCGATCAAGGATTACGGCCTGGACAAATATACGCTCAAGGCCAGTTCCGGCGCCGGCATGATTGCCGAGCTGACCCGTGCGGAGAAGAAGAACGAATCGATTGCCGTCACCGGTTGGGTGCCGCACTGGATGTTCGCCAAGTGGAAACTGCGCTTCCTCGACGACCCGAAAGGCGTGTACGGCGCGGCTGAAACCGTGAACAGCATCGGCAGCAAAGAGCTCGCGACCAAGGCTCCGGAAGTCGCCAAGTTCCTGAAAAACTTCCAGTGGGCGTCGAAAGACGAGATCGGCGAAGTCATGCTGGCCATCCAGGACGGCGCCAAGCCTGAAGCGGCGGCCAAGGATTGGGTCGCCAAGCACCCGGATCGCGTGGCTGACTGGACCAAATAACTCCGCTCAACGCAGCTCCCCTGTAGGAGTGAGCCTGCTCGCGATAGCGTCCTTTCAGTTGATACAAATGTCGACTGATACAACGCCATCGCGAGCAGGCTCACTCCTACATTTGTTTCTGGGCAACCCTCACCTGCAGGGTTTACGGCTGTTTCAAAGCCTCTTTCCAACTCTTTCGGCTAATTACCGTCCAAAAATTGGCGAAAACGTCATGTCGTTCTAATACTAAGGTCGTCTGGAACCCGTTCCGCAGCCGCATACAGTGGATACGTTCCAACAATAATCTGTGCTGCGAGGATAAAAACAATGAACGACAGCATTTACCTCTCGATTCAAAACAGCCCGCGCTTCAAGGAGCTGGTGCGAAAAAGAGAAAAGTTCGCCTGGATACTCTCGGCGATCATGCTCGGGCTGTACTCCGGATTCATCCTGCTGATCGCATACGGGCCGCAAGTGCTCGGGGCGAAACTCAGTCCCGGTTCGTCGATTACCTGGGGTATTCCGATTGGTGTCGGTCTGATTGTCTCGGCCTTCATCCTGACCGCGATCTACGTACGGCGCGCCAACGGCGAGTTTGACGACCTGAACAATGCGATTCTCAAGGAGGCTCAGCAATGATCCGGCGTCTACTGGCTCTTTTGAGCATCGCAGCGTTCGCTCCAGCCGTCTGGGCCGCTGACGCCTTGACCGGCGAAGTCCACAAACAACCGCTCAACGTTTCCGCGATCGCCATGTTCGTGGTGTTCGTCGGTGCGACCCTGTGCATCACTTATTGGGCGTCCAAGCGCAACAAATCGGCCGCCGACTACTATGCAGCGGGCGGCAAGATCACCGGGTTCCAGAACGGTCTGGCGATTGCCGGTGACTACATGTCGGCGGCGTCCTTCCTGGGGATTTCCGCGCTGGTGTTCACCTCCGGCTACGATGGCCTGATCTATTCGATCGGCTTCCTGGTGGGCTGGCCGATCATTCTGTTCCTGATCGCCGAGCGCCTGCGTAACCTGGGTAAATACACCTTTGCCGACGTGGCGTCCTACCGCCTCGGGCAAACCCAGATCCGCACCCTGTCTGCCTGCGGTTCGCTGGTAGTGGTGGCGTTCTACCTGATCGCGCAAATGGTTGGTGCCGGCAAGCTGATCCAGCTGCTGTTCGGTCTCGACTACTACGTGGCGGTGATTCTGGTCGGTATCCTGATGTGCATGTACGTGCTGTTCGGCGGCATGCTGGCGACCACCTGGGTGCAGATCATCAAGGCGGTGCTGTTGCTGTCCGGTGCCTCGTTCATGGCGCTGATGGTGATGAAGCACGTCAACTTCGACTTCAACATGCTGTTCTCCGAGGCGATCAAGGTTCACCCGAAAGGTGAGGCGATCATGAGCCCGGGCGGTTTGGTGAAAGATCCGATTTCGGCGTTCTCCCTCGGTCTGGCCCTGATGTTCGGTACTGCCGGCCTGCCACACATCCTGATGCGCTTCTTTACCGTGAGTGATGCGAAAGAAGCGCGCAAGAGCGTGCTGTACGCCACCGGCTTCATTGGTTACTTCTACATCCTGACCTTCATCATCGGCTTCGGCGCGATCCTGCTGGTCAGCACCAACCCGGCTTTCAAGGATGCGGCGGGCGCTCTGCTCGGCGGCAACAACATGGCGGCGGTGCACCTGGCTGACGCGGTGGGTGGCAGCATCTTCCTCGGCTTCATCTCGGCGGTGGCGTTCGCGACCATTCTGGCGGTGGTGGCCGGTCTGACCCTGGCCGGTGCTTCGGCGGTGTCGCACGACCTGTATGCCAGCGTGATCAAGAAGGGCAAGGCCAACGACAAGGATGAAATTCGCGTGTCGAAGATCACCACCATCGCCCTGGGCGTGCTGGCGATCGGTCTGGGTATCCTGTTCGAGAGCCAGAACATCGCGTTCATGGTCGGCCTGGCGTTCTCCATCGCGGCAAGCTGCAACTTCCCGGTACTGCTGCTTTCGATGTACTGGAAGAAGCTGACCACCCGCGGCGCGATGGTCGGTGGCTGGTTGGGGCTGGTGAGTGCGGTGGGGCTGATGATTCTTGGCCCGACCATCTGGGTGCAGATTCTGCATCATGAGAAGGCGATCTTCCCTTACGAGTACCCGGCGTTGTTTTCGATGATCATTGCGTTCATCGGTATCTGGTTCTTCTCGATTACTGACAAGTCGGCGGCGGCCGAAAACGAGCGGGCGCTGTTCTTCCCGCAGTTTGTGCGTTCGCAGACGGGGTTGGGGGCGAGTGGGGCGGTTTCGCACTAAGCGCTGATTACGTGGTTTGAGTGAAATGCCCTGGTTGAGAGATCGGGGCATTTTTTTTGTGGGCGGTTATCGGGCTCGGGCCTTGGTGGTTATTGGGTACATATCCGTTGCTGCGGTAACGGCGGCTTAGGGTTTCGCCCTTACGGCGACTCACTTTTTTTACAAACGCCTAAAAAAAGTAAGCAAAAAAACGCTTGCTCCTACGTTCGGCCCGCTCGCTAAGGCTCGGGGTCCCTTCGCTCCGGGATTGATCCGGGCGCAGCGCCTCCGGTTTGCTTCGCTGCACCTCCTCTCGCTGTGTTTGGCTGCGCCAAACGGTCGCTGCGCTCCCACCCCCGGATCAAGCCCTCCACTCAGCCTTCCGACGTCGCCCGTGGATCAAGATCAAAAGCTGCAGCCGAGCTTGCGCTCATCCTGTTGAGTGGTGGAAAAGCATGCGGTCGGCTTGTGTTCTGTGTTGGATCTACCCCTCATCGGAACGCCGCCCGCCCAGCCCTCTCCCGAGGGGAGGGAGCCGATTTTTGAGCCTTTCAGAACCTGAGTTCGACAGGGTGTTTCACGTCGGCGTAACTCTCCCAAACACCGCGATCAGTCCCCTCTCCCTCCGGGAGAGGGCTAGGGTGAGGGGCTCTTGATCTGGTTTTTGATCTTGCTTTGGCTTTTGATCTTTTGCCCCTTCGGCAGGCCGAGCGTAGGTGTCCATCAGGGGGGTAGGCGCGCAGCGCCATGCGGCGGAGCCGCATACATCGAGAGGAGGTGCAGCGAAGCAAACCGGAGGCGATGCCCCCGGATGGACACCGTAGCGAGGGAACAATGAGCCTCAGCGAAGTGCCGTACGCCGGGGGAAGCCTTTTTGGTTACTTTTTCGGCGTTTGGAAAAAGTGACCCGCCGTAAGGGCGGAACCGTAATCAGCAACACCCGAAGCAACGGATATACACCCAAAAAACCAAAAAACCAGTCGGCCCACAGGCCGCTGCGACCAGACAAACAAAAACGGCCTCTATATAAGAGGCCGTTCCCGATACAACTCAAAGACGTTATCGCAAGACAAGCCTTATTTGCGGTCTTCCAGCTTGGTGATATCACGCGACTCGTAGCCAGTGTACAACTGGCGCGGACGGCCAATCTTGTACGGGCTGGAGAGCATTTCTTTCCAGTGCGAAATCCAGCCCACAGTACGGGCCAGTGCGAAGATCACGGTGAACATGCTGGTAGGAATGCCGATCGCCTTGAGGATGATCCCCGAGTAGAAGTCGACGTTCGGGTACAGCGAGCGCTCGATGAAGTACGGGTCGGTCAGCGCGATCTCTTCCAGGCGCATGGCCAGTTCGAGTTGCGGATCGTTGTTGATGCCCAGTTCCTTCAGTACTTCGTCGCAGGTCTGCTTCATGACAGTCGCGCGAGGGTCGCGGTTCTTGTAAACACGGTGACCGAAGCCCATCAGCTTGAACGGATCGTTCTTGTCCTTGGCCTTGGCGATGAACTTGTCGATGTTGGACACATCGCCAATCTCGTCAAGCATGGTCAGAACGGCTTCGTTCGCACCGCCGTGGGCAGGGCCCCACAGTGCGGCGATACCGGCGGCGATACAGGCGAACGGGTTGGCACCCGAGGAACCTGCCAGGCGCACGGTGGACGTCGATGCGTTCTGCTCGTGGTCGGCGTGGAGGATGAAGATCCGGTCCATGGCCTTGGCGAGTACCGGGCTGATCGGTTTGATCTCGCACGGGGTGTTGAACATCATGTGCAGGAAGTTTTCCGCGTACGTCAGGTCGTTGCGCGGGTACATCATGGGTTGGCCCATGGAGTACTTGTAAACCATCGCTGCCAGGGTTGGCATCTTGGCGACCAGACGGATCGCGGAGATTTCGCGATGCTGCGGGTTATTGATGTCCAGGGAGTCGTGGTAGAAGGCCGAGAGGGCGCCGACTACGCCGCACATGACGGCCATCGGGTGGGCGTCGCGACGGAAGCCGTTGAAGAAGGTTTTCAGCTGCTCGTGAACCATGGTGTGGTTTTTCACGGTGCTGACGAACTGGGCCTTCTGTTCTGCAGTCGGCAATTCGCCGTTGAGCAGCAGGTAGCAGGTTTCCAGGTAGTCCGATTTTTCAGCCAGCTGTTCGATCGGGTAGCCGCGGTGCAACAGAATGCCGTTGTCGCCGTCGATATAGGTGATCTTCGATTCGCACGAGGCGGTCGACATGAAACCCGGGTCGAAAGTGAAGCGGCCCGTGGCCGTCAGGCCCCGAACATCGATTACATCGGGACCAACGGTGCCGGTTAAAATGGGCAGCTCGACGGGGGCTGCGCCCTCGATGATCAACTGCGCTTTTTTGTCAGCCATGTGGCCTCCTATTTATGCTTGAACCATCAGACAGACCCCCCACGCAGGGCCCGCACCACTATAGTGAGATAAATTCGAATGTCAATTTGCCTAAAGTCTTGCTCCAGAAGGCTTTAAGCGCACTTTTTCCTC
This sequence comes from Pseudomonas sp. AM14(2022), assembly GCF_036346455.1. NCBI lineage: Bacteria > Pseudomonadati > Pseudomonadota > Gammaproteobacteria > Pseudomonadales > Pseudomonadaceae > Pseudomonas > Pseudomonas sp. AM14(2022). Next base: position 174,413 of record NZ_JAOTNY010000010.1, read on the forward strand.
GAAATTGACTGCCATTTACGCCTTTTATGCGACTTGTGCAATCAGCTATTGGGGGTAGGTGATTGCGTTGTCATTAGTAGCCTAACTGTCTATACTCGGCCACCGACCGCCAAGGGCTTTTGGGCTTGCTTTCATTGGGGGTCGCATCCCTGGGTGGTGGTTACCTGACCAGTGCACTCCCCAACAACTTTGCCCTGATTGTTAGGGGCTCTTCAGTGTGAAAAAAAAGCCGTGAAAAGCCAACGACCTGTAAACCTAGACCTAAGGACCATCAAACTCCCAGTCACTGCTTACACGTCCATTCTTCACCGTATCTCCGGTGTCATCCTCTTCGTGTGCCTTGCCATCATGCTTTACGCATTGGACAAGTCGCTGAGCTCCGAGGAAGGCTTCGGTCAGGTGAAAGCGTGTCTGACCAGTCCGCTAGCCAAGCTAGTGATTTGGGGCATCCTGTCCGCTCTGCTGTATCACCTGGTTGCCGGTGTGCGCCATTTGATCATGGACATGGGCATCGGTGAGACGCTGGAAGGCGGCAAGCTGGGCTCGAAAATCGTTATCGCCGTTTCCGTGGTGGTAATCGTTCTGGCAGGAGTCTGGATATGGTAACTAACGTCACGAACCTCTCGCGTTCGGGCCTCTATGACTGGATGGCGCAACGTGTGTCGGCGGTCGTTCTCGCGGCTTACTTCATTTTTCTGATCGGATACGTCGTGGCCCACCCAGGCCTCGAGTACGCCCAGTGGCATGAACTGTTCGCCCACAACGGGATGCGTATTTTCAGCCTCCTGGCCCTTGTTGCTCTCGGCGCTCACGCCTGGGTCGGCATGTGGACCATCGCGACTGACTACCTGACGCCAATGGCGTTCGGCAAGTCCGCGACGGCTATACGTTTCCTTTTCCAGGCAGTATGCGGCGTTGCGATGTTCGCTTACTTCGTCTGGGGTGTGCAGATTCTCTGGGGTATCTGAGTCATGGCTAACATTCCAACGATTTCTTTCGACGCCATCATTATTGGTGGCGGCGGTGCCGGCATGCGCGCTGCGCTGCAGCTGGCGCAGGGCGGTCACAAGACTGCGGTGATCACCAAGGTTTTCCCGACCCGTTCGCACACTGTATCCGCCCAGGGCGGCATCACCTGCGCGATCGCGTCCGCTGACCCGAACGATGACTGGCGCTGGCACATGTACGATACCGTCAAGGGGTCCGACTACATCGGTGACCAGGACGCTATCGAATACATGTGTCAGGAAGGCCCGGCTGCCGTTTTCGAGCTGGACCACATGGGTCTGCCGTTCTCGCGTACCGAGCAAGGCCGTATCTACCAGCGTCCGTTCGGTGGTCAGTCCAAGGACTACGGTAAAGGTGGTCAGGCTGCCCGTACCTGCGCAGCGTCCGACCGTACCGGTCACGCACTGCTGCACACCCTTTATCAGGGCAACCTGAAAGCCGGCACCACGTTCCTGAACGAGTACTACGCTGTTGATCTGGTAAAAAACCAGGAAGGCGAGTTTGTCGGTGTGATCGCGATCTGCATCGAAACCGGCGAAACTTCGTACATTCGCGCCAAGGCCACCGTACTGGCCACTGGTGGTGCTGGCCGTATCTACGCCTCCACCACCAACGCCCTGATCAACACCGGTGACGGCGTTGGCATGGCGCTGCGTGCTGGCGTGCCGGTACAAGACATCGAAATGTGGCAGTTCCACCCGACCGGCATCGCTGGCGCCGGTGTACTGGTGACCGAAGGTTGCCGTGGTGAAGGTGGTTACCTGATCAACAAGCACGGCGAGCGTTTCATGGAGCGTTATGCTCCGAACGCGAAAGACCTCGCGGGTCGTGACGTGGTTGCCCGCTCGATGGTTAAAGAAATCATCGCCGGCAACGGTTGCGGTCCGAATGGCGACCACGTAATGCTCAAACTCGACCACTTGGGCGAGGAAGTGCTGCACAGCCGTCTGCCAGGTATCTGCGAACTGTCGAAGACTTTCGCACACGTTGACCCGGTGGTTGCTCCGGTTCCTGTTGTACCGACCTGCCACTACATGATGGGCGGCGTTGCCACCAACATTCATGGTCAGGCGATCACCCAGAACGCCGATGGCGTGGATCAGATCATTCCTGGTCTGTTCGCCGTAGGTGAAGTGGCTTGCGTATCGGTACACGGTGCCAACCGTCTGGGCGGCAACTCGCTGCTCGACCTGGTGGTATTCGGCCGCGCTGCCGGCCTGCACCTGGAAAAGGCGCTGACCGACGGCATCGAATACGACGACGCTACCGAAGCCGACATCGAAGCTGCCCTGTCGCGTTTGAACGCGCTGAACGGCCGTACCGATGGCGAAGACGTGGCTACCCTGCGTCGCGAGCTGCAAAGCTGCATGCAGAACTACTTCGGTGTATTCCGCACTGGCGAATACATGCAGAAGGGTATCGCTCAGCTGGCCGATCTGCGCAAGCGCATCGCCAACGTGAAGATCAACGATAAGTCGCAAGCGTTCAACACCGCGCGTATCGAAGCTCTGGAACTGCAAAACCTGCTGGAAGTGGCTGAAGCTACCGCCATCGCGGCCGAAGTACGTAAAGAGTCCCGCGGCGCTCACGCCCGTGAAGACTTCGAAGACCGTGACGACGAAAACTGGCTGTGCCACACCCTGTACTTCCCGGGTGAGAAACGCGTCGCCAAACGTGCCGTAAACTTCTCGCCGAAGACTGTTCCGACTTTCGAACCTAAAGTCCGGACTTATTAAGGGTGACCGCCATGTTGCAAGTCAGTGTTTATCGCTACAACCCTGATCAGGACGCTGCGCCGTTCATGCAGGAATTCCAGGTCGATACCGGTGGTAAAGACCTGATGGTGCTGGACGTGCTGGCCCTGATCAAAGAGCAGGACGAGGGTTTCTCCTATCGTCGCTCTTGCCGTGAAGGCGTCTGCGGCTCCGACGGCATGAACATCAACGGCAAGAACGGCCTGGCGTGCATCACGCCGCTGTCCGCTGTCGTAAAAGGCAACAAGTTGATCGTTCGTCCGCTGCCAGGTTTGCCGGTCATCCGTGACCTGGTTGTCGATATGAGCATCTTCTACAAGCAATACGAGAAGGTTAAGCCTTACCTGCAGAACGACACGCCGGCTCCGGCCATCGAGCGTCTGCAGTCCCCTGAAGAGCGTGAAAAGCTCGACGGTCTGTACGAGTGCATCCTGTGCGCCTGCTGCTCGACCTCGTGCCCGTCCTTCTGGTGGAACCCGGACAAGTTCCTGGGCCCGGCTGCCCTGCTGCAAGCGTACCGCTTCCTGGCAGACAGCCGTGACACCAAGACGTCCGAGCGTCTGGCTTCGCTCGATGACCCGTTCAGCGTCTTCCGCTGCCGGGGCATCATGAACTGCGTCAACGTATGTCCGAAAGGCCTGAACCCGACTAAGGCCATCGGTCACATCCGTAACATGCTGCTTTCGAGCGGCGTGTGATTCAGCTGCTGTAACCGTAGAACCGCTGTAACGAAGAGGCTGTGGCGCGGGCTTCAACCCGCGTCATGGCTATAACCAGAGCAGTAGCCACAAGCTGCAGCTCTTATTTTGAAGAAATGAGACAAGCAGGGGCATCCGGGCTGGTACCCGGACTATCAGCGTGATCCTAAGTGGCTTGTTTTGGTCGCTGCATTCGGACTTCTGCAAGTTTGCTCGGTATTGACGCCGATGGTGTTCCCCTAACCGAGGGTGACCAAGCATGCAAGAAAGCGTGATGCAGCGCATGTGGAACAGCGCCTACCTTTCAGGTGGAAACGCTGCCTATGTGGAAGAGCTTTATGAGCTCTACCTGCACGACCCTAACGCTGTGCCAGAAGAGTGGCGCACCTACTTTCAGAAGCTGCCTGCCGACGGCAGCTCTGCCACTGATGTTTCGCACTCCACAATTCGCGATCATTTCGTGCTGCTGGCAAAGAACCAGCGCCGCGCTCAACCGGTTTCCGCCGGGAGCGTGAGCAGTGAGCACGAGAAGAAGCAAGTTGAAGTGCTGCGATTGATCCAGGCCTACCGTATGCGTGGCCACCAGGCAGCCCAGCTTGACCCGCTGGGGCTGTGGCAGCGTCCTGCACCTGCAGACCTGTCGATCAATCATTACGGCTTGACCAATGCCGATCTTGATACGACCTTCCGTGCCGGCGACCTGTTCATCGGCAAAGAGGAAGCGAGCCTACGCGAAATTCACGAAGCGTTGCAGCAGACATATTGCCGCACCATCGGCGCTGAATTTACGCACATCACCGATTCCGAGCAGCGCCAGTGGTTCCAGCAGCGTCTGGAAAGCGTGCGTGGTCGTCCGACGTACTCCGCCGACATCAAGAGCCACCTGCTTGAGCGCGTGACTGCCGGTGAAGGCCTGGAAAAATACCTGGGCACCAAATACCCGGGCACCAAGCGTTTCGGTCTGGAAGGCGGCGAAAGCCTGATCCCGATGCTCGACGAGCTGATCCAGCGTTCCGGTTCCTACGGCACCAAGGAAGTCGTCATCGGCATGGCCCACCGTGGCCGTCTGAACGTGCTGGTCAACACCTTCGGCAAGAACCCGCGCGAGCTGTTCGACGAGTTCGAAGGCAAGAAGAAGGTCGAGCTGGGTTCCGGTGACGTCAAATACCACCAGGGCTTCTCGTCCAACGTGATGACCACCGGCGGTGAAGTTCACCTGGCCATGGCGTTCAACCCGTCCCACCTGGAAATCGTTTCCCCGGTGGTAGAAGGTTCGGTTCGCGCCCGTCAGGATCGTCGTAACGACCCGACCGGTGAGAAGGTGCTGCCGATCTCCATCCACGGTGACGCTGCATTCGCAGGTCAGGGCGTGGTCATGGAAACCTTCCAGATGTCGCAGACCCGCGGTTTCAAGACCGGCGGTACCGTGCACATCGTGATCAACAACCAGGTTGGTTTCACCATCAGCAACCCGCTGGACTCGCGTTCCACCGAGTACGCCACCGACGTTGCGAAGATGATCCAGGCGCCGATCCTCCATGTGAATGGTGATGATCCGGAAGCCGTGCTGTTCGTGACCCAGCTGGCCATCGATTACCGCATGCAGTTCAAGCGTGACGTGGTGATCGACCTGGTCTGCTACCGTCGTCGCGGCCACAACGAGGCCGACGAGCCAAGCGGCACCCAGCCGCTGATGTATCAGCAGATCACCAAGCAGCGCACCACCCGTGAGCTGTACGCTGATCGTCTGACTCAGGCCGGTGTACTGGACGCTGAACGTGTTCAGGCCAAGGTCGACGAGTACCGCAATGCGCTGGACAACGGTCTGCACGTAGTGAAATCGCTGGTCAAAGAGCCGAACAAAGAGCTGTTCGTGGACTGGCGTCCGTATCTGGGCCACGCCTGGACTGCGCGTCACGACACCCGTTTCGATCTGAAGACCCTGCAGGAACTGTCCGCCAAGCTGCTGGAAATTCCGGAAGGCTTCGTGGTTCAGCGTCAGGTCGCGAAGATCTACGAAGACCGTCAGAAGATGCAAGCCGGCGGCCTGCCGATCAACTGGGGTTACGCCGAAACCATGGCGTACGCGACCCTGGCGTTCGAAGGTCACCCGATCCGCATGACCGGTCAGGACATCGGCCGCGGTACGTTCTCGCACCGTCACGCTGTACTGCACAATCAGAAAGACGCGGGCACCTACATTCCGCTGCAGAACCTGTACGACGGTCAGCCACGCTTTGACCTGTACGACTCGTTCCTCTCGGAAGAAGCGGTACTGGCTTTCGAATATGGTTACTCGACCACCACGCCAAACGCGCTGGTGATCTGGGAAGCCCAGTTCGGCGACTTCGCCAACGGTGCACAGGTTGTTATCGACCAGTTCATCACCAGCGGCGAACACAAGTGGGGCCGTCTCTGCGGTCTGACCATGCTGTTGCCACACGGCTACGAAGGTCAGGGCCCTGAGCACAGCTCGGCTCGTCTTGAGCGTTACCTGCAGCTGTGCGCCGAGCACAACATTCAGGTGTGCATGCCGACCACCCCGGCCCAGATCTACCACTTGCTGCGTCGTCAGGTGATTCGCCCGCTGCGCAAACCTCTGGTAGTGCTGACGCCGAAGTCGCTGCTGCGCCACAAGCTGGCCGTCTCGACCCTGGAAGATCTGGCTGAAGGTTCGTTCCAGACCGTGATCCCGGAAATCGATGCCCTGGACCCGAAAAAGGTCGAGCGCGTTGTTCTGTGTAGCGGCAAGGTCTACTACGACCTGCTGGAAAAACGTCGTGCCGAAGGCCGTGACGATATCGCCATCGTGCGTATCGAGCAGCTGTATCCATTCCCTGAGGACGACTTGAAAGAAGTCCTGGCGCCTTACACCAACGTCAAGCATGCCGTCTGGTGTCAGGAAGAGCCGATGAACCAGGGCGCCTGGTACTGCAGCCAGCACCACCTGCGTCGCAGCATCGGTAACCTCGACAAATCTCTCGTACTCGAGTACGCGGGCCGCGAGGCTTCTGCTGCCCCAGCATGTGGTTACGCATCGATGCACGCCGAGCAGCAGGAAAAACTGCTGCAAGACGCGTTTACCGTTTAACGCCTTCGCGCACCTGAAACCGAATTTAAGGAACCACAGATAATGGCTATCGAGATCAAAGCCCCCACTTTCCCGGAATCGGTTGCCGATGGCACCGTTGCCACCTGGCACAAAAAACCGGGCGACGCCGTCAAGCGTGACGACCTGATCGTCGACATCGAAACCGACAAAGTCGTACTGGAAGTGCTGGCGACCGCTGACGGCGTGCTGGGCGCAATCGTCAAAAACGAAGGCGACACCGTTCTGTCCGACGAAGTCCTGGGCTCCATCGAAGCGGGCGGCGCTGCTGCCGCTGCTCCAGCCGCCGCTGCTGCTCCGGCCGCTGCTGCCGCTGCCCCGGCTGCTGCCGAAGGCGAAGACGATCCTGTTGCTGCTCCGGCTGCGCGCAAGCTGGCTGAAGAAAACGGCATCAACATCGCTTCCGTTGCCGGTACCGGCAAAGGCGGTCGTGTGACCAAGGAAGACGTGGTCGCTGCTGTAGCCGCGAAGAAAGCCGCTCCGGCTGCTGCTCCTGCAAAAGCCACTGCTCCAGCCGCTGCTGCTCCGGTATTCGCTGCCGGTGATCGCGTTGAGAAGCGCGTACCGATGACCCGTCTGCGTGCCAAGGTTGCCGAGCGTCTGGTTGAAGCCCAGTCGAACATGGCAATGCTGACCACTTTCAACGAAGTCGACATGACCGAAGTCATGGCGCTGCGTTCGAAGTACAAGGACCTGTTCGAGAAGTCCCACAACGGCGTACGCCTGGGCTTCATGTCGTTCTTCGTCAAGGCTGCCACCGAAGCGCTGAAACGCTTCCCGGCGGTCAACGCTTCGATCGACGGTGCAGACATCGTTTACCACGGCTACGCCGACATCGGTGTTGCCGTTTCCAGCGACCGTGGTCTGGTCGTTCCGGTTCTGCGTAACGCCGAGCTGATGAGCTTGGCTGAAATCGAAGGCGGCATCGCCACGTTCGGCAAGAAAGCCCGTGACGGCAAACTGTCGATGGAAGAGATGACCGGCGGTACCTTCACCATCACCAACGGTGGTACCTTCGGTTCGATGATGTCGACTCCGATCGTCAACCCGCCGCAGGCAGCGATTCTGGGCATGCACAACATCATCCAGCGTCCTATGGCCATCAACGGTCAGGTCGTGATCCGTCCGATGATGTACCTGGCACTGTCCTACGATCACCGTCTGATCGATGGCAAAGAAGCTGTAACCTTCCTGGTGACCATCAAGAACCTGCTGGAAGATCCGGCTCGTCTGTTGCTGGATATCTGATAGAAGCAGCCATGCGCTGCGGGTGGCGTACCGTCGGCAACGGCGGTACGGCCCGCAGCGCGCGGCTTGAAGCTTTTCGCTAAAGAGGATTTTTTGAATGTCGCAGAAATTTGACGTAGTAGTGATCGGTGCCGGCCCTGGCGGCTATGTTGCTGCCATCAAGGCCGCGCAGCTGGGTCTCACCACTGCCTGCATCGAGAAGTACACCGACGCTGAAGGCAAACAGGCCCTCGGCGGTACTTGCCTGAACGTCGGCTGCATTCCGTCCAAGGCGCTGCTGGACAGCTCCTGGAAGTACAAGGAAGCCAAAGAGAGCTTCAACGTTCACGGTATCTCGACCGGCGAAGTCAAAATGGACGTCGCTGCGATGGTTGGCCGTAAGGCTGGCATCGTCAAGAACCTGACTGGCGGCGTTGCCACCCTGTTCAAGGCTAACGGCGTTACTTCGATCCAGGGCCACGGCAAGCTGCTGGCTGGCAAGAAAGTTGAAGTCACCAAGCCGGACGGTTCGGTTGAAGTCATCGAAGCCGAAAACGTCATCCTGGCTCCAGGTTCGCGTCCGATCGACATCCCACCGGCTCCGGTCGATCAGAAAGTCATCGTCGATTCGACTGGCGCTCTGGAATTCCAGTCCGTACCTAAGCGTCTGGGCGTGATCGGCGCTGGCGTGATCGGTCTGGAACTGGGTTCGGTGTGGTCGCGTCTGGGTTCCGAAGTGGTTGTCCTCGAAGCACTGGACACCTTCCTGATGGCAGCGGACACCGCTGTTTCCAAGGAAGCGCTGAAAACCCTGACCAAGCAAGGTCTGGACATCAAGCTGGGTGCTCGCGTAACCGGTTCGAAAGTGAACGGCGACGAAGTCGTGGTTAACTACACCGATGCCAACGGCGAACAGTCCATCACTTTCGACAAGCTGATCGTAGCCGTTGGTCGCCGTCCGGTGACCACTGATCTGCTGGCTGCCGACAGCGGCGTGACCCTGGACGAGCGCGGTTTCGTGCACGTTGACGATCACTGCGCCACCACCGTACCGGGCGTTTACGCCATCGGTGACGTGGTTCGCGGCATGATGCTGGCGCACAAGGCCTCGGAAGAGGGCATCATGGTTGTCGAGCGCATCAAGGGCCACAAGGCTCAGATGAACTATGACCTGATCCCTTCGGTTATTTATACTCACCCGGAAATCGCGTGGGTTGGCAAAACCGAGCAGGCCTTGAAAGCCGAAGGCGTTGAAGTTAACGTCGGCACCTTCCCGTTCGCCGCTTCCGGCCGTGCCATGGCCGCCAACGATACCGGTGGTTTCGTCAAGGTCATCGCTGATGCCAAGACTGACCGCGTATTGGGCGTGCACGTGATTGGCCCGAGCGCTGCAGAACTGGTTCAGCAGGGCGCGATCGGTATGGAATTCGGCACCAGCGCTGAAGACCTGGGCATGATGGTTTTCTCCCATCCGACCCTGTCTGAAGCCTTGCACGAAGCTGCTCTGGCTGTGAATGGCGGCGCCATCCACATTGCCAACCGCAAGAAGCGTTAAGACACAATAAGAAACCACGGCGGTTGCGGCCCGTCGTGAGCCTTGCGAGCAAGTCTCACCGCGGAATGTCCGCTGGACGCAGTCTTGCGTAGCTGCACCGGGTATCCGGAAAGGCTACGCAAGCAGCAGTCACAGGTGGCGCGGCACTCATCAAGAGCGCAGCGCCGAATGCGCAGTACCTAACGAAGACGGTAAAAAGCATGAATCTTCACGAGTATCAGGGTAAGCAGCTGTTCGCTGAATACGGCCTGCCAGTTTCCACTGGTTACGCAGTAGACACCCCGGAAGCAGCAGCAGAAGCTTGCGACAAAATCGGCGGCAGCGAGTGGGTTGTCAAAGCCCAGGTCCACGCCGGTGGTCGCGGTAAAGCGGGCGGCGTCAAGCTGGTTCGCAACAAAGAAGACGCCAAGGCCTTCGCACAGCAGTGGCTGGGCAAGCGTCTGGTGACTTACCAGACTGACGCCAATGGTCAGCCAGTCACCAAGATCCTGGTTGAATCGTGCACTGATATCGCTAAAGAGCTGTACCTGGGCGCTGTCGTTGACCGTTCGAGCCGTCGCATCGTGTTCATGGCTTCCACCGAAGGTGGCGTGGACATCGAGAAAATCGCTCACGACACCCCAGAAAAAATTCTGAAAGCCACTATCGATCCACTGGTTGGCGCTCAGCCATTCCAGGGTCGCGAGCTGGCGTTCCAACTGGGTCTGGAAGGCAAGCAAGTTGCCCAGTTCGCCAAGATCTTCGTCGGTCTGGCCAAACTGTTCCAGGATCACGATCTGGCCCTGCTGGAAGTGAACCCGCTGGTGATCAAGGCTGACGGCGATCTGCACTGCCTGGACGCCAAGATCAACATCGACGCCAACGCCATGTACCGTCAGCCTAAGCTGAAGACTTTCCACGATCCGTCGCAAGACGATCCGCGCGAAGCGCACGCTGCCAAGTTCGAACTGAACTACGTAGCCCTGGAAGGCAACATCGGCTGCATGGTCAACGGTGCCGGCCTGGCCATGGGTACCATGGACATCGTCAACCTGCACGGCGGCAAGCCAGCCAACTTCCTCGACGTAGGTGGTGGTGCTACCAAAGAGCGCGTGACCGAAGCCTTCAAGATCATCCTGTCCGACACCAACGTCGCTGCAGTACTGGTCAACATCTTCGGCGGCATCGTTCGCTGCGACATGATTGCCGAAGGCATCATCGGCGCCGTGAAAGAAGTCGGCGTGAAAATCCCGGTTGTTGTTCGCCTTGAAGGCAACAACGCTGAGCTGGGCGCTAAAGTACTGGCAGAAAGCGGTTTGAACATCATCGCTGCTACCAGCCTGACCGACGCTGCTCAACAAGTTGTCAAAGCTGCGGAGGGCAAATAATGAGCGTCCTGATCAATAAAGACACCAAAGTTATCTGCCAGGGTATTACCGGTTCGCAAGGTAGTTTCCACACCCAGCAAGCCATCGAATACGGCACCAAGATGGTGGGTGGCGTAACTCCGGGCAAAGGCGGCACCGAGCACCTGGGTCTGCCAGTGTTCAACACCGTTAAAGACGCAGTCGCAGCCACTGGCGCTACCGCCAGCGTGATCTACGTTCCGGCTCCTTTCTGCAAGGACTCGATCCTGGAAGCTGCTTTCGGCGGCATCAAGCTGATCGTCTGCATCACCGAAGGCATTCCTACCCTGGACATGCTGGACGCCAAAGTTAAGTGCGACGAGCTGGGTGTTACCCTGATCGGCCCTAACTGCCCAGGCGTGATCACCCCAGGCGAATGCAAGATCGGCATCATGCCAGGTCACATTCACTTGCCAGGCAAGGTCGGTATCGTTTCGCGTTCCGGCACCCTGACCTACGAAGCTGTGAAGCAGACCACTGACGCCGGTTTCGGTCAGTCGACCTGCGTCGGCATCGGTGGTGACCCGATCCCGGGTTCGAACTTCATCGACATCCTGAAGCTGTTCCAGGAAGACCCGAAGACCGAAGCGATCGTGATGATCGGCGAGATCGGCGGTTCGGCTGAAGAAGAAGCGGCTGCCTACATCAAGGCACACGTGACCAAGCCGGTTGTTTCCTACATCGCTGGTGTGACTGCTCCTCCGGGCAAGCGCATGGGCCATGCTGGCGCAATCATCTCTGGCGGCAAAGGCACTGCAGACGAGAAATTCGCTGCGCTGCAAGACGCAGGCGTAAAAACCGTGCGTTCGCTGGCAGACATCGGCAAGGCCCTGGCCGAGCTGACCGGTTGGGCTGTCAAGTAAGCCTCGTGCTTGACTGACGCTTCACCAGACAAAGGCCACCTTCGGTTCTTTGCAGCGGTTCAAGATGTACTAGATGTACGAAAAGCCCTCTTGTAGAGGGCTTTTTTAATGCTTGCAGTTTTATCTTCTTGATAGCTGAAAGTGTACTATTGTTACTATCGTCTCTGAGCAGACTCCAGAGGGAATCCGAGTGCCGGCACTGAATACCTATGCGAAGATCGTGGTCGACAATTCGGGTTTCCGTAGCGAAATTCCTATTTTGCTCACCGAACAAGGTGTTGTAACGCCTTTGCTTGACTATCTCCTGCTCATGCATGCGGAGCGCAGTCAGGGTTGGCTGAGCATGGTTGTTAAAGCGACCAAACTGCTGGTTGAGTACATGGAGGCTAACGAAGGGATGTTTTCAAGTCCTAGGGTACTTTTTCAGACCTTCGCTGCTCGGTTATACAGCGGGACAGTAGGAGATGATGGGCTCGACCCTTCTGGTCTCTATTGGATCCCCGCAAGCACTGCGAACGCCAATAAGCATCTGAATGCTCTCAAGGGACTGACGGATTACCTCGCCGATCATCATGGTGTCGATCACATGAACCCGTTGATCACTGCCAACACTCATGATCAGCGCCTTATGTATGCCGCATGGCACCGCAGGAATCAGAACGATTTTTTAGGCCATGTAGCGAACAAAACCGTGAACGATACAGTTGGCAGGGTTAGGTATGTCAAAGGTCGGCGGGCTTTAAGTCGGGTTGAGGATGATGCAGTTGCCTTTCCAGAGCCTTTGTTTGAGCGTTTTTATCTGGAAGGCCTTGGCGGCGCTAAGGATCGTCGTTGCGCTGTCCGAGACCAATTAATCGCAATCATGATGCACGGTGCCGGTCTTCGTGAAAGTGAACCGCTCCATCTCTGGGTACAGGATGTCACCGACGACCCGCACGATGATACGAAAGTCATTGTTCGTATCTATCATCCGGAGGACGGAAAAGCGCCTGATGGCTGGAAGAGTCGTACAGGAAAGTCCAATCGCTCGGCCTACCTGCGAGAGGTATACGCGCTTCCTCCACGTAACCGGTTGAGAGGTACTAAGCGCGTAGGCTGGAAAAACCGGTCGCCAGACCATCGTGATGGCTTCATCCAGCTTTACTGGTTCCCATCTGATTTTTCTCGCCTTTTTCTCAAATTGTGGCGCGAGCATTTACGTTACCTAGTAGGCGTTGAACGCTACCACCCTTATGCGTTTGTATCTTACGAAAAGAAAAGTTTAGGGCAGCCCTACACTCTTAATGCTTTCAACGAGAACTACGCAGCAGCGCTGGCCCGACTCGGCATGTTACCGGCCAAAGTTGAAGGTCGCTCCCCGCATGGTCATCGGCACGCTTATGGACGACGAATGACTCGCGCTGGAATTGATCCGGTCATGCGCAAGAAGGCCCTGCATCATTCATCGCTTGAATCTCAAGCCGTATACACGTCCCCAGGAATCGCAGATGTCAGTCACGCTTTGACTGAGGCTAGCCAGCGTCTGGAAGCTTCACCAGAGCCTCAAGGTAGCCCCGTTTCTTCCTTTACCAACTGGGACGAGTTGCTGAAAACCGGATTTGAAGACATCGATCCAGCTGGACTTCTGTCAGGCGCAAACGCCAAACTAAGGAAATAATAATGGTTTCGCCACAAAAGATTTCAAAAAAGAATGGTAGAAGCACCGATATTACGTTTTCTTGGTTGACCAGTGAGCACGGCGCTAAATGGGAAAGTTGGCGTGCTTTGATATCCAGTTGGATTGTGAGTCAGCATGAGGCACTTAGTTGGAAGATTAGAGCGCTGATAATACTTTCTAAAGATTATTTGCCAATTGTGACCGGCGCCCATAATCCGTATGATTTTTTCACGATGGGCAAGAATAATGCTCTACCAGATCTGTCACAAATGCTCCAGGGGTCTCAACAGCTAGCAGGAGCAGCGAGAACTCAGAACTATATCGTTGATTTTCTTGACTGGGTGATCGCTAATCATTTTAGCGAGCCTGATGACGAAGGCCGTATGTTGCCAATCGTAAACAATCCTTTCACGAAGGCTAGCAAAAAAGGGCTTAATTTTACTGAGGCTGTAAGCAATCCATTGCCTTATGCCTACATTAAGGATGTGAGGAAGATCCTTTGTCCTCAGCCGTTCGGAAATTTTTCCGACTGGAGTTGGTCGCATGGAGTGTTTACTCATGAACGATCAGATGGAAGCTCAGCGAATAATGCTGGGGACTGGTTTGAAGTTAATCAGTCTCTTATTGATACGTCTGATCTCGACTGTGTGTGGCGCACACGTACTGTGTTGCGGCGTGATGGTAGTACGGTGGCGCGGAAAATACAAATTTACGAAATGTGGTCTCCTGTTCGCTCAGTTGCTTTGCTGGTAAAGTTGCACTTACCATTGCGTACCTATCAGGTTCGTTTTTTGGACTCAGGAGAGGCCGACACCTGGCGATACCATCAAGGCGAATGGGTGATTAATGATAAGCATGGTTTCAAGTTAGGCACTGAAAAGAATCCATGGAATCGTGGTGTGTTTTGCCGTATTCGTAGTGCGGATATCGGCGATATTATGACTGGATTGTACGTTAATACCAATAAGACTGCCGATCAAAATAAAGATGATCGCGAGCGTGGTTATACAATTCCCTGGCAGCATGCAGAAGTATTGCATTGGCTGGAAAAGCTTAGGAACTGGCAAGAAAACTATAATCCTATCTGTGAGCAAACTGCTTGCACGGATTTGCAATCTAAGTTTTTTGGCAAGGCGAAGTCGGAGCAAGCGCGCCGCGAGATGGGTTCGATCTGTTTCCTTTTTCGCAATCCTTGTGAGAGAGAAGGAGATCGGGATAAGCCTATCACTTCCGCTCAGCTATCAACTCATTGGTATCGGCTGCTGAGTGCATTAGAGGAGCAAATCGCTGAGCGGGGACAGACCCTTAGCGACGGCTCCCGCATTCGCTTCGTTCGGCAATACCCAGCTGATTCTAACGAGGTGAAAGTTGTAACAGAATTTCCAATGCACAGCCTAAGAGTGTCTTTGCTGACGTGCTATGCAATGGAGGGGCAGGTGCCTATGCCGGTTTTGTCAAAACTCTTGGCAGGCCACTCACGACTTCTTATGACGCTCTATTATGTCAAGCCCACTGTAGCAATGATGTCCGAGGCTATGGACATTGCGACTGTAAGGCTGGAAGCTCATCAGGCTGACACCCTCCGTATTTTTCTGCGTGATGCAGACCTTCGACAAATTAGTTCACGAACTGCATATCGAGATGAGGCTTCACTGCAAGCAGTGCTGGTGAACCGCAACCCGGTTGGCTGGGAATATCGCCACATTGGGTTGTGTCTGGTTGGTGGGAACACATCAAGATCTGATGAGGTTGGCAGTGTGGGTGGGTGTTGGAATGGTGGAGAGCCCATCAGAGATGTTTATGGCCCTGTTCCTAACGGCCCTGAAAATTGTATTCGGTGCCGCTGGTTTATCACCGACGCAACCTATCTGGACGCCTTGAGGGCACACTTTAACTCGATCAGCTACAAAGCTTCCCTTGCGGCTAACTTGGCGGTTGAGCATGAGCAGGTTCGGGATAGTCTTTTAGATGCCCGATACCATGCAGTAGAGCAAGGACTTCCATTTTTAGATCAAAGTCTGCTGCAGGAGGCAGAGCGGCGATATGAAAAGCAAATTGTACTTGCGGATTTACTGGCTAAAGATCTGGTGGCCTGTTTTCAATTGATTGGGCGCCTAATTTCAGTAGAGCAAGCTAGGGAAAGCGGTGACAACAGCAAGAAAATAGTTGCTGTGGGTAGCATGCAAGATATTCATCAGCCGATTAGCTTCATCGAAACTGATTCAGAGCTGCTTCAATTGTCGCAGATCTGCAACGACGCTGAGATTTATCCCGATTTGGCTGACGATCTCAGAAAGACTCCGGCGATTGAAAAGCGCTCAAGAACACTGAATCGGCTGCTAATGAAAAATGGCTATACGCCTGTTTTCATGCAAATGGATGAGCGTATGCAGCTCATTGCTGGCAATGCCATGATGCGAGCGATGGCCCGGAAAGTAGCGCCAAATGACCAGCTGGAAGGCTTTACCTGCGTATCAGGGCTACTTGAGGCCGGACAACACATGAAACTCCTCCCAGAGGGCATCAAAGCCCTAAAAGAGGTATACCAAGGCCCGGTGATGAAGTTGTCCGATCTAATCGCAACTTCAGGGAAAACCGTTTCTGGACTCGACCCATGATTGATGCTCAGGCGATCTTCGAAGATCTCAAATCGCAAGCCTCAACCCGACAGGCGAGATCGCTCAGCGTTCTCAATGACGTGCTGAAGGCGCGGCATGCGGCAGGCGAGCGGAATTTCTCGATTGCAGAAATTGCGCGCTTGTCGGTACAGCGAGGAGGCCCGAGCGCCCAAACTATTCGAAATAAGACGGGGCTGGTCTTTCGGCAGCTCATTGAGGCTTGGGCTGCCCACGCTGGCGCCTCAATGAAAGCCCCCTTCAATCCTCTGTCCAAGGCTAATCGGGTTCCGAAGGATTACGAGCTACTTACGCGACTCTCGGATCCCGCTATGCGAGCCATCTTTGGTCAGATCATTGCTGAGCGTAACCGCTATCGCAATGAGCTCAATACCCTCAAGGCGCACAGTGAGCTGATTGTGGACAGGAGACCCGTGCAACATTTCGATCAGCCCATAGAAAGCGGTGCCGTACAGCTCGTCCAGACATTGAACCTCAATGAAATGGAAGTCGAAGCGTTGAAGGCTGCTATTTCGGACGAGTTTTTTGAGTACCATGAATGGACTGTCAGCGCAGCCGGCCAGGTCAAGGACGAAAATAAGCGCGAAATCTACAAGCACGGATACGTGAATGCCATCAAAAAGGTTCTCAAGGAGATCTGAGCTATGGCAAGTGGTCAACAGGTAGCCGCGCAGAATCTGAAAGCTTTCTTATCTTGGTCAGCATCGAAGTCAGACGATGACTTTTGTGAGTATGTCCACCGAGGCAAGCTCAAGCGTTCAGTAATTTCCGCAGAATGCGGCTTCGGTAAGAGCGCACTGATACAGAATCCAGCTATCAAAAGTGCGCTGGAAGCGCTTGAGGCGCGACTTAAGGACGCTGGCGTCTTGGCCGATCAAAATCCCGCAGTTTCTCTCTCTAGCCAAGAGCCACCAATGCGTGATCGTGAAGCCAAGCAACACCATCAGGATAGCCAACGGCTGAATTCCTTGGAGTTCGAAAACGCGTCTCTGCGTACTGAGTTAAACCAAGTTAAAGCCCTGCTTGAGAGATACAAGTTGATGTCTTCCTTCCTGGAAGAAACTGGACGGCTGCCACGATGAATGCCCCCGCCCAAAAATTGCTCAATGCCACAATTCGTATCACCCGTGTGCGGTCGAAGAGCCGTCGTAGCTGTATCGCCTTCGGACACCGTGTCGACCTCTCAGCCGGCCTGTGCGACCGCGCCACTGCGCTGGTGATCAGCGTTCCCAGTACCATCATCGATCCTGGAAACATCTCCGTTGGGGGTATCTACGAGGTCTATGGTGAGACACGGAGCATCCAACATGCCCATGGCTCCTATATCGTCACGGAAACGCAGATAGCGGTTCAGGACATTCGCCTTGTTCGCCCTTCCGGTAGTCAAGTAATTCAGTGGATTGCTGATCATGTGACCGGTATCCGTGAGGTCAAAGCCACCAAGCTATGGGATGCTCATGGCGAGCGGCTGTATGACATGCTGGATAATCGGGATCACGACGCAGTGCAGTCGGTCATTCCGTCTGAACACCTTCGCTCGGGCCTCTTCGATAAGTGGGCCGAAGATGGAGACTCCAATACTCTGCGCTTCGTCCAGGAGCACGATATACCTCTAGATCTGGCCAGGAAGGTAATCAAATTTCACAAGAAGAACACCACCGGTGCGCTGACTGAAGATCCTTACCGGCTTCTGAGCTTTGAGGGAAGCTGGGATCGTGTCGACAGCATCGCTCGAGCCAAATTCGGCGTAGTCCTCAATGACCCGCGCAGGCTCGCTGCAGCTTTGGAAGAAGCTCTCTATCGAGTAGCTAGCAAAGGTCACACCTGTGCCACCTTGAAAGACCTTCTTGGCACGGTCAATCGGCTAGTTGCGCCGTATCTAGCTCCCGAAGCAGCTTTGGACGAAGCACTTCTTCGGGGCAAAACCACTGGCCAATTCGTAACGCGTCAAGCAGTCAACGGTGATCTGTTTTTGCACGCCCCCGGTGCCTTCCTCATGGAGCGTCAATGTGCTGAGTTCATCACTGAGCTGCTCCGTAACCTGGATACACCGCAACAACTCTTTCCAGCTGACATCGATGCTGTGATCGATGACTTTGAAAGTCATGAACGAACGCACCTCGGGGTTCCAAGCTTTGCTCTGAACGAGGCTCAAAAGGCAGCAATCCGGACGTCTTTCGAAAATCGCTTCAGCATCATCACGGGCGGAGCTGGAGTTGGTAAGACAACGGTACTCAAAGCGTTGTACCGAGTCTTGGATACATTGGGTCGGCCATGCTTCCAGATGGCACTGGCGGGGCGGGCAACAGCCCGTATGGCAGAGGCGACTCACAGAGAGGCGATCACCATTGCGGGCTTTTTGCGCCGCGTCACTAATAAAGACATGGGGCCATCCCCAATCATCGTGATCGACGAAGCCTCAATGCTCGACTTGGTGGCTTTCCATCGCCTGGTCTGTAAGCTTCCAGCTGGCGCTCACCTCATCCTTGTGGGAGACCCGTATCAACTTCCACCTATTGGGGCTGGTCTTGTCTTGCACGTGCTTTGTGATTTGCCAAGCATGCCGAAGACGGAGCTCACTGAAGTTAAACGCCAGGCTAAAGGATCTGCCATTCCCGCTGCAGCGAAGGCGATCAGGGAAGGTCGCTGGCCAGCGTTCTCGACAAATACAGCGGACGATGTAGTGTTCATCCGTTGCTCCGATGATCAGGTCATCCCGACCATCCTAAAGCTCTACGAACAGGATCGTGACGACACCCAAATACTCGCCGCAACGCGCTCATGTCAATTTGCTGGGGTAGAGGCCATCAATCGGATCTGTCACGTCCGGTACGCTGGACACGGACGTCATCTAATGGCCGTCAATCCGTCAACCGGCGATGTTGAAGCGACCGGCTTCTGCGAAGGCGATCTGCTGCTGTACACCGCTAATAGCTGGCAGCGCAACTTGCAGAACGGCTCGTTGGGCAAGCTCATTGAGGTTTTCGATAAACCGCAAAACATAAACCTGGGTGACGATGAGAACCCTGACATTCGAATAGGGTTGGGGCGAGCGATCTACGAAGGTGTAGACCACTACGTCCTCGACAGCGACGTGGACATAATCCAGCACGCTTATGCAATCACCGTTCACAAAGGCCAGGGTAGCCAGTTCAAACGGGTGATTGTGCCAGTACGCAAATCACGAGTGCTTGATCGCACCTTCATCTACACGGCTACGTCCCGAGCTGAGGTTCAGGTGATTCTGGTTGGGGACATCGAAGCAGTGAAGGAGGCGGTCGCGCTGCCGCCGAAGGCATTTAGTCGACAGGTTGGCCTTAGCCAAATGTTAATTGCCAGAAATAAAGATACCGCCCATATCACACCTTTTGAGCCAGCCTCAGGCGATGAGCCATGTCAGTGGTAGCCTTTGTACTCACCACTGCTAAACCAAGACAGCATCTGGAGCAACAATGACCAACCTCCGGCGGCTAAATGCCTGGCTATTCCCCGACCGCCGTTCCGAGCGGGAAAAAGCTCGTGAACGCGAGTTCATCTTGGCAGCAAACAGCCTGAAGACCCTTTCGGTCACCGACCGGGGCGGCATGTCTATCGATCCCGAAGAGTTCCGCGAACAGATAATCGCCTCACGTGAGCAGTTGAAGCATCTTGTCCACAATCCAGGAGCGCCTAGCGGATCATTCAAGGCAGCAGGGGACGTCCAGGTGGAGCAGGAAGCGAGTCCCGCCGTTGAGGCTCCAGTGAGTGCCATGGACTGTATCGAGGTGGTGGCTTGGCGTCGGTTGGAGACCGGCGCTACCGTGCGATACGTGTGCCTTCAGTCTACAAGTACGGGGCGATTTGCTGTCGCTACAGCCAGTCTGTTCACAGAAGCCATAGAGTGTCTACCGACTTGGGTTGACGGTAATACCAACAGGCAAATCGCGAATGCTCTACAGCCCGGTGATCTCCAGTGGTACGCGGCTTTGAGTGAGGCGATGGATGCTTGGGATGCCGAGCTTTGATGACCCTGCGCTTTCGGTTGGGGCGTGTCCCTACTGGAAGCGGCTGTCTTGTACCGAGCCTCGGCGGTGCCAAGGTCTCGGCTCTTCGGGCTTCCGTCCTCACGCCTGCGCGCTCCGCTTACCCGCTGGTTCCTTGCATTGATTTTCCGGTGACGGCGGAGATGCGTCAGGCAGCGTGATTACCTCCCCAGTCGAACTGCAAACGCTATTTGCCCAGGTTCTGATAGCTGGCCGCTGACCTGCGCCCATCGGGTGGGGCTATAGCCAGACCATGCCAAATACATTTAGGATCAGACGGTCCCGATCAGGAGAGTGGGTGTAGCAATGAATCTAACTGTTTTGGGTTCAAAGCTGTCTCGGTATCGCGAGCAGCTTGCGATGAGCAAGGAGGAGGTAAGTGCAGCCACCCGCATCCCCCTTGAGCGCCTGCTGTCAGTTGAAGCTGGCTCCCAAGCGCCTACTGGTGATGAAGTGCTTATCCTGGCCGACTTCTACCACTGCAACTTCAAATTCTTCATCTCGAACGAGCACTCGCCCCTTTTGAACAGACCGAAATCCTGTATCGCAGGCACGGCGCTGAATTCACCAAGGAGGATCGACGATCTGTGCAGGAATTCCTGTACCTCTGCGAAACAGAAGACTTCTTGATGAGAGAGCTTAATGCAAGGCAGCTCGAGTTTCCCGCGCCCCAGGCTTCCGGGCATTTTAAAAATGATGGGATCCGAGCGGCTGAAGCCTTTCGCCGCTTCAACCAGCACGCTAGCAATGCCGTTCCTCGGGATGTGTACCAAGAGATTCGCCAGACCGGCGTGCACGTATTTCGTCGGAAGCTTGGCAATTCCAACATATCAGGGCTCTTCCTAGCTCACCCTACGGCTGGGAAGTGCATTCTGGTCAACTACAGCGAAGACGTATACCGGCAACGGTTTAGCGCGGCACATGAGTTTGCTCACGCTCTTTTTGATGCGCAAACTGGCCCCAGTATCACGTATTCCCGTGCGGCTAAGGATGATCTTGTAGAAGTGAGAGCAAACGCTTTTGCTTCCCGGTATTTAATGCCTCCAGAGTTCCTTCGACAGCTCCCTGACCCAGAACAATGGACGCAGGCAAATACCGAGCATTGGGCTAATCAATTGCGTGTCAGCTGCGTTGCGTTGGGCGTAGGTCTGAAGTCAGAGGGACTTATTAGCGCGCTAGCATTGCAGCGAATAAAGTCTTACCGCGTGCCGAGAGAACTTAAGATTGATCCCGAATTACCGGCTCAGTTGACGACGCATCAACGTGAACGTAAGGCCAGGTTACTGGAGAAGGGGCTATCTGATAGTTACGTAGCGCTATGTCTGGACGCTGAGAGTCGTGGCGTCATAACCCAGGGGCGTCTGGCTGAAGCCTTGCTTTGTGACTTGGGAGGGCTTCAAGAGTTGCTCAGCCTTTATGGAAGATCCTCCAATGGCCATTGACCCGTCCCGCTTCCATTTGATCAATGTGACAGACACCTGTTCGGTATGGAATGTCCTATCGTCTAGCACCCTGTACCGCGCTGCGCTGGCTGCGCAATGCCACTTCTGCGTCACGGAGTTCGTGAACTACGAGTGTCTAGTAAAGCCCCGCACATCACCAACCGACGCTGGCCGCGAGCTGCAGCGTCGACTAATTGATGCGCGTGAAAAGGGCCAGTTCCCGGTACATGCTTGCAGTCTCGATGATCTTCAAGCCATCAGTAGGTTGGAAAACCTTAGGCGTCTTGGAAAGGGGGAGTTGTCCTCTATCGCATTCGCCATGAGTCGTGGTTTGGCTGTGATGACCGACGATCAGGGTGCTAGAAAGCTTTCGGCGGCAGCAGGGAGCCATCCCACGCAGACGACTCCGCACCTGCACAGTTGGCTGATTTTTCATCGCAAATTGGATGACGCAGATCATTCCAACGTGATGACACAACACATAAGCATGGAGGGCTGTATTGCGCCTCACCTCGCAGACGCCTACGGCTTAGCTTTGCAGTGCGCTCGGAACGCGCATCCTCCAGAACCTAAGCAGGCTTAGCGTAGATGTCGCTTGCTCAGTAATGAGCTCTTTAAGTTTGACGCGACCTTGATAGTCCCTCAATTCACCCTCCATTTCAGGACAAGATGAAAACCACAGATAGTCATGGGCCATCACTGTGGATAGGATGAGTTTTCAGGCGAGCAAAGCTTGTAACATCACATAATTAAGGAATAAGAAATATGAGCTCTGAATTGATGACCACCGCAGTGTGCTGGGAGGTGGGCGCCAACGTGTCGGCAGAGTACGCAAAAGACAACTCCGCTTTCTATTATTTTTGTCCTGAACCGAACTGCTTGGAAAAGGTCGTCCCTGCGCAAAGGAACAACAAATTCTTTAGGGCACCAAACAGGCATGTCACGGGATGTAAGAACGAAAAAGAGTCCATTGAGACCTCCAATGTTCAGGGAGAACAAAAAAAAGTTGCAATGGCAGTAGCCCCTACAATTATCCCAAGCCACTTAGGCGCAGTTCCTACTACGAAAAAAAAGGCCATGCCTACGCGAGCACAAATGCTTGCGCTTGCCCAACAAGTTCAGAGCTCTCCAGCAATCCACCCTGGCACGCTACAGGAAGTTGTCGATGCTTGGAGAATTTTGAGCATGAACGAACGAATCGAGCATCAGCTCCATGTTGAAAATGAGCCATCTAATTACTTTGATGCATTCGTTCCGTTGAGTCACGCTGGGGAGGATATCAACTCAGCAAGCTGGAACAGTTCTATTGTTTTTGGAGCCGCATCGGTTGAGTTGTTTAACGGCTCGTTCTACATCAAAACATTCCGTAAGTTTTCGAGTGATGCTAACAGAGCACAAATCCGGATTAGAGTAAGATCTAGTGAGCCCTATTTTGACCTCCTAAAAGATGGCGAAAAAGTAACGCTATTCTTGCGCACATCCACACCTACCATAGATGCCAGAAATAAGTTTTTCGAAATTCAACCCTCGACGCGCTATAGCGGCTTCGCTATAGCTTAACAACTCGACGGTGAGGAGTTTTACTCGCACCAGGGCCCCCACGTTGGCGGGTTATCCACGATATCGATGGACGTGCTGAGCTCGTACTGAATGTGTTCGAAGACTCTGTCGAGACGTGGATGAGCTTTCGACTCTCGCA
Organism: Pseudomonas sp. AM14(2022); assembly: GCF_036346455.1. Taxonomy (NCBI): domain Bacteria; kingdom Pseudomonadati; phylum Pseudomonadota; class Gammaproteobacteria; order Pseudomonadales; family Pseudomonadaceae; genus Pseudomonas; species Pseudomonas sp. AM14(2022). The sequence continues at coordinate 197,468 of NZ_JAOTNY010000010.1, forward strand.
GGGCGTTCACAAACTCCAATAGCTCCCGCCCTTGAGCCACCGGCATTTGGATATCGCAATACACGGTGTCATCGCCGTCTCGCTCCACGTCTATTCTCCGTTTGCATCAATCCAGCTTGGGCTTACTGCAGGCAGCTCTGTGTGCCTCGAGGTGTTGCATCTCTGTTTCCCAGCAAGCCAAAAATTTATCCCAGTCTGAGGCGTATGGCCTATCAAGCAACCTGGTGGAGCCGATACTTGCCTGAACGAAGCGCTCCCTCCAGGGCTGCGGGATAGTCTGCTCCAAAATGATGTCGATTCCAGAGTGGTGATGCTGCACCGTGACACAATCCCGAAGCTTGTTGAGCTCAAGTGCCTTGTCAGCATTGGGGGAGTATTTACGTTCTTGAAGCTCAAGGTCATCAAGGATGGATAAAGCTTCGAACGCCTTCGGATCACCTGGAGCTATGTTCTCAATCATCCACAAAGCCTTTCGTCTCTTGGCCTCCAGTTCGCGGAGTTCATCGTCGGGCATTCGAGTTACCTATTGTTAGCGTTGATGGCATGCCGCCTGCGGCGTCAGGCTGCCGTGAATCGAGCCCCGCCAAGGCTTGTCTCGCCCCCTGCGGGCTCGCATCCCTCACGCCTGCGCGCTCCGCTTGCTTGGCGTCTGAGCCTCTGTGAAGCATAGATCGCAACGCATCGTACCCTCATGATTCGGAGCTCGGCATCGCTATTCGAAGCGTTCTGTTATCGTTCTAAAAGTAATTAAGTCGCTCTTAGTCATCAGCCTTCTGGGGAGCCGGGAATGGACACAACTCGACGCGTACCAGGCAGAGCCTACCAAACGGTTCGCGATCCCGAGCGTCTGCTCATTGAAGAGCGCGCCGAAGCTCTATCTGCTGCAGGCTACCCGTTGCCAGATGATGATCCGGCTATGTACGCTGAGCAATTGTTGAAAGAGGCCAGAGCGGCAGCTCGTTCGTCGCAGCTCGATGGCGTTACCGAAGAGACTCCACTCTCAGCGCGAGAGGTCAGCCAAGTGCTGAGGGAGGTAGCTCTTGGCCGGCTAATTATGGTTAGAGCCTGCGAGCGGGGATGGGACGAAATTTATGCGGAGCGCTTCCAAGTTAATGTCGAAGGTTGGCGAATTTCTATTCATAACGACCGCGATGAGCTGGACTACTGCGAGGAGTGCATAAGCCCTGACGGGCGGCGCTGGTCTTTTGACTCGGGAGATCGCTTTGGCACAGATCCCATTGCTATGCTTAGCACATGGGAGCATCAAACGCTTGAGCGTCTCCTGAAGGCGATTTAAGTGGGAGCACCCTCCGCCTCCTGCTTCTTTACGCATTTACGCAGGCCTGCCGGGCTGCTAGGACGACTTCCGTGTTCAGATATTGTCTTTCGTCCTGTGGGTCACAAGGTACTGACAACTAGGAAGTTAAGAGCTACCGCCCCCATTTTTATCATCAAGGAAGAAAATGAAATACTCATTGCTTGAAGGCGCTCGTGTAGAGGCCACTCCAAAAGCACGTGGTGTTTGCAGTTTTTGTGGTTCCCAGACCGTCGCTAAATGCGGGAACCATGTCGTCTGGCATTGGGCTCATAAACGTTTGGACAATTGCGATCCGTGGTGGGAAACGGAAACGGCATGGCATCGCGATTGGAAGAATATGTTCCCAACCGAGTGGCAGGAAGTTGTGTTGCAAGCATCCTCAGGGGAGCGACATATAGCAGATGTCCGAACTCCTTCAGGGATGGTTATTGAGTTTCAGAGATCGACGATACATCCCGAAGAGGTCAACGCGAGGCAAAACTTCTATCAAAATATGATCTGGGTGATCGATGGCACGCGAACTGAGTTCGACAGGTACAACTTCAGAATGGGTTTGTCGAAAGTGTCGGAGAATGGACTGGCTTCATTTAGCTGGTATTCCCGCAGCAAGCTCTTTGCTCGCTGGTTGGTTTCCAAACCCGTGTTCATCGACTTTGGCCCCGATTTTGGTATATGGCGCGTCTTAAGATTCGATCCGACTCAAAAGCATGGAGTGGTGGCTTACACACCGAAGGAAAAGCTGGTCGAATGGATCACCCACGGCACCACCGATTTCAGCTTCAACGGAGGCCCGGCCTCTGATAGATCCGTTACGGCGGATCAATAAAAACCGACCAAGTGCATAGGGGAATGGTCGTCATGATTAGTTCAAAGTTGCTGACTTCTCTCTGAGCTATGCTGGGTCGTAATCAAGGAGTCCACGTAGATGCCCGGTGAATACTCGCTGTCAGACGTTCTGGAAAGAATGTGCCAAAACCAGCTAGCCCTCGAGGCGGCTCTCATGGAGCTAACCCTCCATGTGGAGGCCCAGGGACATGCGGAAGTTGGCGACAACGTTCGTGGTGCGCTTTACACGATTGGTGAGAATGCTGGTCATATCAAACAGGGGCTGGCCCGGCTCAAAAAGCTTCCATGACCCAGCCGCTCTTCGATTTTGATCTCAAACGCGTTTCACTTGAGCATTATATTACTGGGAAAGCTGCTATCAACTTCCCGCACCATGAAAGCCCCACTGGTGGGTGGCATTTCCTGTCCTACTTCGACCGGGATTCGGGCGTAGCGAAAGTGTCTTTGGCAGGTATTCACTATCCTGACACCACGGGATTTTTTGGCGACGCGGGCGTCATTGACGTAACTGAACAACTGGCCAAGCGCGGTTGGTTTTTAGACGGGCAACTGCTCTTCATGGCGGATCACTACCGAGCGGCGGGGGATATGATTGTGAGATGGGCCCTGAGCGAATCCGAGCACTGCAATATCGAGATTGACGAGTGGTTTCCATCCCTGACGGAAAAGCAGCGACTACTCAAGATGCTCGACTTGGCCAAGCCGAAGCTTTTTGAGGTTGGCAGGATCTACAAAGTGGAGACTTGGCTGGATTCCCAGTGATGTCGCTGCATTGTGGGTCAGGACGCAGCATGAATTTCTAGGAGTAGAACGGACGCATCAAGGTGTCCGGAGTTGGGCAAAAAATCAGGCTGGAGTAAGCGTGTTACGACGAAATTATGCTGTTTGATATTTCTTACGATTTGCCAAGGATGCCAAAATGGAAGCTCCAAAACGGTTGTACAAATACAAAGCATTCAGTGCGCTAACCGTCGATTTACTGGTATCGGACAAGATCTACTTTGCCGATCCTGCTTCGTTCAATGACCCGCTTGACACAAAGCCCTGTATTAACCCGGATCTTCCTGTTGATCAGCTCGAACACACACTTCGAAAGCTAATAGAGAACAGGATCTCTGCGGAGATGGCAGCCGCTGCTAAGGCGATAATGTATCGAGGCCCTAAGACCGTAGGTCACATCCAGCGGCATAGTAAGCGTCAAGCAGAGCGGATTATTGCGGACATTGCTTATAATGCGACCAATCCTGAATATCGTAATATTTCTCCCAGTCCACAAGTTCAGCTCTTAACCTACCAGTTACAGATTGAGCTCATTCAAGCATACGACAAGGGAGTGCTCTCGCTCGCAACAAGAAACTCCTGCCCTCTTATGTGGAGCCACTATGGAGACCAGCACCATGGCCTTTGTATCGGTTACGAAGTTCCTGTAGACGCTCAGAAGAATCTTCATAAAGTGGAATATGGGGGAAGCCGGCTCATTGACGCAAGCAGAGTGGCCGCAATGCTTGACGGCGATGATGCGGCCCGAAAGGAAGTGGATGCTTCGGTGTTACTGCGTAAAGCTCAAGACTGGCGGTATGAGAAAGAATGGAGATTGATAGGACGCCGAGGCCTATCAGACTCACCGCTGGAAGTAACTGACGTGACCTTTGGCACGCGTTGCATAGACTCGGTCAAACACACGGTTATCAAAGCATTAGAGGGGCGGGATAAACCTATTAAAATGTATGAGATGCGTGAGATTTATGGAACCTTTAAACTCAAAAGGTTCGCATTGAACGAACAGGAGCTTGCAGTCTCATATCCCCACCGCGCGCGTTCTGCAGCAGAGTTTTTTGACCGACTGGAATAAACGGGCGTTCGTTAAGTGATTTACCGCTCACCGCTACCCTGCGAGTTCACTGGCTCTATGAGGAGCCGCAGGTGAATATCGGGTAAGCTCATCCAGCGATGGCTATTCATAGCCATCGCCCTATAGTCCTTAGCTGCATCCCCCAGGATGCCTCATTCTGAGACTGCGGGTGCGGATACCCGCCTTTGGAGCTACCCAAGCGATCTTGAAGAGCGGAGCCTATATATTTACTTTTAAGCCGATGGAGGGATGTTCGAGCCGGTTGGGTTCGCTGACGCTTATCGGAAGAGGGAGAGCGTATTAGTTCAGCGGCTATCTTCACGCTCCTGCACGACTTATGATGATGGCCGCTTGGCATCGCCAGCCTCTCAAATACGGACGTTGAGTCACACGACTTCCAAACACAGCAAGGACTCTGCTCAGCCAGTTGCCCGCCACTGTCTTAACGGAAACGCCAGGCTCAGCACGATGCCAGTCACTGAACGCTAGGAGCGGAAATTGGCCGAAGAAGAGATCTCACTCATCAGCCCTGACGAGGAGGCGAAGGTTAGAGCGGACAAGACCATCGCTCCTGATCTATTCGCTATGGATTGCGGGCAACTCCCATTCGAACGCATGGGTGATGCTCATTTTGAGCTTTTAGTCGCAGACGTATATCGGGCCGAATACGAGCGCGACAATGACACCTGGTACGACGTGGTGGGTCGTCTCAACGATGGAGCCGACCAAGGTCGAGACGTCATTCTCTTCAAGGCAGGCGTTCCAGCTGGGGTTATCCAATGTAAGCGTCTAAAGAAAAAGCTTGATCTCGGTACGGTGATTTACGAAACCTGCAAGTTCTTCCTTTATGCACACATCCGACCGCAAATTGCGCCCCCTATCGGTGGAACGTTTCGATACTACTTTGCGGCGGCTGATGACGTAGCCACGGATGCTTTTGAGTTCCTGCAAGGGGAAGGTGTCAAGCGATTCAACGACAGGCTGGATGCCTTCCAAGAAGCTTGTGAAAAAGTCTTCAACAAATCCAAGACTTTTCAGAAAAACGATGCCCTCAACAAACTAACCCCTGCCGAACTATGCGCAATTGTGTGGCAGCGGATACCTACCTTAGAAACTAGGGCTCTGAGAAAAGATAGCTTATCGGCCTTGGTAGGTAAGCACCCTTCGGTAAGAAATACATACTTCAAATTGGACTCGGATGCCGGAGAAACCTTAAAGGTCGTGCGGGATTACTTAGCGTCTCTTGGAGGGACATTGCCTGCCGGAGAAGAGGCATCCCTGAGCAAGATTCGTACGGAGTACATCAGTTGGGAGCTAAGAGATGGAGATGACCTCAACGTATGCCTGATCCAAGGCCAAGATCTATTGCCATTCTTGCAGGGCATGCTTAGCCCAAAATCCGGAACTCTTAAAGAGGTATTTGGCAGCAGACCTGTAGTTGTAACTGCCGGTTCGGCAGCAGCCACGCCAGCGCAGTGGCTAGAAATAAACGAATTGGTAGAAGCGTATCCAAGCCCGCTCGTACTTCTAGTGGGGTGCGGAGCGGTGACGGGGGTGCAACTCAACGCTTGGCGAGTTGCAGACAACATCTCTTGGATCGATCCGCTCTGGGAGCCCGCATCAGCTCAAGACTACAGAGCAGGATGGTGCTGGGTTACAAATGGCGCGGAAGGTGAGATCAGCTGCCATGTGCTGGTTGAAACCGCCCCTAAAGATCCGACCCTTGATCACGGCAGCTTCTCACTTCGACTCGCCTTCAAGGACATGATCATATGGCCAACGTTAGGTGATGATTTCGTCAATCCGGCCTCGAACAGAAACTCTCATTTACGTAGGCTAATCGCCAGTCAAGCCGAGGATAAATTCAAACGCCCGAATCTGGTTTTAGCTTCCCAGCACATCGACGATCTTATGGATGTCGTGACATCACTCGCCGATTACCATGCACGCCGATTGATTTCCCCGGTTGCGATAGCGTCAGCGAACAGCGCCAGACTTCAGGACTGTAAGTTGCAGCTTCACAGTGCTACCGGTATTTTTCCTGCCACCGAAACCGATCTAAATACGCGATCAAGCCCACCTTCCATGCAGCCCCCCAGTCGCGTGATGCGCAGGAGTACGAGCGGCAGTCTTACCCTGACGCTCAATTGGGGTACTAATATCACTCTCAAGCGTGTTAGAGGCCATCGATTGCAGGCAGGGGGGATCACGTATGACCTGATGCCATCAGCCGTCGAGCTGCATGAGCTCTTTGATCGACACCCACCCTCTAGCTACTACATTCCAGAGGTTAGGGATCAACTAGCTATTTTGGACGACTTGATTGAGCAAGGAGGGCTGAAAGACGCCCAGTCGTTTGCGTATCAGACGCGTCATGGCGTGGCGCCAGAAAAAGCATTCTCCTTGGAAGAACTCGCCGCCTCTGGAAAATATGTAATGAAGGCGGTTTGCGCCCTCAGTTATCTCAAGTCACACGGCAGTGCCACATGGATAACCGAGCCTGGGTCGAAAGGTCATCTCCAGCTCAGCACACCGAGCGAAGGTGAATACAACGTGCTCGCGTGGACAAACGACGATTACCTCGTAAGACAGATGACGGTAGAGCTTTACGAGTGGGCGAGAGACACTGCCAACCATCCTCACCTCGTGGTCTTTGCCAATGCTGAGGGCAAAATCAAAGACCAAAAACTGGGTGAACTCAAAAATGAAAGCGAAGAACGCCTGGACTTCACGACAGGCCCGCGTCTAAGGGGGTCATTCACGGACGTCGGCATGGTGAATCGAGTCTACGTATTTCCACTTGATGAAGTTCATTCGTGCTGTGACGAAGAGGAAACAATGGCGGTCGAGGACTTCATGGATGACATTGCCACTCGCAGGAAAACTCTAGATGCTCAATGAACTAATAAAGCTCTTGGATGAGCGAGCTATCGATGCTGGCTTCGTATCGCCTCAAGAAGAACTCCTGATATTTGATAACGACCCTCACTGGCCTGGCCCACCATTACCGAATCAAGTGAAATATTGGTCTACAAAATTTGCGGCGGTTCTACTGGTACGGATTGAAGGCACTACGCCAGATGAAGTCTGGGCAGAAACCAGACAGGCTGAAGCTTTCCTGGACGCAGGGCTTCTGCGACTGGAAAAAAAAGGTTCAGTCGTAGACGGATACTTAGTCCTGGCGCTCTCAGGAATGACCAATGAGCTGAAGCACTTCATGAACGAAGTCGAAAAAGACACACGATTCGTGAGAAAGCATGTTGTGTACTCTGATGCCACTGGTTGGCAACGTTGTCAGCGCGTTACCCCGCTTGGATTGGCGGCGCCATCAGCGCAGACCGAATTCTCAGTATTCGACACTGACAACGATAGTGTTACTAGCTTGCTGCAGGCAATCGCCGGGTCGACCGGAAAGGTTTTAGCCCGCCAACATGGAAAGAAGTGGGATTTGAATGAATAACTCAGCCATAAAATTCCTCTCGGTCGAGATCAGAAATTTCCGGGGCGTCCCGAAAGTCTTAAAAATCCCTCTCGACGCACGTCTCACCGTTATCCACGCTGCAAATGGAACCGGCAAAAGCACCATTTGCTATGCGTTGGAGTGGCTGCTGACAAACAAAGTGAATGACCTTCCAACGACTACTGATTTTTCGTGCGAGTGGGGATCTGGTGACACTGCTGTCCACGTTGAATGCGAAATAAACGGCGTCAGGTACGAGCTAAAACGAATCAAGGGCAAAGCCTGGATCAAAGCCGCAACCGACAAGAAGATGAGGCAGATTAAAGATTCTGACCTGCTAGGGATGTTAACTCCTACCTCAGTCTCGGGTGGTACAGCGCAGGCTACCAGCAAAGCCAGACGGGATTGGCTGCGCAACAGCCGATGGTTGTACGCAAACTCCTTAGCCCTTCTTGTAGACAACAGCGAATCAGCAACCCGACAGCAAATATTTGCCGACATACTCGGTCTTGGTCATCTCGCTAGCACGCTAAGCAACCTGAAGGAGTATCGAAACGAGTTACCCAAGACCCAGGGTTTGGAGACAAAGCTCAAGAGCGTTTTGGCAAGCATCGAAATCCTAGAGGCGAGGTTGGCTCAAAGTCAGCAAGGGCGTGATCAAGCCATTCCGAAGCTGAACGCAGTGTTGTCTGGATTTCCAGACAGTCAGCCTTCTGGGAACGTGTTGGATGACTTCAAAAATGCCCAGCTGAAAGTCGCCAGGCTGCTACAAAGCACCAGGCAACAAAAGGGGATATTAGACCACCTGCTCGAAGGGTGGGCAGGATATGAGTCAAGCATGCAGCAGCTCGTGACTAGCAGAAAGCAGCTTAACGAAACCACAGACACCAGCGAAACTTTGACCAAGGAACATCGCCAACTCTCGGGGCAAATTTCTGAGGTCGATATAAGCGTCGGCCAAGCCAAACTAGGCGTGGTGTGGGCGCAGTCACAAACCGCCATTCTTGCCCAATGGGATAACGTTGCCAAGAGCGAAATCATCGCTCAAAGAGACCATAACGCCGTCAATTTTTTCAAGGCTGTGGAGGATGAGTTTGTCGAATACAACTGGGACGACAGCCGACAGCAGGAATGGCTGAGCGCCCTGGAGTATCTGATCCACAACAAAGACACGCTGCTTGGCCTCCTACAGCAAAGGTCTGACCTTCTGCGCAGCCCTGTACCTCCTCCTGCAAACTTCATCCAAATATCAAAATCTGCCAGTGACGCCTCGCGAGAGCGCGAGAAGGCTCAATCCGAATTCGACGCGCTATCAAATGTATTAGACCGCTTGAGGGCGCTAGGGCATGAAGCAGCGGAGAATTCGATAACCGGTCATTGTCCACTCTGCAGCCACGATTGGGGGGATGCAGAAGCCTTGCGCCAGCACCTCACCTACGCTGCGATAACTCCAGAGATACAGGTTGCTAAGACCAAACTGGAGACTGCTCAGAAAACGGAGAAGCTTTGGAGCGACTTATTACAGGCTGCGCGCTCGCAGCAAAAGTCCGCCGAGAACTACACCGCTCTGCTCGAGTCAGTACGCGATAGTTTGAAGGCATTTGCGTCGAAAACGGGCTACCTCTCCATCATGGGTAAGGACGAATTTTTAGAGTCTGACATTATTCATTTTGAAGGCCTGAGAGCTCGAGTCATAGTTGTGATCGGGACGAAAAAGGTTGCTCGATCACTGCTAGAGGTTGAAGATTTCTTTAAGTCCCCATCCTCTCCCAACGCGATCACCAGAGTTTTGGAGGCGCGTCAAAGACTGGCTCAGTATTCGCAGCACTACCAGCGCCAATTGGAGGTGACTACATTAGAGCGCACAAACCTTGCTCGGTCTGTAGACGAAAAGCTTCGGGCCATCCAAGCCAAGGCCCAAGAGTCCAATCAACTCAACGCCAGCATTGCGGCTGTTTCCCAGGTTGTAAACCAGTTTCAAAACCAGTGGAACCAGGTTAACGATGGCCATCCAATTTCGAAAGAACTGCACGCGGCCACCCAAACTCGCGTAGAGGCGGAACTCATCAGGGCGGAAGGATACGAATCGGAAATCGCCGAATGCCAAGTGTTGCTGAGTGTCGACGACGACTCTGGAAAATTGATCGAGCTTCAGAAAGAAAAGTCGGCTGTGAGCAAAAGGCTACAAACAGGTCAAAATCACATCCTCACAGCGGATGAGGCTATCAATCGATATGGTGATCATGTTCGCGATGTGACTGTATCAAGCCTGTCTCCGCTCTTGAGCCCGGCGACAGAACTATTCTCTCGAATGCATGCTAACGAGGTTTATCACAAGCTAAGCGTATCTGGGGACGATCTGAACTGGATGGTGCTTGCGGAAGGTAACGATACTCCGCTTGCAGCGCAGGAAAAGTTGAGTCAAGGCCAGCGACAGGATTTGGCCCTGTCACTTTACCTGGCGAGGGCTAAGTCTACTGGAGGCAGCTTCCTGCTTGATGAGCCAATCGCACACTTGGACGACCTCAACAGGGTCGCCATGCTTGACATATTCAGGCTCGTAGCTACTTCGATGGATCACATGAACCTGATCCTGACGACCGCAAGCGACACCCTGGCAAGACATCTGGCGCAGAAGTTCTCCAGTCTGCCCGACGAATACCTTTTGAATACTATCCACCTTGAGGGCAATCCTCGGACAGGTGTCAAGGCAACGGTGACAAGAAACACTTCAACTGCAGCAGAATAGCCCGATACAGGTGTGAGAAACGGCCAGTGAAAGGAATGATCACTGGTCGTTCAATTGCTCCTCCTAGGTTTAGGCAAGCGGAGCACGCAGGCAACTCGGCAGAGACGTGAGGATGTAAGCCCGTCAGAGCCAAGACTTGCAGGGTCTGGGTTCCACCATGGCCTCATACAAAGCGCCCAGTCGCCCCGTAAAAGATCACTGCAACGCCCATGGGGTGAAATGGTGCAGCCCCGCCGCAAGACGCTGAAACTCGCGCAGGCTAGCCCTACCATTACCCCTCTGGAACGTAGCGAGAACGTACCTAGAGTTGACTGTTGTCAGCACCCAAAATCGGCCCTCGCGCTCCGCCTTAATGACGTCAGAAGTCCTGATCAGATGACCATCGCCAAACCGACCATATTGGTCTTTTCGCTTGTGGCCAAAAACCACGCCGATGCCAGCACGAGCCTTTATGGATACTCCGCAGAGATAGGCTGTTATCGGTTTTTCGAAGCCTTGCGCTTGTGCTTTTAGGATTCGTGCGAGATCGAAATCTGTATGTCGTTTTCCATGCAGATTTACATCAATTGTGTTCAGCATAATTGCGTTCCTTTCGCAGTCAGTATGGCGTTACCAGGGAATCTTCACGGAACCATCTGTGCTGGTATCGTGAAGGATTCTTGGTAAATCTCAGGCTGTACGAATCATGTTCGCGTGATAGATCGGACGAAGGTTGCTCAGCACATCAGTGTTGAAGCCAGGTTGGTGAGAGCTGTGGTATTTGGAGCCGGTCTCGACCTCCAGCAGGCACACAACACACTCGTTTTGGTCTTCACCAAGCGTCACCTTGGTCAGTTTCTCCATGCGCCAAACTCCCGTGCCATTCATGTGGGCAGGTGTGACTACTTGCACCTCTGTGATGATCGTCTCGGCGTCCTGGGCAATCAGCAGTTGCTGAAGCCGTGGTTCGCTGTCGATCAGCAGAACCGCCTCTGAAATTCTGTCCTCGTACATGGCCTGGACAGTTACGTGATACCAGTGATTACGAAGCACTTTGGATACCTGATGCCATTGGTATTGACCCTCACCGAACATGCCCGGTAGGCCCAGCATGTCGGCGTCGTGTGTTTTAAACATCGTGTGTCCTTAGCCTGAATGGGCTCCGATACAGAGCGTAGTTAGAAGAGGGAGAACACGTCTTTCAGGCTCGCGGGTTGTTCATGACCTGGGCCAATCAAAACGTAAATCGTATTTCTCGTTTCGAACACAACACCCTCGTGAAAATCGGTACACATGCTTGAACGAACCCAGTCACCCCGTTCGAAACGACCTTGACTGTCTTCGGCCACGTTGTGAGCAAACAAGATCAACGGTAGCTGGCCCGCTGCATGACATTTGAAGAGCTCGTCGCGGGTGACTTCAATGCGAAATATTGTCCAATCTCGAACTAGGCAGTAAGGCTTTTTAGCAAAGCGGTCGGCTGCTAAAGCTCGAGCTTCAGAAGTGCCAGCCAGGCCTTCCAAGGGGGTTCTCGGCCCTTTCATAAAGTCGGGCTCTTGGACGCTAGCCATACGGTTTACCTCAATTAATAACCCGGAAATTGACAATTCAACTCCGCTTGTTTGCGCTTGCCCCTCGCGAGAATCTGTCTGCACGCCAGTCGGGTTGGCTTGGAAACGTCAGTTGGATCACGGGAAGACAGCCTGAAAGTGCAGATCGCACCATAATGAGGATGATAGTCCGTGTTATGGTGCTGCGCAATATGGCCTCATCCTCGATTTGCTTGGGGAAATGTCATGGAGGCCGCAGAAGCCCTGGCTGTAGTAGTACGAGCACTGCGTAGAAGAAAGGGTTTTACGCAGGAAAATCTGATCACAATTGATCGTTCCTACTGGGGGCGGATAGAGCGTGGCGAGGTGAACATCACGATTGATGTGCTCATTCGTCTTGCAGCGATAATGGAAGTTGAGCCGGCCTCGCTGATTCTAATGGCGACGTCCCTCCAATCTAATGAGCCGTTCGCTGAGGGCCTTAAACGCATTTCCAAGCAGCTGAGCAAAATTAAAAAAGAAAGTGTTGATCAGGAAATGGAGTCAATGGCACGAGCCGGGAAGCTGCCGCCTGGTCGACCCGTACGATCCGATGCGGCGCAAAAGGCGGCTGAGGCAAATCGCTTAAGCGGTGCAGGTGTATCTGTATCCAAAATTGCAGAGTCATTGGGGCTTTCAAAAACAACCGTCCGCAGATACCTGCAAACAACCACGCCCGAGCAGCCGTGATTTCGAATGACCTTTAAATGAGCCAGCCTGGCTTATGTGTTCGCGTGAAGTCCTCCTGTGGGAAATTGCGGATGAGCCCTTCGGCCCAACGGATCTCCATCAAGTTGAAATCGCGTCATGGACGGATGTCCGGTCAATCGTTGGTAAAATAGTCGATTATCTCGACGGCAACCTCGTTGCGATGATGTGTTGAATATTCTGAGGATTGCTCAGGCCGCTGCAAGGGCGATTGTTGCCTATAGGACGGTTGAGCGGGGCGAATCGATATCTATTCCCTTCATGCTGAGCACCTTGCATAGCCAAGAAGAAAGCGGCGAAAGCATTCACGCCAAGGCTCAGGGTCACGCTCCGGGTTGGAAACGAATTCGAGGGGGCAACATACGAGCTGATTCACGAGGCAGACACTTTGAGCTCGCAGTTTGCCGAACAAGAGGCTGTGAAGGCTGCTAGGAAGAAGTACAGGTATGTGGAAGTGATCTCTGTAGTCGCTCCAAAATGACTAGGCTGAGCAGCTCTAGTCGGCCAAGCTACCTGTTCACGGCAGGCTAGACGCTCTGCGGTTTTTCATCCTTGCTCCTCCACGCATCGCTTGCCTCAATAAGATGTGAGTCCAGACTCCGGACTCTGCCTACTTCCTCGCCAACACATGACCCCATGGCAATCTTAAGCTGGACGGCGATGCTCTGGGATTTCCCGAGCTCGCTCAGGTGAGGTATGGGAATTGGCAGTGCCTAGATGACACCTATGGTAAGTGTGATCCTATGGACATAATGATGGCATTTTAGTAGCTTTGGTCGCTTGACGATCCACCTTCCTAGCTGGTTTGGGTGCATCCCCAAGGCTTAACTTCCTCAACTCTTGCTGGGTTGAGGGCAACGAACAGTATGAGACTTTTTTGATAGGTGATGGAATGCTGAGCAGGAAAGCTATTTTGATTGGGGCTCCTAGCGTAGAGACATATCTGCCAGGCGTTGTCCAAGATATTAAGGATATGAAGGCATTTCTATGCTCTCCTACTGGTGGAGCCTGGCGAGAGAATGAGATAATCACACTCGTAGACCAGTCCAAAGCCACGGTTACCAAACACCTCAACTCATGTGCTGACGTGGATTATGTCTTTATCCTCTGTGCAGGGCACGGAGAGCACCAGGTGCTTGGCACTAACGGTAGCACCGTAATTTATTTAACAGAAGAAGATACGCTAAGCATCGACTCTATAAACACTCGCGGCAAGCGCCAGTTTGTGATTGCGGATGTATGTAGGCACGAGCGCAAGATCACTATATCGGAGAGCCTTCTAAAAGCTGCTATGGAGAGTTACAGTGCGGAAGACAAATTTGATTATCGCGCTGCTTTCGACTCTGCGGTGATGAGCTGCTCTGAGGGAAGAATTGTCGCTTATTCCTGTAGCGTGAATCAGTCCGCAGGTGAAGATGAAAAGGGTGGTGCATTTACTCAGGCTCTTATTGCTAGCCCCAATGCTTACCTACCTGAAAGGAGTCATGGCATTGTAAATGTTAAGCAAGCCTTCGATTGGGCTCATGGCCAACTTACTAAGAAAAGCTCCGCTCAAACTCCCGTATTTAATGCCGGGCGCCGTCTGGACTATTATCCGTTCGCCGTGATAACAAAATAAAATGCCAGACTACGACGAAGCCAAATGGGGCGCAATGGATGTCAAATACTTAGTAGTCGAAACAGACGGCTACATTGTATTCGTTGACTCGTCCAGCACTCTGGATTGGCAAACTAGCGAAGAGTACGACAGGGTTAACTCGCATAGTCAGGCGGGGCGGCAAAAAACTCTATCTCAGATAGGGATATTAGAGTGCAAACCTAATAGTCACCTTCCGGATAAATTCTCCCTAGATTTTAAGAGGTTGCTGGGGGAAGCCCTTGCCTGTGCACTTGAGGGCGAGTTCGATACGGCTTCGGGAATACTCGCAAACGCAGAGATTTATCTAAAAAATCGTAGTGAAGAGATATCGCGGGAATGGTATTTGACAGAAGCAGGTAGGACGGTAGCTGTCATTTTACTCACGGGCATCGCGATCTGGGTATTTAGAGATACGGTAAAATCTGTGATCGGTAGCATGGCTTTTCAGTTGATTTTGACAGCGGTTGCTGGGGCAATGGGGGCTTTACTGTCGATCATCATGCGCATGGGCGGCGAGAAGCTTGACTGTCATGTTGGGAAAAACATCCACGAACTCGAAAGCCGCTACCGGATAGTAGCGGGCATGCTTTCAGCAATATTTGTCTATCTTGCGGTTAAGTCTGGCTTGGCTTTCTCCTTCGCCGATAAGGGTGTTGCTGGCTTCTTGTTTATCGGTTTCTTATCAGGGCTCACTGAGCGTCTTGCGCCAAGCATTTCCGCAAAAGCAACTGATGCTGAAAAAACGTAAGGAATTGAATAGGCGATAGCCACAGGAACTCTCCCCTCGGCAGCTCTATCCAGTGAACAACTAGGGTGGCCTTGCGGGAGCCGCCTTGGGCTCTGCAAGACCTATAAATAAATCCGCGATCACGGACTCGAAAAGGCTCTCAAGGATCTCTTCGACTCATTAGTCTTCGGGCTCATTCGCTGCTCAGCCTAGTAGATTCGTAGCATGCACCAGGTCGCCAAAGGCGTCGCGTACAGGGTGCCGTGCAGATGAATCACATCCTGGCTGCCGGCTCGTTCATGAAGGTCGTCAACATTTTGGGTCGCCACGGTCAGCTTGGGCACATGCCTAGCGAGCTCAGCGATAGCCATATTCGCACCATTTGGCCGGGCCTGGATCACCTTACTTCGACGCCACTCATACCATCCCCAACACAGCGCCGGGTCGTCTCTGAATGCTTCGCTGGTGGCAAGTTGGGCAGGATCGAAACGCCCCCATAGTCCCGTCAGAGCATCTCTGAATGTCGGGATGCCACTCTCGGCTGGCGCACCAGCACCGATGAGGGCAACAACATGCTGAGCCTCCCTCGATTTCTGAGCCAGGGTACTGGTGGTCATGAGTATTTCTTGAGCCCGCATTCAGTTGGGTGCCGACATTATGTACGTTGGTTTGGCAGCCAGTTGATCAAAAACTAAAGGATCCTGGTTGTCGGTCGTCCAGCTACATATGCCAAGGACATAATTGCTTTGTTGTGTCCCATTCTTTGGCTCATTTGGTGCATTAAGTCGGCGTAATCATCCGTGGTCTTGTGAATGCTATGGGGGGTGAGCAGGCTCACATTGATGTTCGCTTTGCGAGCCCACGAGACACAGATCCTTCTTAGCGTGTCAGACGATAATGGACGATCAGGGGCATTAGCCGCATGGAACAGGTACTCACCGTCCGACAACTTTGAGGCCTTGACGTAGTGATCAAAGATAACCCTGTGACTCTCGGGAATTGCTTCATGTACCTTCTTGGTATCAAGGCTCTTCACGCTATAGACCGCTGCATTGCGCCGCATTCTTGCTGATAGGTACTCGCCTGGCCGCAGCGCACCTTGCATGCATGCGAACAGCGCCCGATCTCTCAAGCCGCCAGATTCGGAAAGGATCCTTTCCAGCGTCTGAACTTGTTCTCTGGTCAATCCTAACTGAGCCCTGCTAACCAGTTTAAGAAGCGGGTCTCGACCCGGATCTGGAGAAGCCTGCACACGTTTGAAGGCTACAAGGTTTGTAAGGGGAAGATCTTCTACGAGCGGTTTCAGCTTGAGTTGATCTGCATATAGCCCTACCTCCGGCTGAAGGGTAGCTCGGATGGCTGAACGAATCGCTCGCCTGACGATTGCTTCTGGTGGCGCAGGCTCATCTGTCGGGCAGATCTTTGAGGCTTTTTCGAGATCGTGGAAGTTCTGATAACCCAATCCTTGCGCGAGCACTTCTTGAGCATTTGCAAGCGAGATTGGGGATGGGCCACACCATTGCTTTTGCAACTGCTTGGCCAGGCTTTTGAAGCCACGATTACGGATCAGGTCGTTTGGATAGACTGGGACGCGCATAGCAATTCTCCGGTCGCCAGGGTGTCGGCTGCCCGCTGACTATCGTCGAAATGCGTGCGATAAAGAGGGTGTTGCAACCTGTGGCATTTGAGCCTTCACGAGCCGACCGTTTGATCCAGGAAGATCAGGGGAGGCGGCAAAGCTAGCATGCAAATCTGCAGTGCGTCTACGATAGGCTCTAAAATATGGGGCTGTGCTCGTTAAGCCGCAGAACCGCTTTATTCCCCACCTTTGGCCATAGTGGTGAGTAGGCCTTTTGCGCGATCTGGGTTTTGATAATGATTTCAGCGAACTGAGAAATGAGGATAGGCGTGGCGAATTTCAAATCAACTGAGATGCGGTTTTTGGATTCGATCTTCGACATGGGCGGCGGATACGTCCTCGACTTCTCCAACCGTACGATGGACGAGTTCTTCATGGAGGAGCTAGAGATCGACATCTCTCACGAGATGTTCTCCAAGGATGGCACCTCCAAGGCCAGGCGTGTCAGATGCCTTCTGCAGAACGCCGATCACCCCACGGTTGTCCGAGTGCTCGAAGCCCTCTGGAAGTACCGACAAACTATTCGGGAAGAGAGTAAGGCTGAGGAAGACGTCGTGAACGCCGAAGGCCGCTTTCTCTCCCTGCTCGAGTCAATAAGATCGCTAGGGCAGCACTCCGATGTGGTACGAAATCCTTTCGCTGCGGCAGCGGTGGTTGATCAGGGCCCAATCCTCGACGCTTTGAAACAGCAGCTTTTCGATCTACGTGATCTGCCTCCTCAGAAACGTGGTTACGAATTCGAACAATTTCTCAAAGAGCTTTTCGACTCTTCCAGGCTCCAGGCCCGCTCGCCGTTTAGCCTAGTTGGTGAGCAAATAGACGGTAGCTTCCAGCTAGGAAACGAAACGTATTTGATCGAGGCCAAATGGGTCAGAGATCCGATTGGGGCAGCCGAACTCCATACGTTTCAAGGCAAGCTTGATCAAAAGGCTGCCTGGGCGCGTGGTGTTTTCATCAGCTATGGCGGGTTCACCCAAGAAGGCCTCCACGCGTTTGGCAGAGGACGAAAGGTGATCTGCATGTCCGGCGAGGACATCTATAAAGCACTGGGACGGCGGATACCCATTGCGGAGGTGATTGACCGGAAGGTTAGAGCTGCTGCAGAAACTGGGGCTGCGTTCGTGCCGCTGGATGAGTTGTTCAAGCAATGACCAAACACGGCTCTGGATTAAAGGTGGCCGTGTAATGTGCCCGAAAAGGGACACTAAGCCAGTTTTTTAGGATTAATGTCCCGATTCGGGATCATTATGACCTTGCAGATTAATCCCGTTTATTCCAGACCTTAGCCTATGCAGAATCTTTAGAAGCCGCTGCATTACTCTCCTCATCGCGTGGTGCGTCCTCGATTCTGAAGCGAGTTTCAAATCCAGGATACGCAGTGTTCACGTCAGCAAGAATGGCATTTACCAAACGCAGCGCATCAGCAATGGTAGGTTCTAGCATCCGGTGGTAGGGGAGGCGACATGGCAGGGGGTAGCACATCGAAAGGGGACAGGACAGTTATCGTAAAGACCGGCGATGTCGGTTCGCGCAGCTGCATAGGGGGGAGACAACTCCCAGTGGCTTGCGCCTACCTTGAGTAGTATAAACAATAGTACATGTACTAAAAATAAAGAGTGGCTGAAAATCAAGCACTCACTCACTCGCTGATGTTTAGTACAAAATTGTGCTGCTAAGAACTTCGGGTGGCCTTTGTTGTTTCTGGCATATGGGATTTGAGTGGATTTTTGTGGCGAGGGAGCTTGCTCCCGCTCGACTGCGCAGCAGGCGTAGAACCATCTAACAGCCAGAACCCAATCGTCTGCATTGGGGCTGCTTCGCAACCCAGCGGGAGCAAGCTCCCTCGCCACAGGGTTGTGGTTAGGAAAAATAAATGCGTAAACGCGACACAGACACGTCGTGTATCGGATAGTTCGCCCTCAAACAGTGCGTTTGTCAGACAAATTCGTTAGGCTAGCAGCCATTTTTGCGTCTGCCGCCCACAAGGCATGCAACGCGCTAAACAGGTCAGTCTTATACGGACTGACAGCATTTCCCTAACCCCACAGGGAAATCCCCCTCTAAATTCCGATTCAGTAGTGTGGTATTTCCTTAATGAAAGTTTTGAAAGGTCAGGACATCCTGGCACTGGGCTTTATGACATTTGCCCTGTTCGTCGGGGCCGGCAACATCATTTTCCCGCCTATCGTCGGCCTGCAGTCCGGACCTAACGTCTGGATGGCGGCGCTGGGCTTCCTGATCACGGCCGTCGGTCTGCCGGTGGTCACCGTCGTCGCCCTGGCCAAGGTCGGTGGTGCGATGGATGCGCTGAGCAGCCCGATCGGCAAGATCGCCGGTGGTGTGCTCGCCGCGGCATGCTACCTGGCGGTCGGCCCGCTGTTCGCCACCCCGCGGACCGCGACCGTGTCGTTCGAAGTGGGTCTGGCGCCGCTGACCGGCGAAAGCCCTCTGGCGCTGTTCCTCTACAGCTCGGTGTACTTCCTGCTGGTGTTCTTCATCTCGCTGTATCCGGGCCGTCTGCTCGATACCGTGGGGCGTTTCCTCGCGCCATTGAAGATCATCGCCCTGGCGGTACTCGGCATCGCCGCGTTCGCCTTGCCGGCTGGTGATATCGGTCAGGCCACACCTGAATACGTCGCGGCACCGTTCTCCCAGGGCTTCATCAATGGTTACCTGACCATGGATACCCTCGGCGCGCTGGTGTTCGGTATCGTCATCGTCAACGCGATCCGCTCCCGTGGCGTCGAGTCGCCTGCGCTGATCACCCGTTACGCGATCATTGCCGGCCTCATCGCCGGTGTCGGTCTGGCGCTGGTGTACATCAGCCTGTTCCGCCTCGGCTCCGGCAGCCACGAAGTCGCGGTCGGTGCCACCAACGGTGCGGCGGTGCTGCATGCTTACGTGCAACACACCTTCGGTTCGCTGGGCAGCGGTTTCCTCGCGGTGCTGATCTCGCTGGCGTGCCTGGTGACGGCGGTCGGTCTGACCTGCGCCTGCGCTGAATACTTCAGCCGCGTGCTGCCACTGTCCTACAAGTCCCTGGTGATCATCCTCGCCGCGTTTTCGCTGCTGGTGTCGAACCTGGGCCTGACCAAGCTGATCGCGTTCTCGATCCCGGTGCTGACCGCGATCTACCCGCCATGCATCGTTCTGGTAGCTCTGAGCTTCTGCAAGGACTTCTGGCATGAACACGGGCGGATCCTCGGCCCGGTGATGCTGGTGTCGTTCCTGTTCGGCACCATCGACGCGCTCAAGGGCGCCGGTCTGGCTGACTGGATGCCGTCGCAGCTGTCGCACCTGCCGCTGAGCGAGCAGGGCCTGGCGTGGCTGGTGCCATGCGTGATGACCCTGGTGGTCGCCGTGGTCTGCGATCGCCTGCTGGGCAAGCGCAGCGAAGCCGTTGCCTGACGTTGTCTGACCCGCCACAAACGGGTCTTCAGCGCTTAAACAGAAATGCCCCGTATCAATCGATACGGGGCATTTTTTATGGGCGTCTGGCAGTGTCTTTTTCCGCGAGCTAACGTCGAAGCACTGCACAGGTTTTATGTAGGAGTGAGCCTGCTCGCGATGGCGTCGTACCTGTCGGATCAATGCCGGATGTGCCAGCGAATCGCGAGCAGGCTCACTCCTACAGGTAATGCATCAACACTTCACAGGAAAACGAATGTCGTTCATCCAAGCCAATCTGATCCACCTGCTGGCCGCGCTCTGGTTTGTCATCTGCTGGGGCGGCTACACCCGTTATGCGTCGTGGAAGGCCCGCGACACCGCGTGCCTGGCCAGCGTGCTGCACCTGTATCGCGAAGACTGGATGCGCCGCATGCTGCTGCGTGACAACCGTATCGCCGACGCCAGCGTGATCGGCAATCTTGAGCGCAACGCCTCGTTCTTCGCCTCCAGCACCCTGATCATCCTCGCCGGCATTCTCACCGTGCTCGGTGCATCCGAGCGCGCCGTGTCGTTGCTGGCGGATATCCCGATGGTGCAGCAGGCATCGCAGGGCATGTCGGAGATCAAGTTGCTGTGTCTGGCGCTGGTGTTCGTCTATGCGTTTTTCACGTTCAGTTGGTGCATGCGTCAGTACAACTTTGCTGCCGTGCTGGTCGGTTCCGCGCCGATGATCGGTGAGCGTCAGGTCTCGGAGCAGGAGCGCAAGGCGTTCGCACTGCGGGCGGCGCGGGTGATTTCGATGGCGGCGAACCAGTTCAACTTCGGTCTGCGTTCTTATTACTTCGGCATGAGCATGCTGGCGTGGTTTGTCAGCCCGTGGCTGTTCATGTTGATGAGTGCCGGGGTGGTCATCGTGTTGTACCGCCGCGAGTTTCATTCCGACGTGCTGGATGTGATGGTCTATACCCCTACAGAGGCACCTTTGCCCGAAACCAATAAAGAGGCTGCTTGATGAGTATTCCGTTCTGGTGTGTGTTTATCAGTGCACTGTTGATTTACATCGCGCGCATGCCAGTGGGCAAGGCCATGAAAGAGCAGGGCGGTTACAACAACCACCTGCCGCGCCAACAACAGGCACAACTCACTGGTTACGGCGCGCGGGCGCTGGCGGCACACCAGAACTGTATCGAAGCGTTCATCCTGTTCGCCGTAGGTGTGCTGATGGCGCACACCACGCAAACCCAAGGCTGGTTGATCGATGCCCTGGCAATCATCTTTGTGATCGCGCGAATTCTTTACGTGTGGTTGTACCTGGCGGATAAACCATCCCTGCGCAGCCTGGTGTGGCTGGTCGGCCTGATCTGCAGTTTGTTACTGATGATTAGTCCGACTTTTAGAACCGTATTGCTCTAAGAAAGCTTCTAAGCCAAGACTGACAAAAAATCACAGGCAAAAGAAAACCCGCACTTGGCGGGTTTCCTTTTTTCTGCATCAAGTCGCAATTATTGCTTCTTGGCAGCTTCTTCCTGAGCAGCTTGATTCGATTCAGCCTGAGCTTTGGCAGCTTCGGCGTTTTCTTTTGCTGCGTCGTTCACTTTATCCTGAGCTTTGTTCATGTCTTGCTGAGCTTGCTCAGCATGTTGGTTTGCATCTTGAGCTTTGTCCTCGGATTTTTTATCGCAGGCAGCGAGACCGAGGGAAGCGGTCAACATCAAGGCAATAGCTAAAGTCTTACGCATGGGGTGTTTCTCCTTATGGAAAATAACTACTGGCCTTAAGAGCACTGGCCCAAAGGTTAAGTTCCTCATTTCGTTCAGATATATAAGTTTGTTTTTTAGTGGAACTTTTGCGGCATTTCCTACTACTGGCAAAAGGCTCTAACGAGAGTAATTATCAAATGGCTGAAAACCCCGTTTTTGAGCGCGCGACACGATTTCTTTCGGCCCTGCGCCATTGTCAGGTGCTCGGTTTGACGGTACACAGCGCCAGCAGCGAAGGGCTGACGGTGAGGTTGCCGTACAACGCGCAAATCGTCGGCAATCCACAGACCGGGGTCATCCACGGCGGCGCCATTACCTCGCTGATGGACACCGCGTGCGGCATGTCCACGTTGTGCGTGCTGGCGGAATTCGAAGTCTGCCCGACCCTGGACCTGCGTATCGACTACATGCATGCCGCCGAGCCGAAGAAGGATGTCTATGGCTTTGCCCAGTGTTACCGGGTCACCACCGATGTGATCTTCGCTCGCGGCTTTGCCTATCAGGATGACCCGAATCAGCCGATCGCCCATGTCGTCGGTACATTCATGCGCATGGGTAAGGGCCTGAAAGGTACCCAGGGATTTGGCGGCAAGGTCAAAGGAGAAAATCGATGAGCGATGACTGGAAGCAACAGCTGCTGCAGGCTCACGCTCAGGGCGATTACGCGCCGTTGTTGCGGATAATTCCTTACGCCGGGCTGATCGGCGTCGTATGTTCCCGGGTCGGCGATGAATTGCTGTTCAAGCTGCCGGCGAACAAGGACAACATTGGTAACCCTTTATTGCCGGCGATCCATGGCGGGGTGATTGCCGGGTTCATGGAGCTGGCAGCCGCGTTGCATTTGCTGATCTTCACCGGTTCGCCCGGGGTGCCGAAGATCATCGACTTTTCTCTGGATTATCTGCGCGCCGGGCAGTTTCGCGACACTTGGGCCAAATGTCAGGTCTGTCGCCAGGGGCGGCGCGTGGCCAACGTCGCCATCACGGCCTGGCAAAGCACCGAGAGCGAACCGATTGCCACCGCCCGTGCACATTTCAAAATTGATGAGCCCTTGAAATCCTGAACGCTGCCCCCAACTCAGTGAACAACCCGCCGCCGACCCCTCTGGATCGCGGCCACTGCCATCTGATTGGAGTTTGATGACCATGAGTGTGGAAACTCAAAAGGAAACCCTGGGCTTCCAGACCGAGGTAAAGCAGCTGCTGCACCTCATGATCCATTCGCTGTATTCCAACAAGGAAATCTTCCTTCGCGAATTGATCTCGAACGCCTCTGACGCTGTCGACAAGCTGCGCTTCGAAGCCCTGGCCAAGCCTGAGTTGCTCGAAGGTGGCGCTGAACTGAAAATCCGTGTGAGCTTCGACAAGGACGCCAAGACCGTCACCCTCGAAGACAACGGTATCGGCATGAACCGTGACGATGTGATCACCCACCTGGGGACCATCGCCAAGTCGGGCACCGCCGATTTCATGAAGAATCTCTCGGGCGATCAGAAGAAAGATTCGCACCTGATCGGCCAGTTCGGTGTCGGCTTCTACTCGGCGTTCATCGTTGCCGACCAGGTTGATGTGTATTCCCGTCGCGCCGGCACTCCGGCCAGCGAAGGCGTGCACTGGTCGTCGAAAGGCGAGGGCGAGTTCGAAGTCGCCACAATCGACAAGCCAGAGCGCGGCACCCGTATCGTCCTGCACCTGAAGTCCGCTGAAGACGAGTTCGCCGACGGCTGGCGTCTGCGCAACATCATCAAGAAATACTCCGACCACATCGCGCTGCCGATCGAGCTGCCGAAAGAAGTCACTGCCGCTGAAGGCGAAGAGCAGCCTGCCGTTGAATGGGAAACCGTCAACCGCGCCAGCGCCCTGTGGACCCGTCCGCGCACTGAAGTGAAGGACGAGGAATATCAGGAGTTCTACAAGCACATCGCTCACGACTTCGAAAACCCGCTGGCCTGGAGCCACAACAAGGTCGAAGGCAAGCTCGAATACAGCTCGCTGCTGTACGTGCCGGCCCGCGCGCCGTTCGACCTGTACCAGCGTGAAGCGCCGAAAGGCCTGAAGCTGTACGTGCAGCGCGTGTTCGTGATGGATCAGGCCGAGTCGTTCCTGCCGCTGTACCTGCGCTTCATCAAGGGCGTGGTCGATTCCAACGACCTGTCGCTGAACGTGTCGCGGGAAATCCTGCAGAAAGACCCGATCATC
The DNA here is from genome assembly GCF_036346455.1 of Pseudomonas sp. AM14(2022). NCBI lineage: Bacteria > Pseudomonadati > Pseudomonadota > Gammaproteobacteria > Pseudomonadales > Pseudomonadaceae > Pseudomonas > Pseudomonas sp. AM14(2022). Next base: position 221,322 of record NZ_JAOTNY010000010.1, read on the forward strand.
GACTCGATGAAGTCGGCGCTGACCAAGCGCGTGCTGGACATGCTGGAAAAACTGGCGAAGAACGAGCCTGAGCAATACAAGGGCTTCTGGAAAAACTTCGGTCAGGTCATGAAAGAAGGCCCGGCCGAAGATTTCGCCAACAAGGAAAAAATTGCCGGTCTGCTGCGTTTCGCATCGACTCAAGGCGACGACGGCGAGCAAGTTGTCGGTCTGGCTGACTACCTGGCGCGCGCCAAGGAAGGTCAGGACAAGATCTACTACCTCACCGGAGAAACCTACGCGCAGGTCAAGAACAGCCCGCACCTGGAAGTCTTCCGCAAGAAAGGCATCGAAGTGCTGCTGCTGACCGATCGCATCGACGAGTGGCTGATGAGCTACCTCAGCGAATTCGACGGCAAGACCTTTGTCGACGTGGCACGCGGTGACCTTGATCTGGGCAACCTGGACTCGGAAGAGGACAAGAAAGCTGCAGAAGAAGTCGCCAAGTCCAAAGAAGGTCTGGTCGAGCGCCTGAAAACCGCGCTGGGCGACTCCGTTGCCGAGGTTCGCGTCTCTCACCGTCTGACCGATTCGCCAGCCATTCTGGCCATCGGCGAACAGGACCTGGGCCTGCAAATGCGCCAGATCCTCGAAGCCAGCGGGCAGAAAGTGCCGGAGTCGAAGCCGATTTTCGAATTCAACCCGAGCCACCCGCTGATCGAGAAACTCGACGGCGAGCAGAACGAAGGGCGTTTTGGCGACCTGTCGCACATCCTCTTCGATCAGGCCGCTCTGGCGGCTGGCGAAAGCTTGAAAGACCCGGCCGCGTACGTGACCCGTCTGAACAAGCTGCTGGTTGAGCTGTCAGCCTAATCACGATGTAGAAAAACCCGCTTCGGCGGGTTTTTTCATTCTGGTGTTTAACTAATCAGGAGTCAGAAATGAGCCAAGTTACTGTACGTTCCGTGGTCTATCAGCTGGATGGCCAGCCCTATGAAGGTCGTCTGGCGTTCGACGCCGAGCACAAGGGCGCGCGCCCGGGCCTGCTGATGGCGCCGAACTGGATGGGCGTCAGCGCCGGGGCGGAAGAGATCGCCAAATCGGTCGCGGCCAAGGGCTACGTGGTGTTGATTGCTGACGTGTATGGCCAGGCAGTACGTCCGCAGAACGCTGACGAGGCCGGCGCGGCGATGATGCCGCTGAAGAACGACCGCGCACTGCTGCGCAAGCGCATGCAGGCAGCGTTCGAACAATTGCAGAAGCAGGGCGAGGCAGCGGTCGATACCTCGAAGCTGGCGGTGTTCGGGTTCTGCTTCGGTGGTTGCTGTGCACTGGACCTGGCGCGCACCGGTGCACCGGTGAAGGCAGCGGTGTCGTTCCACGGCACGCTCGACTCGCCGAACCCGGCCGACGCAAAGAACATCAAGGGCTCGGTGCTGGTACTGCACGGTGCCTCCGACCCGCTGGTGCCGAAGGAGCAATTGCCTGCGTTCGAAGATGAAATGAACGCGGCGAAGGTCGATTGGCAGTTGCTCAGCTATGGCGGTGCGGTGCACTCATTCACCGATCCGCATGCCAATGTGCCAGGCAAGATGATGTACGACGCGAAGACTGCCAAGCGTGCGTTCAAGTCGATGCATGACTTGCTGGAAGAAGTGTTCAAGGGCTGATTTTTCGGCGCCTTTACTGGCCTCTTCGCGAGCAAGCCCGCTCCCACAGGGGGATTGTGATGTGTACTCAGAACTCATACACACCACAATTCCCCTTGTGGGAGCGGGCTTGCTCGCGAAGGCTTACCCTCTAGCGACACAACACTCAGGGCAGTTCGATCCGCTCGACTTCCCCCGGCACCGTCGGCCAATCCCCGGCCGCCCACTTGCGCCGCGCCTCATCGATCGCCGCCGGATCGCTCGCGACAAAATTCCAGTTGATCCGCCGTGGCCCGTCCAGCGCAGCGCCACCAAACACCACTGCGTGCACATCGCTTTCGGCAAACAGGCTCATCTCTTCCCCGGCCGGCAATACCGCCAACGCATGGGGTTCGAGGGGTTTGTCATTCAACTGCGCATCGCCACTCAGCACATAAATCGCGCGTTCCGCGTGCTCGGTCGGGATCAGCAAAGTGGTCGCGGTCTGCATCTTCACTTCGGCGTAGAGCGTAGGAGAAAGCACCGGCACCGGTGATTCCAGGCAAAAGCCTGACCCGGCAATCATCCGGATCTGCACGCCAAGGTTATCGCTGACCGGCAAGGTTGCGGCCGGGTGATGGCTGTAATGCCCAGGGCCTTGCTCATGATCCTTGGGCGAAGCCAGCCAGATCTGCAAGCCGTGCATGGTGAAGCTTTGCTCCCACAGCGGCTCGGGCGTGCGCTCGACGTGGGCAATCGCACTGCCGGCGGTCATCCAGCTGACATCGCCAGCACTGACCACCTGATCGGAGCCGAGACTGTCCTTGTGCTGGATCTGTCCTTCGAACAGGTAGGTCAGAGTCGAGAGACCAATGTGCGGATGCTGTCGGATGTTCATGCCTTTGCCCGTCGGATAAACCGTTTCGAGCATGTGGTCGAAAAACACGAAAGGCCCGACGTTGCGGCATTTGGCTGACGGCAGCGGGCGCAGGATCGGCTGGCCTTCGACGTCTTCGGCGCGCGGGCGGATGATCAGTGGTTGCGTATCCATGGTGCATTCCAGGCTGAGCGGGTGATGCCAGAAGCATAACCCGCCGCTGGCAAGAGGGTGATTACTGGCTGTCGAAGCCTTGTGGGGCGTGGGTTTCGATGCTGACGTCGGTGGTAGTCATCAGTTTGTGGATCGGGCAGCGATCAGCCACGCGCAGTAACTCTTCACGTTGGGCATCAGTGAGGACGCCCTTGAGGGTAAGCGTCACGTGCAGGGCGTATTTGCCTTTTTGCTCTTCGCTGTTGTCGCGTTTGACCTCGACACCCACGCCGGTCAGCGGGATGTCTTTCTTCTTCGCGTACATCTTCAGTGTCAGTGCCTTGCAGGCACCGAGCGCGGCGTCGAAGTAGTCGTGTGGCTCGGGGGCCGAGCCTTCGCCGCCGGCAGACTTCGGCACGTCGGCAAACAATTCGTGGTCATCGATCTGTACGGTGTGACGAAAACCTTCGGCGGAGACGGTATTGACGGTAACAGTCATGGCAACCTCACTGGCAGTAGGAAAAAGTCGTGCGATCAAAAAAGGACCTTGCAGTTATAGAGCATTCCTACAGAGCCGCGTTCCACTTTCCTACAGGATGAACCCTTGTCATCGGCTCAAGGTCTAGGCTATGCCTACCTGCCGGAGATTACTTGTGTCCTTGTTTCGTTTGAGTCTTGCCTGCCTGCTGGCATTTGCCGGTAGCGCCAGCGCGCGCGATTACACCTACAGCGATGCGCACCTGCATTACGTGGATTTTTTCCAGGAAACCGCCGGCATGGCGAAATTGCTCACAGCGATGAAGGACAATTCCATCGATCACGTGATGATTTCCGGGATTCCCGTGGCGAAGAAATGGCATGAGGACGAACCCAAGCGTCCGCGTTATTACGCCGGCGATGACGCCGATGCCTATTGGTACAGCGCCACCGACGTGATCGTCGCTGATGCCGTGCAGAAACTGACGCCGGAGCAGCGTCTGCACTTTCATCCGTTCCTGTCGGGCTTCAACCCCAATGACAAGAACTCCGCAGCGCACATTCAGCGCATGCTCGATCTGTATCCGGGGCTGTGGCAGGGCATCGGCGAAGTGTTCACCCGCCATGACGACCTGACGGCGTTGACCGCTGGCGATACGCCACGGGCCAACAACGAAGCGATGAAGCGGATTTATCACCTGGCTGCCGAAAACGATCTGCCAGTGATGCTGCATTCCAACATCACCTCCAAGCGTGAGAAAAATCCGCTGTACTTGAAGGAAATCGAAGAACCCCTGCGTAATCACCCGCACACCCGGTTCATTTGGGCGCACGCCGGCACCAGCGCGGAAATTCATCGGCACCAGACGCAACTGAAATTCCTCCTGCCGACGGTGAGTCGGATGCTTGAGGCTTATCCGAATCTGTTCATTGATCTGTCGTGGAGCATGCTCACGCCGTATCTGTTGGACGAGCAGGGCAAGCCGCGTGCGGAATGGCTGGCATTGGTCGAGAAATACCCTGAGCGCTTTATGGTGGGTTCGGATGTTGTAGGCCGTTTCACCAAGCTCGGTCAGGAAATGCGCAGCTTCACGCCGTTCCTTGATGCCTTGCCTGAAGAAATTGCGCGTAAGGTCGCCCGGGATAACTTCTTGGCGATATTGCCGCGAACAGCGGCAAAGTCCGGGAAACCGCGCTGAATCGTTAATGCCGAGGGTTCGAAGTATCAAGGCCTTTTGATATCACCTTTTGGTCTTACGCAAATTTTCGCCGGGCCGATACCTTCTAAAGCAACCAGCTGCAGGGTTGATGCAGCGCTTTTGGAAGGAACCAGAGTCATGAGCATCCGTAGTCTCAATATCGCGCCGCGAGCCGGCCTGGGTTTTGGTGTGTTGGCGCTGATGGTGTTTGCCCTGGGGGCGTTCGCCCTGCTGCAAATGTCGAACATGCGCGCCCAGTCTGATGAGGTCGACAACAACTGGCTGCCGAGCGTGATGGCGGTCGGCGAGATGAGTCAGGACATGTTGCGCCTGCGTGCGCTGACCATGCGCCTGCTGCTCAATCGCGACCCGCAGGCGCTGGCGCAGAATGTCGCCAAGCTCAATGACCTGCGCGGTGTGTTGAGCGAAGCGCAACAACGCTATGACGTGTTGATCGTGCTGCCCGAAGAGCGCAAGTTGTTCGACCGCTTCAAGGTCGCCGAGCACAAGTACCTGGAGTTTCAGGCGCAGGTCATGCAGTTGTCCGCACAGAATCGGGTGGAGGAGGCGGCGGCGATTCTCAACGGTGAAATGAGCCCGTTGGCCGACGACATGGCGGTCACCCTGAAGGAGCTGGTCGAGCTGAACAAGCACAACGCCAATCTTGCCACCGAAGCCGCGCGCCTGGTTTTCATCAATTCGCGAGTGTGGGTCGGGGTGATGATCGGCATTACCGCGCTGATCACCATCGGTCTGGCGCTGCTGCTGACCCGCAGCATCGTCCTGCCGTTGGCGCAATCACTCGGCGTGGCGGAAGTGGTGGCCGGCGGTGATCTGACGGGCGATATCAACATCTCCGGCAAGGACGAACCGGCGCGGCTGCTGCAGGCGCTGAAAAGCATGCAGCACAACCTGCGCGACACCATCCGGCAGATTTCCGAGTCGTCCAGCCAGTTGGCGTCGGCCTCGGAGGAACTGAGTTGCGTCACCGAGGACGCCACGCGCGGGCTGCACCAGCAAAGCCTGGAGATCGAGCAGGCCGCCACGGCGGTCAATCAGATGACCGCTGCCGTGGAAGAGGTGGCGAGCAACGCCGTGGCGACTTCCGAGGCGTCGCGCGAGTCTGACCGGATTGCCCAGCATGGGCGCGAGCAGGTCAACCAGACGGTGACTTCGATCCAGTCCCTGGCTGACGACGTCACGTCCAATGCCACGCAGGTCGAGGATCTGGCGCAGAAGGTTCACGGCATCAGCAAAGTGCTCGACGTGATCCGCTCAATTGCCGAGCAGACCAATCTGCTGGCACTGAACGCAGCGATTGAGGCGGCGCGGGCCGGGGATGCCGGGCGTGGCTTCGCGGTGGTGGCCGATGAGGTGCGGGCGCTGGCCCATCGCACCCAGCAATCGACCCAGGAAATCGAGCAGATGATCGGTGGCATCCAGCAGGGCACCGATTCGGCGGTCAGTTCGATGCAACAGAGCAGCGTCCGCGCCAATTCGACTCTGGAACTGGCTAAGGCTGCGGGTTTGGCGCTGGAGGAAATTGCCTCGGCGTTCACCTTGATCAACGAGCGCAACCTGGTGATCGCCAGCGCCTCGGAGGAGCAGGCAGCGGTGGCGCGGGAGGTGGACCGCAACCTGATGAACATCCGCGATCTGGCGATGCAGACTTCGGCGGGGGCAAATCAGACCAGTGCGGCAAGCCAGGAGTTGTCGCGGCTGGCGGTGGATTTGAACAATATGGTGGCCAGATTTTCGGTCTGAGCTGACCCTTGACGATTGCACTCACCCCCTGTGGGAGCGGGCTTGCTCGCGAAGGTGTTGTATCAGATACATCTTCGTTAGCTGGCAGGCCGCCTTCGCGAGCAAGCCCGCTCCCACAGTATTTGTGTGTCGCCTGGAAATCGCAGGCACAAAAAAGCCCCGCATCTGCGGGGCTTTTCGTTGTAGCGGCGGATCAGCTGCCTTTAACGGTTTTGCCGTTGACCGTACCGTCCTGGAGCATGATGTTGTACTCCTTGCCGTCGGTTTCAACCTGTTGCAGGCGCACCAGCAGGTAATCCCAGTCCTTGGCGAACCACAGAACCGTGATGCGCTTGCTTTGTGTCGGGTCACGCACGCGCTCGACCTTGATTGCATCGATCTTGCCGGCCTTGGTGTCGACTTTCTCGGCACCCAATACACGGAAGTCATAGGTGTCGACTTCACCGTCGTCGACCACCTGATAGCTCATGGTCTTTTTGCCGGCGGCCACGTCATGCTGCAGCGCCAGCTGATAGGTCGACTTGTCGACCATGCCACGGTTCAGCGGGATCTTCACCGCGTCGCCCCGGTCAGTGCCGGTGACCATCTTGCTGTTCCAGTCGAAGTCCAGATCAGCCTTTTTTGCTTTGCCCAGACCACCACGTTCGAAGTGGTAGGACTGTGGCAGCAGGGTGTCCTTGTCCAGGGTCAGCGTGCTTTCTTCGGTCAGGCTGGCGATCATCATCGACGCCTTGAAGCTGAGTTTCCAGACACCGTTGGCTTCCTTGGTCAGGCTGCGTTCGGCGGTGCCGCTCATGGGCAACTGTTTCCAGTCGGCGGTGTAGCTGGCGGAGAACGGTTGAAGGTCTGCCGCCTGCGCGAAAGGCAGGGCGAGCAGAGCGCAAGCGAAGAGCAGGGCGCGACGCATAAAATCTCCTAGTGTCGAATCAAGTGGCCGCTGGCCGCGAGTAACTGGCCATCCAGTAAAGCACCTTGCTCACCGAGTGCCAGTCGGCCTTCGGCAAACCAGCGTACAGCCATCGGGTAGATCAGGTGTTCCTGGATATGCACTCGCTGCGCAAGTGTCTGCGGCGTGTCGTGCAACTCTACCGGTATTACTGCCTGTACGACCAGTGGTCCACCATCGAGTTCCTCGGTGACGAAGTGCACGGAGCAGCCGTGCTCCGCATCGCCGGCCTCGAGCGCGCGCTGATGAGTGTGTAACCCTTTGTATTTGGGCAGCAGCGACGGGTGGATGTTGAGCAGACGACCCTGGTAGTGACGCACGAAATCAGCGCTGAGAATGCGCATGAAGCCGGCCAGTACCACGAGTTTCGGTTTGAATTCGTCGATCAGTTCGATCAGGGCAGCATCGAAGGCCTCGCGACCTTCGAAAGCCTTGTGATCCAGCGAGCGGGTGGCGATACCCGCGTCACTGGCGCGTTGCAGGCCGTAGGCGTCGGCGCGGTTGGAAATCACCGCAGCGATGCGGACCGGGCTGTCGCCGGTCCGCGTGCTGTCGATCAGAGCCTGCAAGTTACTGCCGGTGCCGGACAACAGCACCACGACATCACAGGTTGCGGACATTAATGAGCCTTAAGGTTCTGCAGATCAACCTGGGCAGCGCCTTCGGCAGCGGCAGCGATCTGGCCGATGACCCAAGGCTGCTCGCCGGCATCACGCAGGGTGTTCAGGGCCACTTCAACGTGCTCCTGAGCCACGCAGATCACCATGCCGACGCCGCAGTTCAGTACGCGGTGCATTTCGGTCTCGTCGACGTTGCCTTTCTCTTGCAGCCAGTCGAAGACCGCCGGGCGAGTCCAGCTGGCCACGTCAACCACGGCCTGAGCGCCTTTTGGCAGAACGCGCGGAATGTTGTCCAGCAGGCCGCCGCCGGTGATGTGGGCCATGGCTTTGACCGCACCGGTGTCTTTGATCAGCTTGAGCAGCGGCTTCACGTAGATGCGGGTCGGGGCCATCAGCAGTTCGGTCAGCGGCTTGCCGTCGAGCTGTACGGTTTCAATGTCGGCACCGGACACTTCGATGATCTTGCGGATCAGCGAGTAGCCGTTGGAGTGCGGGCCGGACGATGGCAGGGCGATCAGTGCGTCACCGGTGGCGACTTTCGAGCCGTCGATGATTTCGGCTTTTTCCACGACGCCGACGCAGAAACCGGCCAGGTCGTAGTCTTCGCCTTCGTACATGCCAGGCATTTCAGCGGTTTCGCCGCCGACCAGGGAGCAGCCAGCCAGTTCGCAGCCTGCACCGATACCGGTGACCACGGTGGCAGCTACGTCGACGTTCAGCTTGCCGGTGGCGTAGTAGTCGAGGAAGAACAGCGGTTCTGCGCCGCACACCACCAGATCGTTGACGCACATGGCGACCAGGTCCTGGCCGATGCTGTCGTGCTTGTTCAGGTTCAGCGCCAGGCGCAGCTTGGTGCCGACGCCATCAGTACCGGAAACCAGCACCGGCTGTTTGTAACCGGCCGGGATCTCGCAGAGGGCGCCGAAACCGCCCAGGCCGCCCATGACTTCCGGGCGCGCAGTGCGCTTGGCGACGCTCTTGATGCGTTCGACCAATGCTTCACCGGCGTCGATGTCTACACCGGCGTCCTTGTAGCTCAGGGAGGGTTGCTTGCTCATGATCCAGGCCTTTAGGGGAGGGGATTCAGGGGTAACGACCGAGTTCAGCGGGAACATCGAAATCGAGAGGGCGATGGCCTTACGCGAATTTCGGGGTGCCCGGCTGTTGCCGGTCTGCGAAGGCGCGCGATTTTATCAGGCTTGAGGGGCAGCGGCCATCCTCGCGCCGACGGGCAGGGGCATAATCGACTGAAATTTTTTGCAATTGTGCCGGGCGGCTGCCTGTATAAGGTGTGCCGATTAACCGTCTATCGTTATCACTGTGCAAAAACTTACCGCTAGCGTGTGAATGTTTTGCGATGGCAGATTGTCACAGCCTTGCTTAACCGGTTCACGCGGCCTGTTCCAGCCGCTCCTGTCGACGGGAATTTTCCATGCGTTTTTGTAAATTGTTGGTTGTGGGTTGTTTGTCGTTGGTCAGCTTGGCGAGTCATGCCGAAAACCTCAAGGGTCTCTATCAAGTGCGCCAGCCGGTCAGCAGCCAGGCGCCGGAAGAGCGTGATCGCGCCACGCAGGCGGCGCTCGATACGCTGGTGTTGCGCCTGACCGGTGACCCCAAGGCGCCGCAAAATCCCGGGCTGGCGGCGATTCGCAAGGATCCGCAGCAGATCATCAGTCAGTTCGGTTTTGATGCCGGGCCGCCGGAGGTGCTCAAGGTCGATTTCGATCCGGCCACCACCGAGCAGGCGCTGCGTCGGGCCGGGCTGTCGTTGTGGGGGGCGAGTCGGCCGTCGATTCTGAGCTGGTGGCTGAACGATTCGACTGAAGGTTCGAGCCTGGTCGGCGACGGTCAGGCAGCGGCTGCACCGTTGCGTTCTGCGGCTCAGCATCGCGGCTTGCCGCTGCGTCTGCCGCTAGCGGATCTGAGTGAGCAACTAGTGGCTACCGCGCCAGTGCTGGATGGCACCGAGCCCGCGCCATTGCGCGGCGCTTCGGAGCGTTACGGCGCGGATGCGTTGCTGGCGGTGCATGCGCACGAAGAGGGCGGGCAGTGGCAGGCCAAGTGGCATCTGTGGCTGGGCGATCAGAAAGAGGCCGGCAGTGTGCAGGGCGCCGACCAGGCTGCCGTGGCCGATGCGGTGATGCTGGCGGTGGCCGAGCGTCTGGCGCCGCGCTTTGTCGCCAAGCCTGGTGCTTCGGGCCAACAGACCCTGGAAGTGCAGGGCATGAATCTTGAGCATTACGCCACACTGCTGCGGTTACTCGAACCGTTCGGTGTGCGTCTGCAAAGTGTCGATGGTGATCGCATCGTGTATCGGGTCAACGGCAGTGCCGATCAGTTGCGCGCGCAGTTGTCGTTGGCGAAGTTGCAGGAGTTGCCGGCCGAAGCACCGACGCCAGTGGCAGCGCCGCAGCCAGCGGTGGCAGGTGCAGCGCCTGTTGCGGCTCCAGCGCCTGCACCGGTAGCACCTTCGTTGCGGTTTCGCTGGTAAGTCTTTCCTTATATAGAAGCAGTGGGAGTGGTAAATGGCCGATACGCGGCGTTGGTTCTGGCTCGGTGGGGTAGTCCTGCTTTGCGCATTTGTCTGGTTGCTGCATCCGATCCTCACGCCGTTTCTGGTGGCGTTGCTGCTGGCGTATCTGTTCGATCCGCTGGTGGATCGGTTGGAGAAACTCGGTTTGTCGCGAACCTGGGGTGTGATCGCGGTGTTCGCCTTGTTCACTCTGATCGTCACCACGTTGCTGTTGGTGCTGGTGCCGATGCTTGCCAAGCAGTTGGTGCGTTTGTATGAGTTGGCGCCGCAAATGCTTGACTGGCTGCAGCATACGGCGCTGCCGTGGGCGCAATCGAAGCTGGGCCTGTCTGACGGCTTCTGGAAGTTCGACAAGGTCAAGGCGGCGATCAGCGAACACATGGGGCAGACCACTGACATCGTCGGTGTGGTGCTGAGTCAGGCGACGGCCTCGAGTCTGGCGCTGATCGGCTGGCTGGCGAATCTGGTGCTGATTCCAGTGGTGAGTTTTTATCTGCTGCGCGACTGGGACGTGATGATGGCCAAGATCCGCAGCCTGTTGCCGCGTGATCGTGAAGAAACCATCGTCTCGCTCGCCGGTGAGTGCCACGAAGTGCTCGGCGCGTTCGTGCGCGGACAGTTGCTGGTCATGCTGGCGCTGGGCGTGATCTACGCAGCGGGTCTGATGATTGTTGGTCTGGAATTGGGGCTGTTGATCGGCCTGATCGCAGGCCTCGCGGCAATCGTGCCATACATGGGTTTTGTGATCGGTATTGGCGCGGCGCTGATTGCCGGGCTGTTCCAGTTCGGTGGCGACCTGTACCCGATGATCGGCATCGTTGCGGTGTTCATGGTCGGGCAGGCGCTGGAAGGCATGGTGCTGACGCCGCTGCTGGTCGGCGACCGGATCGGCCTGCATCCGGTGGCGGTGATCTTCGCAATCCTGGCCGGCGGCGAGCTGTTCGGCTTTACCGGAGTGCTGCTGGCATTGCCGGTGGCGGCGGTGATCATGGTGCTGGTGCGTCACGTGCACGATTTGTACAAGGACTCGGATATTTACAGCGGGGCAGATGAGCCCGAGTTGTAAGCCGATCACGGGCGGTCCGGCATTGTGCCGGGTTGGCCCGGGTTTTGCGGCGGGTTCGTTCGATACCGCGTCAGAGAAACTGTCATAAAACCAGCGTGTTAACGCAAACCTTTGATTTTGCTTGGGGTCTGTCGCATTGTGCGCTCAGCTTCACGGGTATAAACTTCGCAAACTTTACACAGAGGCCACTAACGGTTCCTTGAGAACTGTTCAGTCAGCATGAAACCGATTCAGCTGCCCCTAGGTGTGCGTCTGCGTGACGACGCCACCTTCATCAACTACTACCCAGGCGCCAATGCCGCTGCACTCGGCTATGTCGAGCGCCTATGCGAAGCCGACGCCGGCTGGACCGAAAGCCTCATCTACCTGTGGGGCAAGCATGGGGTAGGGCGTACGCATCTGTTGCAGGCGGCGTGTCTGCGTTTCGAGCAGATGGGTGAACCGGCGGTGTATCTGCCGCTGGCCGAGCTGATGGATCGTGGTATCGAAATCCTCGACAACCTTGAGCAGTACGAACTGGTCTGCCTGGATGACTTGCAGGTGATTGCCGGCAAGCCGGACTGGGAAGAGGCGATGTTTCATCTGTTCAACCGCCTGCGTGACAGCGGTCGACGTTTGCTGATTGCCGCTTCAACCTCGCCGCGCGAGCTGCCGGTGAAACTGGCTGACCTCAAATCGCGCCTGACCCTGGCGCTGATCTTCCAGATGCGGCCGCTCTCCGATGAAGACAAATTGCGTGCCCTGCAATTGCGTGCGTCGCGTCGCGGTCTGCATCTGACCGATGAAGTCGGACACTTTATTCTGACTCGCGGCACCCGCAGCATGAGTGCATTGTTCGACCTGCTCGAACAGCTGGATCAGGCCTCGTTGCAGGCGCAACGCAAGCTGACGATTCCGTTCCTGAAAGAGACCCTCGGTTGGTAGTCAGCCCTTGAAATACGAGGCTTTCAGCACGTTTCGACATATTTCAGGCGCCAGAAAATCCGCGTTTCCGCAACGTATGCAGACCGCGTATCGAGTCAAATGGGCTTAAGCGCTTAGATGTAAACGAGAAACCGGGAAGTCACAAAAAGATCGATTGAATTTGCAAATGAGGCCGATAGCGGGCATAGTCTCGGCTTCTTTACAACTTCAGCCACGGTCGTGCCCATGCTAAATCGCTTCGCACCCCTCGTGCCTCTCGCACTCGTCACCCTGTTGTTCGGTTGCGCTGCTCATTCTCCAGTTCAAGAGCAGCCTCAGCAGGTTAAAAATTCTGCCACTGCCCAGTCTTCTGTTATTTACCAGGAAGAGCTGGACACCGAAAAAGAACTCTCGGACTTCAACAAGAAGCCGTACGAGCTTCCGGTTCTGGCCGACAGTATCCTTGAACGCGGCATGTCCCTGATCGGTACCCGTTACCGTTTCGGCGGCACCTCTGAAGCCGGCTTCGACTGCAGCGGTTTCATCGGTTATCTGTTCCGCGAAGAAGCCGGCATGAATCTGCCGCGCTCCACCCGTGAAATGATCAACGTGGATGCGCCTCTGGTCTCGCGCGGCAACCTTGAGCCGGGCGATCTGCTGTTCTTCGCTACCAATGGTCGTCGCGGTCGTGTAAGCCACGCCGGGATCTACTTGGGTGACAATCAGTTCATCCACTCCAGCAGTCGTCGCAGCGGCGGTGTTCGCATCGACAGCCTGGGTGACAGCTACTGGAGCAAGACCTTCATCGAAGCCAAGCGCGCCCTCGCGATGGCTCCGACCGTGGTCACCGCTCGCAAGTAATTCCCCCGTTGTCGCCACGTCCGTGGCGACAAAAACGGTGCCCGGCAAGGGAGTAGACCTAGACTTTACAAGGTGAAGTTAAAGTCTTACTTGAAGTTTGCCGCGTAGCCGCTAGAATCCTGTATCTATATTGATGGCAAACCGCCTGCGTGCTGCGCAGGCGGTTTTGTTTCTGTCCATTCGGCAGAGAAAGCCGCAGCCAGATCAGGATGTTCTGCTTATGACGATGTCGGCCCGCCTCACAGTGATTTTCTTCGCAGCGCTGCTCAGCGCCTGCGCCAGCCGCACTCCGCCGCCTGCGCCCGTGGTACGCGCCCCGGTGGTGTTCGGGCCTTCCCAGGCTTTTTCGCCGGCTGCTGAAGACGTGCTGTTTCGCGCGCTGGGCCTGGTTGGCACGCCTTATCGCTGGGGCGGCAACACACCGGATTCCGGGTTTGATTGCAGTGGCCTGATCGGTTTCGTCTACCGCGATGCCGCCGGTATCTCCTTGCCGCGCTCCACCCGCGAGATGATCGTGATGCAGGCGCCGAATGTCGGCAAAGAGGGTTTGCAGACCGGCGACCTGATCTTCTTTGCCACCAACGGCGGCTCGCAGGTCAGCCATGCGGGAATCTACGTCGGCGAAGGGCGCTTCGTGCACGCGCCAGCCACCGGCGGCACGGTGAAGCTGGACAGTCTGTCGAAGGCGTACTGGCAGAAGGCGTACCTGAGTGCCAAGCGGGTGTTGCAGCCGGAGCATCTGGCGCATAACCCGTAGTAAAAATCGCAGCAATCCTAATGTGGGAGCGAGCCTGCTCGCGAAAGCGGTGTATCAGTCAACCCAATGGAGACTGACACTACGCATTCGCGAGCAGGTTCGCTCCCACAGTTGTTTCAGGTCAGGCAAAAGTTACTTGGCAGACGAAACCCGCCAAACCTTGTTCCCCACATCATCCGCCACCAGCAAACCACCTTGCTGGTCGATCACCACGCCTACCGGGCGACCCAAAGCGTTCTCGTCCTTGTCGAGGAAACCGGTCAGCACATCCACCGGTGCTCCGTTCGGCTTGCCAGCGGCGAACGGTACGAAAATCACTTTATAGCCACTGTGCGGTTTGCGGTTCCATGAGCCGTGCTGGCCAATGAAGGCGCCTTCCTTGAACTGCGCCGGCAGGCTGTTGCCCTCGGCGAAGGTCAGGCCCAGCGAGGCAGTGTGCGGGCCGACGGCGTAGTCCGGGGCGATAGCCTTGGCCACCAGATCCAGATTCTGCGGCTTCACCCGCACATCCACGTGCTGACCGTAATAGCTGAAGGGCCAGCCATAGAAGCCACCGTCCTTGACCGAGGTGATGTAGTCCGGCACCAAGTCGCTGCCGATCTCGTCACGCTCATTGACCGCTGTCCACAGCGCACCCGTGGTCGGTTCCCACGCGAGGCCGTTGGGGTTGCGGATGCCCGAGGCGAAGATCCGGTGGTTGCCGGTGGCGCGATCGACTTCCCAGATCGCCGCGCGACCTTCTTCTTTATCCAGACCATTCTCGCCGACGTTGCTGTTCGAGCCGACAGTGACGTACAGCTTGCTGCCGTCCTTGCTGGCGATGACGTTTTTGGTCCAGTGATGGTTCAGCGTGCCGCCCGGCAGATCCGTGACTTTGATCGGCTGGGTCTTGATCTCGGTCGCGCCGGATTCGTAGTGAAAGCGCAGCAGGCGATCGGTATCAGCGACGTACAAATCGTTGCCGACCAGGGTCATGCCAAACGGCGAATTGAGGTTTTGCAGAAACACCGTGCGGGTCTCGGCCACGCCGTCGTGGTCGGCGTCGCGCAACAGGGTGATGCGGTTCGGGGTCGGCACACCAGCGCCGGCCTTGCCCATGACTTTCTTCATCACCCAGCCACGAATGCCGCTGCTGTCGTCAGGCTTGGGCGGGGCGTTGGTTTCCGCCACCAGCACGTCACCGTTGGGCAGCACGTAGAGCCAGCGCGGATGGTCGAGGCCTTCGGCGAATGCTGCGACCTGCGTGCCGGCTACGGCGGTCGGTTTACCGCCGGCGGGCCAGCCGACCGCCGGGGCGATGTTCACCGTCGGGATCAGGGTTTTGTTTGGTTCAGGCAGCTTCGGTGACGGACCGGTGCCGTCAGAAACTTGCAGGCTGGAGGATTCACCGCAGGCGGCGAGCCCTCCGGCGAGGGCGATGACGAGAGCGAGTTGGGTTTTGCGCATTACTGATCTTCCCTATGAATGCATGCCTAATCATAGAGGAGTGCGCGCACCCGATGGTTCAACCGCTCAACCACGGGCCTCTTTGAACAGCACGGCGATGCCCGGGTGATAGTTACCCGCTTCGCTGCGCAACTTGCGGTAGGCGTAGGGGAAATACCAGGCCACTGCGCAGCAGTGTTCCTTTTGCAGGTCGTCGACCATGTCCTGCAACTCTTCGGGGCTGGCGCTGTGTTGGGCTTTTTGCGGGGCGACGAACAGGCAACCGAGCTTGAGGTCACTGGCAAAACTGATGCGTTTGGCGTCGCTGGTGATGTCCAGCAGGGCCTGGGTCAGATTGAGGTTGTTGACCCGTGGCCAGCGCTGGGTGGCCTGAAGGTAGGCGCGGTCTTCGGCGCCGGCGATGAACAGATCGGCGCGGGCATTGCGCTCGCCATCCTCGTTCTGCTTTCGGGTCGAGGTATTACAAAGGGTCACCAGCTCGGCCATCCAGGCTGCCGCGGAGAGCAAGCCGAGATTGGCGTTCTCGTCATGCCAGTAAGGGGTGTCGTTGTCGCCGCGAATGGCGTTGTAGCGGTCGATACAGTCAAACCAGCGTTCCAGCATCGGGCGCAGGAATTCCAGGCGCGGGTTGCTGATGATCATGCCTTGCATCGTCATCATCCTTATTGTTGTGATGTGCTTTTCAATCAAAAGCATGGCTCTTTGATATCACTTGTCTCAGTGTGGCACAAGATTGGCGTCAGATAATTGATCGACGGCAGTTATTCGCCCGACGGCCCCCTCTTTAATTGACGCTCCACCCCCAACCCTCTAACCTTCGCGGCTTGTTTCAGGTGCTCTGTGACGTGTGTCGACAGGGTGAAACAGGGAAGCCGGTGAGGGTTGTCTTCAGGCGAAGCACGATCACGATCCCGGCGCTGCCCCCGCAACGGTAAATGAGTAAAAGCTGCGCCTTGAGCCACTGTGTCGACAGACGCGGGAAGGCGCGCAGTCAGGCGATGCGCCGCTCATGAGCCCGGAGACCGGCCTGATCCATCCAGCGGCATCACGGTGGGCGATGCCAGGCTTTTTGCCGTCTATTCTTGTGCCTGCCCGCCGTTATCCAGCCTCAACGGAGAGCTCCCCCAATGACCGATTCCCCCGAGCGCGACGAACGCCATCTGGCGCGCATGCAGCGCAAAAAAGCCGTGATCGACGAGCGCATCGCCAATTCGCCTGACGAGTGCGGCCTGGTGCTGGTGCTGACCGGCAATGGCAAAGGCAAAAGCAGCTCGGCGTTCGGCATGCTCGCCCGCGCCATGGGCCATGGCATGCAGTGCGGCGTGGTGCAGTTCATCAAGGGTCGCAACAGCACGGGCGAAGAACTGTTCTTCCGCCGCTTCCCCGAGCAAGTGCGTTTTCACGTGATGGGCGAGGGCTTCACCTGGGAAACCCAGGATCGTCAACGTGACATCGCCGCTGCCGAAGCCGCGTGGGAAGTGTCCCGCGAGCTGCTGCGTGATCCGTCGATCGGCTTGGTGGTGCTGGACGAACTGAACATCGCCCTCAAGCACGGCTACCTCGATCTGGATCGAGTGCTCAGCGACCTGCAGGCGCGTCCGCCGATGCAACACGTGATCGTCACCGGTCGCGCGGCCAAGCCGGAAATGATCGAGATGGGCGATACCGTCACCGAAATGGGCATGCTCAAACACGCCTTCCAGGCTGGCATCAAAGCGCAGAAAGGCGTCGAACTTTGAATCAACCACGTCACTGCCCGGCGGTACTGATCGCCGCGCCGGCCTCCGGTCAGGGCAAGACCACCGTCACTGCCGCGCTCGCTCGCTTGCATCGCAACCAGGGGCGCAAGGTGCGCGTGTTCAAGTGCGGCCCGGACTTCCTTGACCCGATGATTCTCGAGCGCGCCAGCGGTGCGCCGGTGTATCAACTGGACATGTGGATGGTCGGCGAGCAGGAAAGCCGCCGTCTGTTATGGGAAGCCGCCGCCGAAGCCGATCTGATCCTGATCGAAGGCGTGATGGGCCTGTTCGACGGCACGCCGTCCAGCGCCGATCTGGCGCGGCATTTCGGCGTGCCGGTACTCGGCGTGATCGACGGCACCGCCATGGCCCAGACCTTCGGCGCATTGGCGTTGGGGCTGGCGCGTTACCAGCCGGATTTGCCTTTTGCCGGCGTGCTGGCCAACCGTGTCGGCACTTTGCGTCATGCGCAATTGCTCGAAGGCAGCCTCACCGAAGGTTTGCGCTGGTACGGCGCGCTGTCCCGCGAGACCGGGATCGAGTTGCCGAGCCGCCATCTCGGTCTGGTGCAGGCCAGTGAACTGAATGATCTGGATCTGCGTCTCGACGCCGCCGCCGAAGCCTTGGCCAGCAGTTGCGAGGTAGCGCTGCCACCGGCCGTGGAATTCGCCGCGCCTGAAATGATCAGCGCTGAACCGCTGCTCGACGGCGTGCGCATTGCTGTCGCTCGCGATGAGGCCTTTGCCTTCACCTATGGCGCCAGTCTCGACCTGCTACGGGCGATGGGCGCCGAGTTGAGTTTCTTCTCGCCGATCCGCGATACGCAATTGCCCGAGGCCGACAGTCTGTATCTGCCCGGCGGTTATCCGGAATTGCACCATGTCGCGCTATCGCAAAACGTGGCAATGCTTGATGCAATCCGTGCGCACCACGCCGCCGGCAAACCACTGCTCGCCGAGTGCGGCGGCATGCTCTATCTGCTCGACGCGTTGACCGATGTCGACGGCACCCGCGCCGAACTGGTGGGGCTGCTGCGCGGTGAGGCGGTGATGCAAAAACGTCTGGCGGCACTGGCACTGCAAGCGGTGGATCTGCCGGAAGGTTCGTTGCGCGGTCACACCTATCACCATTCCCTGACCAGCACCGAACTGACGCCGATTGCCCGGGGCATCAGCCCGAATGGCGGGCGCGGGGCCGAGGCGGTTTATCGGGAAGGGCGGATGACGGCGTCGTACGTGCATTTCTACTTTCCGTCGAATCCTGCGGCTATCGCGGCACTGTTTGTGCCAGATCTTGAGGCCGCTTTCGCGAGCAAGCCCGCTCCCACATTGGATCACCTAACCCCTGTGGGAGCGGGCTTGCTCGCGAAGAGGCCATGAGCGACAACGCATTCACTGAGGCCGAGCGCACAGCGGTCTATAAAGCCATCGCCGAACGCCGCGACATGCGCCACTTCACCGGCGGCACGGTCGAGCCGGAGCTGCTGCGCCGTCTACTCGAAGCCGCGCATCAGGCGCCCAGCGTCGGCCTGATGCAGCCATGGCGCTTCATCCGCATCAGCGATCGTGCCCTGCGCGGGCAGATCCAGAACCTCGTCGAAGAAGAACGTGTGCGTACCGCCGAAGCCCTCGGCGAGCGCAGCGATGAGTTCATGAAACTCAAAGTCGAAGGCATCAACGACTGCGCCGAGGTGTTGGTCGCAGCACTGATGGACGATCGCGAAAAACATATTTTCGGCCGTCGTACGCTGCCGGAAATGGACATGGCCTCGCTGTCCTGCGCGATTCAGAACCTGTGGCTGGCATCCCGTGCCGAAGGACTGGGCATGGGCTGGGTGTCGCTGTTCGAACCGCAAGCACTGGCCGATCTGCTGCAGTTGCCGGCCGGGGCCAAGCCGTTGGCGGTGTTGTGTCTGGGGCCGGTCAAGGAATTCTATCCGGCGCCGATGCTGGTACTCGAAGGGTGGGCGCAGGCGCGGCCGCTCAATGAGTTGCTGTACGAAAATTATTGGGGAGTGAGTCAATGAGTGTGGCGTTGTTGAGTGTCGCCGCGGTCGCGCTGGATGCGCTGCTGGGTGAACCGAAACGCTGGCATCCGCTGGTGGCGTTCGGCAATTTTGCCGGGCGCATCGAGCGCCGTTTCAATGCGGGCGGGCGCGGCTGGCGCAGTCACGGGGTCACCGCGTGGGTGATCGCGGTGCTGCCGCTGACCTTGCTCGCCACCGCGTTTTCCTGGGCACCGTACGTGGGCTGGATCGTCGAAATTCTTGCGCTGTATTGCGCCCTCGGCATGCGCAGCCTCGGTGAGCATGTCGCGCCGGTAGCCGCCGCCTTGCGCGCTGATGATCTGGAAGAGGCGCGCAAACGCGTCGGCTATCTGGTCAGTCGCCAGACCAGCGAACTGGACAGCACCGCCGTCGCGCGCGCGGCCACCGAGTCGGTACTGGAGAACGGCAGTGACGCGGTGTTCGCCGCGCTGTTCTGGTTTGTCGTGGCCGGCGCGCCGGGCGTGGTGCTCTATCGCCTGAGCAATACGCTCGACGCTATGTGGGGCTATCGCAACGAACGCTTCGAACGCTTCGGCTGGTGCGCGGCAAAAATCGACGACGTGCTCAACTATATTCCGGCCCGGCTGGTGGCGCTGACCTACGCGCTGCTGGGCAACACCCGGCTCGCCTGGAAATGCTGGCGCAGCCAGGGCCCGCAATGGGACAGCCCGAATGCCGGTCCGGTGATGGCGGCCGGTGCCGGTGCATTGAATGTCGAACTGGGCGGCCCGGCGATCTATCACGGCGAACTGCATGAGCGTCCGCAACTGGGTGAAGGTCCGCCGGCGGATGCCGATTCGATTGATCGCGGCTGGCAATTGGTCCAGCGCGGGGTATGGTTATGGCTGCTGATTCTCTGCGTGGGGGCTGAATTCTATGCTTGAGCACGGTGGCCGGCTGCGCAAGGCTGCACTCGATTACGGGATTGCCGAGGCTGACTGGCTCGACCTCTCCAGCGGCCTCGCGCCGTGGCCGTTTGCGGTCCCGGAGATTCCGTTGCGCGCCTGGGCACGCTTGCCGGAAACCGACGACGGCCTGGAGCAGGCCGCGTGCGATTATTACGGTGCCTCGCAGGTGCTGCCGGTGGCCGGTTCGCAAATGGCGATCCAGTTGCTGCCGCGTTTGCGCCGCGCTGGCAAGGTCGGTGTGTTGTCGCCGTGTTATGCCGAGCACGCCGAAGCCTGGCGCCGCAGCGGTTACATCGTGCGCGAAGTGCTGGAGCAGGAAGTCGAATTCTTTCTCGATAGCCTCGACGTGCTGGTGGTGGTCAATCCGAACAACCCCACCGGCCTGAGTCTGACCCCGGCGCGGCTGCTCGACTGGCACGCGCGGCTGGCCCAGCGTGGCGGCTGGCTGGTGGTCGATGAAGCGTTCATGGATAACACGCCGCAGCTGAGTCTGGCGCCGCATACCCACCAGATCGGTTTGATTGTTCTGCGTTCCTTCGGCAAGTTTTTTGGTCTGGCCGGGGTGCGTCTGGGCTTCGTGCTGGCCGAGCGTAAATTGCTCAGATTGCTCGCGGAGCAGGTCGGGCCCTGGGCGGTCAGCGGGCCGACGCGGGTGCTCGGTCAGGCTTGCCTGCAAGACACCGAAGCGCACACCCGGCAACGCATTCGCAGCGATGAAGCCAGTGAACGCCTCGCGTTGTTGCTGGAGCGCTATGGCTTCAAACCCCACGGAGGTTGCGCGTTGTTTCAGTGGCTGATCACCGAACACGCGGCGGCGCTGCACGAGTTCATGGCCCGGCGCGGCATCCTCCTGCGCATCTTCACCCACAACAGCAGCCTGCGTTTCGGCCTGCCTGCCAACGCCGCTGAAGAAGCGCGTCTCGAACAAGCGCTGCAAGCTTTCGCCAAGGAAACCCAATGACAACCTTGATGGTTCAGGGCACCACGTCCGACGCCGGTAAAAGTACGCTGGTGACGGCGCTGTGCCGCTGGGCCACCCGTCAGGGTGTGGCGGTGGTGCCGTTCAAACCGCAGAACATGGCGCTCAACAGCGCGGTGACCGCCGACGGCGGCGAGATCGGCCGGGCGCAAGCGGTGCAGGCACAAGCCGCGCATCTCGAACCGCACACCGACATGAACCCGGTGTTGCTCAAGCCCAACAGCGATACCGGCGCGCAGGTAATCATCCATGGCCGCGCGGTCACCAGCATGAACGCGGTGGCGTATCACGACTACAAAGCCATCGCCATGCAAGCGGTGCTCGCGTCGCACCAGCGACTCAGCGCGGCATATCCGCTGGTGATGGTAGAAGGCGCCGGCTCGCCGGCCGAGATCAATCTGCGTGCCGGGGACATCGCCAACATGGGCTTCGCCGAAGCGGTGGATTGCCCGGTGCTGCTGATCGCCGACATCAATCGCGGCGGCGTTTTCGCGCATCTGGTCGGCACGCTGGAGCTGCTGTCGCCGAGCGAACAGGCGCGGGTCAAAGGTTTCATCATCAATCGTTTTCGCGGTGACATCGCCTTGCTCCAACCGGGCCTCGACTGGCTGGAACAGCGCACCGGCAAACCGGTGGTCGGCGTGCTGCCGCACGTGATGGACCTGCATCTGGAGGCCGAGGACGGCATCGACCAGCGCCAGACCGACAAGGCTGAGCAAGTGCTGAAAGTGGTGGTGCCGGTGCTGCCGCGCATCAGCAATCACACGGACTTCGATCCGTTGCGTCTGCATCCGCAGGTCGATCTGCAATTCATCGGCCCGGGGCAGGCGATCCCTGCCGCCGACCTGATCATCCTGCCCGGCTCGAAAAGCGTGCGCAGCGATCTGGCGTATCTGCGTGCCAACGGCTGGGACGCGGCGATTAATCGGCACTTGCGCTATGGCGGCAAGTTGCTGGGGATCTGCGGCGGTCTGCAAATGCTCGGCGAGCAAGTGCACGATCCGCTGGGCCTGGAAGGCGCGCCGGGTTCGAGTGCCGGCCTCGGTTTGCTGGCGTTCGAAACCACGCTGGAAGCCGAGAAGCAATTGCGCAATGTCCGTGGGCATCTGGCGCTGGAAAACGCTGAGGTCAGTGGCTATGAAATCCATGCGGGCGTGACGCTGGGGCCGGCGCTGGAGAACGCGGCGGTGCATCTGGATGACGGTCGTTGCGACGGCGCGCAGAGTCTGGACGGGCAGGTGTTCGGCACTTATCTGCACGGCTTGTTCGAATCACCGCAAGCCAGTGCCGCGTTGCTGCGCTGGGCCGGGTTGAGCGATGTGCAGGAGGTGGATTACCACGGCTTGCGCGAGCGCGATATCGAGCGGTTGGCGGATCTGGTGGAGCAGCATCTGGATACTGAATTGTTGCGTCAGCTCTGCGGGATTTGAGGTGGATTCATCGCGAGCAGGCTCACTCCTACAGGGGAATGCGATCTCCTGTAGGAGTGAG